>JAJDCQ010000051.1 GCA_029260755.1 Planctomycetota bacterium | reverse complement strand
CGAGCTCGACGAAGCCCTCGTCGACCTCGACGAGGGTCGCGAGGGCGCGCGCGCGCTCGCGGAGCGTCTCATCGATCGTCTCGACGCTCGATCGGCGAACGAGGACGTAGAGCGCGCCCTCGAGCGACCCGACCAGGACCGCCGACAGGGCGACGAACCAGAGAACGACGCGCGCTCGGATGGAGAGGGCCACGAGGCTAGGCCCCCGCGGCCTCGGCGCGCAGGACGTAGCCGGCCCCGCGGACCGTGTGGATCAGAGCCCGGTCGCGCCCGCGATCGAGCTTCCGGCGGAGGTTGCCGATGTAGACCTCGAGGACGTTGCTGTCGGGGTAGTCATCGCGCGCCCACGCCGCCTCGGCGAGCCGGGTCTTCGAGATCACCTCGCCGGCGTGGGTGGCGAGGTACTCGAGCACCTGGAACTCCTTGGCGGTGAGCGACACCTCGTCGCCGGCCCGTCGGACCCGGCGCCCGGCGAGGTCGACCTCGAGGTCGGCGAGCTCGAGGACCGAGGTCGTCGCCCGCGACGCCGAGCGGATGAGCGCGCGGACGCGCGCGAGGAGCTCGTCGAAGTCGAACGGCTTCTTCAGGTAGTCGTTCGCGCCGGCGTCGAGACCGGAGACCACGTCGGCCGTCGTGTCGCGGGCGGTGAGCATGAGGACCGGCACGTCCCGCCCGTCGGCGCGGAGGCGACGGCAGACCTCGAGGCCGTCGATGCGCGGCAGCATGAGATCGAGGATGAGGAGGTCGTACTCCTCGCCGCTCGCGGCCCAGAGGCCTTCCTCGCCGTCGTGACTCACGTCGACGGCGTACCGCTCGTCCTCGAGCCCGCGCCGCAGCGCGGAGGCGAGGGCGACCTCGTCCTCGACGATCAGGATCCGGGCCATGATCGGTCGCTCATCTTCGGGGGGCGATGCACCGCGAGGCGTCCGCCGGTCGGCGGATCGCCTCGCGACGCGGGTGACGGTCACCGGTTACACGGGGCGATCGTCGTCATCATCGTCATCATCGTCGTCGTCATCATCGTCATCATCGTCGTCGTCATCGTCGTCGTCGTCATCGTCATCGTCGTCGTCATCATCGTCGTCTTCCTGCTCGGTCTCGATGACGCTGCCGTCGGTGACGTTCAGGACGACCTCCCAGAGCTCGGTGCCGCGGACGAGCGCGACCTCGCACGCCGGGGCGCCGTCCTCCATCTCGAACTCGACCTCGACGGCGACGCCGTCGATCGCGCCCTTGGCGCGGGCGATCAGCTCGACCGCCGAGAGGCGGGCCTCGCCGAGCACGCGGCGGGCTTCCTTGTGCTTGTCGTCGTCCTCTTCCTCTTCGATCAGGTCGCCGGTCGCGATGTCGAGCTCGACCTCCCAGACCTTGCCGTCGTCGCCGAGGATGACGACCTCGAACGCGACCTCGCGCTCGCCGTCCTCGATCTCGCCCTCGAGCTCCGCCTCGAGCACCTTGCCCGGGTGACGGGCGAGGGCGCGCTCGATCGCGGTCTCCATCGTGATCTTCGCGTCGGCCGCGAGGTCGCGGACGTCGAGGTCGCCCTCACGGGCGAGGACGGTGGCGGGCACGGCCAGCGCGATCAGCGCGGCCGCAACGATCGACGCACGTCGAATGGTGGTTCCCATGGTGGCTTCTCCCCTGGCTTGGTGAACGGGTGGTTCCTTCGTGACGAACGAACCATAGCAGCGGCGGCTTGAAGAGATCCTGAAAGGCGGCGAATTCTTTTTCGTCGACCGCGGCCCTATCAAAACACTGACATCCACAGCCGTCTCGGAAGAATCCACACCAAGAAGTGCCATTTTGTCGACATCTCTCGTATGGTGTTGCTCTTCGAAGAGAACGGCCCGCGGTCCACGCCGCGTCTTTCAAGAGAGATGGTTGCTCGTGCGCGTCTTCCTCATTCACGTTCGTGATCCTCAGTTCTACGCCCTGCCCCAGGACAACGCCCCGAAGAAGAACGGCCGCTGGCAGATCATGGGCTTCCCGCCCATCGGCATCATGTCGCTCTCGTCCGTCCTCCAGCGGGCCGGGCACGAGTGCGTGATGTTCGATCAGGCGAACCCCGATACTCCGAATGCCAAGATCATTGAGGAAATCCAGCGCCAGAAGCCGGATTTCATCGGGATGAGCTTCCTCAGCACGACGAGCTACCCCTACGCGAAGGTCATGGCCCGGGAGATCCGGGCCGCCTGCGGCGACGAGCTCCCGCTCGCCTTCGGAGGCGTGTTCGCCTCGCTCAACGCGAAGCTCGTCAAGGCTCAGTGCAAGGAGGTGAACTTCGTCTGCCGCGGGGACGGCGAGCAGCTCCTGCTCGACCTCCTCGACAACCTCGACGATCCGTCGAAGGTCATGGGCATCACCTGGACCGACGCCGACGGCAACGTCGTCGAGAACATGCCGCGGCCGCTCGACCGCGACCTCGACCAGTGGCCCTACCCCGACCGCGATGGGCTCGACCTCGACTTCGTCGAGTCGATGCCGCTCGACGTTCCGGTCGTCCTGTCGATGGACCGCTTCACCACGATGCAGACCTCACGCGGCTGCCCGTGGCCCTGCGTCTTCTGCGACATCCCCGTGTTCAACGAGGGCAAGTGGCGCTCCTGGAGTGCCGAGCACGTCGTCGAAGAGCTCAAGATGCTCGACGCCCAGGGCTACCGCTCGGTCTACTTCGTCGACGACCACTTCCTTCTCCGGCCCAAGCGGATCGAGGCGATCTGCAACGGCATCATCGAAGCTGGCATCAAGATCACCTGGGGGTGCGAGGGCCGCGTCGACTCCGTCGCCCAGCACCTCTTCCCGCTGATGGCAAAGGCGAACTGCCGGACGCTCATGTTCGGGCTCGAGAGCGGTAGCCAGGCGGTCCTCGATCGGCTTCGGAAGGAGCAGACGCTCGAGGAGGTCGAGACAGCCGTCCGGAACGCCAAGCGGGCCGGGATCCCGATCGTGCACGGGTTCTTCGTCCTGGGCAGCCCCGACGAGACGCCCGACGACGTCCGCGCGACGTTCGACTTCGCGGCGCGGCTGCCGCTCGACACGTTCGGCTTCAACCGCCTCTGCGTGTACCGCGGAACGCCGCTCTGGAAGGAGTACGTCCTCCGCGGTCTCGTCGACGACGTGGCCGACTGGTACAAGTACTTCAAGTGCTCCGAGATCGACCCGACCTGTCTCCCGGGTGAGCAGATCCACGAGCTCCGGAAGAAGGGGCTGATCAAGCTCTTCATCGCGAAGCTGCGGAACTACCCGCTCCCGACCCTGCGCCTGCTCCGACACTTCGCCAAGTTCATGCCGCTCGGCGACATCATCTACCTCCTCATCAAGCCGTTCATCGGCTCGACGAGCGGGGCGACCAAGGCCGAGGTGCTCTCGCGCGCCGTCGAACACGCGAGCCTCAAGGACCGCGCCGCCGAGCTGACCCAGCTCTCCGACGAGGAGATCCACGCCGCGACGAGCTCCGAGCCCTACCAGCTCGCCGCGCTCGCCGAGCGCGAGGCGTACAAGGCAGAGGCCGCGAAGCGCGTCCCGGTCACCGCCGGAGCCGACTGACCCGACCGGCCCGCCGAGACGCGACCCCCCGACGGCCCCTCCCCTGGACGGCCGTCCCGCTGGCGCTAGAATGGCGTCGACGCGGGGGTGGAAGGGTTCCTGGTGGGCCCCTGGGGCTTCAAACCCTGTGCGCCGGGCGAACAACCCGGTGGGTCGGTTCGATTCCGATGCACCCCCGCCACCTTTACTGCTGCACCGACTTGCGGCGCCTCAACGATCTCCGAGAGGGGGTCCTCGAGGCGCCGCAAGTCGCTTTCCGGGGTCGTGCATGACGCGCCCATAAGTGCCGGTGCGTCGGTGGACGTGACGGCCGTACCCCCACAATTCTGCCCACAGCTCTCGGCTGCGCCGCCCACGTCGATGCTCTCCGCTGCGGCGCGCTTGTCGTGGAACTCGAGCTTCGTGTAGACGTTCGATGTGAGGGTCGGCGTGGAGTGTCGGAGCAGTCCCTGGGCGACCGTCAGGGGGACGCCTTCACGGGCGAGCCGAGTCGCATACGTCGCCCGAAGAGCGTGAAAGTCGAGCACGCCCTCGTCGGTCTTCTTCGGAATCTCGGCGCGCTCGAGGTCGCGGTAGAACGTCTTTACGAGCGGAACGGCATCGAACACGGCCGATCCACTGGCTCGGCGACGATGTCCACGAAGCGCCTCGACCGTCGCTGGCGGTAGCGGAAGGGTCGCCTCGCGGCGGTTCTTTGCGCCCGCTGCCCGAACGGTGACGGTCGCGGCCACGAGGTCAACGTCGCGCCAGCGTAGGGCGCCCAGCTCGGAACGCCGGAGACCCGACGTTGCCGCGAGGAGATAGCAGGTCGCGCGGTGAGGAGGCGCCGCCCCCAGAAGCCTCCGTAGCTCTTCGTCGCTGAGCGCTCGCCGCTCTCGAGATTTCCCGATCACGCGGACCTTGGGGACGGCCGCGACCGGGTTCCCTTCCCACCGCCCCTCTCGCACGAGCCAGGAAAAAAAACCGTGAATCGCGTTGCGGTAATCATTCGAGGTCTTGGCGCACAGCCCGAGCTCGTCGGCGAGGCGCGTGAGCGCCCGGCGAACGCGCTCGGGCGTCAGCTCGGCGACGCGGTCGCAACCTCGAACGAGTCTCTCGAGGCGACCCTTGGTCGACTGCACATGGACCTTCGAACGGCCAAGGCGCGTAAGCTCGCCGGTGTACTCCGCGACGAGTGAGCCGAGCGGCGCCAGTCGTGTCTCCTGAAACGTCTCGACTCCGGCCGCACGAAGCTCGTCATTGCGAAGTAGGTCGGCCGCCTTGATCTCGGCCGCCTTCCGGTCCCGCACGCCGAGTGACTTGCGCTTCCGCTTCCCAGCGATCCATCGCTCGACCCACCAGACACGGCCTCGCTTGTAGAGTGACATCGGTTCCCTCCCACGGGGGGCCCGGCACGCCCGGGGAGAAACGCGCCCAGTCGTGCACCAACGTCGATTCTATTCCGACACCGACGTGCGCCAAGGAAAACCGAGAACCGGACGGGACGTAGCTCACAACCGCGCGCGGTGGTGCGCAACCGAGCACGCTGGCGCACGCACTCCCGCGGTCACTCCCCGCGGCTTGGACCGGGTGGGGCACCGACGTGACTATCGCGCACCTGCGTTCCTCGAGACGACCGGATAGAGCTCCCGCTCGAAGTACTCCTCGAGGTCTTGCTTCGCAGAGTCGGAAACGCCAGTAAGCGAGTTGTCGCCGGTGATCTCGAGCGACTCGTGGCGGGACTCGGTGAACCGCCACTCGACGGACGTCCGGTACGCCGTCCCCAGGATCCCGCCCGTCCAATCGACAGCGACCGCAAGGATCACGGCGTCACCTGCCTTTCGGATGGCGTGGTGACCGACCTTGGCGTTGTTCCCGGTTGGATGCGTTACGTTCACAATTGAGTTCCCCAGGACGTCGAGCTGTCCGGGGGTCCGCAGCTGCGCCTTGAGCGCTGCCTCGGCCCGGTCAACCCAAGGAACGACGACCACTCCGACGCTCGACGTCGCGGCGACCCGAGCCACCACGTCCTTCTGACTGCTCGGCATGAAGAACTTGTAGTAGCCGGCCACGACTCCGGCGAGCACCAGCAAAGCAATCAGAGCCCTGACTGAGCGGCCGCTCCTCGCAGCCGAGACGTTGATGACCTTCCCGCAGTGCGGACAGGAGGCCGCCTCATCCGAAACCTCCTTCCTGCACTCGGTGCACTCCATGAGAGCCATGGCAGCAACTCCTCTCCGTGGTTCTCGCGCGGTTCGCGACGCCCCGCACATGCGACTCCGCCGGAGCCGACTGACCACATAAGTGATCCTACAGTATGTCCACCATTGTGATCCAGCCGTCGCTCTAGAATCTCCCCCCCGAGTGGGGGAACCATGGGGCAACGTCTCAGGATCGAGCAGCGGGTCGCAGCGCGCGTGCGCGCAGCGCGGGAGGAGCGCGGCCTTTCCCAGCAGTCACTGGCTCGGCGCGCAGGCACAAGTCGAAGTCAGGTCGCCGCTGTCGAACGGGGCGAGCGAGCGCCCACGATTGCCACATTGGAGGCCTTCAGCGAGGCTCTCGGCATCGAGCTCAGCGAGCTCGTCAAGGATGGCCGAAGCCCGCGTCCGGCTCGGAACGATACCGTCGATCGGATCGCTGCCCGCCTCCGAGGACGCGACTCGACTTACCTTCGCGCCGTCGAACGCCTGCTCGACGCGATCGATCGAGTGCCGAACCTGGCCAGCCCGAAGCCCAGACCGCCACGGAAGAAGCGATCGAAGAGCTGACCCCGCCACCGCACCCGGGATCCAACCACCGCAACACATCGGGTACCCTGTCGTCGTACCAAACGGTCCATCCGGACCCCGAGACGGCGAGTCGTGCGAACCGCAAAGGCACTTGCAGAGCTCAGCGATCGGGGAAGGTTCGAGCGACTCTTCGGGTCGATCCTCCGACTAGCGAATCCGGACTACGCCAGCCTGATCAGCACCGGGATCAACGCCGACGACGAGACGGTCCGCGCGCCCCTCGACGCGTTCACTCTCGTGCCGGGAAGCGAGCCACCTCACTACGTGCTCGTCGAAGCGACGACGGTCGATCGCTCCGGCCTCCAACGGAAGTGGCTTTCGACGAAGGAGGGGGGCCTCGGTGACCTCATCAAGGCCGGTCAGGAAGCGGAACGACTGCGACAGGAGTCCCCGGACGCCCGGTTCACGGTCGTGCTGGGAACGAACCAGAGCCTGAGCGGCCCGAGCGGTGCCGGCCTCACCGAGGCCATCCTCGTGAAGGCACGATCCCTCGGAGTGCTGCACGATCTCTGGGAACAATCCCGCCTGACCACGTTCCTCGACGCAAGCCCGGATGGACACTGGCTGCGGCACGAGCTCCTCGACATCAAGACCGAAAGTGTCTCTCGGAACCTACTCGAGGATGTCGCGGTCCGAAGCAACGATGCGTACGAGCTCGAGCTGCGCCTCGCGGACTTTCGACGGGTCGTCGATCGTGACCTCGACGACGTCATTGACCGTGACCTAGAGGATCCGGGCTTCCGTCTTCATCTCCTTCAGGGGGATTCTGGAGCAGGGAAGAGCGTCATCGCGGCCGGGGCGCTCCGTCGTCGCATCGCACGGGCGGGTCTCGGACTCCATCTTGCCCCCGAGACCATCCTGGAGGCGAAGTCTCTCGCGGACGCGATCCGCACCTGCCTCACCACACATCATCCCGATCTGCTACCCGGTGCGGGACAGGACGCCCTCGCTCTACTTGACGGCCACGCTCCTCTCCTACTCGTTGTCGACGACATCGGGGCCTGCTCCGACCCGAAGGGCGCGCTCGAACGTCTCCTCTCGTGGCTGGAGCTCCCCATGTCGGGAGAGTCATCGGGACAGGAGGCAGTGACCGCGCTCTGTCCCGTCCAGCCGCAGCGCCTGGGACCGTTCCGAGCCGAGCTCAAGAAGTCGTGGGTCAACATCGTCCGGGTACCGCGGCTCCATGAACGAGAAGCTGCGCGGGCGATCATCGCCGCCACCGCGCACTCCTCGCGCCTGGACCTCACGATGACCGAGGCCACGTCCCTAGCGAACCGCCTAGGCCGCGCCGGAGTCCTGATCGGCCTCCTCGGACGGCTCGCCAACGAGCGAGAGGACGAGCCCGTCAGCCCAGACGACGTCGTGTCTCGGTCGATCGAACGAGACATCGAGATTGCTGCCGCGAGCGGAGACCTCCTGGTGGCCGACTTCCGGGCTGCGCTCGCCGCCCTAGGCCAGTACATGCTCCTGAACCGTGAGCTGCAACCTGAGTGGACGATCGTGCGGCAGTGGTTTCGAAGCGACCGCCGTGGTCTGGCAGCTCTGGGGGCCCTCGCGAAGCAGGCGCGGCTCTTCACACTCACGTCACCCGGAGACCGGATCGAGTTCCTCCACGAGCGGATTCGCACGGAGCTCCTCGTCGAGCAGATGGGCCAGCTCCTCGACGAGCCGGACTCGAGCGCAAATCAGATCGCGGACCCGTACCTCGCCGAGATCACGGGACGCGCCTTGCTCCGGAACATCACACGACTTCCTGCCGTGCGCGAACATCAGCCCCTAGCCCTGCTGGAGGCGATCCGCCTCGGCGCGACGCCGCGGCATCCGTCCTTCGACTCGATCGTACCGGCGGCGAAAGAGGCCCTCGAGTCTGCCATTCGCCGCAAGGCGGCCGCGCAGGCCACCGCTATGCTCGAAGTCCTCGTCGATACGGACTCACCGGCGGTGCTCGAGATGCTCGACCCCAACTTCCCGAACCTCGCCAGCTGGCTCGCCCGAATCCGAAACGGCTGTGTCCAGAGCGCCGTGACCTACGCTTCCAAGCTCGGACGGTTCGAGCCGCGCACCCGGAGCCCGGAGTACGAAGCGCTGCTCGCCCACGCCATCGTACGACATCGCGAGCCGTTTCTCGCTGAGCTCAGGCTGATGCTCGAGCTGATCCGCACACCCACGCAACAGCTCAGCGGAGCACTCGGGGTCGCCGGACACGTGGGAACCCCCGATCTCGCCGAGGCGATCGGTAAGTGCTGGAACGAAGCCTCCGGGCGCGAGGAGGTCTTCGTGGAGTTCCTCTGGGCGGCGATCCGCTGCGCCAGTGAGGGCCGCGAGGCGCTCTCGGAGATGCTCGATCACTGGGAGACGCTCTCGACCGACGAGAACGACGTCGGCGAAAGCCCTATGAGCCGAGTCGCAAACGAGCTCACCTACGCACTCGGGCGGGGCGTTCGCCCTGACGTCGTTCGGTGGATCGCCGACGAGGTGCGGCGTCGTCCGCGGCTCCGCGTCCACCTCACGTATCTCCTCGAACAGGTCGATGACCCTCACGCCGTTCGACTGGTCGTCGAGGCGCTCGCCTCACGCGATCGAGCTTCGAGAGCCGCTGGGGGGACACCATCATGGCTCGACGGATCGGCGAGCGAGTGGCGACGACGCCGAGACGAGGGCAGGCCGCTGTCACCTCCGTCGCGTGAGGAGCTCCGGAGAACGTGGCAAGAACACGATGCCGATGACGATCTCCGCCGGCGAGCCTTTCAGCTGTGGTCGGTCACGGCGACGGGAGCCGACCTCGCTCTCGCCCGGTCGATCGGCGAGGGTTCTCTGCTCTTCCGTTCAGCGCTCAGCCTCCGAGCTCGGCTCGGCGATCGGTCGGCCGCGGGCGCCGTTGCCGAGATCCTCAGAGCGGGGGATTGGCGGTGGTACGAGGGCGCGCACCGGCTCTGGACTCGCGAACTTGAGGATGTCACACGAGGCGATCTGGAACGTCTCGCAGCGAGCGCGCCCGACGACTACTCGGGCGGACGAAGTGATCGCGCGTCCTCCCTTGCGACGCTGCTGACCTACCTTCCGGCGGCGACGGCCCTCGAGCTGGTCTCCTCGTTCTGGGATGGCCTGCGACGCTGTCCGCGGTTCATCCTCGCCGCGCTCTACCTCGATGCCCGTGAGGCTCGAGCTCTCGCGGATCGCGCCGTCGCCGAGTGTCCCGCCAATGTCGATCTGTTCGACGACGTCGGCTGGATCTGGGACTTCACCGTCACGGCCCGTTCCTGGAGACTCCGACGTCGGCACCTCCAAGTGCTCGCGCGGCATGCCGAACGCATCTCTCCGAAAGTAGCCTTCCACATCGCCTGCACCTGCCTGAGAATCGGCGAACCTGTGTGGAGCGCGAAGCACATGGTTCCGCGGCTGAGCGACGACCACAGGCGTCGCACTCACCCCAGCGACGATGAGCTCCAGGCCGAGCTCGACGTGATGAAGGACAGCCCAGCACACACCGGTGAGGCCTGGCTCTGGACGCGGCGCTTCCGTGAGCGACGCGACCCGCCGGATCGAGCCGCCGCGATCATCGATCGATGGCTCGGGACGCGCCCGACTCAGCGGCAACTGCAACTCGCTGCTCGATGCATCGCCGCCCTTGGACGCCGCCGGGATGTCGATCTTCTCGAGCCGCACCGGAACCCCGCCGTCGATCGCCTGGTCGACGACGTGCGCTTTGCGGTCTTCTGCGCGCGGCCCGACTGAATCACCTCGGGTGTCTCGCTTCGCTCTCGCGCGAGGCGAGTCGTGCGGCAACGACCTCTCGAATCCGGCTCGCCGATGCTGCCGACGAGCACGACCTGATTCGCAGCGGTCGCATTGGATACTCGAGCGAGAGCTCATTCACTTGGGTGACGGGACTTTTTCAGTCGCGCACGAAAACGCCCGCGTGACTGCCTAAGTCACAAGTGATCGCCCGGGTCACTTCTTGCCTCAGGGACAGCCTGGACTTACGATCGGCCCCGAGATGATGCGCCTGCTCTACGTGACCCTCTGCGCCCTCGTCGCCCTTCCCGGGCTGGCCATGCACGTATGCTGGTGCAGCGACGCACGAGCGGGCCAGTCACACTGCGGCCCGCCGACGATCGAGCAGCCCGTCTCATGCTGCTCCACGGCACCGAAGACCGAGGCGACCGCCGGACTGAAGAGTCCTTGCGATTGCCCGACGATAGACGCCTCTACGGATCCTACCCTCCGCGCCGAGAACAACCCGCCAGTGAACGTCGCGGGCAACTCGTTCGCTCAGCGCATCGATGATCATCCACGCCCGATGCATCAGCCCGATCGCTCTGGGCCGACCACCACGGCCCGCCCTCCTGGCCGTCCGATCTTTCTCCTGAACGCCGTCCTTCTGCGCTAGCGCTCTCGCCGGCCGGAGCCCCGAGCCGTTCGCGGTCGATGCCGCTACGGCTCGAGGTTCGCCCATCGAGCAACGCGCCCCGGTCGCACGGATGTCCCTGCGCGACCGCAGTCGCCCGACCGATCGTCGTCGGCGTCCTGACCGACGACCACGGAGGAACGAAAAGTGCTGAGAATCTTCGCAAGTGCCGTCGCGGTAGCTCTCGTGTTGAGCCTGGGAGGTGGCTGCGCCACGCACGGCGGCGCAGACGCTCCCGCAGCTCACGACGGCCACCATCACGTGTTCACCTGCCCCATGCATCCGCAAGTCGAGTCGCCGAAGCCGGGACGATGCTCGATTTGCGAGATGGAACTCGTTCACCAGGACTGAGCACGAAGCGAGCTGAACCATGAACCGCACCCTCCTTCCGCCGTTCGCGCTCTCGATCGCCGCGCTGACTAGCACGGCGCTGTTCGGCTGTGCCGACACCGCGGCGCGTATCGTAGAACGCGAAACGAGGCTCTACGGTGAGTCCGATCGGTGGTCGGACGAAAGCGCTCGACGGCGGCGCCGGACGCTCGAAGCGCCGTCGTCGGGCGGCACTCCGCGCGACGGTGAGCTCGAGAGCTACTTGCGCTTCGGCCTCGAGAACCACGCCGGCCTCCGCGCCGCCTTCGATCGCTGGATCGCCGCCCTGGAGCGTGTCCCGCAGGTAACCTCGCTCCCTGACCCGCGACTCTCCTTCTCGCACTTCATCGAGCGGGTCGAGACGCGCACCGGGCCGCAGCGAAGCCGCCTGCGTCTGGCTCAGACCTTCCCATGGTTCGGGAAGCTCGAGCTCCGCGGCGAGGTCGCCGACCGGCACGCGGAGTCGATGTGGTCGCGGGTCGAGGCGACGCGGCTCGCCGTCCGGCGCGACATCGTCGTCGCGTTCTACGAGTACGGCTACCTCGCCCACGCCATCCGGATCGCCGATGAGAACCTCGAGCTCCTCCGGCAGCTCGAGCCCGTCGTTCAACGCAAGGTCCAGACCGGCGGAGACCAGGCCGACCTCGTCCGGCTTCAGGTGGAGATCGGCAAGCTCGAGAACGACCTCGACTCGCTTCGGGCCCGCAGTCCTGCGCTCGCGGCGCGCCTCGACGCCGTCCTCAATCGAACGGGCGACGGTCCTCTGCCGATTCCGGAGGTCGAGGGGGCCGACGTGGTCTCTCTCGCATTCTCCGACCTCCAGCGTCGGATGCTGGAGGCGAACCCCGAGCTTCACGCGCTCCGCCAGGCGGTCCTTCGCGAAGGCAAGCGCGTCGAGCTCGCCAGGCTCGAGGGCTTCCCCGACATCACCATCGGCTTCGACTTCCTCGAGACCGGGAGCGCGGTGATCGACAATCAGCGAGGCGACGGAGACGACCCGTTCGGGATCGGCATCTCGCTCAACCTCCCCATCTGGCGCCAGCGGTACACCGCCGCCGAGCGCGAGGCGAGGTCGGCACGTCACGCCGCGGAGGGCGACGTCACTCAGCGTGAGAACGCGCTCCACGCCGCGCTCGCGCTCGCCCTGTTCGAAGAGGACGACTCGTCGCGACAGATCTCCCTCTACCGAGACACGCTCCTGCCTCGGGCGCGGCAGGCGCTCGACGTCACGCAGTCCAGCTACGAGGCCGGCAGCGCGACTCTCACCGACTTCATCGACAGCCAGCGCCAGCTCCTGTCCTTCGAACGGTCTTACTGGCGAGCCGTCACGCGCTACGAGCAGCGCATCGCCGACATCGAGGCGCTCGTGGGAGGACCTGTCCGATGAACGAGTCCGTGAAGAGTCCTTTTCCCTGGAAGATCCTCGCCATCGCAATCGCGGGTCTCGCGGTCGTCGCGGCCATCGGATCTGGCTACATGATCGGATGGAACCGGGGCCACGCGACCGCGCCGGCCGCGGCTCCGGATGGGCAGAGCGATGCGCCTCGCGCGGCGACGATCTGGACGTGCTCGATGCACCCGCAGATCAAGCTGCCCAAGCCCGGCAAGTGCCCGATCTGCGGGATGGACCTGATCCCCCTCGCGAGCGGCGGCGCCGATCCGGGACCCCGGGCCCTCGCGATGAGCGAGTCGGACCGCAAGCTGGCCGAGATCTCGACGGCCCCGGTCGAGCGGGCCTTCGTCGAGGCCCAGGTGCGCCTCGTCGGCATGGTCGACTACGACGAGACGCGCGTCCGCACCGTGACCGCCTGGGTCCCCGGGCGGCTCGACCGCCTCTACGTCGACTACACGGGCGTCGAGGTGCGCACCGGCGACCACCTCGTCCAGGTCTACAGCCCGTCGCTCTACAAGGCTCAGGAGGAGCTGATCCAGGCGAAGAAGCGCGTGGACGAGTCTACCGAGCGAAGCGAGTTCCTCCGCGAGAGCGACCGGCGGAGCCTCGACTCCGCCCGCGAGAAGCTTCGCCTCTGGGGCCTCGGCGACGATCAGATCCGCGCGGTCGAGACGCGCGGAACGCCCGAGGACCGGGTCGAGATCAACTCTCCCATGGCGGGGGTCGTCATCGAAAAGCTCCGGCAGGAGGGCGAGTACGTCGGCGAGGGGACGCCGATCTACGTCGTCGCCGACCTGTCGCACGTGTGGGTGCGCCTCGACGCCTACGAGAGCGACCTCACCTGGATCCGCTACGGACAGGAGGTGACCATCGAAACGGAGGCCTATCCAGGCGAGAAGTTCAAGGGCTGGATCGCGTTCATCGATCCCGTCCTCGATCGCAAGACCCGCACGATCAAGATTCGGGTGAACGTCGAGAACGAGGACGGTCGGCTGAAGCCCGGCATGTTCGTCCGATCAATCGTAGCGAGCAGTGTGGCGAGCGGCGGCCGGGTGATGGACCCGAAGCTCGCCGGCAAGTGGATCAGCCCGATGCACCCCGAGATCGTCAAGGACGGCCCCGGCGAATGCGACGTCTGCGGCATGGACCTCGTCCCGGCCGAGGAGCTCGGCTACGCCCCGGCCGCCGGAGACGCGAGCAAGCCGCTCGTCGTCCCCGTCCGCGCCGTCCTCAAGACCGGTCGCCGCGCCGTGGTCTACGTCGAGGCCAAGGACACCGACGGCCGCGAGCCCACGGACGAGGAGTGGCGGCCGACCTACGAAGGCCGCGAGGTGGTGCTGGGCGCGCGGGCGGGTGGCCACTACATCGTCCTCTCGGGCCTCGACGAGGGCGACCGCATCGTCGTGAACGGCAACTTCAAGATCGACAGCGCGCTTCAGATCGAGGCGAAGCCCTCGATGATGAGCATCGAGGGCGAGGAGCCCGACGACGGCCTCGGCCCGCTCCGCTCCGCGCTCGCGCCCGTCTACTCGGCGTACCTCACCGCGCAAGACGCCCTGGCCGGCGATGACCTGGCGGGCGCCCGGGCCGCGCTCGAGCGGATGAGCGAGGCCGTCACGAAGGTCGACATGACGCTCGCGAAGGGTGAAGCCCACGGTCTCTGGATGAAGAGCGCCGCCGCCCTCGAACGGAGCGCCGGCGCCGCCGCGGGAAGCGAAGACATCAAGGGTGCTCGTGTAGCCTTTCGCAACGCCTCCAACGCACTCCTCGCCCTCGAGCGAGAGGTTGGACACGAAGGCAATGACGTCTACGCCGAGACGCACTGCCCGATGGCGTTCGGGGACGGTGCAAGCTGGCTCCAGCTCGGCGCCGAGGTGCGGAATCCCTACTTCGGCGCGTCGATGCTCACCTGCGGCTCCGTGAAGAAGCGGCACCTCGGGCGCGGAGGGAAGTGATGCTCGACCAAGCCGCCGATGCCACGCTCGACGCCACCGAGGTTGCCCGACTGAAGCGCGGCCGAGTCGAGGCGCTCATTCGGTTCTGTCTCGAGAACCCGCTCGTCATCGGGCTCTTCGTCGTGTTCGTCACGGGGTGGGGCATTCTCGTCGCCCCGTTCGACTGGCAGGGGCTCGAGTGGCTCCCCCGTGATCCGGTTCCGGTCGATGCGATCCCCGACATCGGGGAGAACCAGCAGATCGTCTTCACCGAGTGGCCCGGACGCTCGCCCGAGGACGTCGAGGACCAGATCAGCTACCCCCTGACGGTCGCGTTGCTCGGCATACCCGGCGTCAAGACCGTCCGAAGCTACTCGTTCTTCGGTTTCTCATCGATCTACGTGGTCTTCAACGAGGACGTCGAGTTCTACTGGTCGCGGAGCCGCGTCCTCGAGAAGCTATCGAGCTTGTCTCCCGGAACGTTGCCACCCGGTGTCAGCCCGGCTCTGGGTCCGGATGCGACCGCCCTGGGACAGGTCTTCTGGTACACGCTCGAGGGACGCGACGAGAAGGGCAACCCGACCGGCGGCTGGGATCTCCACGAGCTCAGAACTGTCCAGGACTGGTACGTGCGCTACGCGCTCGCCTCCGTCGAGGGCGTGGCCGAGGTCGCGAGCGTCGGCGGTTTCGTCCAGGAGTACCAGATCGACGTCGATCCGGACGCGATGCGCGCGCACGGCGTTACGCTCGAGCAGGTGTTCTCAGCGATCAAGATGTCGAACGTCGATGTCGGCGCTCGAACGATCGAGGTCAATCGCGTCGAGTACATGATCCGAGGCCTCGGCTTCATCGAGAGCGTGCGCGACATCGAGCGCACGGTCGTCAAGGTGCAAGACAACGTTCCGATTCACATCGAGAACGTCGCGCACGTCACCCTCGGTCCCGCCCTTCGCCGCGGCGCGCTCGACAAGGGCGGCGCCGAGGCCGTCGGTGGCGTCGTCGTCGTTCGCTATGGCGCGAACCCGCTCGCCGTCATCAAGCGCGTGAAGGAGAAGATGGCCGAGATCGGTCCCGGCCTCGCCAAGAAGACGCTCGACGACGGCACGGTCTCGCAGGTCGCCATCGTTCCGTTCTACGACCGTACCGGGTTGATCTACGAGACACTTGGAACTCTCGATACGGCACTCTCCGAGGAGATCCTCGTCACCATCATCGTCATCCTCGCCATGGTGCTTCACCTGCGGAGCAGCGTCCTCATCTCGGGCCTCCTCCCGCTCGCCGTCCTGATGTGCTTCATCGCGATGAAGGCCGCGCGCGTCGATGCGAACATCGTCGCGCTCTCGGGGATCGCGATCGCGATCGGAACGATGGTCGACATGGGGATCGTGCTCTCCGAGAATGTCCTCAAGCACCTCGACGTGATGAAACCAGGCGAGAGCCGCCTCGAGGTGGTCTACCGGGGGGCGGCGGAGGTCGGCAGCGCCGTATTGACAGCCGTCGCCACCACGGTCGTCAGCTTCCTCCCGGTCTTCACCATGGAGGCGGCCGAAGGCAAGCTCTTCAAACCGCTCGCCTATACGAAGACGTTCGCTCTCATCGCGAGCGTCATCGTCGCGCTGACGATCATCCCGCCAGCGGCGCTCCTTCTCTTCCGACCCCTCCCGGGGCGCCGAGTCGGCAAGATCATCGTTCACGCGCTGCTCCTGCCCGTGGGGCTCATCGTCGCCGCGCTCGTGTCGGGCTGGATGGGCCTGCTGATCCTTGGCTTCGCGGCGTACGGATTCGCCGAGCCGTGGATCGCGGAGCGCATTCGCCAGAGAGTTCCCGCCCTGACGAGCCTCATCGTCGCGCTGATCGTCTCTGTCGTCCTGGCCGGTCACTGGATGCCGCTCGGCCCCGAGAGGGGCGCAGCCAATGTGGTCTTCGTCGTCACGATCGTTGGAGGCGTCCTCGGCTTCTTCTCTCTCTTCCGGCTAGCCTACGTCCCGATACTGAGGTTCTGTCTTCGGTTCAAACTGCTCTTCCTACCTCTGCCACTCGCTCTCGTGATCTGGGGCGCGGTCATCTGGCTCGGGTTCGCCCGAGTGGCCGGTGTGATCCCGGGAACCCAAACGGACTGGGTACAGACTTCGCGACCCTGGGTGTGGGCGATTCACGCGTTCCCCGGCCTGAAGAAGGAGTTCATGCCGCCGCTGGACGAGGGAAGCTACCTGTTCATGCCGACGACGATGCCGCACGCGTCGATCGGCGAGGCTATGGACGTGCTCCGGAAGCAGGACATGGCCATCCGCGCCATCCCCGAGGTCGAGCTCGTCGTCGGTAAGATCGGACGCGTCGAGAGCCCGCTCGACCCGGCGCCGATCTCGATGATCGAGACGGTCATCACGTACAAGTCCGAGTACCGATCGTCCAAGGATGGGCATCGCCTCCTGTTCCGCTGGGACGATGCCCGCGGCGAGCACGTCCGGGACGATCGCGGTGAGCTCATCCCCGACGAGGAGGACGGTCGGCCGTTTCGCCAGTGGCGCCCCGAGATCAAGCGGGCTGACGACATCTGGGACGAGATCGTCCGGGTGGCGAGGATCCCTGGGACGACCAGCGCTCCGCGGCTCCAGCCGATCGCGGCGCGGATCGTCATGCTGCAGAGCGGCATGAGGGCGCCCATGGGCATCAAGGTCAAGGGTCCCGACCTCGAGACGATCGAAAAGGTGGGGCTGGACCTCGAGCGACTGCTCAAGGTGGCGCCAGGAGTCGAGCCGTCCGCCGTAGTCGCCGACCGCATCGTCGGCAAGCCGTACCTCGAGATCGAGATCGACCGAGATGCGATCGCGCGCTACGGCCTCCACATCCGCAAGGTCCAGGACGTCATCGAGGTCGCGGTGGGAGGCCGTCGCCTGACCACCACGGTCGAGGGGCGCGAGCGCTATCCGGTACGGGTCCGGTACGTCCGAGAGCTTCGCGACGACATCGAGAGCCTCGCCCGGATCCTCGTGCCAGCGCCGGGAGGCGCTCAGATCCCCCTCGGCCAGATCGCGGCGATCCGGTACACGCCCGGACCGCAGGTGATCAAGAGCGAGGACACCTTCCTCGTCGGATACGTCATCTTCGACAAGCTGCCAGAGTACTCCGAGGTCCAGACAGTCGAGGAGGTCGACGCGTTCCTCAAGGACCAGATCGCGTCGGGGGAGCTCGATATCCCTGCGGGCGTGAGCTACCGATTCGCGGGGTCCTACGAGAATCAGGTCCGGAGCGAGAAGAGGCTCCTGATCGTCCTCCCGGTCGCTCTCTTCGTGATCTTCATCATCCTCTATCTCCAGTTCCGGAGTGCCTTCACGACCCTGATGGTCTTCAGTGGCGTGTTCGTCGCGTGGGCGGGCGGCTTCCAGCTCCTGTGGCTCTACGACCAGAGCTGGTTCATGAACTTCGACGTGCTCGACACGAACATGCGCGAGCTGTTTCAGATCGGCCCGGTCAATCTGAGCGTCGCGGTGTGGGTCGGCTTCCTCGCGCTCTTCGGGATCGCCACCGACGATGGCGTCGTCATGGCGACCTATCTCAAGCAGACGTTCGACCGGCAGAAGCCGCAGACCGTCGCGGCCATCCGCGAGGCGACCGTCGAGGCGGGAATGAGGCGCGTCCGGCCCTGCCTCATGACGACCGCGACGACCCTGCTCGCGCTCCTACCGGTCTTGACGTCCTACGGACGCGGTTCGGACGTGATGGTGCCGATGGCCATCCCGACGGTGGGCGGCATGACGGTCGCGATCATCACCATGTTCGTCGTGCCGGTACTGTTCTGCATGACGGCCGAGATCGGGCTGTTCTTGCGCGGAGTGACCGGAGTCGAAGACCCACCCGACCACGACGATCGCGGTGACGACGGCGACGACGGCAACGACGGGGACGCTGGCGTCGACTGGAACGCTGGCGACGACGGGAGCGGTGTCGGCCCCGTGACCGGCAACGAACCCGAGCCACCTCCCTCCGAGCCGCCCGACGACGAGGAGCTCGTCGTCGAGCTCGATCCTGACGAGCACGAGGAGAAGCCGTGACCGAGACGAGCGACGCCGCGACCGAGACCGTCGATCCCGTCTGCGGGATGCGGGTCGATCCGTCATCGGCGCATGCCGCCCGTCACGAGCACGAGGGGCGCACGCTCCTCTTCTGCTGCGACGGCTGCCGTGGCCTGTTCGTTGGCGACCCAGCGAAGTACGCAGGCGCGGAGGATCCCGGCGCTGGCGCCTGCCGCCACGACGCACGACCGGCCGTGAGCCCGGAGCTGGCCTCGCAGGCGACGCGGTGGATCTGCCCCATGTGCCCCGAGGTCGAAAGCGACCACGCCGGCACCTGTCCGAAGTGCGGCATGGCCCTCGAGCCCGACCCGGCCACGAGGCCGGCGAGGCGCACCCGCTGGGTCTGCCCGATGCACCCCGAAGTGGTGCGCGACGAGCCCGGCACGTGCCCCGAGTGCGGCATGGCCCTCGAGCCCGAGACGATCACCGCCGAGGAGGACAACCCCGAGCTCGCCGATATGACCCGGCGCTTCTGGATCGGCCTGCTCTTCACGATCCCGGTCTTCGCCCTCGCGATGTCCGAGATGATCCCCGGCCAGCCGGTGCAACACGCGGTCTCCACCTCCCTCCTCGCGTGGACCCAACTCGTCCTGTCGGCGCCCGTCGTCGCGTGGGCGGGGCTCCCCTTTTTCCAGCGCGGCTGGACGTCGCTCGTCACCCGCCGCCTCAACATGTTCACGCTCGTCGCGATCGGCACCGGGACGGCGTTCGCCTACAGCGTCGTCGCGACCGTCGCGCCCGGGCTCTTCCCCGCCTCGTTCCAGGCGCACGGGGGAGGCATCGCCCTCTACTTCGAGAGCGCCGCGGTGATCACGGTGCTCGTGCTGCTAGGCCAGGTGCTCGAGCTCCGCGCGCGCAGCCGCACGAGTAGCGCGCTCCGGGCGCTGCTGGACCTCGCCCCGCCGACGGCGCGCCGGCTCGGGGACGGCGGCGACGAGGAGGACGTCGCCCTCGAGGAGGTCGTCCCCGGCGATCGACTCCGCGTCCGACCGGGCGAGAAGGTGCCGACCGACGGCGTCGTCCAGGACGGCCGCAGCGCCGTCGACGAGTCGATGGTCACCGGCGAGCCGATCCCCGTGGAGAAGGGGCCCGGCGACCGCGTCACCGGAGGGACGGTGAACGGCACCGGCGCCCTCGTCATGACGGCCGAGCGGGTGGGAGCCGACACGCTTCTCGCCCAGATCGTGCGCATGGTAGGCGAAGCCCAGCGGAGCCGCGCCCCGATCCAGCGGCTCGCCGACGTGGTGAGCGGCTTCTTCGTGCCGTTGGTCGTTCTCGTCGCGATCGTCACGTTCATCGTCTGGGCGCTGGTCGGCCCCGAGCCGCGCTTCGCCTACGCGCTGGTGAACGCGATCGCCGTATTGATCATCGCCTGCCCGTGCGCGCTCGGGCTCGCGACGCCCATGTCCATCATGGTCGGTACCGGACGCGGCGCGGGCGCCGGCGTGCTGATCAAGAACGCCGAGGCGCTCGAGGTGATGGAGCGGGTCGACACGCTCGTCGTGGACAAGACCGGCACGCTGACCGAGGGACGGCCCAAGCTGACGAGCGCCACATCCGCCAGCGGGCTCTCCGACAACGAGGTCCTGCGCCTCGCCGCCAGTCTCGAGCGGGCGAGCGAGCACCCCCTCGCAGAGGCGATCGTCACGGGGGCGCGCGATCGCGGTCTCGAGCTCGCGGAGGCGTCCGACTTCGAGTCGGTCACGGGCAAGGGCGTCACCGGCTCGGTCGACGGACGCGTGGTCGCGCTCGGTAACGCGAAGCTCCTCGAGTCGCTCGGCATCGCGACGGGCGAGCTCCCGCTGCACGCCGAGGAGCGCCGCCGCGATGGCGAGACGGTGATGCTGGTGGCGATCGACGGCGAGCCGGCCGGGCTGCTCGGCGTGGCCGACCCGATCAAGGAGTCGACGCCCGAGGCGATCGAGCTGCTCCACGCCGAGGGGATCCGGATCATCATGCTCACCGGCGACAGCAACACGACCGCGCGCGCGGTCGCCGCGAAGCTCGGCATCGACGACGTCATCGCCGAGGTGCTCCCCGAGCAGAAGCACGAGCACGTGAAGCGGCTCCAGGACGACGGGGCGACGGTCGCCATGGCGGGCGACGGCGTGAACGACGCGCCCGCGCTCGCTCAGGCCGAGGTGGGCATCGCCATGGGAACGGGCACCGACGTCGCCATGGAGAGCGCCGGCGTGACCCTGGTGAAGGGCGACCTACGCGGGATCGTGAAGGCGCGTCGGCTATCGCGTGCGACCATGCGGAACATCCGCCAGAACCTCTTCTTCGCCTTCGTCTACAACGCGATCGGCGTGCCGATCGCCGCCGGGGCGCTCTACCCGTTGATCCAGCTGCTCCTGAACCCGATGATCGCGAGCGGAGCCATGAGCCTGAGCAGCGTCTCGGTGATCATCAACGCGCTGCGACTCCGCCGGACGGCGCTGTAGCGCGAGCGAGAGGACGACGCGTGAGAGCCCTGACGATCGGCAAGCTCGCCGCGGATGCGGGCGTGCCCGTCTCCACGGTCCGCTACTACGAGCGTCGAGGCCTCCTCGAGCCCGCCGCCCGGACGAGCGCCCGCTACCGCGTCTACGGAGAGGAAGCGATCGAGCGCCTCCGCTTCATCAAGGCCGCGCAGCGCGCCGGCTTTCGCCTCGACGACGTCGCCGAGCTGCTCGGCCTCGGCGACGGACGCGGCGGACGACGCCGCGTGCAGAAGCTCATCGAGGAGCGCCTCGTCGACCTCGACGCGGAGCTGCGCGAGCTGCAACGGCTCCGCGACGCACTCCGCACGCTGCTCGGCCGCTGCCGCGCGGGCACCGCGGCCGGCCGATGTCGCGTCATCGCCGGGTTCGTCGAGGCGGCCACGAGGACCGACGGGAGACGGCTCGAGAAAGGCCCTTGACCTTGCACCCGGGTGCAGGGTGTAGGATCAGGCCATGCGCCTCGCCCCACCCGCGATTGCCATCGTCGCCCTCGTCGTCGCCGGCGCCCTCCCGACGCCAGCCCGGGCCAACATCGAGACCGAGGACGGCGGGGTCACCTCGCCCGAGCTGCCCACCGCACGTGGCTTTCTCCGCTACACCGAGACCGGCGACCTCCGCGACCTCCGCCTCGACGCGCAAGCGATCGTCGGGCTGACGACCAAGATCGAGCTTCGGCTGACCGCGCCGCTCGTCCTCCACCGCCGCGTCGAGTTCGCCGACGCCGCCGGCCGCGGCAATGACAAGGCGCTCGCAGGCTTGGGCGACGTCCGCCTGCGCGCGAAGGTGAGCCTGTTCCAGTCGGACGAGGTGATGAAGTCGACGCGCTTCGCCGCGCTCGCCGAGCTCGTCGCTCCGACGGCCGAGCACGACCGCCGCGACGGGGGCGTCGAGATCCCGCGAAGGCTCCAGCTCGGGACGGGTGGCTGGGGTTCGGGCATCGGCGCCGTCGTCACGCTTGTGCGCGACCGGCACCGGTTCTCGGCCGACGCGTGGCTGCGACACACGACGCGGCACGACGGCTTCCGCGCCGGCCCGACCGCCCATCTCGACGTCGCCTACTGGTTCCGGCTCCACCCGGCCCGCTTCGAGACGGGCGAGGAGCTCGAGGTACGGCTCGTCGCCGAGCTGCTGGCGACCTATCGCGTCGAGAGCCGCGCCGGAGAGCGCGGCGCCGACGACGAGGGGTTCGAGGTCTGGGCCGCCCCCGGCCTGCAGCTCTACGTCACGCCATCGGTCCAGCTCGAGGTGAACGTCCGCATCCCGGTCGTCGACGAGATCGAGGACGACCTCGGCCACCGGCGCTTGGGCGCCGGGCTGGCCGTGAAGATCCGGTTCTAGCGAACGAGAAGGAGACTCCCATGACGCGCGCCCCCGCCCCCTGTCCGCTGTGCCCCATCCTCCTCGCGTCCGCCGTGGCGGCCGCCGGCTGCGCGACTACCACGAGCGCACCGGCTCCCGACACCGCGCCCGACCGCGCGCCGCGGGCCGCCGCGCCGGTCGACGCCGTGGAGGCCGGCCTCGTCCAGGCGACGATCGTGGCTCGCGGCCTCGAGTGACTGCCGTGAGTGAAGGCCGTCTCCGACGGCCTGCGGCGCCTGGAGGGCGTCGCCCAGGTGCGCGTTGCGCTCCAGGAGAACATCGTCACGATCGAGCCGGCGCAGCAGGCCGATCTCGACCTGGCCGCCATCCCACGGGCGGTGCGCGAGAGCGGCTTTGACCCGGGTGCGATGACGATCCTCGCACGGGGACGCGTTGAGCGGGACGCCGTGGGCGCGTCGCGGTTCCGGATCGACGGCTCCGCCCGGCCGATCGCCCTGGCGACGGAGCTCACTGGCGAGGGGCTGCTCGACGCGGAGCTCGATCACGCGGACGGCGAGGTCCGCATCGTCGCGGCGCGTTGGCGGCGCTGAGGTGCGTCTACTCCCGCCAGCGCCGGACGACGCCGCCGCCGCCCACCTCGTAGGCGACGACGGCGCCGGTCTTCTCGCTCCAGGCGATGACGGGCGTGACCGCTCTGCGGTGGCCCTCCGGTGGAACCGATCAGACGCGCGGCAATCGACGGGGCGGACGGGCGACGCCGGCCGACATCTGCTCGTCTGCCTCGGCGTCGTCGTGGGAGCACTTCTGCTTTCCGCGCATCCAGAGACCGAGATCGCCGAAACTAGATTGGCGAGAGCTAGAGGAGTGGTGACCGTTGAAGAGAATCATGTCGAGAGTCGTCGCGGGAGCGGTGCTCGGGACCATCTTCTTGATGGCCGCCGGCTGCGAGGGCGGGGAAACACCACCCGCGCGCGAGGGACCGACGGAGGCGCCGGCAGCACCGTCGCCGCCCGAGGTCGACCCGCCCCCGTCATCGACTCCCACGGGCCGCACCGTCGTGCTCCAGGTGACCGGCATGATGAAGAGCAAAGCAGGGGCGACGTGAATGACGTGACCCGAAGGGGTCAAGGAAGCCCTGGAAGGGCTTCACGGAGTAGCGAAGGTGGAGATGGACCTCGAGCGTGACCTCTTCTCGGTCACGACCGACGGCAAGCAGCCAACCGACGACGAGATGGTCGACGCGGTCGAGGCCCTCAACTTCGGCGCCACGGTGCTGACGCCCGAGCAGGTGCCGAGCCGCGCGACCGCCGCGCCGACCGGCCCGGTGCCCGACCTCATCCAGACGGCGCTTGATCGGGCCCGTGACGAAGAGAAGCTGGTGCTGCTCGACTTCTACGCCGACTGGTGCGGCCCCTGCAAGAAGATGCTGAAGGAGACGTGGGTCGAGCCTCGGGTTGTCGCCAAGCTCGAAGGGTTCGTCTTTGTGAAGGTGGATACGGACGCCCACCCGGAGGTCTCGAAGTGGTTCCGCGTCTCCGGGCTTCCCGACGCACGTGTCCTCTCCGCGGACGGCAAGGAGCTCGCTCGCCTCGTCGGCTTCAAGACCGCCGACGAGGTGTTGGTCGCCCTGGAGGCCGCGAATCGCTGAAACGTGGACCGAGCGGACTATCTCAAGGGTCCGACTCGATCCCCAAATGCCCACGCGGTTTTCGACCGACTGCCCGCTCCGGAACCACCCCGGGCGACGCACACCGCCGAGCCGGCCGCCGCCGAGGTGGTGACGATCGAGATCCTCGGAGCGACCTGAGGCGCGTGAACGACGGGCCTCGAGAAGGCCCTTGGACGCCTGGACGGCGTCAACGACACTCGAGTGGACCTGATCCGCGGGGACGTCTCGTTTCGGCTGACCGGTCGGCCCGTCAGTAATGAGCAGCTCCGCCACACGGCCGACCGGGTCGGGCTGACCGCCGGCACGATCGAGCGCGTCCAACTGAGAGCGGACGACTGACTGACGGTGTGGGCTACTTACTCCGGCCAGCGACGCACGACGACGCCGCCGCCCACCTCGTAGGCGACGACGGCGCCGGTCTTCTCGCTCCAGGCGATGACGGGGAACCCGACGTCGGCCTCTTCCGAGATCCGGACAGCGCGCTTCGCCTTCGGAGCGAGCCCGTAGATCGCGCGCTCGCCGCCGCCGATCTCGGTCCACACCGCCCAGACGTTGCCGCTCGCGTCGAGCGTGACGTTCGGATGGCCCTGCTGGGCGCCCGCGGCGTTGGCGAGCGGGATCTCCTTGCCGTTCGGCAGCCGCAGCCAGGTGTTCCGCTTGCCGCTGCGCTGGTCCATCCAGGCGACGGCGACTTTCTTGCCGTCGGAGGTGACGGCGACCGACGGAGCGTCCATCGGGCACTGGTTGATGTTGGCCTTCGCCCGGGTCACGGGCGCGGCCTTCTTCCACGACTTGCCCTTGTTGGTCGAGCGGACGACCCAGACTTGGTTGTCGCCCGCGATCGCATTGCGGAAGGCGATCGATGGGTTGCCCTTCGCGTCGACGGCGAGCCCGGGCGTGCAGCACTGGCAGACGGTGTCCGGCGCGGCGTAGGCGATGACGTTGGGCGCCACCTTGGTCCCCGCGTCGGTCACCTTGGTGTAGGCGATCATCTGGCCGAGCTTCGGCGCGAGGCGGTGGTCGAGCCAGCAGAGATGGACCGTCCCGTCGCCCTGGACCGCCATCCAGTGCATGCCTTCCTTCGCGCTCTTCTTCGCCTTTTCCGTGTCGACCGCCTTGCGCCGGTCGTTGCACTGCACGGGCTTCGAGAACGTCTTGCCGCCGTCGCTCGAGACGGTGAGCCACACGTCGCCCTGCGGGAACTTCTGGCCCGGCCCCTTGCCCTCGAGCTGCTGAACGGCGGAGACGTAGATCCGTTTCTTGTCGTCGACGCCGATCCGCGGCCCGCGCTGGCGACCGCCGGCCGCCTCGCCGCCGACGTCCATCGCCTTCACCGGCTCACCGAAGGACCGGCCGCCGTCGGCTGAACTGATGACGTAGATGTCCTTACTCCCGCGGCCGCCGATGAACGCGACGTAGATGTTGCCGTCGCCATCCATCGCGATGCTCGGCTGGATCGGGCTCAGCTCGCTGGCGACACGGACCGGACCCTCCGCGAGTGCGAGCGACGACCCGCTGAAGAGGGTGATCGAGGAGATCGCGAGGCCGGCGAGGACGGTACGAAGACGCATCAGATCCTCCTGAGCAGGTGACGAGACGAGGATGTCATCGATGGACGGGGGAGGCAACGCGCGTCGGCACGGCCGGCGTGAATCACGGTGTGACCCCGAGCGTCACGATCCAAGACCAAGGCGCAGGGGTTGCGCGGATGGGCCTGGACTTGCAGTCGGAAGGCCGCGACCACGCTCCGACCGACGCCGAAGACGATGCGTCCGGCGGACGTCCAACGGCCGCACTGGTTCCCTACGCGAAGGAGACGCGACGATGGCTCAAACGAAGAAGCTCGTCCTGGTGGCCGCCCTGACGATCGGCGCGGCGGTCGGCCTCACTGCGATGACGAGGGCCGACGACGGCGCAGCCGACCCCTACACGCTCGACACCTGCCCGGTCTCGGGCGAGAAGCTCGGCGGAATGGGCAAGCCGGTCGTGGTCGAGCACGACGGACGTGAGATCCGGCTCTGCTGCAAGGGCTGCACGAAGAAGTTCCACAAGGACGCAGCCTCGATCCTGAAGAAGGTGGACGAGGCGATCATCGCCCAGCAGAAGCCGCACTACCCCGCGGGCCCATGCGTGGTGAGCGGCGACGAGATGGGCGGAGACATGGGCGACCCGGTCGACTACGTCCACGGCAACCGGTATCTCCAGCTCTGCTGTAAGGGCTGCATCAAGGACCTGAAGAAGGACCCGGCGAAGTTCCTCGCCAAGCTCGACGAACGCATCATCGCCGAGCAGAAGGGGAGCTACACCCTCGACACGTGCGTCGTCTCCGGCGAGAAGCTCGACGCGATGGGTAAGCCGTTCGACGTCGTCCTCGGCAACCGGCTGGTCCGACTCTGCTGCAAGATGTGCGTGAAGAAGGTGCACGCCGACCCGGCCGCCCACCTGGCGAAGCTCGGGCACGGCGGTCACGACGGTCACGGCGACGGTCACGGCGACGGTCACGGCGACGGTCATGGCGACGATCATGACGAGCACGGCAAGAAGGGCCACGACGATCACGGCAAGAAGAAGGGCCACGACGGCCACGACGACGATCACTGATTCCCTCCCTACCCCCTCCCCTACGGCGGAGGAGGCTCCCCGCTCGTCGAGGAGCCTCCTCCGCCGCTTTCTCAGACGGAGCAGGTCGCGATGAGAGCCCCGCCCCGAACGCAGACCCTCGCCGTCGCGCTGGCTCTGGCTCTGGTGCTTCTCGCCGCCTCGCCGGACGCTTCCGCCCAGGAGTCCTCGGACCCCAAGCCCACGAACCTCATGTGCCCCGTCATGCCGGACGAGCCGGTCGACCCGGAGATCTCGGTCGATCACGAGGGCACGCGCGTCTGGCTCTGCTGCGGTCGCTGCCGCAAGAAGTTCCTCGAGGACCCGACGCCGTTCCTCGCCAACGTGCCGCAGCTTGCCCCGGACGCCGGCAGCGGGCACGCCCATGATGACGACGGGCACGGCGACCACGACGGCAACGGTGGGGGCTCCGCCCACGCCCACGGCGACGACGCGCATGGCAACGACCACGGAGGCACTGGTCACGACCACGCGACCGACCACGGCGATCACCCGCACGGCCCGGCACGCCTCGTCCGCTTCCTCGGCAAGCTCCACCCGATCGCGATCCACTTCCCGATCGCGCTCGTCCTGGTCGCGGCGTTGGCCGAGCTCCTCGTCCTCGTCCGGGGCCCGAGGCCGCTCGCCGAGGCGACCGCGCGCGTCAACATCGCCGCAGGAGCGGCTGGCGCGGTCGTCGCCGCCGGACTCGGCTGGGCGGCCGGCGCCTTCGCTCGATACCCCGGCGAGCTCGCGTCGGTTCTTGGCTGGCACCGATGGCTTGGCACGGGCTCAGCCATCGTGATCGTCGCGGCGGCGGTGCTCTCCGAGCTCGCCCGACGTCGCGAGGATCCAAAGCTGCTCCTCGGCTATCGCGCGGCTCTGCTCGTTGCCGCACTGCTCCTCGGCGCGACCGGATTCTACGGCGGGTCGCTCGTCTTCGGACCTGACCACCTCAGCTTCTGACCGTGTGAGCGCGCCGTCTCGGGCCGCCTACGTATCGCGGTGCGGGCGGAGCAGTCGCAGCGCGTTGAGGATCACGAGCAGCGAGACGCCCATGTCTGCGGCGATCGCGGTCCAGAGCGTTGCGAGCCCGACGAACGTGAGCGCCACGAAGACGATCTTCACGCCGATCGAGACGACGATGTTCTGCCTGATGATCGACAGCGTTCGGCGGGCGTGTCGGACGAGCCAGGGGATCCGGTCGAGCTGATCCGACATCAGCGCCACGTCGGCCGTCTCGATCGCCGCGTCGCTCCCGGCCGCGCCCATGGCGATTCCGAGGCTCGCGCGGGCGAGAGCGGGGGCGTCGTTGACGCCGTCACCGACCATCGCTACCGTCCCGTACCGCCGGACGAGCTCCTCCACCGCGGCTACCTTGTCCGCGGGCAGAAGCTCGGCCTGCACCTCGTCGACTCCCGTCGCGCGCCCCACCGCCTCGGCGGTGCCGCGGTTGTCACCGGTGAGCATGACGACGCGTTCGATGCCCGCCTCCCGGATCTCCGCGACGGTCCTCGCCGCCTCCGGGCGGACGGCGTCGGCGATGGCGATGAGGCCGCATACGTGCTCCGAGTTCCCGACGACGACGACGGTCCGTCCCGCGGCCGACATCGCCTCGAGGCGGTCGTGGATCTCGGGTGTCTCCTGCCCACGCTCCTCGAGGTAGCGGTGCGAGCCGAGCCAGTACTCGCGCCCCTCGACCCGGCCCGTTGCTCCCTTGCCGGCGATGGTCTGGAACCCCTCGACCGGCGGAAGGGCGAGCCCGCGCTCCTCCGCGTGGGCCACGATCGCTCGAGCGATCGGGTGGTTGCTGTGCTGCTCGAGCGCGGCCACCCGCTCGATCAGGTCCGCCTCGCCGTGGCCGGCAAGCGGCACGACCTCAACGACGGCGAAACGCCCCTCGGTGAGCGTGCCCGTCTTGTCCATCGCGACGACCCTGAGCCGGGCCGGCATCTCGACATAGACGCCTCCCTTGATCAGCACGCCGTGGCGGGCCGAGGCGGCCAAGGCACTGACGATGCTGACCGGCGTGGATATGACGAGCGCGCACGGGCAACCGATTACGAGTAGCACGAGAGCACGGTAGAGCCACTCGCCCCACGCGCCGTCGAAGACGAGCGGCGGGACGAGCAGGACAGCGAGCGCCAACCCGAGCACGGCCGGTGTGTAGACGCGCGCGAAACGCTCGACCCACTGCTCCGCGGGTGAGCGGCCGGCGTGCGCCTCGGCGACGAGCCGGACGACGTGTGCGAGCGTCGAGTCGGCGGCAGCCTTCTCGCATGTGACCTCGAGCGCGCCCGCGCCGTTCACGGTGCCCGCGAAGACCTCGTCCCCCGGTGCCTTCTCGACCGGTCGGCTCTCGCCGGTGATCGGCGACTGGTCCACGTCGCTCTCGCCGCTGGCGACGCGACCGTCGAGCGGGATCCGCTCTCCCGGCTTGACGAGCACCGTCTGACCGACGTGGACCTCCTCCGGTGCGACCTCGCGGGGTCCGCCCGGCTCGTTGATGAGTCGAGCCGTCGGAGGCGCGACGCTCAGAAGCTTCTCCACCGCCCGCCGGGCGCGGCCGACGCTCCAGCTCTCGAGGGCCAGCGACACCGCGAAGAGCAGGGTGACGGTCGTCGCCTCGAGCCACTCGCCGATCCCGATCGCTCCGGCCACGGCCACCGTCATGAGCAGGTTCATGTCGGGCCGGAGCCGGCGAACGGCGCTCCACGCCTTCGGAAGCACGTGGACGCCGCCCGCCGCGATCGCGACCCCGTAGAGGACACGCACCGCGAGCGGGATGCCCCCTTCCGCTCCTTCGCCCAGGGCAGCTCCCACGCTGCCCGCCGAGAAGGCGTGCGCCGCGAAGCCTCCCGCACCGAGCACGGCGCACGCGATCGTCAGGCCGGTCCGCGACGAGCGAGCTGACTCGTCGCCTCCGTCGGAGCGGTCGTCGCGCCAGGGACTGGCCCGCATCCCGGTCCGGGCGATCGCGTCGACGATCTCCTCGGGCCCGACGCGTCGCTCGGGATCGCGGACGATCATCCGGCCGCGCAGGACATCGAAGGCCAGGTGCTGCTCACCGCCCACGAGGGATGCGAGCTCGTCCCGCAGGACGCTGACCTCCTCGGCGCAGTCCATGCCCTCGATCCGAAAGACCAAAGGCGCCGACGGTTCGGAGCCAGTCTCCTGCATCGTGCGGCTAGTGGTCGTGTCCGTCATCTTCGGAGTGACCCTCTTCCTCCCCTTCATGATCGTGACCGTCGCCGTCCTCGTGGGTCTCGGTCGAGCCGTGATCGTGCCCATCACCCTCCGAGTGTTCGGGCTTCGCCGGGCAGCCAAGAGTGAACACGAGCAGCGTGCCTCCGACGAGAGTCCATGCGAACCGGTGCTTCATGTCGATCTCCTTGCCGCGCGACGCGGCGTTCCGGGACAAGACGAACATCAGGCGCCCTCGTGGTCATGTGGGTGCGTCTGCGGCAAGAGACCCTGCCACGGAACGAACCACTTGTAGAGCGCCGGCAACACGAGCAGAGTCAGGATCGTGGAGGTGACGAGCCCACCGATCACCACGGTCGCCAGCGGCCTCTGCACCTCACTCCCGATCCCGCTCGCGACCAGCAGTGGGATGAGCCCAAGAGCGGTCGTAACCGCCGTCATCAGGACGGGTCGCAGGCGCGTGCAAGCTCCGCGTACCGACGCCTGATCGATCGGGACCTTCTCGTGCTCGACGAGATGGTTGAGGTAGGTGACGAGGACCATCCCGTTCTCGAGGGCGATCCCAAAGAGCGCGATGAAGCCGACCGAGGCCGGAACCGACAGGTTCTGCCCCGTGAGCCCGAGGGCGACGACGCCACCCACCAGCGCGAGCGGGATGTTCAGCATGATCAACGCCGCGCTCTTGATCGAGCCGAAGCTGATCACGAGCATGAAGCCGATCACGAGGAGTGTGATCGGCACGACGATGGCGAGCCGCCGGTTCGCCTCCTGCTGGAGTCGAAACTGCCCGCCCCATGTGACGAGGTATCCCGCGGGTAGATCGACCTTCTCGGCGATCACCCGCTGGCCTTCCTCGACGAAGCTCCCGATGTCGCGACCGATCACGTTGCACTGCACCGTGATGAACCGCTGATTGTTCTCGCGGGTGATCTGGCGTGGACCGACGATCTCGCGGATCTCGGCCAGCTCGCTCAGCGGCACGCGCTTCCCGTCTGGCGCCTCGATCACGATCTCGCGGATCGCCTCGGCCGTCGTCCGAGCGTCCGGAGCGTAGCGAAGCAGGATGTCGAAGCGTCGGATTCCCTCGAAGACCTGGCCGACCGTCGCGCCCCCGACGGCCACGCGGATGACCTCCTGGACGTCCGAGAGGTTGAGCCCGTAGCGCGCGACCGCCGCCCGGTCTGGTCGAATCAGAAGCTGCGGCGTGCCGCTCACTTGATCCACCTGCACGTCAGCCGCGCCACGGACACCACCCACGACGGCTGCGATCTCGTCCGCGCCCTGCTTGAGCCGCTCGAGGTCCTCGCCGAAGATCTTGATGGCGAGCTCGGCCCGCACGCCTTCCAGGAGCTCGTCGACCGTCATCTCGATCGGCTGTGTCAGGTTGATCTGCACGCCCGGCACGTTCCCGAGCTCCTCACGGATGATCTCCTCGACGACGCCCTGGTCGCCTTGCCGGCGCCACTCGCTCATCGGCTCGAGGAGGACGAACATCTCCGCGGAGTTGATCGGGTCGGCGTGCGCGCCGACCTCGCCACGCCCGATTCGGGTAACGACCTCGCGCACTTCGGGGATCTTCACCAGCCGGCGCTCGACGATCATCGTGGTCCGCTTGCTCTCCTCGAGGGAGATCGACGGCGCCATCGTGAGGCGAACGACGACCGTCCCCTCCTTGAGCGACGGGGTGAACTCCGAACCGAGGAATGGGAAGACCCCCACGCCGACGCCCAGCAGCCCGATTGCGACAGCGATCGCGACAGGCCTCTTGCGGACGAAGAACCGCACGAGTGGCAGATAGGGCTTGAGTAACGTCCGCACGACGATCGGCTCGCTCGCTTCCGTCTTGCCGTCAGGTTTCTTTGGCCGGCGCATGAGGATGTAGCTGAACGCCGGCGCCTGGACCAGCGCGAACAAGAGCGAGCCGCCCATCGCGAGCGCGATCGTGTAGGCGAGCGGTCGGAACGTCTTTCCCTCGACCCCTTGCAGCGTAAACAGCGGGAGGAAGACGACGATGATGATGGCGATCGCGAAGACGATTGGCCGCCCCACCTCGTGACACGACCGGCCGATGACGACGAGGCGCCGCTCGCCGGGTGGGGCTGCCCGCAGTCCACGGTCGACGTTCTCGACCATGACGATGGTGCCGTCCACCATCATCCCGATTGCGATCGCCAGCCCGCCGAGAGACATGAGGTTCGCCGAGATGCCGAACCAGCTCATGAGCGAGAAGGCGAACAGGATCGAGAAGGGGACCGCCGCGGCGACGACGACGCTGGCGCGAAACCCACCCATGAACACGAGAAGCACGAGAACGACCAGGATGATTCCCTGGACGAGAGCGGCCGTCACGGTGCCGACCGAGGCCTCCACGATGTCCTTCTGCTGGTAGTAGGGAACGATGCGGAGTCCCGCCGGCAGGATGTCGTTGATCTCGGCGATCTTCACCTCGACTCGCTCGATCACGGTCGACGCGTTCGTCCCGTAGAGCTTGATCACCATTCCCGCGACCACTTCGTCGGTCCCGTTGTGGGTCTGAAGCCCGCGCCGGACAGCGCCGCCAACCTCGATCGTGGCGACGTCGCGCAGGAAGACCGGCCGGCCGTCGTCGGTCTTGACGACGATCTGCTCGAGATCCGGCACGCCGCCGGCCAGCCCGACGGAGCGAACGATCAGCTCCTCGCCGTTACGCTCGATGAACTGCGCCCCGACGTTGAGGTTGTTCCCCTCGATCCGCTCACCCAGGTCGGCGAGCGTGACGTCGTAGCGGAGTAGGGCGTCAGGTCGCGCGACCACGTGGAACTGCTTCTCGTAGCCGCCGATTCCGAGAACCTCGGTGACCCCGGGAACGGTCTGAAGGTGGAACTTGACGATCCAGTCATGGGTCGTCCGAAGCTCCTCGAGCGAGTAGGTCCCGCTTTCGTCCTTCAGGAAATAGAACAGCACGAGGCCCATTCCCGTGGAGATGGGTCCCATCCCAGGCTCACCGAACCCTTCTGGGATCTGCTCACGCGCCTCCTGCAAGCGCTCGTTTACGAGCTGCCGGCAGAAGTAGATGTCCATACCGTCCTCGAAGTAGACGTTCACCACCGAAAGGCCGAAGTTGGACACGCTCCGGACCTTCTCGACGCCCGGCAGCCCCGTCATCGAAGCCTCGACGGGGTAGGTCACATACTTCTCGACCTCCTCGGGCGCCAGCCCCTCGGTCGTCGTGAAGACCTGGACGAGGTTCGGCGACACGTCCGGGAACGCGTCGACCGGCAGGCGGCCATAGCTCCACGCGCCGGCTCCCATGACGAGCAGCGCCATGACGCCCGTGAGGAGCCGATTGCTCAGCCCGAAGTCGACGATGCGTTCGATCATTTCTCTTTGCTCTCCGTCCGTGCCGGGTCAGTGCGCGTGGCCGTCACCGAACGATCCCTTGCCGAGCTCCGCCTTGAGGGTGAAGGCGTTCTTGACGACGTACCGATCGCCGGCCGAGAGGCCCGAGACGACCTCGAGCGACTCCGCGTCGGCCCGGCCGATCTCGATTGGGCGGGGCTCGAACTGGCCGTCCTCTTCGACGAACACGACGGCCTTGCCGTCGATGGTCTGGACCGCAGATCGCCGAACGACGACCGGGGCCTCGACGTGCGACAGCTCCACGTTGCCGGTCACGAACATCCCGGGGCGCCAGTCTCCCTTCGCGTTCTCGAGAACGACGCGGGCGGTCGCCGTCCGCGTCGACTCGGCGACGATCGGGCTCACGTAGTCGATCTTCGCCTGAGCAGACTGGCCGCCCTGCTCGGCCCGAACGCGAACCTTCTGGCCCGAGCGGACGGTGGCAAGGTCCTTCTGATAGACGGTGAGATGAACCCAGACGGTGCGGAGGTCGGCGATGGTGAACGCCTCGGTCTCGTCATCCACCCGCTCGCCCAGGCTGACGTGCTTGTCGATCACCGTGCCGGCGAATGCCGACCGGACGGAGTAGCGCGTATGGCCCTCCTCCGGCTCCTCCTGCACGGTGAGCGCGGTCACCTCGTCATCGGGAAGACCGAGCACGAGTAAGCGGTGGCGCGCGGCGCGGACGTCTAGCTCGGCGAGCTTGACGGCGCGGTCCGCCTGAAGCAGCACCCGCTTGATCGCGAAGGCGATGCTGTCGCGCTCTGCTGCATAGTGCGCCTGCGCCTTGGTGAGGGCACTCTCCGCGGATAGGAGCTCCGCCTCGCTGCCGATCTTCTTCTCGAAGAGCTGTCGCTCCCGGTCGCGCGTCTGCAAGGCGAAGACGAGCTCGGCGCGAGCCGAGAGCAGCATGCTCCGGTTCGCGCCCATCTCTCCCTCGAGCACATCGCTCACCGGGTCGGCGGTCGCGTCTGGCTTCGCGGCGAGCGCGTCCAGGAGCTTGCGCGTGTTGTCGTGAACCGCCTTGGCTCGATCGAGATCGGTCCGGGTGAGCTCGAGCTGCTGGAGCTTGGCGAGATACTCGACGATCGCGCCTCCGAGCTCGGCGCTCTCGACCGTGGCGAGCGGCTCGTTGGCCTCGACGAGGTCACCGATGTTCTTCTGGACTGCCGTTGCGATCCCGCTGGCGCGCGGCACGATGTGCGCCACCCGATTGGCGTTCAGGACTACCTCGCCCGGCAGGCTCACCGAGACGTGGAGCTCGCCGGGGCCAGCGGAGGCGAGCTCGATACCGAACTCGCGACGCTCCTCGGCACTCAGGCGAACGTGGCGGTCTTCTCCCTCGTGGTCGTCATGGCCTCCGTGCCCCTCGTGCCCCTCTTTGCCGTCGTCGTGGCCTTCCTTGCCGTGATCGTCCTCGCCGGCGCCGTGATCATGACCGTCCTCGTCGTGTCCCTTCTTGTCGTGATCATCGTCGTCGTGATCATGGCTGTCCTGCGCTCGCGCGGCGCCAGGCCGAGCGACCCATCCCGTGGCGAGAGCGAGCAGCAGAACGGCGATGGGCGCGATCGCCAGGCCCGCCACCACCAGGAGCTTCTTGGTCTCAGTCGTTTTCATCGTCCTCGTCCTTCTCGTCCTGATCGGGCGCCTTCTCCGCGTCCTTCTCTTCTTGATCGGGCGCCCTGTTCTCGTCCTCTTCGTCCTGATCGGGAGCCTCTGCGTCGGGCACAAGCGGCGCGGCGACGAGACCCTCGACCTCGGCGACGGACTCGTGATAGCTCGAGAGGGCGTCGACATACTGCCCTCTGGCCTCGAACAGCGTGCGCTGCGCGTCCAGCACTTCCAGGTAGCCGACCTTGCCGCGCTCGTAAGCCTCGCGCGAAGCCTCGAAGACGCGCTGAGCTGCCGGCATTACGTCGTCGCGCAGGCTCGAGGCCTCACCGAAGGCGGCCACGAGCGAGTGATAGGCCATCTCGAGCGCGGCTCGCTGCGCAACGACCGCCGCTCGCCGCTCCTCGCGAGCACGTGCAACCTGGTGCCTCGCAGCACCGATCCCGCCCTGGTTCCGATCGAAGATGGGCAGGTCGATCGAGAGCCCCACGACGAAGGCCCAGTCGTCGGTCTCCTCGAACCGCAGCACGCCTCCGCTCGCGGCGACGTCGGGCCACGCGGCAGCCTTCTCCCGTTCCAGCGTGGCGAGCCGGTGAGCGGCCTCGGTCTCCCACCGGGCGATCGAGGGGCTCTGCGAGACCGCCTGGAGGAGACTCGCAAGCGCCGGAGGCGCCGACAGCCGCTCCAGGTCGCCGTCGATCTCGGCAATCTCGTCGGCCGTGCCGCCCCAGCGGGCCGCGAGGTCGGTGCGCGCCGCCAGTAGCGAGCGCTCGGCCCGCGCGCGGGCGATCCGTGTCGTCGCGAGGGCGACGCCCGCGCGGCTCTCCTCGAGCGGCGAGACCTTCCCGGCGGCGACGCGCTCACGGATCACCTCGAACACCTGCTCGGCGAGCCCGAGTGACTTCTCGGCGAGCGCGAGCCGCCGCTGCGCCGCGACGGCGCGGATGAAGGCGCCCGCCGTATCGGCCAGCACCTGGAGCCGCGCCGCCTCGAAGTCCCAGCCGGCGAGGTCACGCTCGAGCTCGGCGACCCGGGTCCGGGCGCCGACCTTCCCGCCGAGCTGGATGACCTGGCTCAGCAACACGGTCGTCTCTGCGGAGTCGAACCCGCCGCGGTCCTCCGAGCCGCCAAACTCCTCGACCTCGATCTCGAGCTCCGGGTTCGGCAGTAACCCGGCCTGAAGGACCTCGGCCTCGCGCACCCGCACCTGCCAGGACGCCGCTGCGAGGTCCGGGTTGCCCAGCAGCGCGAGGGCGAGCGCCTCACGTAGGGTGAGCGGGCCCGCGTCCACCGCGCGGCGCTCCGGCGAAGCTGCGGCGGCCGTCGGCTCGCCCGGTCTCCTCACTGACAGATCGCGGCCTAGAGGCCGCGGATCGGCCCATCCCGCATCGCGTGCCGTGGCCGCGCATCCCGCGGACGCAAAGCCAGCAGCGATGAAGGCCACCAGGCCAGCCAGCTTGTCTCTCCGAAACACGTCGGTCTCCTCCAAAGGCGCCCGGCGCCGCGGTGAGCGCACGCCGCTGCTCTCCGTCCAGCATCCGGCTGACGAGGAGACGGACTCCGGGCGTCAGGGATGCGGGACGGCCAGATCGGGGTCAGAGAGACCCCGCCAGCAGTCAGGCCTTTGGAGGGTGGTCGATGGACCGGCTGCTGCCGGTGAGGAGTGTGTCGCTCTTGTCGGCGAAGAAGCCGGCGAGAAGGCGTTGGAAGCTCACGCCTCCAGGAGGGACCGGGGCGACGACGTAGTGCCCAGAGCATCCGTGCGAGCAGTGCGTCGGACTACTACACGGCGTGCCGGGGGCGTCGTGGTCGTGGTGGCCGGAAGGAGGCGCCTGCTCGGTGCAGAGCTCCTGCTGCTGCTCGTCGTGATCGCGGCCTGATCCCGCCTCGTCGTGGTGAATGCGCAGCGACGCGCTCAGGAGCGCCCCGACGAGAACCAGCAGAGACAGACGAGCAACCCACGTCATGGAATGGAACATAGCCGCCGACTTGCTCCCGCGCAAACTACCAAGGCCTTCGCTCGCACGCGGCTTGACCGCTGATCGAGGGGCCGATATAGTCATTTCCAGAAATTACGGAATGACTCTAGGAGCTCGACATGGCTCGCGCAAGTGACTCTCGCGGGGCGAAGGCGCTTCCGGCTTCGGCCGCGGCCGGCGTCGCGTGCTTCAATCAAGCCAAGATCGAGATGCTCCGGGAGTCTCTACCCCCTGACGAAGCGCTCGGCGACGCAACGACATGGCTGAAGGCGATGGCGCACCCGGGCCGCCTCGCCATTCTCCATCTGCTCTCCGTCGAGGCTTGCTGCGTTTGCGACCTCGCAAACGCCCTTCGTCAGCCGGTGTCGACCGTTTCCCAGGGGCTCCGGCAGCTACGCCGGGCGGGGCTCGTGGGCTCGAAACAAGACGGCAAGTTCATCGTCTACTCGCTGACCACAGCCGGTCGACGGCACGTTCGGCAAGCCGGACTGGCGACGAGCGTCGCTTCGATTTGACCGAGCGGTCACAGACCAGCAACACCCGAGAAGGGGGTAGGTCCCGTGCTATCGATGACCAAGCGAAGAGCGCCGCACTTGTTCATGGGCCCGCTCGCCGTTGCGCTCCTCGTGCTCAGCGCCGGATGTCCCGGCCCGGATGCGAGTTCCTCCGACGACTCCGAGGAGTCCGCGCCGGCCGCCCACAGCCACGAGAGCGCGGGCGAGAAGTGCTTCATCTGTGATCCGAGTCTTCGAGAGACGGGGCGCCTCTGGTGCCGGGAGCACGCGTGCTACGAGGATCGCTGCTGGATCTGCCAACCCGATCTGGAGGAAAAGGGGCGCCTCTACTGCGCTGAGCACTCTCTCTACGAGGACGAGTGCCATCTCTGCCATCCCGAGCTGAAGGAGCAGGGTGACTCCGAGGGGTCCGATGCGGAGGAGGGGGCCCCGAAGGACAAGGAGATCAAGAAGAGTCAGCGCTCGACCGATCACCCGAAGAGAGTAGCTGACGCTTCAGGTAAGCCCACGCGGCCTGCGCTGTTCTGCAACGAACATCGGGTCCCCGAGCGCGAGTGCGGTATCTGCCAGCCAGCGCTGGCAGCAAGCCTGAAGCCGGGCGAGGGTATGAAGGTGCGCTTCGTCTCCAAGCGCTCGACGACGAAGGCGGGCGTCAAAACAAGGCTCCCAGCACGGAGCACGACCGCCCCGACGATCACCGCGTTCTGCGAGACGCGCCTCGACGGGAACGCGCTGGCGCAGATGACGACACTGACGCCCGGCGTCGTCCGACGCGTCCTGGTGGACGTGGGCTCGAAGGTCGAGTCGGGGGCGGCCCTCGTGGAGCTCGACAGCCCGACCCTGGCGCAGGCGAAGTCGCAGCTCCTCGCGAATCGGCATGCGGTCGAGCTCGCGACGATCGACCTCGAGCGAAGTCGCGCGCTCCGCGTCAACACGGGAAAGGCCCTGAGGCTGCTCCAGGACCAACCCACGCTCGAAGGGCTGGAACAGCTCAGCGGCCTGGAGCTGGGCCTGAATCGCAAGGACCTGCTCTCGGCGCACGCGTCATTCGTCGCGAGCAAGGCCGACTACGAGCGTGAGAAGCACCTGTCGAGCCGCGACATCTCCAGCAAGGCCGAGGTGCAGGCGGCCGAGGCGGCATTTCAGACCGCGTGGGCGAGCTACCTCGCCGTCCGAGACGACCTAGCGTTTCAGAGTAAGCGCGAGCTGGAAGCGGCCACCCGCAAGCTGAAGGCAGCCGAGTTCGATCTGGAGTCAGCGCGGCGGCTTCTCTTCACGCTCGGTCTCACGAAAGAGCAGATCGAGGCGATCCCAGCCCAGACGGGCGAGGCCCTGACGCGCCACACGGTGTCCGCGCCCTTTAGCGGGACCATCGTGGAACGAAAGGCTGTGGCAGGCGAGGCCGTCGAGCCCGGCGAGTCGCTCTTCATGCTCGCCGACCTCTCGACGATGTGGCTCGCACTGTCGATCCCAGCCGATCGCTCACCGCACATCCGAGCCGGCCTCACTGTCGGCGTGACCTTCCCGGAGCTCGACGGTCGAGCCGTCTCCGGCAAGATCGTCTGGGTGAACACATGTATCGACGAGAAGACCCGAATGGTGCATGCCCGTGCCGTCGTCCCAAACGACGGCACGCTCAAGGCAGGCCTCTTCGGTGAAGCGCGAATCGTCCTTGGCGAGGCAGAACAGAGCCTGCGAGTGCCCAGGGACTCAGTGCAGCGCTTCGAGCGCCAGCCGTTCGTGTTCGTGAAGATCGAGGATGACCTCTACGAGCTTCGGCGGGTCTCGATCGCTGACAAGAGCGACGACGGCGTGGAGATCATCGCCGGCCTCGAGCCCGACGAGCCCGTCGTGGTCAGCGGCACGTTCATCGTCATGTCGGAGTTCCTCAAGTCCCGACTCGGCGCCGGCTGCGTCGATGACTGACCGCGGCGGCATACTCGAGCGGCTCATCGCGGGCTCGCTCGAGAACCGCTTGCTGGTAGTCGTTGCCTTCGTCGGGCTGATCGCCATCGGCCTCTGGACGTTGTCGCGAACTCCCGTCGACGCCTTCCCGGACACCACCCCGGTTCAGGTCCAGATCAACACCGTCGCGCCGGCGCTCAATCCCGAAGAGATCGAGAGGCAGATCACCCTGCCCGTCGAGCTCTCCGTCGGCGGCCTGCCGGGGCTCACCAATGTCCGCTCCGTCTCGAAGTTCGGCTTCTCGCAGGTCGTGGCGACGTTCGACGACTCCACGTCGATCACCGACGCCCGGCAGTACGTCTCCGAGCGCCTCGCCGGAGTGGAGCTGCCTCGCGGGATCGAGCGTCCGCAGCTCGGCCCCATCGCGACGGGCCTCGGCGAGGTGTTCCACTACGTCGTCTCGTCGGAGGATCCCAACCGAACGCTCCACGAGCTCCGCACCCTGCACGACTGGGTCGTGAAGCCGGAGCTCCGCAAGGTGCCGGGCGTTGCCGAGGTGAACTCCTGGGGCGGACACGAGAAGCAGTACCACGTCGTCGTCTCGCCCGAAGCGCTCATCAAGTACGACCTGACGCTGGGCAAGCTCTTCGACGCGCTGCGAGAGAACAACGACAACGTCGGCGGCGGCGTCGTGACTGCGGGCGGCCAATCCGCGCTCGTCCACGGCATCGGTCGCGTCACGACGATCGAGCAGATCGAGGGAATCGTCATCGCCGCCTCCGATGGCGCTCCCGTGAGGGTGGCGGACGTCGCCGAGGTCAAGATCGGCAGCGAGATTCGTCGGGGTGCCATCACGGCGCACGGGCGCGGCGAGGTCGTTCTCGGCCTGGCGTTCATGCTGATGGGCGAGAACAGCAAGGTCGTCACGGAGCAGCTCAAGAAGAAGCTCGACAGCGTGCGACGCTCCCTTCCGGACGATGTCGTCGTGCAGGTGGTCTACGACCGGACCGAGCTGACGAGCGAGGTCATATCGACAGTCACGCACAACCTGGTCGCCGGCGCGATCCTCGTGATCATCGTTCTGTTCGTGCTGCTCGGAAACTTGCGAGCCGGCCTGCTCGTGGCGCTGGTGATCCCGATTGCCATGCTCTTCGCGATCCTCGGCATGTATCACTTTGCCATCGCCGCAAGCCTGTTGAGCCTCGGGGCAATCGACTTCGGCATCATCGTCGACGGTTCGGTCGTCATGACCGAGGCGAACATGCGCAACCTCGCCGCGAGTGCGCACAAAGCCGGCCGACAGCTCACGGCACAGGAGCGCCTCGACACGGTCGTTCGGTCCGCGAAGGAGGTGGCTCGGCCGACCGCCTTCGGCATGGGCATCATCGCCGTCGTGTTCTTCCCGGTCCTCACGCTCGAGGGCATCGAGGGGAAGATGTTCAAGCCGATGGCGCTGACGTTCATATTCGCGCTGGGCGGCGCGCTGTTGATCGCCCTCACGCTATCTCCGGTCCTGAGCTACTACCTCCTTCCGCGCCGACCCGGCGGGCACGCCGAGGGGCGGTTCGATCGGACGCTCAACAACGGCTACCAGCGCCTCTTGTCGGTCGCCATGCGCGGCTGGTGGCTCGTATTGCCGGTCGTCGTCCTGCTCCTTGCCGTCACCGGCTGGACGGCGACTCGGCTCGGCGGCGAGTTCATCCCGCGTCTGAGCGAGGGGTCGCTCGTCATCAACACGATCCGGATTGCCGGCGTGTCGCTCGACGAGTCCACGGCGTACAACAGCCGAATCGAGCGCTTGCTGCTCGAAAAGTTCCCGGACGAGATCCGTTTCGCCTGGAGCCGCATCGGGACGGCCGAGGTCGCCACGGACCCGATGGGGACCGAGCTGACTGACATCTTCATGACGCTCGAGCCGCGCAGCCGATGGAAGAAGGCCGGCACCCAGGCCGAGCTCGTGCAGGCCATTCAGCTCGAGATTCAGGATCTCCCGGGCGTGAACATGATCCCCACCCAGCCGATCGAGATGCGGCTGAACGAGATGGTCTCGGGCATCCGATCGGACATAGGCATCAAGATCTACGGCGACGACTTCGACGAGCTCATCCGCGTGAGCGATGAAGTCCAGCGCATCCTCGTGCCGATCCCCGGTCAGTCCGACATCGCCGTCGATCAGATCACGGGCCAGCCGACGCTCCGAATCGAGGTCGATCAGCGAGCTCTCGCCAGGCACGGCATCCCGGCCCGACGCGTCCTGGAGCTCGTCGAGGCGGTCGGTTCCCACACCGTGGGGCAGGTCGTGGAGGGACAGCGACAGTTCCCGCTGGTCGTGCGGTTGCCGGACGCGCATCGAGCCGATGGCGCCGTTCTCGCCCAGACGATCATTCCGACCGAGATCGGGCCGCGCTTGCCCCTGCGAGCGCTCGCCAGCGTCACGGAGACCGACGGATCGGCGACGATCAACCGCGAGTGGGGACGCCGGCTGATTCGAGTCCAGTGCAACGTCGTGGGACGTGACATCGCATCCTTCGTCGAGGAGGCGCAACGCCGCGTGAAGGATGAGCTCCAGCTTCCCGCAGGCTACGTCATCGACTGGGGCGGTCAGTTCGAGAACCTGGAGCGCGCGCGACTGCGACTGACGATTGTCGTCCCGATGACGCTCGCGCTCGTGTTCCTGCTCCTGTTCTTCAGCCTTGGAAAGCTGCGCGACGTCTTGCTCATCTACACGGGAATACCGTTTGCGCTCGTCGGCGGCGTCTTTGCGCTGTGGCTGCGAGGGATGCCCTTCAGCGTGAGCGCGGCGATCGGGTTCATCGCGCTCAGCGGTATCGCCGTGCTCAACGGACAGATCCTGGTGACGGCCATCCGCTCGTTCATCGGCAAGACGAACCTCCACGAGGCCGTGTCGAGCGCGGCGAAACAGCGGCTGCGCCCCGTCCTGGCGACGGCCGTCACTGATGCCGTCGGCTTCATCCCCATGGCAATCTCGACCGGCGTCGGCGCCGAGGTGCAGCGCCCGCTGGCGACGGTGGTCATCGGTGGTGTGGTGACGTCCACGGTGCTGACCTTGTTCGTGCTTCCGCTTCTGTACGTGGTCGTCGGGAACCGAGAGAGGTCAGACGCCAACGATCAAAACAAGCCATGACTGGCGATCGGCTGGGCCTGGAGCGGCAGGCGGATCAGAGCGCTGTCCCCGGGGTAGTCCACCTGCGAGGGAGCGACGGGCTCGAAAGCTCGAGCGTCGGGGTCGCGCCGAGCTCGGAGAGCGAGCACCTCGGATCGAGGCCGTCGACGACGCGGCGCGTTCGGCGTCGGAGATAAAGCTGCCGTGATTGTCTCTATCGTCGCCGCCGCGATCGCGATCTGGTTCGCTGTCTGGGGTCTCCACCTCCACTGAGCCGTTGCTGCGCCCGCACCCCTCCCCTCGTCCGACGCCTTCTCCGACTAGGTTCCAGCAGCAGCCACCGCGTGCACGGGAACACACCTGCTTCGGTGGTTCATCCACTCGGGCAGTCATGACGAGCCTCCATTCAAGAGTGAGCAACCAACACAGTAACAACCGGCGTGCCAGAGCCGAGGCCGTTCGGAGCCGTCCGGAATCCCCGTCGGCCGAACGGGTACACGTGGATCACGGTCTCTTCCTCGTCCTGACTCCCGAGAGGGTTACGCGGCATATATCGGTTAGTCACAGGAATTTGCGCGTCGCGTAACGGGTCACAGTGAGGCGCCGAGTGTCACACCTCCGAGCGCGCGCGTCCGCCGGCGTGTCGAGTTCCGCGCATCGAGCGACGAGCGTCATCACTCGTTCGTCTCGACTTCCGAGACGGACCGCCCACCTGTGAACGCAAGGGTCACGCCGTGACCACACGGCTCCGGTCGATCTGGAGCGTCTCTTGCTAGACCTCGAGAGGGCGCTTTTCAAGGAGGCCCCCATCATGTCAGCCACGATCCTGGTGCCCGTCGACGGAGATCGAGCATGAGTGACGCCCACCCCACGCGCAGGCGCTTCCTGGTCGCCGCGGGCTCGGCGGCCGCATTCCTCGCGATGCCGGGCCGAGCGCTCGCGGGTGATGACGACGACCCTCCGGCGATGAAGATGGACGCGGGCGGCGATGACGGCTCCGCAATGGACCACGCGGACCACGCGGGTCACGGCTCGAAGATGAAGATGGAGATGGATCCGCTCGCCGACCGGTTTCCTCGGCGCGTCGACGGCGCGCCGATCTCGCCTCCGCCGGCCACCGTCGGCCGACAGATGGGGCGCGTGGTGACCCTCGGACAGCCAGCCCTCGGCTACGAGCTCGACGGGAAGGTCAAGGTCTTCACCCTCGTCGCGCAACCGGTCGAGCTCACGATCACCGCGGGAACCACGGAGGGGGCGCGCGAACGGCTCGTCATCCCGCCGGAGTGGCAGCGGTTCGGGCCGCGCCCGACCGTCCCCAAGGAGTGTCTGACCTGGGGCTACAACGGGATGTGCCCCGGCCCCACGATCGAGGCGACCGAGGGAGACCGCGTCCGCGTGGTGCTCCGGAACGAGCTCCCGGAGCCCACGTCGATCCACTGGCACGGGCTCGAGCTCCCGTTCTCGGAGGACGGCGCCTCGGGCTATCACGCGTTCGAGGCGCGGCGGCCGCTGCTGCCGGGTCAGACCGAGGAGTACGAGTTCGATCTGATCCAGTCGGGGACGCTCCTCTACCACACCGGCTTCAACGTGATGAAGCAGGAGGGAATGGGGCTGGGCGGGTTCTTCATCATCCATCCGCGCGACGAGGCCCGGAAGCCGGACCACGACTTCGCGTTCCTCCTCCAGCAATGGACGTTCGCGCCGGGAAACCCGAACCCGAACATCAACGCGATGGAGCCTTCCTTCGCGACGTTCAACGGAAAGACGGCGCCCGACGTCGACATGATGCGCGTCGCTCAGGGCGACCGCGTGCGGATCCGGATCGGGAACCTGAGCCTCCTCCCCCACCCGATCCACATCCACGGCCACGTCTTCACCGTCGTCGGAACGACCGGCGGCCCCAGTCCCGAGTCGGCTCGCTGGCGCGAGGTCACGGTGAACGTGGCGCCGGGGCAGACGCGCGACATCGAGCTCGTCGCCTGGAACCCGGGCACCTGGCGGATGCACTGCCACGTCCTGCACCACCTCATGAACCAGATGCCCGACATGCCGATGGGGATCGCCCCGGCCGAGGGGATGTTCACGCACCTCCACGTCGAGCCGAAGGACGCGGGATACGACCCGCGGAGGCGAGACGCCAGTTGGACCTACCCGCGCGAAGAGGAGCGTCACTGATGCACCCGCACGTCCCCCGGACGGCGCTGCTGCTGCTGCTCCTCCTCCTTGCCCTGATCTTCGTCGGCGGCTGCGCCGTCGACACCGGCGTCCACTTCGATCGCGTCCAGGAGCTGACCGGAGATCGCGGCGAATCCGACCTGCTCTGGGAGCAGACGGCCGAGGACGCCGCGCTGATCTCGGAGAAGATCACGGGGCTCCGTGAAGGGGGCATCGGCCGGTCCGAGGCCGCCACGATCGCCGTCCTCAACAGCCGGGAGCTGCAGGCGGAGTACGAGCGGCTGGGATTCGCCGCCGCCGATCTCCTCCAGGCGGGTCTCCCGCGGAACCCGGTCCTCGACGGGGCGATCCTCGCCCCCGTCTCCGCCGGGGATTCGGGGCTCGGCCTGATCGTCTGGCTCTCCGATCTCTGGATGATCCCGATGAGACGCGACGCGGCGCGGCTCCACGCTCGGACGGTCGAGCTCGAGGTCGCCGGGAGAGTGATCAAGACGGCCGTCGACGCGCTGATGGCCTGGGACGTCCTGGTCGCGGCCCGGGCGACGCTCGAGGTCGAGCGCGCGATCCTGGAGACGCTGCGGAAGAGGCACGTCCGGACGCAGCTCCTCTTCGGCCACGGTCTCGCGGACACGATCGCCGTCGCCAGGACTGAGGCGGACCACGCCGAGCAGGAGGCGATCGTCGCGGAGGCCGAGGCGAAGGCCGAGCAGGCACGCGCGGAGCTGGACGCGGGCCTGTCCCTCGACGGCGCGGCGGACGACGTCCGGGACGACGAGCTCCCCACGCCGGCGACCGCCTTCGCGAACGACCCCGAGCAGCTGATCCAGACCGCGCTCGACCGCCGCCTCGCGGTGCTGGCCGCCCGGAACGCGATCGAGGTCGCGGCCGCGGAGCTCGGCGTCCAGAAGGCGTTGATCTGGCGCGAGGTCAGCGCCGGCGCCGGATACGAGGGCGCGTTCGATCAGCTCGGGAACGACGAGGGGACCGTCGGCCCGACGTTCGCGATCGAGATCCCGATCTTCGACCAGAACCAGGCGGGCCTCGCCGCCGCGGACCACCGCATCCGCCAGACCGAGAAGCAGCTCGCCGCGGTCCGGGAGGAGACGGTCGCCGAGGCCGTCTCCGCGCTTCACGCGCTCCGCGCGGCCGACCACACCCTCGGTCTGGTCGTCGGCGACCTCCGCGCGGCGGTCGAGCAGGAGCACGACTACGCGCGGTCCTGGAACATGAAGATGCAGGTCTCCTACCTCGAGGTGCTCGACGCGCAAGAGCGGCGCCAGCGCCTCGCTCTCGAGGAGATCGCCGCGCGGATCGCGCGCAACCGGGAGGCGCTCGCCCTACGGCTCGCCGTCGAGGGGCCCTGACCGATCGATGCCGCGCTCCACCGACCCCGACGACGCGAGGACCGCCGCCGCCCTCGCCATCCCCTTGCCCCGGACGCCGCTCGTCCGCGTGACGGTGCCGAGCCTGCCGGCGACCGTCTGGTGCAAGCTCGAGCTCCTCCACCCGTCGGGCTCGACGAAGGACCGGATCGCCGCGTTCATCATCCTGAAGGCGCTCCGCTCGGGCCGCGTCCGGCCCGGCTCGCGGGTGGTCGAGGCATCGAGCGGCTCGACGAGCATCGCCATGGCGATGGTGTGCGCCCAGCTCGGCCTCCGGTTCGTCGCGGTCATGCCGCGGGGCGTGAGCGGCGAGCGGCGTCAGATGATCGAGGCGTTCGGCGGCGAGGTGCACACCGCGCCGAAGGGCGCCGACATGGCCGCGTGCATCGGGATCGCGGCGGAGCTCGCCGAGCAGCGGGACGGGTTCTTCCCACGCCAGTTCGAGAACGAGGACAACGCCGACGCCCACCGCCACGGGACGGCCCGCGAGATCCTCGAGCAGCTCCCGCGCCAAGTCGTCGACGCCGTCGTGGCCGGCATGGGGACGGGCGGCACTCTGGTTGGCCTCGACCGGGGGCTTCGCGACGCGGGCTGCGACCCGACCCCGTTCGTGGCGAGACCCGTCGAGCTCACCAGGCCCCACGGACCGCTGCCCTGCTGCGAGGAGGGCGAGTGCTTCTGCGACGTCGAGGCGTCGAGCTTCTCGAGCCGCATCGCGGGCGTCGTCGAGAGCATGTCGCAGCTCTACACCGCGGAGGAGTACGGGCGGTTCGAGCTCATCGACGTGGAGGACACGCACGCGCTCGAGGCCACGCGCACGCTCCACCGGATGGGCTTCCCGGTCGGCCCGAGCTCCGGCCTCAACATGGCCGCCGCGCTGCGCGTCGCGCGGAGGCTCCCGCCGGACGCGACGATCGTCACGGTCTTCCCCGACCGGATGGAGCGCTACTTCTCGACATCCCTGTTTGCGCGCTGAGATTCACGCGCTGAATGAGATGCGGGAGCGAGCCGTAGTACGCCGTTCAGAACTCGAGGCGAACGCCGAGCAATCCGGTCGTCAGCCCGGGGCCAGCCTCGCGACGGAGGATCTCGTGGGCCGAGCGGTCGACTTCCGGCTTCAGCTCGAGGCGAACACGAAAGCGCCCATGCAGGTCGTCGATCAGAGACGAGCCGTCGATCAGGGACGAGCCCGAGCGATCGAGCAGGTCGTCCGTGAGGCGCTCCCCGAACTGATCGCTTGGAGCCGCCCCTACGGCGCAGGCGGAGCAACCGAGGTCGAGCCCGGCGGGGAGCCGGAGGCCGATCCCGAGCTTCACGCGCTCGTCGCTTCGACCGCACGATCGACCGGGCTCGTGGTTACAGCCGGGCATCACCGACGTCCGAGGGGCCGCGCAGCGCGCATCCCCACTCATGGTCGCGACGACCGCCCGGCCCAGCTCCAACTCGATCACTCGCCCCAGCCGGACCGGGCCGCGACTCGCCGTCAGGTCGGGCTCGGCCGCGGCGCGTGGAGCGTGGCACGGAGGACCGATCCGTCGCTGCTCGACGCGAGGCCCGTCCCCGCTGTCGACGTCGGCGGACGCGATGCGCATGCCGCCGCCCGCGCTCGGACCACCGGCCAGCAGGACGCCGACTAGCAGGACGCCAAGAAGCGCCACCAGGACTCTGCTCCTGCTCTTCGATCGCGCGTTCATCGGTCCTGCTCCCCTCAGATCGTGGGTGAGGTCAACGCCCTCGCACGGCTCCGGGGAACGCTCCCCGACCGTGGTAGGCGCTGCCGTGTCCGTGGTAAGCGGTTCCGTGTCCGCTGTACGCTCCGCTGCGGTGGCCGGTGTAGAGGCCGCCGGAGCCGTGACCGTAGCCGCGGAAGCCATGCGAGCCGTAGATCAGGAACGCGCCGCCGTAGTAGCCGAAACGGTCGTATCCGTACCAGCCGCTGCCTCCCGACCAGCCGGACCCGTAGCGGCGCCGGTAGCGCGGGTCCTCGTCCCACCGGGGGACGTTGGCGGTCACGGGCCGCCAGGCGAGCCACTCTCGCCGGACGCGCTCGCGCTCCTTCTTCGCCTCGCGCCGCTGCTTCCAGCGAGAGATGGGCTTCGCCTTCTCGCGGGCGGCGTCAGCGGCCGCCATCAGGCGCGCCTGCTCCTCGGGCTCGACGAATCGACCCCGGTAGCGGACGAGACCCTGCGCGAGCGCGAGCTCGTCCTTCGTGAGCCACCGGCCGTCCTCGTCACGGACGTCGCCGAGCGCCAGATGTGCCTGCTCGTCGTCGGGCGCGATGTCGAGGATGCTCCGGTAGGCCTCGCGAGCACGGTGGCTCCAACCGAGCTCCTCGAAGTGCCGGGCGAGTGCACGCCGCTCGACGGCGCCGCCGCCCTCGGCCGCGTCGACGAGCTCTCGCTGTCGGGCGGTCGCCGCCTCGTCGATCTCGATGCGCGCGACGTCGCTTCGCGACAACCGGATGCTCCCGAGGGGCGCGCCCACCGAGACGGAGTCCTGTCGCACGGAGATACCGCCGGCGACGCGGCGGCCGTCGCGAAGGATCACCGCGCCCACCACTTCGCGATCCGGAGCCGAGGATCCCGGCGCGTGCGCCTCCTCCGACTCTCCGAGCGAGAGCCGCTCGATCCGCAGGACGTCGGCGCGGGCGATGCGGACGGAGCCGAGCGACCGCGTCACGACGACCCACTCCCCTTGGTCGTCGGCGTCGTCGACGGCCCCCGTGATCCGCCGGCCGTTCTGGAGAATGACGACGACATCGTCGGCCATGGCGATGCGCGGAAGGCAGATCACCGCGACGGCGAGGCCGACGAGTATGGTCAGGGAACTGTTCGATCGGGCAGTCATGACGAGCCTCCATTCCAGAGTGAGCAACCAACGCAGTAACAACCGGCGTGCCAGAGCCGAGGCCGTTCGGAGCCGTCCGGAATCCCCGTCGGCCGAGCGAGTAAGCGCGGATCGCGATCTCTTCCGCGTCCTGAGTCCCGAGATGGTCACGCGGCATATATCGGTTGGTCACAGGAATTTGCGCGTCGCCGAGCGGGTCACAGTGAGGCGCCGAGTCACACCTCCGAACGCGCGCGTCCGCCGGCGTGTCGAGCTCCGCACATCGAGCGACGAACGTCATCACTCGATGGCCTCGACTTACAAGACGGACCGTCCACCTGTGACGCAGGGGTCACGCCGTGACCACACGGCTCCGGTCGATCTGGAGCGGCTCTTGCTAGACCTCGTGAGGACGCTTTTCAAAGGAGGCCCCACGATGTCAGCCACGATCCTGGTGCCCGTCGACGGCTCTCTCGACGCACCCAATGCTCTCGAGCTCGCCGCCGAGCTCGCAGCCCCACTCCAGGCCCGCCTCGTCGTGCTCCACGTCGTCGAGCCGCTCGTGGACCCCAGGGACGGGCCATTCCTCGAGCCGGCCCTCTACCCGGGAGAGCACGTGGTCGCCGCGCGGCGAAGCCTCGACAGAATCGTCCGGGAGACGCTCGTGCTCACCGATGGCATCGAGGCGGTCGTGCGCCTCGGACGCACGGCCCATGACGCGATCCGACGCGAGGCCGACGACCTCGGCATCGATCTCATCGTCCTGGGCGCCCACGGAGATTCGGGCGCGACGCCGCCAGCGCTGTTCGGCGAAACGGCGGACGCGCTCACGAAGGACCCGCCCCGGCCCCTCGTCATCGCCTCGGCGCCGCGCCAACCGTGCACGGGAGTGTCCGAGACGTTCTTCGCTCCCAAGCACGTCTCCTTCGCGAGCGACGGCTCGTCCGCGTCCTGGATGGGCGAGAGCCTCGCCGACGTGCTTGCCGACGCGCTCTCGGTCCCCGTCCAGGTGACCCGCAGCCCCCGCAGCGGGGAGGCCGAGCACGATCCCGTCCACTACCCATGGCTCGTCATCAACGGCGAGCGTCGCCCGCTCATCTCCGCCGTCGAGCCAGCCCGCCTGCAGACGCACGCAGCTCCCCTCGGGTCCCCGCGGTTTGCGAGCTGAGCCTTGCATCGCACCCGCCCGACCGAGGCCGCGCTCCGAGCCGACCCGTCCCCGCCGTCCGTGCTCACGACGGACGATGGCTCGAGCGACACGGCCAGCGCGCGTCACCTGGCGATGCGCCTCGCCCAGACGCTTCACGGCGAGCGCCTCGTCGTCCGCTCCTCATGGCCGAACGCCGCGCCGAGCGCGCCCGACATCCTCCGCGAGGCGAGCCGGCGGGCCGTCGACCTCATCGTCATTGGCGCCCGCGACGCGACCGGAGAGGCGGCGCTCGGCGCGACGACGAGCGCCGTCATCGCCGACGCACCCTGCCCCGTCGTCGCCGTCCTGACGAGCGACACGCCGCCGGACGCGCCGAACGCTTCCGGGATGGCATTCGAGCCCCGACTCGTCGTCGTGCCCGACGACGGCGGGTCGGCCGTGGCGGACGAGCTCGCCCGCCGGCTGTCAGTCGCCCTCGGCGTACCGCTGAGGCGAGTCCCCGTTCCCTCTCCGGCGACGCCGGATCCGGTCACCTCGCCGTGGTTGCTCGTGAGCGGCATCCGGCGTCGGGTCGCCGGCAACCCCGATCGGCGCAACACGCCCATCAGCGGCCCCATCAGCGAGGCGGCTTCGTCATGATGACCCGGCTCATCCGCGCCTGGCTGCGACGCGTCGCCGTCCCCACGCTCGCGCCCCGCTTCGGCCACGAGGCACGCGCCGTGGTCGACGAAGCGTTCGATCGTTACGAGCGGAAGCGCACGACGATACCGGCAGAACCCGGGCTCGGCGGGCGACTCATGACTCACGGCGCGGCGATCACCATCGCGCTCTATCGGACCCTCCGGGCACGCGGGCTGTCCGAGTGCGAAGCGACCCAGGTCACCGCGAGCGTCACCGGCGCGGTCTACGAGAGGATGGCCGCCGTTCCGTGGCTCGTCGCGCGCCTCGCAACGGGCAGCACCTCCATGCGGCTCCGCGTCGCGACCTCGCTGTTCCGCCGGTTTCCGTTCGCTCCACCGGCCTACGTCATGTGTGACGTTCCAGCCGAGCGCGGCACGGTCGCATTCGACGTCCGTCGCTGCCCGGTCGCCGAGCACTTCACAGCGGAAGGCCTCCCCGGCCTTTGCATCGCGTCGTGGTGCAACCTCGACTATCCCCTCGCCACACGCTGGGGCGCCGACCTCGAGCGGCGCGGGACGCTCGTCGGCGGTGCAGATCGATGCGACTTCCGATGGCGAGCCAAGACGTCGCTTCGGCGCCCCAGCCGTCGACCGGCGTGAGCTCACGACGCGGCCTCCTTCTCTCGAGGATGCGGCTGCTCATGGGCACGGTCGCAGGCGACCGTGCGCCAGCCATCCTGCTCGTCGCGACGACCGCCATCGCTCTCGTCTGGGCCAACTCCACCTGGGGCGAGACATACGCTGCCGTCTGGGAGACACGCGTCACTGTCGGCCCTGGCGACCTCGCGGTGACCGAGCCATTGATCGCGTGGATCAACGACGGGCTGATGGCCGTCTTCTTCCTGGGCGTGGGGCTCGAGATGAAGCGAGAGCTCCTCGACGGCGAGCTCTCGTCGCTTCCCAAGGCCACCCTCCCCCTCGCCGCCGCGGCTGGCGGCATGCTGTTCCCCGCGTTGATCTTCGCGTGGATCAACACCGGTACCGACGGCACCCCGGGGTGGGGCATCCCCGTGGCAACCGACATCGCCTTCGCCCTGGGGATCCTGGCGTTGGCCGGGAGTGGAGTCCCTCAGGGGCTGAGGGTGTTCCTCATCTCCTTCGCCGTCGCTGACGACCTCGGGGCCGTGATCGTCATCGCCCTCTTCTATCGCTCCGGCCTCGACCCGTGGCATCTCCTCATGGCGGCGGGGTACGTGGCGGTCCTGATCGGCGCCAACCGGCTGAGAGTGATGAGCGTCTGGGTCTACGCGGTCGTCGGCATCGTGGGCGTGTGGCACTGCTTCCTTCTCTCGGGGATCCACCCGACGATCGCCGGGGTCCTCGTCGCGGCGACCGTCCCCGCGAGGTCGACGGGCGCCACGCCGGCTCCGCTGCCCCGGCTCGAGGCTGCCCTGCGCCCCTGGGGCGCCTATCTGATCCTTCCCCTGTTTGCGCTTGCCAACGCCGGCGTGCGGATCGAGGAGAGCCCGTCCGTCATCCTGACGCACCCGACGGGCCTCGGCGTCTTCGTCGGTCTCGTGATCGGCAAGCAGCTCGGAATCACCTCGGCGACCTGGCTCTTCGTCCGACGGGGGTGGGCCGCCCTTCCCTCCGGGACCATGTGGCGAGACTTGTACGCCGTGAGCTGGCTCGGCGGCATTGGCTTCACCATGTCCTTGTTCATCAGCTCTCTGGCCTTCCGGGGAACGGATCATCTCCCGATCGCGAAGGTAGCCGTGATGAGCGCCTCCCTCGTCTCGGGCTCGGTCGGCTGGATCCTGCTGCGAAGGCTCGGACCTGAGACGCCCCCGAGAACGCGCGGCGAGCATGAGCCGGTCGTGAACGACTGACTTCGCGCGTGATCTCGCCGCGCGTGGTGTGACGCCGCGATCACACTGAGCGATCGAGGGCCTCGGCGCTGAGCGAAGTCCATCTCTCGGTCGGCGCCAACCGGACGTGACTCTGTGAAAGCGAGTGGTGTCGCGCGGAGCCCCATGGGGGTGAACCCGGAGATCGACCTGAAGGAATGCCAGTCCACATCTTCGGCAGGCAAGTTGCGGTCTGATGCGGGTCGGTCGCACGCCACGCGAGCCGAACGTTCGGAAGGGAGCACTCGATGCGCGGCTTTCAGGACGTCATCGTCCCGGTCGACTTCACCGAAGGAGCGGCGGGTGCCCTGCACGTAGCCATGGGACTCCTCGCGCGCCTCGGGGGCGAGGGGCGGCGAGTGATCGCATTGCACGTCGCCCGCCCGCCCTCACTTCCGGCCGCGAACGCCGCGCGGGAGTTCCTGGACGAAGAGGAACGGAAGCTCGAGCGACGTGTCGCACACTTCGCGGCAGAGACGCTCGACGACCTCGCGATCGTGCAGCCGGCCGTCCGGTTCGGCGATCCGGCCAAGGAGATCTTGACGGCCATCGAGCAGCATGACGCCGATCTGGTCGTCATGGGGACTCACGGACGGCGTGGACTCAGACGCCTGATCGTTGGAAGTGTTGCGGAGACGGTCGTTCGCGAGACGAAGCGTTCCGTTCTGACTGTCGCCGCGGCGCCAGCTCCCGCGAACCGACGTCGGAGCGCACCGACGGCCTACCTACCACTCCAGAAGGTCCTGGTTGCGACCGACCTATCGACGGAGTCTCGATCTGCGGAAGACCTCGGCGTCTGGCTCGCCCGGGAGGTCGGCGCGGAGCTCCACCTCGTCCACGTCGCCGAGGGCGAGGGATGGGCAGACGGCGCGACCGACCTTCTCGCTGGAGCAGGGTCGCGACTCGCAGCGGCGACCGACGCCCTCCGCGAGCGAACGCGCCAGGGCGGCGGCTCCGCCGCAGAGATCCAGATGATCCAGCACCCCAGAACCGGCTCGCCCGCCGAGGTGATCCGCAAGTGCGCGGGGGACGTCGGCGCCAGGCTCGTCGTTCTCGGATCGCACGGACGCGACGGCCTCGCCCGGAAGCTGCTCGGCGGCACGGCCGAAGCCGTGATCCAGGCGGCGGAGTGCCCGGTGTTGACGGTGCCGTCCTCCCGCGAGAGTCGGACCTAGGATGATCTCGGAAGTCCTTTCCCTGAAGTGCCGCGGGCGGGGGCCGACGTCCGGAAGCCCCATCGAGATTGCTCCAGAGGCGTGCCCGCTCTGGATACAGTGTAACCTCATGAGTCACAGGCTGGGCGACGTGCCGATCGCGTCGCGGGTCCGACAGCCATGAGGGACTCCCTGATGCCCGACGTTCCGACGCGCCGATCCGTCGGCGCCCGACTCCTCGGAGGGTTCACGATCTCGAGCGTCGCCTTCGTCGCGGCGTGCGTCGTCTGCCACTTGCACCTGCGCCGCCACGGCGAAGACCTCGTGAAGATCCGGCGATTGGGCGACGGGGTGCGGGCGAGCTTGCAGATGGCGAGCGCGGCACGCGACATGTACATGCACCAGGCTCACGTCATCATCGAGGGGCTCTCGCACGTCGAGCACTACGAGGAGGCCATGGAGGATCTCGAGCGCTGGCGCGAGGTCGCTGCGGCCCACGTCGCGACCGACGACGAGCGCGAGGCGCTCGCGGGCATGAAGGCGTCAGTCTCCGAGCTCGACCAGATCTTCACCAGCGGGATCATCCCCGCGGCCCGCGAGGGGCGCACCGACGACACGCGTCGCCTCCACGAGGAGGCCGATCGGGTCGTCCAGGCCATCGTCGGCGACAACGACCGGCTCATCGAGAGCTTCCGCCTACGAATCGGTGACGCTCAGACCAACGCCGCGAGACAGACGGCCGCGGTCTTCGCCCGGTCGGCGGCCCTTCTGGTCGCAGCCGTGCTGCTCTCGGGAGCGATCGCGTTCCTCACCGCCCGGTCGGTGACCCGACCCGTCGCACGACTCGTCGAGCTGACCGACGCGGTCGCGGCGGGTGACCTCGACCGACGCGCCGAGGTCACCGGGCACGACGAGCTGTCCCGGCTGTCGGAGCGCTTCAACCGGATGGTCGGGGAGCTCGCGAAGAACCAGCGCGATCTCATCCAGGCGGAGAAGCTCGCATCGCTCGGCCGACTCGCCGCCGGCGTCGCCCATGAGATCAACAATCCGCTCGGGATCATCCTCGGCTACGCAAAGACCATGCTCGCCGAGCGTCGGGAGGACGCCAGCGACCGGGATGACCTCCAATCGATCGTCGAGGAGGCCGAGCAGTGCCACAAGATCGTCCTGGACCTCGTCGCCTTCGCCCGGCCGGTCGCCAGAACCGACGAAGTCTGCTCTCTCGCCGAGGTCGTGGAGGAGGAAGCTGGGCGGATCGAGGGACTCGTGCGGCCACCGGCGGATCCCCCGGCACTGGAGCTCGATCTCGCCGACCCGTCTCCGGCCGTTCCAATGGAACGCCGCCTCCTCAAGCAGCTCATCGCGAACCTCATCCGAAACGCGATCGATGCGATGCCGGACGGCGGGCGTCTCGGCATCTCCGTCCGAAGCGATCACGCGGATGGTCCCCGCGCGGTCCTCTCGATTCGCGACACGGGTTGCGGGATGAATGACGAGCAGCGCGACCGGATCTTCGAGCCGTTCTTCACCACGAAGCCCCGAGGCACCGGGCTCGGCCTCGCGATCTGCTGGGGCATCGTCGAGGGCGTCGGCGGACGAGTGGACGTCGAGACCGCGCCCGGTGAGGGCACGACGATCACGGTGACGCTCCCGGCATCGTCCTCGCGCGAAGAGGAGATCGGATAGGCCATGTCGCCCGAGAAGATCCTCGTCGTGGACGACAAGCTCAACATGCTGAAGCTCTTCCTGCGCATGCTCCGGGAGCGCTACAGCGTCAGGACCGCCGAGAGCGCGGAGGCCGCCAGCTCGGCCATCGATCTCGAGGAGCCCGATCTGATCGTCACCGACGTTCGGATGCCTGGCAAGGACGGCCTCGCCTTCTTCCGGGACGTGCGCGTCGCGCGGCCCGAGATCGAGTTCGTCTTCATGACCGCGTTCGCGACGATCGAGCAGGCGGTCGAGGCGATGCGTGAGGGGGCGTTTTACTACCTGACCAAGCCCTTCGAGCCTCACCAGATCCTCCAGATCGTGGACCGTGCCCTCGAGCGCCGGCGCCTGCGTCGCAGGGCCATCGAGCTCCAGGCACAGGTCGATCGGAGTCACACACGGCACATCGTCGGCGAGAGCGAGCCGATCCAAGGCGTCTTGAACCTCGTGGACCGCGTGGCGGAGTCGGATGCGACGGTCCTGATCGCGGGTGAGAGCGGAACCGGCAAGGAGCTCGTCGCTCGAGCGATCCACGCGCGGAGCCCGCGCGCCGAGCGTCGCTTCGTCGGGATCAACTGCGCAGCGATCCCCGAGGGGCTGATGGAGGCCGAGCTCTTCGGGCACGCGCGCGGCGCTTTCACCGGCTCGGCCGGCTTGAAGAAGGGGCTCATCGAGGAGGCCGATGGGGGAACGCTCTTTCTCGACGAGATCTCCGAGCTCCCGATCCCTCTTCAGGTGAAGCTGACGCGGACGATCCAGGAGCGCGAGGTGCGGCGGATCGGCGAAACGACCGACCGAAAGGTCGATGTTCGACTCATCGCGGCCTCGAACCGCGACCTCGAGGAGATGGTCTCGGCGGGCCGATTCCGGGAGGACCTCTTCTTCCGCCTCAACGTGTACCCGATCTCGATCCCGCCCCTTCGCGAGCGCGCGGGCGACCTCGCTCTGCTGGTAGCGCACTTCATCGGGAAGCTGAACGAGAAGCTGGGCCGAAACGTGGAGAAGGTCGATGACGCGGCGCTGGCGGCGCTCGAACGGTACCGCTGGCCGGGCAACGTCCGCGAGCTCGAGAACGTCGTCGAGCGTGCCATCCTCCTCTCCGACGGCAAGCGCCTCGTCCTCGAGGACTTCCCTCAGCTCGCCCGGGCGAGTGGTCCGTCCGTCGGCTTGCCTCCGGTCGGAGACCAGGACTACCGCGACTACCTCGACACGGTCACGAAGTGCGCCCAGCGCCACTACGTCGAGGAGCTCCTGGGCCGCCACGAGGGAAACGTGACGAGGGCGGCCGCGGCGGCAGGGGTCGAGCGCGAGACTCTTCACCGGATCATCCGGAAGCTGGGCCTGGCCGCCAACGCGTTCCGACCACGGAACGGAGACGACGCGGCCTGACGCGGTAGGCCTCAACGCCCGTCGGCCATCTCGACTGCCCGTTGGACGAGGTCGTCCAGCCCCGAAGGCACCTCGATCGTATCGGTGGCGACGATCACGCCCCGACGATCCAGGACGAAGATCGTTCCCGCGGCGACCGCCCAGCGTCTCCGCACGATCCCACCGGCGTCGCAGAGCAACGACAGGTGGTCGCTCCCGTCGTCGTGCTGCACGAGGGTGCAGTCCCCGTGCGTCGGACACCCGTCGGGCTCGCTGCAGAGCTCGATGAATGCGACTCCGCGCTCGCCCCACGTTCGCGCCGCCGGGCCGAGGAGGTCTCCCCCGTCGGGACAGGCCTGTTCGACGAACGCGACGACCGTCGCCTCGCCGAAGAGTGCTCGCAGACGACGCGCGCGGCCATCCGGGGCGCGGTACGAAGTCTCGGGAGGACGCGTCCCGATCGCCTCCGCCGCCTGCTCCCGCGCGACGGCCTTGCGGACGGGGCCGTGAGCCTCGACGCAGCCCCCCAAGGCGACGACGGCGATCCAGACAAGCGGCAGAGAGGTGCGCGATGCGCGAAGGACGACTTTCACCCGAGCTTGCCTCCTTCGCGACGCGCACTAGCAAGTGACGCTCCCCACACTGTGACCATCCCGGTCCCAGTGACCGGGCACGGCAGTTGCGAGGAGCCCGTCGAACCCAATCGAAAGGACGATCTCATGCAACTTCACCATCGAGCCGTCATCGTTTCCCTGGCGATCGCGTCGGGCATGATGCTCCCGGCCGTCTCGCGTGCTCAGGACGCGCACCAGCACGACGAGTCGAAGGACGACCTGACGAAGATCGTCGACGAGCTGCGAAGGAAGGTGGCGAAGCTCGAGGCCGCCCTCGAGCGCGATCACACCGGCAGGGCTCCCGCCGAGCGACGTGACGGCGCTAGTCAGGGACATGGCTCCGGAACGATGGGCGGCATGGGCGGCACGATGGGCGGCTCCGGTGGCATGGGTGGCATGGGAGGCATGGGCCGCGACTCCGGTGGCATGGGCATGATGGGCGGCAAGATGGGTGGGTCCGGAGGCATGGGCGGCATGGGCGGCGACTCCGGTGGCATGGGAATGATGCGCGGCAAGATGGGCGGCTCCGGAGGCATGGGCGGCATGGGCCGCGGCTCCGGTGGCATGGGCATGATGGGTGGAATGATGGGGGGCTCCGGGGGCATGGGCCACGGAATGATGGGTCGCATGGGTCGGATGGGTCAGGGAACGATGCCCACGCCGTCGGCTCTGCCCGGATTCCCCGGCGCGTCGCACATCTACCACGTTGGGTCGACCGGGTTCTTCCTCGACCACGCCGAGCACCTCGGCCTCGACGACGCGCAGATCGCGACGCTCGCCAAGATCAAGGAGAAGGCCCTCCTCGAGAACGCGACGTTCGAGCGAAAGATCGAGGAGGGAGAACAAGAGCTCTGGGTGCTCACCGCTGCCGACTCTCCCGATGCGTCGAAGATCGAGAAGAAGATCGACGAGGTCGCCGATCTCGCCAAGAAGAAACGCCTCTCCTTCATCCGCGCCGTCGGCGAAGCAGCCCAGACCCTGACCGAACGACAGCGCAAGACGGTCACCGGTCTCGGCGCACCGGAGAAGCCGGACGCCGACCCCTCGCACGCCGATCACTGAGCCCCGACCTCGTCGCCGCCTGCAAGCCGAGGAGTCTGTCTTGGATCGCCTCCGCCACAACCTCCGACCCGGCCGCCTCTCCTCCATAGCAGCCGGGTCGGCCGCTCTCGTCCTCGTCCTCGTCGGCTCTCCACGGGCGCTGCTCGGTCAGATCTCCGAGGAAGAGCACCGCAGTCACCACCCGGAGCAGTACGGGGACGGGACGGAGAAGGAGGGTGAGGGCAGTCGCGGCCGCGACGCAGGCGGCCCTGGCGGTCCCGGCCAGCGCGGTCCCGGCCAGCGCGGACCGGGCGGCATGATGGGCGGGATGATGGGGGGCATGATGGGCGGGGGCATGGGCGCCATGGGCGGCCGCGGCGTGCCCGCGCAGAAGCCGCTCTACCCCTCCCTCATGGAGCTCCCCGACCTGCCGCTCGAGCGGCGGGAGCAAGTTCAGCGCGAGGCGCACGAACGGATGAAGGCCGGCGCTGCGCTTCTCTCGAACGGCCTCGAGCGCCTCTCGGCCTCCGCCGCGACCGACGACTTCGCCGCGATGCAGGAGGCATCCGCCCTCATGCGCGAGGGGCTCGCGGAGTTCGACAGCGGCCTCGCCGCCCACCGGGCGCTGGCGGAAGGCAAGGCGCCGCGCAACGTCGCGCTCCGCTGGTTCAAGCGTGAGATGAACCTCCTGCCACCCCCCGCCAGCGGACACGAGCCGTCAAACGGCCCTTGGGGACTCTCGTTGTTCCACTGGTTCGTCATGGTGCTCCTCGGCACGTTCGCCGGCGTCATGATCGGGATGTACTTCTTCAAGATGCGCCGGGCTTCCGAGCTCCTCGCGCGCATCACCGCCGTAACGCCGGCCGTCGCGCCCGACCCGCCAGACGATGCCGCGACTCCGGCGACGGCTCCTCCCGTCGTGGCGGCCCCTTCGCCGCCGGCGAGCATGGGAACGTGGACCGGACGGCTCCGCGTGAGTCGGGTCCTGGAGGAGGCGCCGGGCGTGAAGACCTTCCGGCTCGCAGCTTCGGACGGATCACCTCTGCCGTTCGAGTTCATCCCGGGGCAGTTCGCACGTCTCGCGGTGACGCCCGACGGCAGCCGCACCGTCAAGCGCGCCTACACCATCGCCTCGTCGCCGACGCATCGCGACTTCATCGAGCTGACCGTCAAGCGAGAGCCCGAAGGGCTCGTCTCCCGCTTCCTCCACGACCGCGTCGCCGAGGGTGACGAGCTCGAGATCACCGCCCCATCGGGCCGCTTCACGTTCACGGGCGACGAGGCGGACGCGATCGCGCTGATCGGCGCCGGCGTCGGGATTACGCCCCTCATGAGCGTGCTCCGCTACCTGGCCGACCGCGGCTGGAGCGGCGAAGCCCACCTCGTGGTGAGCCATCGGACGCCGGACGCCCAAATCTTCGCCGACGAGCTGTCGGTCCTCGTCCGGCGCCATCCCAACATTCACGTGGTCACGACGATCACACGGCCCGACGGGACGGGCTGGAAGGGACCGGCGGGCCGCATCGACGCGGAGCTGCTCCGGCGCTCCGTCCCGGACATCGCCCGGTGCCGTGTGCACATCTGCGGGCCGGCGCCGATGATGGCGGCGACACGCTCCGCCCTGGCCGAGCTGGGTGTCGCGGACGAAAGCGTTCATGTCGAGGCCTTCGGGCCTCCACCGCGCGATGCGGCGGTACCGAGAGCCGACACCGTATCGGAGCCCACCGCGCCGGCGAGCGCGAACGTCACGTTCCGGGCCTCCGGCAAGTCGGCGCCCCTCGGTGCCGGAAGGACCGTCCTCGACGCGGCCGACGATGCGGGCGTCGAGATCGAGAACAGCTGCCGGTCCGGCACGTGCGGCACCTGCAAGGTGAAGCTCCTCGAGGGGAGTGTCTCGATGGAGTGCGAAGACTCGCTCGAGCCGGAGGAGAAGGCGGCGGGGATGATCCTGGCCTGCCAGGCGGTCTCCGGCGCCGACGTCGTCGTCGACGCCTAGCGTCATGCGGAGGCGCACGAGATGAAGGAGCGCGAGCGGATCGTCGGAACGGGTCTCACCGGCCTACTCGTGCTCCTGTGGCTCGGCTTCCTCGTCCACCGCTCGCCGCGGTTCGCGGGAAGCGGCTGGGGCGGCGTGCTCGCCGTCACCGGGGCCGCGCTCATGCTCGTCCCCCTCCTCTACTCGGCCATCAAGCGCATCGGGCTGCTGAAGCGCCTCGTCACCCGCGTCGTGTCGATGCGCACCCTCCTTGCCTGGCACATCTACGCCGGCCTCCTCGGACCGATCCTCGTCCTGCTCCACACCGGCCACAAGTTCGAGAGTCCGCTCGGCATCGCCCTCACCGCGCTGACGCTCGTCGTCGTCCTCTCGGGCGCGGTCGGGCGCTATCTCATGAGCCACGTTTCACGCGAGCTCCGCGAGAAGAAGAAGATGCTCGCCGACCTCGAGCAAGCCCACGCGCGGGCGGCCAGCGCGCTCGCCACCCGCCCCGCCGAGGCCGCCGTCCTTCACCGCTTCTCGGGCGTGGCCGGCCGACTCGTTCTGGGGCTCCTCGCGCCGGAAGGCGGCGCCGTGTCGGTCGCGACGGGACGCCCGACGACGCACGCGGCCGTCGTTCGGCTCTCCGAGGCCGTCGCCGACGTCGAGTACGCGATCCGGACGCACGAGGTGTTCAAGGCCTGGTTCTCCCGCTGGCTCAAGTTCCACATCATCATCTCTGTCGGCCTCTACGTGCTCCTCGCCCTCCACATCTGGGCGGCCATCCACTACGGCCTGAGGTGGTTCTCTTGAGGGGGCTCGTGAAGGCGATCGTCTTCGTCGTCGTGGCGGTGGGCGCGGGCATCATCTGGACCACACTGCCCGACGACCTCGCGATCAAGCGCGCATCGACCTGGCAACGCCTCGCCAGCCCGGGCCCGCTGCTCCGAGCGCACCGCAACCTCGAGGACGACTGCGACGCGTGCCACACCTCGGTCACGGGCGCCGACCCGGTGAAGTGCATCATCTGCCACGCGAACGACGCTGACCTGCTCCAGCGCCAGCCCACCGCGTTTCACGCGAGCGTGGGGAGCTGTCGCGAGTGTCACCCCGAGCACCTCGGCCGAGACGTCCGTATCGAGGCGATGGACCACGACGCCCTCGCCCGCGTCGGCCTCCGCCAGCTCGCCGAAGCGCAGGAGGACGACGAGGCCGCCGAGGCTTACGGCCGCCTCGCGGACTGGCGCGCGCGGACACGCGTCCGATCGGGTCCCGCGACGGGGAACCGCCATCTCTCGGCCGAGGAGGCCGTCCTCGCTTGCGAGACCTGCCATGCGAACGACGACCCTCACTTCGAGTTCTTCGGCGACGACTGCGGGGCGTGCCACGCGACCGACCGCTGGACGCTCCTCGAGTTTCGCCATCCCTCCCCGCGGAGTCGCGATTGCGCTCAGTGTCACGCCGCGCCGCCGAGCCATTACATGGGACACTTCAAGATGGTCTCGGCGCGCGTCGCGGGTAGACCACATGCGCGTGTCGAGCAGTGCTTCGCCTGCCACCAAACGACGTCCTGGATCGACATCCGGGGCGTCGGGCTCTACAAGCACCACTGACGCGGGCGAGACGTCGTCCCGGTCGAGGCCGCGGTCAGAGGCCGACGCGATCGAGCATTCCCCTTCCGCGCTCTCGATTCGATGCCTGGCTCATGCCAGACCTCCACTGCGAAGAAACACGCGCCGGTTTCCGTCGGCCGCCAAGGGCCACATCGTGACCCGCTTCCCCACACCCGAGACGCCAGCGTCACAGTTGGACGCCGCCCCGGCGATCCGCGTAAACCCGGGCGACGTTGGTGGCGACGGCGTGGTCGCATCGTTGACGAACGACGAGCGGGTCCTGGCCTCGGACACCCCACACGTCTCCCCACGGCCGCGACGGGAGACTATTCGCACCGGGTTAGTGAGGTTCTCCGCACGGCGGGTGGCCGGCGTGCACCGGCCGCGCGCCGTTCTCGCGCCACACGGCGTCGCAACGGCACTTTCGGGGCAGCCTCGATCGGAGCGCGTCCGGCACGCGGTTTGTTCCTCACCCTGAAAACCCCGGAGATACGTCATGCCCCGAGCTCAGCACTCAGCCACGGCCGTCGCACGCGGGGAGCCGAAGCGCAGAAAGCGCGCCAAGAGCGGGCGCAGCCTCTCCTTTCTCGGAGCCACGGGCACCGTCACGGGATCCAAGACCCTCGTCGAGTGGGGCTCGCGCCGATTCCTGATCGACTGCGGCCTCTTCCAGGGCTTCAAGCGGCTCCGTCTGCGCAACCGCGAGCCTCTACCGATCGAGCCGAAGAAGATCGAGGCGGTCGTGCTGACGCACGCGCACCTCGATCACTCGGGCTACCTCCCGCTGCTGTTCGGGGGCGGCTTCCGGGGGAAGATCTACGCCACGCCGGCGACGCGCGCGCTCTGCCAGATCCTGCTCCGCGATGCGGCGAAGATCCAGGAGCTCGACGCCGAGTATGCGAACCGCAAGGGCTTCTCCCGACATCGTCCGGCGCGACCGCTCTTCACGACCGACGACGCCGAAGGCGCGCTCGACCGCTTCGAGTCAGTCGAGCCCGACGCGCCGGTGAAGCTCGCGCGCGACCTCGCCGTCCGCCTCGTTCCGGCCGGCCACATCCTCGGCGCAGCCCAGGTGCGACTCGAGAGCCCGGACCTGGTCGTGCACTGGAGCGGCGACCTCGGACGTGCGCACGACCCGGTGATGAGGCCGCCCGTCGGTGGCGCGTCCTGCGACTACCTCGTCGTCGAGTCCACCTACGGAAACCGTCTCCATCCCGACCACAATGTGGAGGGTGAGCTGGCCGACGTCATCGGACGGACCGTGGCCCGAGGCGGGAGCGTGCTCGTCCCCGCGTTCGCCGTCGGGAGGGCCCACGCCCTCCTCTACTACCTGCAGAAGCTCATGGCCGCGGACCGCATTCCCGAGGTCCCCGTCTTCCTGGACAGCCCGATGGCCGTCTCGGCGATGGAGGTGTACTGCCGATACCGCGGCGACCACCGCCTCGACGAGCCGGCGTGCAAGCGGACGTGCAACGTGGCGCGCTACGTCCGGCACGCCAACGAGTCGAAGGCCCTCAACCGACGGACCGAGCCCGCGATCATCGTATCAGCGAGCGGCATGCTGGCTGGAGGCCGTGTCCTCCACCACCTGCGCAACCTCGGCCCGAACCGACGGAACACCATCCTTCTCACCGGCTTCCAGGCGGGCGGAACGCGCGGCGCGCGGTTGCTCGCCGGCGAGCGGCGTCTCAAGATGCACGGCCAGCGGTTCGACATCGCGGCCGAGGTCGCCGAGCTGTCGGCCCTGTCCGCGCACGCGGATGCGAACGAGCTCATCGCCTGGCTCCGGTCATTCCCCACGCCGCCGCGGCAGCTGTTCATCACGCACGGCTCCCCCGATGCGGCCGATGCGCTGCGCCTGCGGGTCGAGGAGGAGCTCGGCTGGAGCTGCACGGTCCCGGAGCACCGTGACCGATTCGACCTCGACCGCGCGGCGCCGCGCGATGCCGGGAGCTCGCCGTGACGAGCTCGCCCGAGCCCTCCACCGGCGCGAGCGTGCGGTCCGTCCGCTCGCCGACCGAAGCCGGACACGTCGACGCGATCGACGGTGCCGTCGTCGAGGTTCGCTTCCCCGACGGACACGAGACCGGCCTGCCCGCGATCGGCGAGATCCTCGAGATCGCGCGCGAGGACCGCCCCCTCCCGCTCGAGGTGACGCTGCACGCCGCGCCCGACCGCGTCCGCGCGCTCGCCTTCGGCGACACGCGCGGTCTCGCCGTGGGCGACCCGGTCACGACGACCGGCTCGCCGCTGCGGGTCCCGGTCGGCGCGCAGGTCTGCGGGAGGATCTTCGACGTCCTCGGTCACCCGCTCGACGGCGGGCCGCCGCTCGGCGAGCCGCGCCAGTCCATCCTCCGCTCGTCGCCCGAGCTCACGCGCCGTCGCCCCGCCCGCGACGTCTTCCAGACGGGCCTCAAGGTCATCGACCTGCTCGCCCCGCTCCCCCGCGGAGGCAAGACCGGCCTCTTCGGCGGCGCCGGCGTGGGCAAGACCGTCCTGATGATGGAGCTGATGCAGAACACGGTGCACTACCACCGCGGCGTGAGCGTGTTCGCGGGCATCGGCGAGCGCAGCCGCGAGGCGCGCGAGCTGTGGATCGAGATGGAGCAGTCGGGCGTGCTCCCGAACGTCGTCCTCGTCTTCGGCCAGATGGGCGCGACCCCCGGCGAACGCTACCGGACTGGTCTCGCCGCCCTGACGACGGCCGAGTGGTTCCGTGACGACCCCGGCCAGGACGTGCTCCTGTTCATGGACAACGTCTTCCGGTTCGTCCAGGCGGGCAACGAGGTGAGCGGCATGTTCGGCCGGCCGCCCTCGCGCGTCGGATACCAGCCCACGCTCGCGGCCGAGATCGCCGAGATGCAGGAGCGGATCGCGTCGACCGAGCGCGCCGCCATCACGAGCGTGCAGGCCGTCTACGTCCCCGCCGACGACATCACCGATCCGGCCGTCGCCGAGCTCTTCAACCACCTCGACGGCTTCCTCGTCCTCTCGCGCGAAGCGGCGAGCGAGGGGCTCTACCCCGCGGTCGATCCGCTCCGGAGCACGTCGTCGCTCCTGCGGCCCGACGTCGTCGGCGAGCGGCACGCGCGCATCGCCGCCGACGCGCGCCGCGTGCTCGCCAAGTACGAGGAGCTGCGCGACATCATCGCGCTCATGGGCACCGACGAGCTCGCCCCCGAGGACCGGCAGATGGCCTTCCGTGCGCGCAGGCTCCGGCGATTCCTCACCCAGCCCTTCTCGGTGACCGAGTCGTTCACCGGGATGCCCGGGGCGTTCGTCAAGCTCGAGGAGACGCTCGACGACACCGAGCGCATCATCGACGGCGGCTGCGACGACCTGCCCGAGCACGCGCTCTACATGGGCGGGACGCTCGATGACCTGCTCCGCCGCCACCACGAGCGGGAGGGCGAGGCGTGAGCGCGTCCCCAACCATGACGGTGGTCGTCGCCACGCCCGACCGCCAGCGTATCATCGAGGACGTCGTCCGCGTGCGGTTCGAGGCCCCCGACGGCCACCGCGGCGTCCTCCCCGGCCATGAGCCGGCGCTGGCGAGTCTCCGCTCCGGGGCCATTCACGTAACCCGTCGGGGCGAACGACCAGGCGAAGAGCTCGAGTCGTTCCTCGCCTCCGAAGGCGGCCTCGCCTCGATCTCGCCGACCGAGGTGCGCCTGCTCTCCCGGTGGGCTGCCGAGGAGGAGACGCTCGAGGCGCTCCTCGCCCGGCTCGAGCGACGGGCCGCCTCCCGCCGGCGCGTCGAGCACGAGGCGCGCGCGGTCCTCGCTCGACACGACGCGGCCCTCCGGCGCGCCCTCGCGGCCTTGCAGAGAGAGGTGCACGGGTGACGGCGACCGACCCCCAAGCGGCCGCGGGCCAGCCCAGGGACGCGGGCGACCGACGCGCGAGCGAGAGCGACCGTCTCCTCGTCGAGCGCGTCCGGCGTCAGCACGAGCTTCGCGAGAAGGCTCGCCGAGAGCCAGTCGGTAGCCTCTGGCGAACCGTCGCCCACGTGGGAACGCTCGGCTGGCTGATCGCGCTGCCGCCCGTCGCGTGTGCCTTCCTCGGGCATCTGCTCGACATGCGTCTCGGCACGGGCATCGCCATGGCGCTGGGGCTGATGCTCGTCGGTCTGTCGATCGGGGGCTACTTCTACTGGCGGGCGATCCAGGAGACCTCGGATCAAGTCGAGCGCGCCTCGCGAGGAGGCCAGCCATGAGCGGCGCCGTCGTCTTCGTCCTGGCCGCCCTGGCCGGCCTGCTGGCCGGCGCGACCCACGCGCTCCTACTCCACCGTGCCGTCGCGCGAGCCGTGCACACGGGCCGCCCCGCCGCGCTGCTCCTGGGAGCGCCCCTGCGGATCCTGCTCCCGGCCCTCGTCGTACTCGCCCTCGCCCCGCTCGGGCTGGCCGCGATCGCGGGCTCGCTCGTCGGGATCGTCATCGCGAGCCAGGCCGCGCGCTGGCACGCGTCACGCTCACCCGTGGACGAGGACGGTCCGGCATGAGCCCGACGTTCACCCTGCGCCTCGCCGGTCTCGAGATCCCCGATACGGCCGTCGTTTCAGCGACCATCACCGCGCTTCTCGGGTTCATGTGCTGGCTCGCGTCTCATCGACTGCGCGTCGAGGGGCTCACGCTCTGGCAGACCGCGCTCGAGATGTTCGTGACGTGGATCGACGGAACGATCGGCGAGGTCGTCGAGGAGGAGCCCCGTCCGTACGTCGGGCTGATCGGCGGCCTCATGGTCTTCATCGCGGTGAGCAACACGTTGTCGGTCGTCCCGTTCATCCGGCCTCCCACCGCGGCCCTCTCGACGCCCCTGGCGCTCGCCCTCGTCGTGTTCGTCGCGGTCCCCTACTTCGGAATCCGCCGGCGGGGGGTGCTCGCTTACCTCCGCGGCTACACCCGGCCGAGCTGGATCCTCCTCCCGCTGAACGTCGTCGGCGAGCTCACCCGCACGCTCGCCCTGTGCGTCCGGCTCTTCGGCAACGCGATGAGCGGGCAGATGATCGGAGCGATCATCCTGTTCGTCGCCGGCTTCCTCGTGCCCGTGCCGCTGCTCGTCCTCGGGCTGCTCACCGGGCTCATCCAGGCCTACATCTTCGGGATCCTGGCGGCCGTCTACATCGCCGCTGCGATCCAGGTCGAGAAGGACATCGCGGGTGACGCGACCGTCCCGGAGGCAAAGAAGTCATGAGTGGAACCGACCTCATCGCCGCGGTCTCGATCGCCACCGCGGGGCTGACCGTCGCGCTCGGCTCGATCGGATCAGCCCTCGGCGAAGGCCGCGGGCTCGCGTCAGCCCTCGACGCGATGGCGCGACAGCCCGAGATAGCTCCCAGCCTGACGCGCACGCTCTTCGTCGGGATGGCCATGGTCGAGTCGACGGCGATCTACTGCCTCGTCATCGCCCTGATCCTCCTCTTCGCCAACCCGCTCCTGCCGGCGGCGTCCTGAGGCGACCATGGAGATCGACTGGAAGCTCGTCGCCTTCGAGATCCTGAACTTCGGGGTCCTCGTCTTCCTCCTCACGCGGTTTCTCTTCGACCCGATCCGGAGCGTTCTCGAGAAGCGCCGGAAGCAGGCCGAGGAGCGCCACGAGGAGATCCGCCAGCGTGAGCACGCGGCCGACGCCCTCCGCGAGAGCTACCAGGCCAAGCTCGACGCGGCCGGGGAGGAGGCGGACGGCATCCGCCGCGAGGCGCGGGCCGCGGCGGAGAGCCGCGCCGAGGAGATCGTCGCGGAGGCGCGGGCCGAGATGGACGAGGCGCGACGACGGGCCGAGACCGAGATCGAGGCCGCCCGCGCGCGGGCCCTCCTCGACCTGCGGAGCGAGGTGCTCGAGCTCGCGGTGGACGCGGCGTCGCGCGTCGCCACGGATGCGGCCGGCACCGACGTCGCCGCGGCCTACGCCCGACGCGCAGCTGAGGAGCTCCTCCGCCGTTCGGGCAGGCCGACGGAGGGCGCGCGCCTACGCGTGCTCGTGAGCCCCGACGCGGACGCCGCCGCGATCGAGCGCATGCTCGCCGAGGTCATCGGCGATGGCTGCGACTTCGAGACGAGCGTCGACCAAGAGCTGAGGGGCGGCGTGCGCCTGGTCCTTCGCGACCTCGAGGTGGACGCGAGCGCCGGAGCGAGCCTCGAGGGCTGGATCGCCGACACGGCGGAGTCCGGGGGCGACGCTGCCCCGCCGGACGAGCCGGTCGCCGCTGGCCTCGCAACCGGTGAGGAGGTCTCGTGACGGCCGACACGCTCACGCTCGAGGAGCGAGCCCGCACCGTCGCACTCGACGCGGTGCGGGAGCTTCGTGGCCGGCTCGACCACGCCAAGCCCGTCGCGCGCGTGACGCACGTCGGGCGGGTCGTCAGCGCGGGAGACGGCGTCGCGATCGCGACCGGGCTCGAGCGGCCGCTCGCCGGAGAGCTCCTCGACATCGACGGGACGGCAGCGCGCGTCGACGCGATCGACCGTGACACGATGCGGCTCGTCCTCCTCGGCGATGCGCGCGGCGTCGAGTCTGGCGACCCGGTTCGCCGTCACGGGCGCGTCCTCGACGTCCCCGCGGGGCCCGAGCTGATAGGTCGCGTCGTCGATCCAACGGGATCGCCGCGCGACGGCCTCGGGCCACTGGAGACGCGACGCCGCGCGCGGGTCGACGACGTGGTCGTCCCCCTGGTCGAGCGAGAGCCCGTCTCGCGTCCGCTCCGCACCGGCGTCTTCGTCCTCGACGCGATGATCCCGATCGGGCGCGGTCAGCGGCAGCTCGTCATCGGCGACCGGACGACGGGGAAGACCGAGCTCTGCCTCGACATCCTCGCCGCGCAGGAGCCCGACGTCGTCTCGGTCTACGTGGCGATCGGAAGCCGGGGCGCGGAGATCGCCGCGAACGTCGAGTGGCTCCGTCGCGCCGGCGTGCTCGAGCGCGGGTTCTGCGTCGTGACCGACGCCGACGATCCGCTCGGGCTGATCCACCTCGCCCCCTACGCCGCCTTCGCCATGGCGGAGGACCTCGCCCTCGCCGGCCGCGACGTCCTCGTCGTGCTCGACGACCTCACCACCCACGCCCACGCCCACCGTTCCCTCGCCCTGCTCCTCGGCCGGCCCGTCGGGCGCGAGGCCTTCCCCGCCGACGTCTTCTACGCCCACGCGCGGCTCCTCGAGCGGGCGACCCAGCTCGGGAGCGAGCGCGGGGGCGGCTCGCTCACCGCGCTCCCGATCGTCGAGACGCAGGCGGGCGACCTCTCCGCCTACATCCCGACGAACATCGTGTCGATCACCGACGGACAGATCCGGCTCGACGCCGCTCTCTCCGCCGCCGGCCAGATCCCGGCGGTCGACGTCGGCCTCTCCGTCTCGCGCGTCGGCGGGAAAGCCCAGCCGCGCGCGCTCAAGAAGGTGGCGGGGAGGTTGAAGAACGACTACGCCCAGGTCCTCGAGCTCGAGGTCTTCGCTCGCTTCGGCTCGCGCCTGGAGGAGAGCGCGCAGCGGATCATCGAGCGGGGCCGTCGCGTGCGCGAGGCGCTCCGGCAGGACCGCGCCAGCCCGTTGCGCTGGGCGGAGACGGTCGCGCGCGTCGTTCTGCTGAACGATCCGTCGGTGACCCGTGTCCTGATGGGGGCCTTCCGCGAGACGCTCGCCAGCTCGGTCGACCGGATGCGGACCTCCGACGTCGACACATGGCACCGGCTCGAGGCAGGCGACGAGCCCGATCCGGTCCGCTTGGCGGCGATGGAGAACGCGGGGCGCACTGTCCTCGTCGCTGCGAGCGAGCCCGCGGAGGGCAAACGGTGACGTCGCCGCGCGAGCTCGAGACGCGCCTCGACGCATGGCGCGGCTTCCGCGACGTCGCCCACGCGACGCGCTCGCTGGCCGCGGCCCAGGTCCTGCGGTGGACCCACCACGCGCGTGAGGCTGGCCGTCACCTCGCCTGGGTCGCCGCCCTCCACGGCCGCGCGCGCGACCTCGACGAGCGCCGGGCCGGGCCACCGGTCGTCCTCGCGCTCGGGACCGACCTCGGTCTGTGCGGACGCCTCAATCAGACGGTCGCCGACGAGGTCCGCGGGCTCGTCATCTCGGAGCGCCCGGCGCTCCTCATCGCCTGCGGCGTGCGGCTGGTCGATCTGCTCGGCGACGTCGATCTCGGCGTTGACGTCATCGCCGAGCCGACGCCGTCGAGCATCGAGGCAGCCGCCGAGCTCGCCGACCGCGTCGAGGCGGAGGTCGTCGCGGTGAGCGGTCCCTTCGCGCCCAGGCTGACGATCGTGGGCATCGACGATGCAAGCCCGGCCGGGACCCCGATCGCGCGCGCCCGAAATGCCCCGCCGCACGAAGAGCTGGACGAGGCGCAGTCCGTCGCCTCGCGGCTCGACGGCCGGCAAGCCATGCTCCTGACGGAGTCGGTGCGCCTCGCGAACGACGCCACGTCGCTGCTGATCCACGCCCGCGTCGCCCACGCCGTCTGCCTCGCCGCGCGCGTCGAGGCGAGCGTCCGGCTCCAGACGATGACGCGAGCGCATGAGGCCGCTGAGGATCGAATCACCGAGCAGGAGCGCGACCTCCGCAAGGCCCGCCAGGAGACGATCACACAGGAGATGCTCGAGGTTACCTCATCACGGACACGCGGACGCTCTCGATAGCATCGCCGACGGGCACCCTTGAGAGTCAAGATCCCCAGTCGTCGTCGGCGTCCATCTGGACCCGCTCGGCGATCTCATTGGCCTGCGTCACGAGTCGGTCGATCTCGTCGGGACGCTCCACGGCTCGGATGATCCCGATGTCGTCTAGCAGGAAGGCGGCTCCGGACGTCGTGACTCCCCAACGTCTCCGGAGCAACCCACGTGCATCGCAAAGCGACACGACTCGAGTTGCCCGGTCGGCTCTCGTCAGGACGCACTCACCGTGATGCGGACACGGCCCGTCCGGATGATTGCAGACCTCGATCACGACGACGCCGGGGCCGGGCGCTTCGTCCCTGAGCGACGCACCGGCCTCGTCGCAACCCGCGGTGCGGAACACTACGAGCGTCGCGTCACCATACAGCGACGCGACTCGGCGGATCTTCCCCTGCCCGTCGATGACCGTACCTCCGGGTGCCCTTTGCCCGATCCACCTCGGCGTCGGGTCCTCCACCACCACGCCCACGACGGGTTGTGGCCGCGCGCAGCCCGCAGCGTACAGACTCATGAGAACCAGCGTGACGATGACAGTGATGCTCGTTGGGTGCTTCATTGCTCTCTCCCAAGCGGACGTGGTGATCCGACGTCGCCGTAACGCAACGCAATCTTCGTGCCGGCGCAGTGTGACCTCTTCGTCACTCTGAGAGCGCGGTCGGTCAGCTAGCACCTCGAGGACAGAACATGCACACGACGGATCTCGGACCGTGGACCCACGAGCATCTCCTGGGTCAAGAGCACCCAAGCCGCGGAGAGCGCCGCACGCTCTGGGTAGCGCTCCTGACGGCGGTCTTCATGTTCGTGGAGATCTGGGCCGGCGTCGTGTACGGCTCCATGGCCCTGCTCGCCGACGGGCTCCACATGGGATCCCATGCCGTCGCCCTGGGGATCGCCGTCGCTGCGTATGTCTATGCGCGGCGGCGGGCGGGCGACGAGAGGTTCAGCTTCGGCACAGGCAAGGTGAACGCGCTCGGTGGATTCTCCGGCGCGCTGCTACTCGCCGTGTTCGCCGTCCTGATGGCGTGGGAGTCGATCGCGAGGTTCGTGAATCCAGTCCCAATCGTGTTCGATCAAGCGATCGCCGTCGCCGTGCTGGGGCTCGTAGTCAACGGTGTCAGCGTCGCGCTCCTCGGCATCCACGGTGGAGCACACGACCATCACGATCATCAGCACAAGCACGAGTCGCACGAGCACGCCGCGCCGAGTGGAGCACACCACCAATCTGCGTGCGGCCTACTTCCATGTGCTCGCCGACGCGTTGACGTCGTTTACGGCGATCTTCGCCCTGCTCGGAGGGAAGCTGCTCGGTCAAGGTTGGCTCGATCCAGCGATGGGTGTCGTCGGCTCGCTCCTGGTGGCCCGCTGGTCATGGGGGCTGATAAGAGGCTCGGGCGCCGTCCTTCTCGATCGGCAAGCTCCACGCGACGTGCTCGACCGGGCCCGCGCCGCGTTCGAAGCCGACGGGGACGAACGAGTCGTCGACCTGCACATCTGGTCGATCGGGCCAGGGATTCGCGCGCTGCTCCGGGCGGCGCGAGCCTGAGACCGTCGTCGAGCGCCTGTAGGCCGCCGAGTCCTCGAGCGCGGGTCTGGCACCTACATGTCGTAGGCTACCGACAAGCGTGATCCACTCTGTGGTAGTCGACGGGGCCTGTCACGAACGTGCGTCCTGATCCGCCGACCGACCGACAAGCTAACCCCTTGCCCCGTCCGAATGTTAAGTCTGTCTTTGGTTTCGATGCAACAATATCTATGGTCAGAGCGTCTCGATGGTATCAATCTTGCATACCTCAGCACCATCCTCGCACGTGAGCCATGGAGACGAGAATGGCGACCCTTCGCTTTTACCCGGTTGGAAACGGCGATACTACGCTCCTGGAGCTCCATCAGGGCCGCCTGCTCCTCTTCGACTTCAAGAACACCGATGCCGTCCCGTTCGATGTGCCCGGTGCGATTCGCGCGGCGCTCGATGATCACGGGGGTGATGAGCTCGAGTGCTTCGCTGCGAGCCACGGAGATCTCGATCACGTCGGTGGAGCCGGCGAGTTCTTCAGGTTCGACCATGCCGCGAAGTACCAGGGCTCGGGACGCGTCGCCTTCCGCCAGCTCTGGATTCCCGCCGGCTTCTTCCTCGAGAGCGAAGTCGAGCTGACCGAGGACGCCCGGATCGTTCAGGCCGAGGCTCGCTACCGGATGACGCTCGGTGAGGGCGTCCTCGTGTTCGCGGCTCCGGGCGCCCTCGACTCATGGCTAAGGCAGAACGGGATCGATCCCGAGAGGCGACGGCACCTGCTCGTCGATGCCGGCAAGCTCGTCCCCGGATACGACGCGTCGACGGATGGGCTCGAGATCTTCGCCCACGCGCCATTCGCCAAGAACTCGGATGGAACGGGCGACCGGAACGACACCTCGCTCGTCCTGCATCTCACGTTCTACGATCGAGACAAGTCGTGCGCGCGCGTCTGGCTGACGGGCGACGCAACCCACGAGATCTTCAGCGACATCGTCGGCATCACAGAGCGACACGGACGCCTCGAGCGTCTGGAGTGGAACCTCTTTCACACCGCGCACCACAACTCGTACACCGCCCTGGCTCCGAAGAAGGGCACGACCGTCACCGTCCCCGTGCCCGACGTCGACCGACTCCTCACGCACTACGGAGCGGATGTGCGGCCGATCGTCGTCTCCTCGTGCGACCCGATCGACTCCGACCACACGCCCCCCCACGAACAGGCCGCCGCGTACTACCGGACCGTCGTCGAGCACGACGACGACTTCCTCGTCACAGGCGAGCATCCTGTCACTGACGATCCACAGCCGATCATCGTCGGCGTCTCCGATCGCGGCCTGACAGTGAAGAGGTCCCCCAAGAACTGGACGTCGGCAGGAGCGCCGGCAGTGCAGGTCGCGCCGAGATTCGGCCGATGTCGGTGAGCGCCTCCCAGCTCTACGAGGTCGGTGTGACGATCTGTGCCGACGCGCTCACCCTCCCGCGAGCACGCGCGTTCCTCCATGCGATCGATCGCTATCCCTGCGCCCGGCTCGTTCGCATCGTGCGCGACGGCGAGGCCGAGGGAGTTGAGATCGAGTTCGAGACCGAGCTGCCGACCGAGCCGGCCGTCGCGCTGGAGCGTTCCGAGCGTGTCCAGCTCCGAGTCGAAGCCGACGAGTCGCAACCGCCAGAGGCGTGGGTGCTTCGCCGCGACTTTCCGGCGACCCCTCATCAGCTCCTCTCACCCTCCAACACACCGCGGAGGCTATGCCTGTTCGAGGAGCCCTGGGCGGAGCTCCGATCATCCGTCACACCGGACGACGTGCTTCAGCTAGTGAGTGACTGGTTCGAGCGCGCCGGCGCCGGGAAGTTGCATCTCCCCGGACAGCGCCTCGAGCCTTTCGTCCCGTCGGCCGGGCGGCTCATCGTCGATCGCGAGCCGCCCTCGGACACGCCGGCCCCGTACGCGATTGCCGCGTTGTCGATAGAGCCGCTCGTTCTCCGTGCATCCCCGGCGCGGCCGGACGGGGACTCTGTTGGCGACCTGGTTCTCCCGATCCGCGGGTCACCCACCGACGGAATCGTGATCCGGCACCTCCCGGTCAACTTCGGTGACCTACGCCAGCTTCTCCGCGAGGCCAGGATCGACCTCGTCGACGAGGTGCGGCGGGCGACAAGCTGGGTCGTCGACCACAGGGAGAAGCGACGCCTCCTCGATCGGGAGTGGCTGTTCCACATCGAGCTTCCGAAGCTCCGAGACGGGGAGGAGGTCGACTCCGAGCACGTCGCGTTTGCGCTAAAGGGCGTCACGATCAGACAGCTCGGTTTGAAAACGGGCGCTCTCGTCTCGATAGATGGCGACGTCCACTACGGACCGGTCCCGATCTCGAGAAACGTCGATCTCCAGGTAGGAGTCGTCGGGCCGCTCGATCCGGTCTTATTCCCGAGCCACGAGACCGCGCGCAGGTGGAGCGGCTTGCCGCGCCAGACGGCGCCTCGAGAGCTACTCTCGCTCGGCGCGGGTGCACTCGGGTCCCAGATCACGCTCAACCTTGCCCGACTGGGCATTGGCCGCTGGACGATCATCGACGTTGACCACCTCCTCCCTCACAACCTCACTCGACACGGGCTCTCCTGCGGATACGTCGGTCACAGCAAGGCCGAGGCGCTCGCACACGAGGTTAGCTGGCTACTCGGGCCAGGAGCCGCCGAGGGACTTCGAGCGGACATCCACTCGGACGAGACGACCTGCCACGAGGAGTTCACGGCGGCCCTGGACCGGTCCGAGGCGATTCTAGACTTCTCGGCCTCCCAGTCGGCTCTCCGACGCGTTTCCCGACTCCCGTCGACGGCCCCTCGCGCCTCGGCCTATCTGGGCGTATCGGGCAGGTCAATCGTCCTCCTCGGCGAAGGGGGCCAGCGCGCAGTCCGCCTCGACGACCTCGATGCGCAGCTCCTCGCCGCCATCCCCGACTCGCCCGAGCTCGAAGGCCTCATCGTGCCTGAGGGAGAGCTCGAGACTGTGCGTTGCGGCGGATCCTGCGGCGACGAGACAGCCGTCATCCCCCAGGACGCAGTCGCGACGTTCGGCGGCATCGCGGCCCGGGCCATCCGGGACTGGATCGAGTCGCCCCGGCGCATCGCCTCGGTCTGGCAACTCGACGACGACACGCTCGGCGTCAGGCGGCGAGCCGTCGACATCTCCCCCGTTCGCACGTTCACGCGTCGCGAGTGGGAGATCCGCGTCTCCGAGTCCGTGATCAGTGCGATCCATCGGAGGCGGCTCGAGGCGCTCCCTAGCGAAACCGGGGGCATAATCACGGGCTCGCTCGATCTCTGGCGCCGAACGATCTACGTCACGCGGGCGTCAGCAGCACCGGCGGATAGCCGGCTGAGCCCGTCCGAGTTCACTCGAGGGAGGGCGGGTCTCCGGGCACACCTCGACCAAGTCCGGCGAAAGACAGCGGGGGCTGTGGGGTACGTCGGGGAGTGGCACAGCCATCCGACGTCGTGTTCGGCGCAGCCGAGCTCCACGGATTGCGCCGCCCTCGACGAGCTGGCCGGGGCGCAAGGTCGCGTCGGTCGCCCAGCCCTCGTGCTGATCGCCGGGGACGACGGCGATCTCGAGATCATCCTTCGCAACCTGGAGTAGAGCACTATGAAGTTTCTCACCGACGTGTTGATCGTCAGCGACCGATACGAACGGAAGGCCCGCCTGCGGCCAGCACTGCTCGCCGTCCTCCCTCTATCCCTGGCCGCGGCCTGGCCCCTGACGGCGCAAGCCGAGTGGTCGTCGACGCTCGGCGTCGGCGCTCTCATCCACCTCGCGCTCGCCGTCATGGTCGGACACCTCGCCCGCGCTGCGGGTGTCCGGGTCGAGAGGCGCTTCGTCGCGGAGCACGGCGGTCTTCCGACGAACCGCTGGCTGCGACCGACCGACGCGACGAAGTCCGAGCAGCAGCGAAGGCAGTGGTATGACGCGATCCGGCGGCTCACCGGATTCGACATCGAGGCGTCGGCGCTCACGAGCGCCGAGGAGTGCGATCGGGTCATCGCCGACGCCACACGACGAGCCCGAGACCTCGTCCGCGAGCGGCCCGAGGCCAAGCTCGTCGCCATCCACAACGAGGACTACGGATTCGTCCGCAACCTCCAGGGTCTCATGCCGCTCTGGTTGGCTTCGTGCGCGATCGGAGCCATCGCGTGCCTGATCCAAGCCATCTGGCTCGAGGCCTCCTGGGTCGGCGTGGCGATCGAGCTCGTGCTGCTCGGCGCGGCGCTCCTCCTTCGCCAAGCACTTCCGGGGTACGTCGAGCACGCCTCGAACCGCTACGCCGAGAGCCTGTTGGCAGCCATGGTCGCAATCGCCGAGAGGGAGGAGGCGACGGCACCCGCAACCACGGCGTGACCCTGACCTGGTCCAAGTGCAGCGTCTCGCGGATGGTCACGCGTTCCGATGCGGCTTCGTCCGTCGACGGAAGTCGACCGACGAGTCGGCGAGCGTGTTCTCCTAGGACCGACGACGGGCCGTGTGGTGCGGTCGAGCTGGAGTGCGAGCGACCTGCCTACACGATTCGGTCGCGCAGTTGGTCGAGAACGGCCCTGGCCCGCTCAGCGCTGCAGCCCGAGCCGGACGAGGAGATCCTCAGCAGGAGGTCGTCGGCGTCTCTGAAGCGCGCGCGGTGACGCTCCACGAGCGACGTCGCCGACACGATCAGGTGCTCGACAACGAGACGCTCGAAGCCCGGCGAGAGCGCGCCCAGGCGCTCCACGAAAGCCAGCGTCAGCGCGGCGAGGTCGCTCATCACCTCGAGCGGGTCGGCATCCGCGCAGAGCGCCGAGCAGGCCCAGCCCAACGCGACCGCTGACTCCGAGTTCCCGACCCTGGCGGCGATCCGCCTGACAGCGGGGCGTCGTCCACTCTCGAGGAACGACGTTTCGAGCATCGCGATCTTCGCATCCCAGGGCTCGCGTGCGTCGGGCAGTCGCGACCAGCGCCGGCAGAACTCGATGAGCGTCTTCGCCGCGCCTCGTCCAGCGTCACGGTCGTGGGTGGCTGCCCTGCAGAGCTCGAACACCGCCGGAAGGAAGCCGAAGTAGACCCGGGCGGTCTCCCTCGTGAGAGTCTCGGATCCCGCGACGCTCCCCCCGGCCCCGTGGAACGAGGCCGACTCGTCAATCTCCGCCACCTGTCGTTCCACGAGCTCGAGCGCCTCCGCCCACCGCCCACTTCGGAGCATTGGCGCCACGAGAAGGGGGACCAGCAGCAGCCGAGAGCTTCGCATGGGTGGGCTCTCGGAGCGCTGGAAGGCGAGGTTCGCCCACCGCTCGATGCGGTCGGTTCGTCCAAAGGCATCTGCAATCACCGCGAGCCAGTAGGGAAGGAGCGCACTCGTCTGCTCGACGTATCGAGCGGCCGCGGACGGGATGGCGTGAAGGAAGAAGCCGGGTTTCGTGCCGCGCGCTCTCCAGTCGACCGGCTTCTCGCCACGCGCGATGCGGTGCTTCTCACCGAGGAGCCCCGCGACGTGGAGGAGCATCACAACACACGCCCGCCAGGCTCGCCCTCGGTCTGGGCTCGCCTCGAGATGCTCGGCCGCGGCATCGAGCGCGTCGAACGCCTCCGCCGAGTCGCCCGCCTCTTGCAGCACGAGGGCGAGCTCTCCTCGCGCCTGGGCCGCCAGGATGCGGCTCGGGTCCCGATCGAGGGCTCCCTCGATGAGGTCGACGGCTCGGCGAGCGTAGCCCGCGGCTTCGACCGGGTCTCCGTCCTCACTCGAGGCCGTCGCGGCGCTCAGCAGGCCGTTGACCCGGATGAGCTCCAGACCGGCGACAGGCTCGCCGAACACGCCCTGGAACCGCTCTCTTGCCTCGGCATGGCGCTTCCCGTAGAGGAACTGGCGCGCCAGGGCCTCGCCCACGATGAAGCGATCTCGGCGCGAACTCGAGCTCGACGCAAGCGCCCGGTTCCCGTCGGCGAGTGCGGCGTCGAGGTCGTCGAGGTACTCGGCATGCACGACGATCCGCCCCCGCACGGCCGCGGTTGCGAGGGGCGACATGCCGAGCCTGGTCGCTGTCGCCTCGAGCCGGTGGAGGACGTCGAGGATCCCGTCCCAGTCGCGGTCGTCCGCAGGCTTTGCGGCTTCGGCCATCCACAATCGGTCAGCCACGAGAATGCTACCCGTGTCGGCCAACGACGACTTCAGCGAGAGCTCGCGCGCCCTAGGCCCGATCTCGTCGAGCATCTGCAGCCAGGGTCCCAGTGAGGGAGGGCTCGCGACCGCGCCGACAGCCGACCAGACGAGCACTCCCGGAATCTCATCGAACGTTCGGACGCGCGCGCGGACCTCTGGCTCGGGAAACGGCCCCGGACCGCCTGCCTCGACTTGCGCTTTGACCCCGGGAAGGAGCTTCAGAGCCCGCGTCGCGTAATCACAGGCTCGATCGAAGTCACGGGTAGCGGCGATCGCGTGGGCGTGGACCATGCCAGTGAAGCGGGCCCAGTCGCTCACGCCTTCGTCCGACAGGAGGCGATCGAGATCCTCTAGCGAAAATGTCGGGTCGAGCCCCGCTTCGTCACGCATGCCGGCCTGCACGGACCGGATGATCACCCGTGTGTCCGGGTGGAGCCCATCCGGGAGCTCGACCGTCTCGTAGTAGCCGAGAAGACCGAGGCTGGCGGCAGCATCCGTAGCGCCCTGGGACTGGAGCGAAACGAGCGCCATCGCAACGACCTGGCCGGCTTTGACGAGCTCGCCGGCGTTCGTCAGGTAGCGGAGGCAGCGCACGACGTCGATTGGGCCGAGCTCTCCTCCAGCGAGGATCCGCTCACCGAGGACGCGGTGGCAGTCTCTCTGGATCTCGCCGGGAAGGGCCGTCGCGCCTATCTCTCTCGCGAGGACGGATACGGCGAAGGCGCCATCTGGCCCAGGCTGGACCCAGAGACCGGCGAGCTCGTCCAGGTGCTCGCGCGGACGAGCAATCGGCGGAGGGACGGCAGCGAGCGCGTCGGCATCGGCCAAGTCGAACGCGCTGCCCAGGATCTGGCTGAGCCGATAGAGAAGGTCACGCGCGGTCTCGCTGGAGACGGTCGTCCGGACTCGTTCCCGCGTCTCCCGCTTGAGGTCCGCGGCGAGCTCGGAGCCCGCAAGCGCCTCATCGAGATCACGACCCGACGGCCAGCCTCGATCGCGCAGGGACTGAGCAAGGGCGGCGACGAACGTCGCGTGCCCTCGCGCTCGGGCGGCAACCAGCTCGGAGAGGACTGCTCGAGCGGGCGTGTCGGGTGCGCCGTGTGCCGCGAGGATCTCACCGCACTCTCCCGGTGACAGAGCCGGACAGACGTGATTCTCGATGGTCCCGTCGTCGAGCAGTTGCTGAACCGTACGGGGCACGGCCTCGGCACCGGTCGTGATCAGGCGCCCGCCGGCATCGCGAACCACCCTGGCGAGCCGGATGATCCGCCGGCCGAGTGGGCCCTCGCGCGACAACCGGGGAAGATCGTCGATCACCAGCAGCACGCCGGCCCCTGCCTGCGCAGCAGGCTCCGCGTAGAGCGAGTCGGAGTGGATACCGCGGAACCCCGAGATCTTCTCGATCGCGGCGTCGAGCTGGACAGAGGCTTCGCCCGACTCGAGGTCTCTCAGGACGAGCCACCCTTCGCAGCCCCCGTCTCCCAGGAGCCCCCTCACGAGCTGGCTCTTGCCGATTCCAGGAGGCCCGTGCACGTGAAGCCAGGTCGCCTCTATCGCACGAGCGGCCTGCAGGGCTTCGTTCCTGGGCGAAGCCCGAGTCACGATCGGGGGCGGAGTCAGGTTGGGAGCGACCCGCTGGTCGACCCTGGCCCCCTCGATCGACCCGATCGACCCAGCCGACGCGAGCAGGCTGGACGTGAGCTCGCCGAGCTCCTGACGGCGCTCGGCAGCCTGCTCGAGCGTCTCGAGACGCTCGGCATGGCACGCCAGGTTCTGCTCGACCCGTCCGACGCGGGGCCGCAGATCGTCCACGAGCTCGCGAAGCACGGTGATGCGGTCGTCGTCTGCGGGAGAGAGCGGGATCGCGAGCTGCTCGTCGAGGTCCTCCAGTCGCAGACGCTTGATCCCGCGTTGTCCGAGAAGTTGGAGAACGTGGGCGGTCAGCCGGTCGTACTGGCCGGCGACTTCTGACTCGTTCGCGCCTCGCGATCGCAGGAAGCCCCTGATGCGGTGACGAAGGTCGTCCACCTCGGGCGCGCCGAGACTCCACTCGAAGTGCTGGACGACGTCGAGGAAGGCGTCCTGCGGCGCGTTCAGAACGAAGCGGAAGAACCGACTCCACGGCTCTTTGGGCAGCTTTCCTCGCCGCAAGCTCCGGAGGATCGCACGAATCGTGTTGATATCCGTGGTGCGAGCGAGCGCGTCGCATGGATCCAGCCGGCGCAGCCGCTCCCAGATCGCGATACCGCCCGACCCGCCCCGCTTCTGCTGGCTCCTTTCGACACCGGCAGCAGCGCAGCTCGTGAATTGGAATCTCAGGTCGACCGATGGGTTGGCATCTCGGTGATCGATGAAGTCGACGATCGCTTTTACCGCGGCCGGCGTCCGGAGCGTGACGCTTGCCTCGAGGTGCTTGACCTGCTCCAGGATGCGCGCCCGCCCCTCGGCTGCCGCCGGGACCAGCCGATCGATGTCCTCGCCGCGCTCGAGCTCGAGCGTCTCAGCGGGGCCGAGGTTCAGCCAGCGCAAGATCGTCGCATCGATCTGATAGGCGAAGCCACGAATGACAAACCAGGCGTCCTGGTCACGCGCCGGGGAAAACGGGTCGATATCGGGGTGGGGGTCGTTCACGTCGACGCCGAGTCTCGCGTCGCGGGTCGGCGCCCGTCAACGCCGAAGTCGCGTCGGCGCGCGCGTAGAACGTCGTGTCGCTCGCCGAAGCGTGCTCGCAGCGAGCGCCGAGCTAGCGGACGATGCTGTCGTGAATGGAACCTGGCGTGTATCCCTGTAGCCGTGCGAAGAGCAAGAGGGCCTGCCGTTCGGTCAAGCTCGAGATGAGGTCCGTCACGAGTCGCGCACGACCCGGAAGGTCGCCAACTTCAGGTAGGATCCCCCGGAAGGGCTCAGGGACAATTCCGGAGTCCTTCGAGCCGGTATGGGCGGCGTCGAAGAGTATCTCGAACAGCCTCCTGGTCATCCGTCTATGCCCGAACTGCTGCGCCATGAGCCCGGGATGCTCGAAGACGTACACCTTCATGAGGCCTTTGAGGAGCTTGACCTCCTTCGCGCCCACTTCCTCGATCTGGACTCGCCGCTCCTTCGCGTCCGCGACGACGCGAAGTGCGGGCCGGGCTTCGCCCTCACCCAGAACAAACCGACGGATGAGCATCGAGGTGAACGAGCTGAGTGCGGCCCGCTGTCGGCGCGTCCCTGCGAATGGCGCTTTCAGCTCGTCGGGCGCCAGCTGGCCGAGCTTGGTGAGGAAGGTCTCTTCTGCCCACTCGCGGTCCTCCGCGTTGAGGATTACCCGCTGAAGCGCCTGGTCGACGAAGCGGTCTCGCTCGGCACTTGGCTGGAGGATCTGGTCCAGCGGCACGAGGCCGGCCTGGTAGAAGTCGTCGACGTCGTGGACCGAGTACGTGATATCGTCCGCTCGGTCCATGATCTCGGCCTCGAGCGATCGTCGATCTTCAACCTCCTCGTGCTCACGGGCAAAGTCGAAGTCATCCCTCTCGGTGCCGTGGTAGTACCCCCACTTGCGGCCGCCCTCGCGGTCATCGCGTTTGATGTGGGGGTACTTCAGGATGGCGTTGAGCGAGGCCCTGGTGAGGTTCAACCCGAGGAGATCCGCGTGGCGGATCGAGAGGTTCGTGACGATCCTGAACGACTGCGCGTTGCCCTCGAAGCCGTCGGCAGCGTCCGCATCGGGAACCTTCTCGCGCCAGATCGCGTCAAGCTCCTCCTCGGCAACGTGTCCGAATGGTGGATGACCGATATCGTGCGCGAGGCACGCCGTCTCAACGACGTCCGCATCGAGCCCCCCCGCGGCCTCGATCTCGTCCGTCTTCGTGGTCGACAGAAGGTGCTCTGCGATGCGCCGCCCCACCTGGGCGACCTTGAGCGAGTGGGTGAGCCGGTTGTGGAACAGGTGCCCCTCGTCGGCTCCGACGACCTGCGTGACCCCAGCGAGCCGGCGGAACTCCCTCGAGTACAGGACCCGATCTCTGTCTCGTTGGAACTCGGCGCGCTGATCGCCGGGGCGATCGCGGTCTAGTCGTCGTTCAGCGCGGTGTTGGAGTGACACGCGGTGCCCCGACCAGTCATGAAGGGAAGACCCGTGCTAGCGCGCTTCGGAAAGGCGGAGCGTCCAGTCGAAGTTCGGGGCAATCAGACCTCGGGCGACGAGCGTGCGAACCGCCCGTTCGGCGTCGTCACGAGCAATTCCGAACTCAGACGTAAGCGCCTCGACGATGTCGTCCTGGCTCTGGGGTCCGCGCTCCCGAAGGAACTTCAGCACGACGCTCTCGGCGGTATCTGACGCGTCTTGAATCGCCGACATGCCAGTCTCCTCAGTGATGTAGATGACTCGAACACAACGTTAACATCTGAATACGTCGCCCACCACCGAACGCCCTGATCGCACGCAGGAACCTTTGCAAATCCGGCTCTAAGCGCTCGCTCTGTCTGAGATTGGTCACTCCGGCACAACATCATCCGGCGTGGATCCGGACGTACGAATCGCGCCATACACGCGGGCGCGGAGTCGCTTCGAGGGCCTGAACACGACCCCGGCCCTCTCCGGGATGTCCACACGCGAGCAGCGAGGAACGGGCCGTGAGCGACGAGGGCGAATCGTAGGGCGAAAGGCTCCGAGTCCCCGAATCTCGACGCGTTCGCCCGTAGCGATGGCAGCCTCGAGGGCACTCACCACGTTTCGAACGGCGGCGAGGCTATCCCGGTACGACATCCCGGACTGCGTCACCACGATCCGGGCCAGCCGTCGGCGGTCGATCGTCAATGCTTCATATCCTTCGAACAGTCGCAAGTTGTGATCTGTCACCGAAGCGCAACATAAGTAACGATTATGGTGCGTCGCGGCTCGGCCCTTCGCGCTCAGTCACGTGGATGGCATCGCCAGCTTCCTCCGCGAGTGGAGCCAGGGCCCTCCAGGCCGTCGACTCGCGGACTCGGGCATCGTAGATGCGGGTCGTTCGAGTCGACGCGTGGCCGAGGAGGTCCGCAACGTCCTCGATCGGAGCGCCAGCATCGAGGGCATGCGTGGCGGCCGCATGGCGAAGGCGATGCGGATGGAGCCCCTCGATCCCAGCCTCGGCCCCGAGCCGGCGAACGAGGCGCCAAAGCGCGTTCCTCGACACTGGCTTCCCTGCAGACCCGCACGCCGCTCGCCGCGCGAAGAGCGGGGCGTCGACGTCCCACTCGTCCCCGGCTCGGCGTCGTTGCTCCAGGTAGCGGTCGATCCACGCTGCGGCGACGGGGGCGACCGTCACGGGGGCCTCCCTCCTTCCCTTCCTGAGCGTGACGACGATGCGCGCGCCCGACCGCCGCTCCACCGACGACGACCAGGCATCCACCCGCATCTCCGTCACGTCCGACACGCGGAGGCCGGACGTCACGAGCAGCAGGATCACGGCCAGGTCCCGGACTTGATCCGCGCCTCCCGACTGCGCCTGCCGCACGGCAACCGACACCAGCGCGCGGATCTCCTTCTCGGAAGGCACGACGCGGGCTGGGTGTCTCCGCGTCACCGGGATTCGGAATCTTCGGCCGGACGCGGGGTTCCTCGAGCACCAGCCGACGGCTGCCAGATGCCTGAAGACCGACCGAAGCGCCGCGACCTTCCGGGAGATCGTGCTCGCGGCCTTGCCGTCGCTACGGAGCTGATCGATCCACGACGCGACGTGGTCCTGCCCGATCTGCGCCACGACGCTCGGGAGCATCGCTGCCGAGCGTTGCCGGTCGACGCCGAGGAACTCGAGAAACTGCCCGAGATCGGTCCGGTAGGCCACGCGAGTGTGCGGGCTGTACGAATCCCAGATCCGGCGAAGCGTCGTCGCGGCCGACGGGGTAGCGCCGCGAACGTCGAGAAGTGCGGGCTCGCGACCGACGAGAGGTTGCGGATCCTGGGGGAACTCGTTCATCGGCGTGCCCGCCGCTCGGGCCGCCGCTCGCCGTCGTCGGCAACCGCCCGCCGAAGGTGCTCGACGAGCCTCCTGCGGAAAGCTCGTCGGCACTCGGACACGTGCGGTCCCGGGAACCCCCTCGCCACGGCCTGAAAGACGGCGCCGAGCCTACGCCAGAGCTCGGGGTCACGACCGATAACCCCGTGGACGAACGCGAGCAGCTCGCCCGCGAACACGATGTCCGCCCGAAGCGCATGGTGTTCCCTTCGGGTCTCGGATAGGACACGCTTCGCCTCGCGTACGTCCCCTCGAGCATCGCGCGTCAGCCGCGCTCGGTCGGCCAGGACCGCCTCGGACTGGGCGACCTCCGCGCACAGCGCCGAGAGACGCTGCTCGGCGCTCTCCTCCGCGACACGGAGCTCTTCGAGCCTCTCGCGGGTCCCAGCCTCGACGGCGCTCAGCGCGACGACCTCTCGCGCGCCGGTCGCCATGGCCCGCAGGGCGGCGAAGAGGTCGTCCTCACCGACCTCCACGGAGAGCGACTCGAGCGCGAGCCCCGCGAGCGCAGCGGCGTCGTTGGCCGTCGTGCCCGCAGCGCCGGCCAGCTTGCGCGCTCGCCGCGCCAGGATCGCCAGCTCCGCGATCGGAAGGCCGCACGCCGCGAGCTCGTCGCGGAGCTTGCAGAGCTCGGCGATATCGGGAGCGTCGTCGCCGAGCTGTCCCGCGAGGCCGTGGAGCCTGGCGAGGCGGTGCTCCAGCCGACTCGCCTCGGAAGCGAGCCGCCGAACTCGCTCCGCCCGCGCACGTTCGATCCGATCGACCGACTCGCCTTCGACGAGATGCCGGGCAAGGCGACCGGCTTCCTCCGGTGTCAGGCCATGTCGGTCGAGCTGACAGGCCACCGTCCGGGCGGCCTCGATCGAGAAGCCCAGCTCCCGCAGCTTCGAAAGGTCCTCGAGGCACTGTCCGAGGTCCAGCGGCTCGAGCCCCAGCCGATCGCACTCGTCGGCCAGCCGGTGGAGCTTCGCGTCGAACAGAAGCCGGTTCGCTCTCGTGGACGCTCCCGACGTTGCTGGAGCGTGAGCGCCCCGACCACCACGAGCCGATTCGGCCTCGCTCCGCCAGTCTGGCTTGAGCCAGCCAAGCCGCTCAACGACCGAGAGGTAGTCGATCAACACTGTCCGGACCGCTCCTTCACGCGAGAGCCACGCGGTCGCCGAGCACGCGAGCATGGCCACCATGCTGATGTCGATGTCGGCGATGCGGTCGTGATCGGAGAGCGCGGCCACGAGTCCCTCGCGAATCTCGTGGCGGGGATCCCAGCTCGGTTGCCGCGGCATCGGGAACTCGGCGGGACCAAGCGCGCGCATCCGCTCGAGCCGTGCATCCCCTTCGGCGAGAACCTCATCGGGAATGGGCACATCGCCTACGTTGGCGACGATGGACCGACGCAGCATCGCGTCGTCGAGATCGAGCCGCTCGTTCAGGCGATCGTTCGCGAGGTTCTCGCGCGGATTCAGCGTCACGATCGGAACGGGCTCGACCGTGATCGGTCCGTCCTCGTCCGGCACGCTCACGTCGCCGAACAGATAGACCTCGAGGAGCCGACGAACGTCGGGCTTGGCGCGAAGGAACTCGTCGAGACCGACGACGGGACGGGAGAGCGCCTTCCGAGCGGTCAGCCTCTTCCCGTCCCGGCTCTTCCGCGAGAGCATCGATCTCCCCGACTCGGTCCCGAGGAAGATCACGTCCTCCGCAGGGTCCGCGCCGACCATGAGACACGCCGCCTTGGCCACCCACGTCTTCCAGCGGAGCTTCGGACCGAAGACGACGAACGCCGGATGGTGGGACTCCCGCACCCGGTGGCGGCGCGCGACGACAGCGCAGCCGATCAGCCGAAGCAGCGCGGCGTGAAATGGCGTCGGCGCGAGACGCGTGTGTGGGAGGACGCGGTCGAGCGCCTTCGACTGGTCCGATGGGGAGTCGCCGCGGTCGGCGTCGTCTTCCAGCGCCTGGTGCCCCGAAGGTCGGAGAAGGTAGCGCCGGCCTTCACGTCGGATCAGACCGAGTGCCGCGAGGCGCTTGAGCCTTCGGTACACCGAGCTTCGCGGCATCCGAGCCAGCAGCGGCTTCACGGCCGCCGGTCCCGGCCCGAGGTGACGCAGGATCTCCAGCTCTTTCTCGTCCAGGTTCATCGCGTCTCCGAAATGGGAACCGGCGGGATCACGCCGGAACACGTCCCCTGATGACGTGGGAAGCCGCCGGGACTCCCGGGAATGGGACTACCCCCGGCCCGTGTTCCAGCGCGAGCTCTCGAGGATGCGCTCCAGTACCACGAACAGCTCCTTCGGAATCTCCGCTATCTCCTCGTCGGCATGCGTGAAGACCACGTTCCGACCTCGCTCGGCGATGTCGCCGTCGAGCGTCCCGGCCGTGGCAATGACCTCGACGAGATCGACCGGCATCTTCGCAACGTCCCCGGCGTCGTTCCGGAAGACGACGTGGCTTCGCGCCTGGAGCATGGGACGCCAGCTCCGCTCCGCCGCCGTGACGACCTCGAACTTCTCCTCGATCGTCTCGAACCGCGCCTCGAGCTGCTCGATCTCGGTCTGGAGACCCGCGCACAGGATCTTGTTTGTTAGGTCCGTTCCGTCATCAGGGTCCCACACCTGCGCAGGGTTCCCAGACGCCCGACGAAGCGCTGCGGCCACGCCCGGGATTCGCGCGAGAGCCGCTCGGGTCTCCGGAATGCGCTGCATTACTCTTGCGAGCGCGTCCTTCTCGTTCGTGTCGCTCAACGTCATCTCCTTCGTCCTCCGGTAGGGGTGATGGGCGATCAGGGGTGATGGGTTCCCGACGGGGGCCCCAAGCAGAGGTCTCGGTGTAGAGAGTCAACTTCGCCGCGTAGCGGCGAAAGTCGATCGCCCCGCATCACCCCATCCCCCGCGGCCCGAGCTCGACCGTGCGTTCGACGAACCAAAGGGCTCCACTCTTCGTGGGCTCACGCATGAGCTTGCGACCACCCTCGATTCGGCTGTAGTACTTCCGAAGGGTGTATCCAAATCGACTGGGGTCGATCGGCGCGTCAATCTTGAGCCTCGGGTCGAGGGCGATGAGCGCGATCTTGAGCTCCTCATCATCGTCGGCATGAGCGGAGAGGTCCCTCACCAAGATGCGGCGGCGACCTAGTGACCGATCCCACTCTGCGAGCGCGATCGCGAGGGACTCACGCTCGGGGTCCGAGCTCTCGCGGAACTCATCGCGACCGCCGGTCGGATCAGCGCCGCCTGCGAACACCAACGCTCCACCGATCAACGCAGTCCACTCCTCGAAGCCTCCGATTCGCCGAAGGCCCGCCGGGGCTGGACGACCGGCGACGACGAACGCACGGAGGATCGTGAGGCCCGCCCGGACAAGGCGAGGACGCTCGGCACGCACCCAGGCGAGTAGCGGATCGTGCTGGAAGCCCTCGCGCTCCTCGGGCAGTTCACGGTCGATGCCGAGCTGGATCGGGATCGTCCGTCGGCCGAGGTCGCCCCGAACCGTCAAGTTGTTCCCGGAGCACGTCCAGGTCGCCGAGAGCTTCGCCACCACCGTCTTGCTCGCGCCGAGGACGCGGTCGCGAATCTCCGTCCCGGTTAGCGCCATCGCGAGAACGTCCGAGCCGAGCGGCCTTTCGACGTTGTCGATGAGGACGAAGGAGGCGTCCTCGAGCGCGAGCGCGAGGAGGAGCTTCCTCTCCTCCTCGCGGTTCGATGCCTGGACCATCCGGGCGGCGGGGCGCCCGGTCACGATGGTCGCCGCGACGTCGACCAGAAGCGTCTTGCCGCTCCCCGCCTTCGGGGCGGAGACCCCGAAGAGCGGCGACGTGGCGACGGCGGACCGCGCGAGCGCGGTCAGGACGATCGAGACCGCGGCTGCTCGATCCGACGGCGAGACGAACAGGAAGTCCGCGAACGCCTCCTCGATCGCCTCGCGAGCGGCGCGCGCATCGGCCTCGGACGGCCGCTCCGGAACCGGGTCGAATCGGTCAGTCGGTTCCAAGAGGAGCCCGCTCTGCGGATCGTATCCTGCAGCCTCCAGGACGGATCCGTCAGAGAGCAGGCAAGGCGCCTCCACGACTCCCTCGAGGCGACGGATGAGTCGCCAACCACCACGATCGATGAGCGCGTCGACGACGGAGTCGGGCGGCAGCACCAGGATCTCGTCGTCCGAGCTCTTGCTCATCTTGACGAAGTCCGCCACTCGCGAAGCCAGCTCTCGGATGTGTGCCCGGGGGGCGACTCCGATGACCGGACAGCGCCGCGGACGAGCGAGCCCCTTCAGCTCGGGTCCTCCGTCGCGGGACACACGGACGAGGAGGCCGCCCCGCTGGAAGAGCTCCACTTCCTCGTGATTCGCGAGCGCACGCTCGAGCTGACCGACCATCTCCGCGATGTCAGTCGTCACGTGAATCTGCGCAACCGCCGAGCCCGACGAGCGCCGCGCCCGGCGCCGTTGCTGCCGGCTCGCTTCCCGATCGCGGTCCTTCAGCGCGCGATCGAGGTCTCGGCTTCGGAAGTCACGGATCGTCCGCAGCTCCGCGCGGAGTCGCGCGTACTCGTCCGCGGCCCCGTCACGGAGAGAGCTCAGGGCGTCCAGAGTCGCGGCCTCGCAGGGCGCGCCGATGTCGTTCCGCGTCCGCTCGACGAGATCCGCGAGCCGGACCCGAGCCTGCTCGAGGCTCAGCTTCGGTGCGACCCGGTCGGTGCGTGCGCTGGTTCCGTTTCCGTTGCGGCCGCCCGTGTATCCCTCGCCGCCCGTCGCTTCGAAGCGTTCGATCGACCGCTGAATCGTCCGCTGACCGTAGGTTTGGTCGCCGCGACGCTCGTCCCACTTCTCTCGGTAGCAGCCACTCAAGCGGAACAGCCGATCAACCCGGTCGGGGTCGCCGTTCGTCCACCAGGCGAGGTGCGCGCACAGCGCAGCGTCTCGCTCCGACGGCGACGGATAGCAGGTCGAGTCCCCGGTCCAGAGTTGCTCGATCTTCGCGCCGTTTTGCGCGGACAGCATCTTCTCGACCAGCGTGGCGTCAGACTCCGACGGCGAACGCCGAGGGGACGAAGGAGGAGTCGAGGCCCCACCGGAGGGCTTCCTCACATCACGCCGGACGTGGCGCTCATGGATCTCGCGGAGTGCTTCCGGGCGCTCGTCGATGTTGCTCGGGGACTCAGAAAGGCGCCGTCCCGTGATCGTCAGGAACCGCTTCCGGTCGTACATCTCGACGCGCCCACGCTTGCACCCACCCGCAGGGAGCTTCCCGCGGGCGATCAGGCGAAGTCCCCGCGCGGAAGGAGACACCTCGGAGTAGCTTTGGAGCGTGGCGACGATCTCTGCCGCCCAGGGCTCGAGCGTTCCGGTATCGGGGTCTCGGCAGGCATCGAGGTCGACGCCGACGAACGGGTCGCCCTCGGTAAGGACGAAGCCGACCCCAATCGCGTGGCCACGCCCCGACTCCAGCCCCTGAACGGCCTCCTCGAACGTCCCCCAGGTCTTCGGGTTCGTCGAAGACGCGTTCCTGCCGCTCCTCGCCTGCTTCGGCACCTTCGCGAGCTTCGGCACCTTCGCGAGCTTCGCCGCGCCGGGCTTCTCCTCGGCGGCCCATAGAACCCACTGGGCAGTCCGCCTGAGCTCCGCCGGGATCTCCGCGAGGACCGGCTTCGCGAACGGCAGCGCATCCACGGTGGGCGGAGCAGCCCCAGCGGCCGAGTCGCCGTCCGCGGAGGCGCTCATCCGCGCGCTCGGACCAAGAAGGCGGCGAGATCGTCGCACGAAACCCGCGTGAGGCGTCGACCCAGTCGGGTCAGACGGAGCTGCCCGAGGGAGACGAGCGTGTACGCGTGACGTCGCGAGAAGCCGCAAATCCTGGCGACCTCGTCGAGAGAATAGAATCCCTTCTCGTAGACGAGCTTCTTAAGCGTCGGTGGCAGCTCGTTGCTACCGTCCGACTCCGGTTTCCTATCGTCGTCCTTCACGCCGCTTCCTCCTCGTGCTGCAGGCTCACGCACGAGGATAGCGGCGATCTTCGCCCCCTCCCCTGACTACCTCGACAACGATCTGTCGACGACGGACAGCGAGGGTCGGTCTAGGGTTAGAGATGGAACCCGGCGCGCTTGTCAGCGGGTGGAGGCTATCTGTCAGCGAAGCCGCGTTTTGAATTGAGCGGCGTACCGACCCGTCTTCCGATTCGCTCGAATCGGGTTCCCGTCGCTGTGGAGCCTGAAGGCCTCGCACAGGGCAGCGTTGAGGCGACGGAAAGCCGAGTGCCGGGCCGCTCGGAGCTTGCGTTGCTTGTCCGGGCACCTGTCGCAAGGCTTCGGGATGCCCCCTGGGCGATCCAGCACCTCCAAGAGAAGGGCGAACTTCCCGCCCGGTCCGCCCCCACGACGGTCGGCGCAGCAAAGCTCTTGGAGGGTCCACACCCGCTGCTCGCCGCCGACAACGACGAGCACGCTCTCGACGCTCGTTCCGTGTCGGACGATGCCGAGCTCATCCCACGAAGTTGGGAGAACCCGGGGCTCCGCCTGCCCGCCTGGAGGTTCCTCTCGTTCCTGAACGCCTTGCTCCCGGGCGAGAGGAGGTTCCTCACGGGGTTCGATAGGCTCGTCCGGGGGACTGCCGAGCTCGGCGATTACCGTCGCCGTTTCCCCGACAATCGGCTCGACAATCGGCTCGGGTTCGTCCGTTCTCGGTGGCTCGTCCGGCGTCGCGCAGCTCGCGGGCACGGTCGCCTCCACCGGCGGAGTCGCAAGACAGTCCAGGACGCGGTGGCCGCGCCGGAGCAGCTCTCCCTCGGCATTCGGCCATTTGAGGACGCCGCGCTCGGCGTCGCGCGCGAGGTCGATCGCTTCCCGGGAGAGCCCGTCCACGTGGTCCGCGAGCACCACGTCCAGATCAGGTCGGACGACGTCTCGGATGACGGTGGGTCCGCCGGCGAACATGGCTGCCATCCCGACGAGCGCCGCGGATCGACGCACGCTCCGGACGGAGTGCTCACCCCAGCGCTCCCCCTGGCAGTCGATGACCCGGAGGTTGAGGATCGTCCAGAACGGTATCGGCGCCCCGAACAAGCCGGCCGCACCAAGTGCCCTGCTGAGACGAGAAAGGACTCGCTCTGAACGTCGTCGTCCTCTCGGCGGCCGCGACAGACGGCTTGCGCGGCCCACGAGACGATGCATGTCCGAGGCTGGCGGTGGACTCCAGAGGAGGTCCGATCGGTGCGCAGCCAAGGCGGATTGCACACAAACCTCGACCTGCTGGCACCTCTGAAACGAGCCGTGCTCGATCGAGAGCTCGTCAGCCAGAAGACGAGCTCCCGGATGGTCGAGGCGGCCGAAGGCGACCTCGGCGGCGTAGGCTTGCGTTGCACGTTCGAAGAACGCGATGAGCTCCGGGCCGGTGAGCGCTAGGACCGTGTCGGCGTTGAACCCAACGTCAGGCAGACCCGAGGAGTCGTTGGTCATCGGCGGCTTGCTCGAGGAGGGCGAGGGCGCCCGCCAACAGGGACTTCCAGATGGGCGACTCGGTCGCTTCGTGCACTAGACTGCCCGCGTGCGCGACGTGCTGCAACGGTTCTCTGCAGAGGAGCGCTGCCGCCGCGGCGAGCAGGGGACGCGCCGAGTCGAGGCTGGTTCGACTGCTTGCCTGCTCGAGTAGGGAGACTGCGTGGTGGACCGGTCCGGACCGCCCACAGTCACGCCCACATCGCCCGTCCTCGGGGTCGCGCAACAGCCCGTTGTCACTGTAGGATAGGGCCTTCGGTGAAGGGGGCTTCAAACCCTATGCGCCGGGCGAACAACCCGGTGGGTCGGTTCGATTCCGATGCACCCCCGCCACTTTCACTTGCGCGACTTCAGCGCCCGCCGCCTGGCGCTGTGAGTCGCGCTTGTTTGTACTTCCAGGCGCCAGCGTGAAGGCGGTGCATTGGATCCCCGAGCGAGAGCTCATTTCATCCGGTGCCGGGATCCCGAGCGAGGGATCCTTCTTGCACGGGGAACGGCCTGGACCTACGATCCACCGGACATGATGCGCCGCCTGCTCTCCCTGACCCTCTGCGCCCTCGTCGCCCTTCCCGGGCTGGCGATACACGTCTGCTGGTGCAGCGACGCCCTCGCGAGCGAGGCCCACTGCGGCGCGGCGACGATCGAGCAGGCCCCCTCCTCATGCTGCTCCATGGCCCCGAAGCCCGAGGTGGCCGCCGGGCTGACGAGTCCTTGCGAGTGCCCGACGATCCGGGCCTCCTCGGCTCCCGTCCCCCGCGCGGAGAGCGGCCCTCCCGAGGTCCTGGCGAGCGACTGTGTGTTCGCCCCGCGCCTCGAGCTGCGCTCACGCCCGCCCCCGCGCCCTGATCGCTCCGGGCACCGCACGACGGTCCTCCCGCCCGGCCCGCCGATCTTCCTCCTGAACTCCGTCCTCCTGCGCTAGCGCTCTCGCCTCCCCGGCCGGAGCCCCGAGCCCTTCGCGGTCGATGCCGCTCCGGCTCGAGGTTCGACCATCGAGCCAGGCGCCCGGTCGCCCGGATCTGCCCACGCGCGACCGCGGTCTGTCGACCGATCGTCGTCGGCGTTCCCGACCGACGACGCAGGAGGAACGAAACGTGCTGAGGACTGCCCCAGGACCGATCGCGAAGCGAGCCGAGCCATGAACCGCCCACTCCTTCGGCCTATCGCGCTCTCGATCGCCGCGCTATTTCCCGCGGTGCTGCTCGGCTGTGCCCACACCGCGGCGCGGATCGAGGACCGCGAGACGCGGCTCTACGGCGAGTCCGATCGGTGGTCGGATGAGCGCGCTCGACGGCGGCGCCAGACGCTGCAAGCGCCGTCGCCCGCTGGCGCCCCGCGCGACGGCGAGCTCGAGAGCTACCTCCGCTTCGGCCTCGAGAACCACGCCGGCCTCCGCGCCGCCTTCGATCGCTGGATCGCCGCCCTCGAGCGCGTCCCGCAGGTGACCTCGCTCCCCGACCCGCGCCTCTCCTTCTCGCACTTCATCGAGCGGGTCGAGACGCGCACCGGGCCACAGCGAAGCCGCCTGCGGCTGGCTCAGACCTTCCCGTGGTTCGGGAAGCTCGAGCTCCGCGGCGAGGTCGCCGACCGGCACGCGGAGTCCCTGTGGTCGCGCGTCGAGGCGACGCGGCTCGCCGTTCGGCGCGAGATCGTCCTCGCCTTCTACGAGTACGGCTACGTCGCCCACGCCATCCGGATCGCCGACGAGAACCTCGAGCTCCTCCGGCAGCTCGAGCCCGTCGTTCAACGCAAGATCCAGACGGGCGGCGATCAGGCCGACCTCGTTCGACTCCAGGTGGAGATCGGCAAGCTCGAGAACGACCTCGACTCGCTTCAGGCCCGCGGCCCTGCGCTCGCCGCGCGCCTCGACGCCGCCCTCAATCGAACGGGCGACGGTCTCCTGCCGATTCCGAACATCGAGGGGGCCAACGTGGTCTCTCTCGGGTTCGCAGACCTCCAGCGTCGGATGCTGGAGGCGAACCCCGAGCTTCACGCGCTCCGCCAGGCGGTCCTCCGCGAGGGCAAGCGCGTCGAGCTCGCCAGGCTCGAGGGCTTCCCCGACATCACCATCGGCTTCGACTTCCTCGAGACCGGGAGCGCGGTGATCGCCAACCAGCGCGGCGACGGAGACGACCCGTTCGGGATCGGCATCTCGCTCAACCTCCCCATCTGGCGCCAGCGGTACACCGCCGCCGAGCGCGAGGCGAGGTCGGCGCGTCACGCCGCGCAGGGCGACGTCACCCAGCGTGAGAATGCGCTCGACGCCGCGCTCGCGCTCGCCCTGTTCGAGGAGGACGACTCATCGCGGCAGATCTCCCTCTACCGGGACACCCTTCTGCCGCGGGCGCGGCAGGCGCTCGACCTGACGCAGAACAGCTACCAGGCCGGCAGCGCGACCCTCACCGACTTCATCGACAGCCAGCGCCAGCTCCTGTCCTTCGAACGGTCCTACTGGCGAGCCGTCACGCGCTACGAGCAGCGCATCGCCGACATCGAGGCGCTCGTGGGGGGACCCGTCCGATGAACGAGCCCGTGAAGAGCCCTCTCCCGTGGATGATCCTCGCCATCGCGATCGCGGGTCTCGCGGTCGTGGCGGGCATCGGATCTGGCTACATGATCGGCTGGAACCGAGGCCACGCGACCGCGCCGGCCGCGGCGCCGAATGGGCCGAGCGATGGGCCGCGCGCGGCGACGATCTGGACGTGCTCGATGCACCCGCAGATCAAGCTGCCCAAGCCCGGCAAGTGCCCGATCTGCGGGATGAACCTGATCCCCGTCGCGAGCGGCGGCGCCGATCCGGGACCCCGGACCCTCGCGATGAGTGAGTCGGATCGCAAGCTGGCCGAGATCGCGACGGCCCCGGTCGTGCGGGCCTTCGTCGAGGCCCAGGTGCGCCTCGTCGGCATGGTCGACTACGACGAGACGCGCGTCCGCACCGTGACCGCCTGGGTCCCCGGCAGGCTCGACCGCCTCTACGTCGACTACACCGGCGTCGAGGTGCGCACCGGCGACCACCTCGTCCAGATCTACAGCCCGTCCCTCTACAAGGCCCAGGAGGAGCTGATCCAGGCGAAGAAGCGCGTGGACGAGTCCACCGAGCGGAGCGAGTTCCTCCGCGAGAGCGACCGGCGCAGCCTCGACTCCGCCCGCGAGAAGCTCCGCCTCTGGGGCCTCGGCGACGACCAGATCCGCGCGGTCGAGGCGCGCGGGACGCCGGTGGATCGCGTCGAGATCAACTCTCCCATGGCCGGGGTCGTCATCGAGAAGCTCCGGCAGGAGGGCGAGTACGTCGGTGAGGGGACGCCGATCTACGTCGTCGCCGATCTCTCGCGGGTGTGGGTGCGCCTCGACGCCTACGAGAGCGACCTCACCTGGATCCGCTACGGACAGGAGGTGGCGATCGAGGCCGAGGCCTATCCCGGCGAGACGTTCAAGGGGTGGATCGCGTTCATCGACCCCGTCGTCGATCGAACGACCCGCACGATCAAGGTGCGCGTGAACGCCGAGAACGAGGCCGGCCGGCTGAAGCCGGGCATGTTCGTCCGATCGATCGTGGCGAGCAGCGTGGCGAGCGGCGGCCGCGTGATGGACCCGAAGCTCGTGGGCAAGTGGATCAGCCCGATGCACCCCGAGATCGTCAAGGACGGCCCCGGGGACTGCGATGTCTGTGGGATGGACCTCGTCCCGGCGGAGGAGATGGGCTACGCCCCGGCCGCCGGAGACGCGAGCAAGCCGCTCGTCGTCCCCGTCCGCGCCGTCCTCAAGACCGGGAGCCGCGCCGTGGTCTACGTCGAGGCCGAGGACGTCGGCGGCCGTTCGCCCGCGGACGAGGCGTGGCGGCCGACCTACGAGGGTCGCGAGGTGGTGCTCGGCCCGCGGGCGGGTGGCCACTACATCGTCCTCTCGGGCATCGACGAGGGCGAACGCATCGTCGTGAACGGCAACTTCAAGATCGACAGCGCGCTGCAGATCGAGGCCAAGCCCTCCATGATGAGCATGGCGGGCGAGTTGCCCGACGACGGCCTCGGCCCGCTCCGCGCCGCGCTCTCGCCCGTCTACGCGGGCTACCTCGCGGCCCAGGACGCCCTGGCCGGCGATGACCTGGCGGGCGCCCGGACCGCGCTCGGGCGGATGAGCGACGCCGTCACGAAGGTCGACATGGCGCTCGCGAAGGGTGAGGCCCACGGCCTCTGGATGAAGAGCGCGGCGGCCCTCGAGCGGAGCGCCGGCGCCGCCGCGGGGAGCGAAGACATCGAGGGTGCTCGTGAGGCCTTTCACGAGGCCTCCGACGCGCTCCTCGCCCTCGAGCGCGCCGTCGGACACGAAGGCGACGAGGTCTACGCCGAGGCGCACTGCCCGATGGCGTTCGGGGAGGGTGCGAGCTGGCTCCAGCTCGGCGCCGAGGTGCGGAACCCCTACCTCGGCGCGTCGATGCTCACCTGCGGCTCGGTGAAGAAGCGGCACCTCGGGCGCGGAGGGAAGTGATGCTCGACCAGGTCGCCGATGCCACGCTCGACGCCACCGAGGTCGCCCGACTGAAGCGTGGCCGGGTCGAGGGGCTCATCCGGTTCTGCCTCGAGAACCCGCTCGTCATCGGGCTCTTCATCGTGTTCGTCACGGGGTGGGGGATTCTCGTCGCCCCGTTCGACTGGCAGGGGCTCGAATGGCTCCCCCGTGATCCGGTTCCGGTCGATGCGATCCCCGACATCGGGGAGAACCAGCAGATCGTCTTCACCGAGTGGTCAGGACGTTCGCCCGAGGACGTCGAGGATCAGATCAGCTATCCCCTGACGGTCGCGCTGCTCGGCATCCCCGACGTCAAGACCGTCCGGAGCTACTCGTTCTTCGGCTTCTCGTCGATCTACGTGGTCTTCGACGAGGACGCCGAGCTCTACTGGTCGCGGAGCCGCGTCCTCGAGAAGCTCTCGAGCCTCTCTCCCGGAACCCTCCCTCCCGGGGTCAGCCCGGCCCTCGGACCGGATGCGACCGCCCTGGGACAGGTCTTCTGGTACACCCTCGAGGGACGCGACGACGACGGCAACCCGACCGGCGGCTGGGATCTCCATGAGCTCCGGACCGTCCAGGACTGGTACGTGCGCTACGCCCTCGCGTCGGTCGAGGGCGTGGCCGAGGTCGCGAGCGTCGGCGGCTTCGTCCAGGAGTACCAGATCGACGTCGATCCGGACGCGATGCGCGCGCACGGGGTCACCCTCGAGCAGGTGTTCTCGGCGATCAAGATGTCGAACGTCGATGTCGGCGCCCGGACGATCGAGGTCAATCGCGTCGAGTACATGATCCGAGGCCTCGGCCTCATCGAGAGCGTGCGCGACATCGAGCGCACGGTCGTCAAGGTGCGAGACAACGTTCCGATTCACATCGGGAACGTCGCGAACGTCTCCCTCGGCCCTGCCCTTCGACGCGGCGCGCTCGACAAGGGCGGCGCCGAGGCCGTCGGAGGCGTCGTCGTCGTTCGCTACGGCGCGAATCCGCTCGCCGTCATCAAGCGCGTGAAGGAGAAGATGGCCGAGATCGCCCCCGGCCTCGCGAAGAAGACGCTCGACGACGGCACGGTCTCGCAGGTCGCGATCGTCCCCTTCTACGACCGCACCGGGTTGATCTACGAGACCCTCGGAACGCTCGACACGGCCCTCTCCGAGGAGATCCTCGTCACCATCATCGTGATCCTCGTCATGGTGCTTCACCTGCGGAGCAGCGTCCTCATCTCGGGCCTCCTCCCGCTCGCGGTCCTGATGTGCTTCATCGCGATGAAGGCCGCGCGCGTCGATGCGAACGTCGTCGCGCTCTCGGGGATCGCGATCGCGATCGGAACGATGGTCGACATGGGGATCGTGCTCTCCGAGAACGTCCTCAGGCACCTCGACGTGCTGAAGCCGGGCGAGAGCCGCCTCGAGGCGGTCTACCGGGGCGCGGCGGAGGTCGGCGGCGCCGTGGTGACCGCCGTCGCCACCACGGTCGTCAGCTTCTTGCCCGTCTTCACGATGGAGGCGGCCGAAGGCAAGCTCTTCAAACCGCTCGCCTACACGAAGACGTTCGCTCTCATCGCGAGCGTCATCGTCGCGCTGACGATCATCCCGCCAGCGGCGCTCCTTCTCTTCCGGCCCCTCCCGGGGCGCCGGGTCGGCAAGATCATCGTTCACGCGCTGCTCGTGCCGGTCGGGCTCATCATCGCCGCGCTCGCGTCGGGCTGGATCGGCCTCCTGATCCTCGGCTTCGCCGGGTACGGACTCGCCGAGCCGTGGATCTCCGAGCGCGTCCGCCTGCGAGTCCCCGCCGCGACGAGCCTCATCGTCGCGCTGATCGTCTCCGTCGTCCTGGCCCGCCACTGGATGCCGCTCGGCCCCGAGCGGGGCGGCGCCAATGTGGCGTTCGTCGTCACGATCGTCGGAGGCGTCCTCGGCTTCTTCTCTCTCTTCCGGCTGGCTTACGTCCCGATCCTGAGGTTCTGCCTTCGATTCAAGCTGCTCTTCCTACCCCTGCCAGTCGCGCTCGTGATCTGGGGCGCCGTCATCTGGCTCGGGTTCGCCCGCGTGGCCGGAGTGATCCCGGGAACGCAATCGGAGCTCGTTCAGACGTCCCGACCCTGGGTGTGGACGGTCCACGCGTTCCCCGGCCTGAAGAAGGAGTTCATGCCGCCGCTGGACGAGGGGAGCTACCTGTTCATGCCGACGACGATGCCGCACGCGTCGATCGGCGAGGCGATGGACGTGCTCCGGAAGCAGGACATGGCCATCCGCGCCATCCCCGAGGTCGACCTGGTGGTCGGCAAGATCGGACGCGTCGAGAGCCCGCTCGACCCGGCGCCGATCTCGATGATCGAGACGATCATCACCTACAAGACCGAGTATCTCTCATCCAGGGATGGCCATCGCCTCCGCTTCCGCTGGGACGAAGCCCGCGGCGAGCACGTCCGGGACGATCGCGGTGAGCTGATCCCCGACGAGGAGGAGGGCCGGCCGTTTCGCCAGTGGCGCCCCGAGATCAGGCGGGCTGACGACATCTGGGACGAGATCGTCCGGGTGGCGAGGATCCCCGGGACGACCAGCGCTCCGCGGCTCCAGCCGATCGCGGCGCGGATCGTCATGCTCCAGAGCGGCATGCGGGCGCCGATGGGCATCAAGGTCAAGGGGCCCGACCTCGAGACGATCGAGAGGGTGGGACTCGATCTCGAGCGTCTGCTCAAGGTGGCGCCAGGCGTCGAGCCATCCGCGGTGGTCGCCGATCGCATCGTGGGGAAGCCGTATCTCGAGATCGAGATCGACCGCGATGCGATCGCTCGCTACGGCCTCCACATCCGCGAGGTCCAGGACGTCATCGAGGTCGCCGTCGGAGGCCGACGCCTGACCACCACGGTCGAGGGTCGCGAGCGCTACCCGGTGCGCGTCCGGTACGTCCGAGAGCTTCGCGACGACATCGAGAGCCTCACCCGGATCCTCGTGTCCGCGCCCGGAGGCGCCCAGATTCCTCTCGGCCAGATCGCGGCGATCCGGTACACGCCGGGACCGCAGGTGATCAAGAGCGAGGACACCTTCCTCGTCGGATACGTCATCTTCGACAAGCTGCCGGACTACTCCGAGGTCCAGACGGTCGAGGAGGTCGACGCGTTCCTGAAGGACCAGATCGCGTCGGGGGAGCTCGACATCCCTGCCGGCGTCAGCTACCGGTTCGCGGGGTCCTACGAGAATCAGGTCCGGAGCGAGAAGCGGCTCCTGATCGTGCTCCCGGTCGCGCTCTTCGTGATCTTCATCATCCTCTATCTCCAGTTCCGGAGTGCCCTCACCACCCTGATGGTCTTCAGCGGCGTCTTCGTCGCGTGGGCGGGCGGCTTCCAGCTCCTGTGGCTCTACGACCAGAGCTGGTTCATGAACTTCGACGTGCTCGGCACGAACATGCGCGAGCTGTTCCAGATCGGCCCCGTCCATCTGAGCGTCGCGGTGTGGGTCGGCTTCCTCGCGCTCTTCGGGATCGCCACCGACGACGGCGTCGTCATGGCGACCTACCTCGGGCAGACGTTCGAGCGGCGGAAGCCGCGGACGGTCGCGGCCATCCGCGAGGCGACCGTCGAGGCCGGGAAGAGGCGCGTCCGGCCGTGCCTCATGACGACCGCGACGACCCTGCTCGCCCTCCTGCCGGTCCTGACGTCCTACGGGCGCGGCTCGGACGTGATGGTGCCGATGGCCATCCCGACGATGGGCGGCATGACGGTCGCGATCATCACCATGTTCGTCGTGCCGGTCCTGTTCTGCACGACGGCCGAGATCGGGCTGCTCCTGCGCCGGGTGACCGGCGTCGAAGACCCGGCCGACGACGAGGACGACGCCGACGACGACGAGCGCGTGCTCGAGCCCGACGAGCGCGAGGAGAGCCCGTGACGGAGGTGAACGAAGAGGCGATCGATACCGTCGATCCCGTCTGCGGGATGCGGGTCGATCCGTCGTCCGCGCACGCCGTCCGTCACGAGCGCGAGGGGCGCACGCTCCTCTTCTGCTGCGACGGCTGCCGCGGCCTGTTCGTCGCCGACCCGGCCAGGTACGCCGACGCGGACGCGGCCGCCGGCGCGGGCGGGTGCCACGACGGGCCACGACCCGCCGTCGACCCGGCGCTCGCCGCGCAGGCGACCCGGTGGATCTGCCCCATGTGCCCCGAGGTCGAGAGCGACCACGCCGGCACGTGCCCGACGTGCGGCATGGCCCTCGAGCCAGACCCGGCCACGATGCCGGCGAGGCGCACCCGCTGGGTCTGCCCGATGCACTCCGAGGTGGTGCGCGACGAGCCCGGCGCGTGCCCCGAGTGCGGCATGGCCCTCGAGCCCGAGACGATCACGGCCGAGGAGGAAAACCCCGAGCTCGCCGACATGACCCGGCGCTTCTGGATCGGGCTCCTCTTGACCGTGCCGGTCTTCGCGCTCGCGATGTCCGAGATGATCCCCGGCCAGCCGGTGCAGCACGCGGTCGCCGCGACGGTCCTGGCCTGGATCCAGCTCACCCTGTCGACCCCCGTCATCGCGTGGGCCGGCCTCCCCTTCTTCCAGCGCGGCTGGACGTCGATCGTCACGCGACGCCTCAACATGTTCACCCTCGTCGCGATCGGAACCGGCACCGCCTACATCTACAGCGTCGTGGCGACGATCGCGCCGGATCTTTTCCCCGCGTCGTTTCAGACCCACGGCGGCGGCGTCGCCCTCTACTTCGAGAGCGCCGCGGTGATCACCGTCCTCGTTCTCCTCGGCCAGGTCCTCGAGCTGCGCGCGCGCAGCCGGACGAGCAGCGCGCTCCGAGCGCTCCTCGACCTGGCGCCGCCGACCGCGCGCGTCGTCCGTGACGACGGCCGGGAGGAGGACGTCCCCCTCGAGCGCGTCGTCCCCGGCGACCGGCTCCGCGTGCGACCGGGCGAGAAGGTGCCCACCGACGGCGTCGTCGAGGACGGCCGCAGCGCGATCGACGAGTCGATGGTCACCGGCGAGCCGATGCCCGTCGAGAAGGGCCCCGGCGATCGCGTCACCGGCGGAACCGTCAACGGGACGGGCGGGCTCGTGATGAAGGCCGAGCGGGTCGGCGCGGACACGCTCCTCGCCCAGATCGTGCGCATGGTGGGCGAGGCACAGCGGAGCCGTGCCCCGATCCAGCGGCTCGCGGACGTGGTGAGCGGCTTCTTCGTCCCGGCCGTCGTCCTCGTCGCGCTCGTCACGTTCGTCCTCTGGGCGACCTTCGGCCCCGAGCCGCGGTTCGCCTTCGCGCTCGTGAACGCGATCGCCGTCCTGATCATCGCCTGCCCCTGCGCCCTCGGGCTGGCGACGCCCATGTCCATCATGGTCGGCACGGGACGCGGCGCCGGAGCGGGCGTCCTGATCAAGAACGCCGAGGCGCTCGAGGTCCTGGAGCGGGTCGACACGCTCGTCGTCGACAAGACCGGCACCCTGACCGAGGGGCGGCCGAAGCTGACGAGCGCGACCGCCTCCTCCGAGAGCGGGCTCTCCGACGACGAGCTCTTGCGCCTGGCCGCCAGCCTCGAGCGCGCGAGCGAGCACCCGCTGGCCGAGGCGATCGTCGCCGGCGCGCGCGAGCGCGGGCTCGAGCTCGCCGACGCGAGGGGCTTCGAGTCGATCACCGGGAAGGGCGTGACCGGGACGGTCGACGGACGCGCCGTCGCCCTCGGCAACGGGAAGCTTCTCGAGACGCTCGGTATCGCGACGGGCGAGCTGCCCGCGAGCGCGGAGGAGCGCCGGCGCGACGGCGAGACGGTCATGCTCGTCGCCATCGACGGCGAGCCCGCCGGGCTGCTCGGCGTGGCCGACCCGATCAAGGAGTCGACGGCCGAGGCGATCGGGCTCCTCCACGCAGACGGAGTCCGGATCATCATGCTCACCGGCGACAGCGACACGACCGCCCGCGCCGTCGCGGCGAAGCTCGGCATCGACGAGGTCATCGCCGAGGTGCTCCCCGAGCAGAAGCACGAGCACGTGAAGCGCATCCAGGAGGGAGGAGCGACGGTCGCCATGGCCGGCGACGGCGTGAACGACGCGCCGGCGCTCGCCGAGGCCCACGTCGGCATCGCCATGGGGACGGGCGCCGACGTGGCGATGGAGAGCGCGGGCGTCACCCTCGTGAAGGGCGACCTCCGCGGGATCGCCAAGGCGCGCCGGCTCTCCCGCGCGACGATGCGCAACATCCGGCAGAACCTCTTCTTCGCCTTCGTCTACAACGCGCTCGGCGTGCCGATCGCCGCCGGCGCGCTCTACCCGTTCGGGCTGCTGCTCAACCCGATGATCGCGAGCGGCGCGATGAGCCTGAGCAGCGTCTCGGTCATCACCAACGCGCTCCGTCTCCGCCGAACCGCGCTCTGAGACGGCGATCGCCGACGCGCGAGAGGGGACCGGCGCCGCGGAGCCCGTTCAGGCGTCGCTCTCGTCGTCATCCTCGCTGACGAGCGCCGCGACGGATCCGTCGCCCTGCGCCAGGGCCGCCAGCCGGCGGCGGGCGCCGGGGGTGGCCATGTGAAGCGGCTCGAGCGCGGCGGGCGCGAGCACTTCGCGGTACTGCAGCTCGCGGATGAGCGGGACGTGCTGCTCCGCGATCTTGCCGACGAAGAGCGTGGCGAGGTCGCCCCCGCCCCGGATGTAGCGGAGCAGCGCCTGCAGCCCACGCAGGTAGACGACGTCCTTGGTGAGGCCGCCGCCGCGGAAGATGCGGACGGCGATGCCGAACGCGGCCCGCGGGGTGAAGCCGAGGTCGCCCTCGAGCACCCGGAACGTGTCGACGAAGCTCGCCCCGTCGACGAGGAGGCGGGCGGCCACCACGCGCGCCGCCAGGAGCCGGAGTCGTCCACGGTCGAGGCCGCCGACGAGGTACTCGGAGAGGACGGCGAGGCCCTCCTGAAGCGCCTCGTAGCCGGCGAGCCCGGTGCGTAGCTGCTTGAACGGCTGAGACCGCCCGTTGTAGTAGGTGAGGAGGTGCGTCCCCACCTCGTGGGCCAGGAGCGCCTCGACGCGCGAGGGGGCGACGCTCAGCTGGTCGTCGATCAGGAGGTGGCCGCGCGAGACCATCAGCCCCGTCACCTCCGTCTTCACCCGAGCCGTGGCGGAGAACTCCGGGAGCGTCTCGCGGTAGCGCTCGAAGTCGGCCTCGGCGCGGCGCGCGAACTCCTTCGCCCCGACCCGCTCCCGCTCCTTGCCCTTGCCCTTGCGGCCCCTTCGCCGCTTCGAGAGGCGGTCGAGGAGATCCTTCGCCAGCTCGAGGAGGTCGTCCTCGACGGCCCCGAAGAGCTGGAGGCTCTCGTGGACGAACCGGGGCGTGTCGCGGTCCCGCAGCATCGTGATCTTGAGGTCGAGCTCCTCCTGCTTCTCCCGGAAGACGCGCTGCAGAGCGGGGTCTTCGACGCGGTCGATCGGGATGCCGTAGAGCTGGTGCTTGACCGCGCCGGGGTCGATCGGGAGCGGCCGGTAGTGGAGCTCGGGGGCGCGCTCGAAGCGATCGCTCCGGAACTGCGCCAGGGCAGCCTTCGCGTTCACGGGGGTGAGGCTGACGAGATAGTCGAAGGAGCTGCTCACCTCGCCGAGCTGCCGGTCGACGTCCCAGACGGCCTTCACGACCGCCCTCCGGCCGAGCTCGTGGTAGTGGCGCGGCACCTGAGTGGTGCAGGAGTGGGCGAACTCGTAGGCGGCCTGCCGGACGGCGAGATCCACGTTGCGACGGAGCGCTCGCATGATCAGCGGGAAGAACTTGACGCCGGCCTTCGTCATCTTCCGGTAGACGGGCGGCACGGCCACCCCGATGAAGGAGCAGCGGTCGGGAGGCGCATCTCCGAGGAGCGACTTCATCCCCGGAGGATGAGCCGTCCCGCCGCGCCGGACGTCGACCGTCACCCCGTGCTTCTCGACCCGGAGCTTCCCGAGACGCCGGGCGAGCGCCTCGACCGATGGGGTGAGGCGACGCGCCGCGGCCGCGTGCACGGCGACCTGAGGGAGGACGCTCGGGACCGCGGGATCGTTCGCCTTGCCGCCGTCGGCCGCGGCCCAGACCTCGACGACGAGGAAGGCGCCGAACTGAGCCTCGAGCGTCGTGATGACGTCGCGCACGAGCGCGCGCAGCCCGGCGCGGTGATCCGGGCTCCAGGGAGCGATCAGGTAGGACGCCGCCGACTTGACGAGGTTCTCGGTCCCCGCGTCGTCCCGATCGTCGGGCCGCCGGTAGACGAGCAGAAAGGGCAACTGTCGGTCGACGTGGAGCCTCCCTCCCCCGGGCAGCGTTCGCCGGACGGGGACGCTTCGGGCGAGGCGGTCGACGACGGCCTTGCGGAGCCTCGGCGTGATCGCGACGGGCCGCTCGGTCATGGACGCGGGGTCACGCGAGTCTCCCGCCCGGCCATCGCCCCCCCGGTCAAACGCGACCGAGCTCCTCGAGCAGACCCGGGACGGTGGAGCGCAGCGCCTCCCCGACCGCGTCGATCACCGGCTGGTCGGGCGTCCCCGTCCACTCGTCCATGAAGAACTTCTTCACCTCGACGGCCAGGGCGCACCCGGACTCGGGGAAGGCGTAGTGGACGTACATCGGCAGGTTGAGCCCGTAGAACTTCACGTTCTCGCGGACGTCCGGCGCCCCGCCGGGCAGGTCGGCGGCGCGCAGGTCGGTGATGAAGCGATCGACGAGCCCCTTCCAGCGGGCGCGGACCATCGTGCCGGTGCCGATGTTGAACTGAGGGTTCTTCTCGGGATCCTCCGGCGGCGCGTCGGGTCCGTTGCGGCGGTGGTTGTAGCTGTGGATGTCGAGGACGACGAACCGCCCGTGCTCCCGCTTCTTCTCCTCCAGGATTCGACGCAGCGCCGCGTAGAACTCGTCGTACTCCCGGAGCGAGCGCTCGACGACGTCATCGGGCGGCGGGGGCTCGTGCCACACGTCGAGCCCCCACGACTGGGCGGGGGTCCGGTAGACGGCGAGGTGGCGGGGTCGATTGAGGTCGACCTCGAAGCGCGACCGGTGGAACACGAGCCGGGTCGGCGCCATCGAGGTCCACTGGTCGGTGAACGGGTCCTCCTCGCGGAGGCGATCCGCGTCGGACAGCACCATGAGCCGCTCGACCTCGTCGCGGAGGGCGTGGCCCCCGTGCTGGGCGACCGCGACGATCGGACCATCCCCGCGCACCTCGGTGAAGCACGGATCCTTGGTCGTCATAGCGTGCACATGTCCACGTTGTCGAAGTTGCGTCCGTAGTCGTGCATGTAGTGCACCTTGCGCTCGAGCGCTTCGATGATGGGCCGGTTGAAGTTGACCTTGGTGAGCTTCTGCGCGCTCCCCAGGCCTCCGGGGCTGAACACGTTGATCTCCATCAGCTTGTCGCCGACGATGTCGAGCCCCACCAGGAACATCCCGTCCTGGACGAGCTTCGGCCGCACCGTCTCGGCGATCTTCAGAGCGACGTCATCGATCTCGGCCAGGGCGAGGCGACCGCCCGCGTGGATGTTGCTGCGCATGTCCCCGCCGCTCCGGACCCGCCGGAACGCGGCGTAGTGCCCCTTCACGCGCAGCGGCCGCCCGTTCATGACGAAGAGGCGCGTGTCGCCCTCCTCGGCCGCCGGGAGGTACTCCTGGGCGATGACGAAGCCGTCGCGGCTCACCGCGTCGATCATCTGATTCAGATTCGGGATGTCGTCGGGGCGGACGAGGAACACCGCGGCGCCGCCCGAGCCCTGGAGCGGCTTGAGGACCATCCGCCCCTCCTTCTTGGCGAACGCCTTCAGCTCATCGCGGTCGCGGGTGATGATCGTCCGGGGGCGCACCTTCTCCGGGAACAGCTGGAAGTACATCTTCGTGCTCGCCTTGGCGAGACCGTTCGGGTCGTTCACGACGATCACGCCGTGGCGCATGGCGACTCGACCGAACTCTGCCGCGATCGTGGCCGCCCAGGGGCGCTTGAGGTAGTCGTCCGACGGCACGTTGCGCAGCATGAGGACGTCGAGCTCATCGACGGTGATCCGCTTCTTCACCGCCTTGGGCCCGTGGAGGTCCTTCAGGTAGCTCTCGGAGGTCTTGTACTTCTTCTGGGGCACGCTCCGGGCGCGCGCGCGGATCATCTCGTCCTCGTCGTACGCGAGGTCCCCCACGCCGAAGACGAACGGCTCGTGGCCGAGGTTGATGGCTTCGCAGCCGAGGCGGGTCGTCGAGTAGCCCGCCTCCTCGGTCATGACGTCGTTCACCAGGAAGCCAATCTTCATATCGTGGGTCCTCTTCGGGCGTGGGGTGAGCTGAAGGGAAGGGCACTCACTGGCTCACAACGTGGCGAGCGCGACATTGTTGAAGTTGCGGCCATAGAACTTGCTATAGCTCACCTTTTGCTCGAGGGCGTCGAGCACGGCGCGCGAGAAGTCGACCTTCTCGAACATCTGGGCGCTGCCGAGCCCCCCCGGCGTGAAGACGTTGATCTCCATCAGCTTGTCGCCGACGATGTCCAGCCCGACGAGGAACATGCCATCCTCCACCAGGCGCGGACGCACGACGTCGGCGAGCGCGAGCATCTCGTCGGTGACCTCGGCGCGCCGGAGCTTGCCGCCGGCGTGGATGTTGCTCCGGACGTCGTCGCCGGTGCGGACGCGTCGGAACGCGGCGAGCTTCCCCTTGTACCGGAGCGGCCGACCGTTCATGACGAAGAGGCGGGTGTCGCCCTCGGCGGCGGCCGGCAGGTACTCCTGCGCGATCAGGTAGCCATCACGGCTGACCGAGTTGATGATGTCCTGGAGGTTGTCGCGGTTGTCCTTGTTGACGATGAAGACGCCCGTGCCTCCCGAGCCCTGGAGCGGCTTGATGATCATCCGGCCCTCCTCGTCGAGGAACTCCTCGATGCGCCCGTGATCGCGGGTCACGAGAGTCCGGGGACGGACCGACTCGGGGAAGGTCTGAAGATAGAGCTTGTTCATCGCCTTCGAGAGGCCGTTGGGGTCGTTGAGGACGATCACGCCCCGGCGCATGGCCAGACGCCCGAAGTGGATGCCGGCCCCCTGCGCCCACGCGCTCTGCACCGATGGGTTGCTCCGGAGGAGGAGGATGTCGAGGTCGTCGAGAGTGACCCACTCGTTGATCGCGTCCGGGCCGTTGAGAACGGCGAGGAGCTTCTCCGAGGTGTAGCCGGAGCCCTTGGGAGGAGGGGCCGTTCGGGCAAGCCCGCCGATCGTGTCGTCGGGGTTGTAGGCGAGGTTGCCGGTGCTCACGAGCCACACCTCGTGGCCGGCGTTCAGCGCTTCGGCAGCCAGGCGATAGGTCGTGGCGCCCTTGTCGTCGCTTCCCATGACATTGACGACGATCCCGAGCTTCATCGGCTACGAGCCTCTCTGTTGGTGGGCGGACGCGACCGTGGAGGGGAGCACACGGCGTGCCGGCGCGCCGAGCGGCGGCGGTCCCCCGCGGAACGAGGCCGGGGGTAAGGAGGAAGGACCGCGCTCCCCCTCGCCGTGGGGGTGTTCGCGCCATGTTTGGTTAACAATAGTCAAGGTGCTTAACGTCGCATCGGGAGACATCCTACCCGAACGCCGTCGCCCGAGGAGTGCGAGAGAGAGGACCCGGCAACGAAACGCCCGCGCCGTTACGATCGGCGACGTCGATCAGCCTGCGCCGCCTCGCGCCGCCCGCGGAGACGGGAGAAGGGAGCTGCTTGATGGACACCGTCTCGGGTCTGGTCGGAGGCATCGGCGTCTTCCTCCTCGGGATGGCCCTGCTCACGGACGGGCTGAAGACGATCGCCGGCGACAGCCTGCGTCAGCTCCTCTCGAGGATCACGGGACGCCCGCTGGCGGCGTTCGCGACCGGCGCCGGCGTGACCGCGATCGTGCAGTCATCGAGCGCGACCACCGTCGCGACGATCGGCCTGGTGAGCGCCGGCCTCCTCCCCCTCGAGAACGCGCTCGGCGTCATCTTCGGCGCGAACATCGGCACGACGAGCACGGGCTGGATCGTGGCCCTGCTCGGCCTGAAGCTCGACATCGGCAAGCTCGCCATGCCGATCATCGCCGGCGGCGTGCTGTTGAAGCTGCTCTCGAGCGACCGGAAGGCGGCCCTCGGCCTCTCGATCGCCGGCTTCGGCCTCATCTTCGTCGGCATCGACCTGCTCAAGGTCGCGATGAAGGAGCTCGCCACCCGGGTCGACCCGAGCACGATCCCCGGCGAGACGATCCTCGGAGCGCTCCTCCTCGTCCTCGTCGGCACCTTGATGACGGTCCTCATGCAGTCGAGCAGCGCGGCCGTCGCCACCACGCTCACGGCGATGCACGCGGGCACGATCGACCTCGACCAGGCCGCCTACCTCGTCATCGGCCAGAACGTCGGCACGACCGTGACCGCCGCGATCGCCGCCTTCGGCGCGTCCTCGGCGGCGAAGCGCGCGGCCGCCGCGCACGTCATCTTCAACATCGGCACCGGGGCCGTCGCGTTCCTGATGGTCCCGGGGTTCGTCTGGGGCATCCAGCGGGCGATCCCGGACTCGGGCACCTCCGTCCTGAGCCTCTCGGCGTTCCACACCGTCTTCAACGTGGTCGGCGTCCTGATCTTCATGCCGATCCGGCGCCCGCTCGCGGGCTGGCTGTCGCGCGCGATCGGCCGGGGGGAGCGGAACCTGACCGTTCACCTCGATCCCGCCGTCGCGACGCTTCCCGCCGTGGCGATCGACGCGGCGCGCCGGACGGTGATGCAGACGGCCGGCGAGGTGGCCGAGGCGATCCGCGAGCTGCTCGTCGACCCGACGACCCGGCGCTCCTTTCCGGCGCGTCTCGAGCGCGCGCAGGGCGCGCTTGACGAGACGCGCGACTTCCTCGGCCGGGTCCGGACGGCGCCGTCGAAGGCGGAGCACGCCACCCACGTCGGGGTGCTCCATGCGATCGATCACGTCACGCGCCTGATCGAGGCGGCGCACGAGGCCCGCCCCGCCGAGATCGTGTTCAAGGCGAACGAGCTGTCGGAGCCGGGGAGCGTCCTCGCCGATGCCATCGGCGCGCTCCTCCCGTGGCTCCGAAGCGAGGGCGAGCCCCCCCACGCCCCCGAGGCGATCGCGGCGGGCGCCTCGCGGGGCGTCGTCGAGCTTCGACGCCGCCAGCGCGTCGAGACGATCCGCGGCGCGGCGGAGGGGGACGTCTCCTCGGGCGCCGCCCTCCACCGCCTCGAGGCGATGCGCTGGCTCGACCGGCTCGCGTATCACCTCTGGCGAGCGACCGTCCATCTCCAGGCGCCCGAGCATCGGGAGAGGGAATCGGAGCAGGCTCGCGCTGCCTCCGACAAGGCCATCGATCCCGAGTCGACGGACGCGACGCCGATCGACCCGGGCCCGTCGGCAGACTGAGCGCCGCACCAAGACGAAGCTGGTCGGGCGGTCGAGGTCGACTCGGGGCGCGGGCGGGCGCGGCGGTCAGTCGAGCTCGATCACATCCCGATGCTCGGGCACCGAGCAGGCCCACCCGAGCCGCTCCTCGATCTTGCCTCGGAGGGCATCGGACGCGTCCGGCTCGCCGTGCGTGACGAAGGTCATCCGCGGCGCCTCCGCGAGCCCGCTCAGCCACTCGAGGATCTCCTCGGCGTCGGCGTGCGCGGACAGGCCCTGGAGGTTGGCGACCTCGGCGCGGACCGGGATCCGCTGACCGTGGATCTTGAGGTCCTGCGCTCCGCCGAGGAGGGCGGCGCCCCGGGTGCCTCCCGCCTGGAACCCGGCGATCAGGATCGTGTTCCGCCGGCCCGGGAGGAAGTACTTCAGATGATGGAGGATCCGCCCCCCGGTGATCATCCCGCTCGCCGAGATGATGATCTTCGGCTCGTCCCGACGGTCCAGCGCCTTCGAGTCGTCGACCGAGCGGGTGTAGCGAGCGGCGTCGAACGCGCGCGCGCACGCCTTCGGTTCGACGCAGTGCTCATCGGCGAAGCGGTCGTAGATCTCGGTCGCGGAGGTCGCCATGGGGCTGTCGACGAACACGGGGACCTCGGGGATGCGGCCGTCGGCCTTGAGCTCGTTGATCAGGAGGAGGAGGAGCTGGGTGCGACCGACGGCGAACGACGGGACGAGCACGACGCCCCGGCGGTCGACCGTTCGACGGATGACGCTCGCCAGGGTGTCCCGGGGGTCGCCGGTCGGATGCTCCCGGTTTCCGTACGTCGACTCGACGACGAGGAAGTCGGTCGGCGCAGGCGGCGCGGGAGGACGGATGAGCGGGTCCTGCGGCCGCCCGAGGTCGCCGGAGAAGAGCAGGCGACGCTCGGCCAGCCGGAGGAGCACCGTCGACGCTCCGACGATGTGGCCCGCCCGACGGAGGGTGACCGAGACTCCGCTCGTGAGCTCGCGCTCCTCGCCCATCGGCAGGGGCTCCAGATGTCCGAGCGCCCTCACCGCGTCCTCCTCCGAGTAGAGCGGGAGGGCGGGATCGTGTCGGCTGAAGCCCTTGCGGTTGGCGTAGTCGGCGTCCTGCTCCTGGAGATGGCCGGAGTCGGGCAGGAGGAGCTTGCAGATCGCGTGAGTCCCCGGAGAGCAGAAGACGCGCCCTCGATAGCCCGACTTCACCAGCCGCGGGACGTAGCCCGAGTGGTCGATGTGGGCGTGCGTCAAAACGACCGCGTCGATCGACGCCGGGTCGATGGGGAACGGCGCCCAGTTGCGGAGCCTCAGCTGCTTGTAGCCCTGGAACAGGCCGCAGTCGACGAGGACGCGCTTCCCGGCGTGCTCGACCAGGTACTTGGACCCCGTGACGGTGCCCGTCCCGCCGAGAAAGGTGATTCGGGGACGTCCTGCTTCACTCATCGATTCGCTCTCCAAAATGGTGGTCGGGGTCGTCTAGGGACCACGCGTCGCCAGAGCGACGATCTGTCCGGCGGCCGTGACGAGGACGGTCGCGACGGCGTAGGAGGCCGCGTAACCGGTGGTCGCCTCGTTGCTGTCCGCGGCCCGGTTCACGGCCGCGAGCGCCGTCGAGGACGTCATCCCGCCGCAGAGGCTGCCCCAGGCGTCGAGCGTGGCGAGGCCGAGCACCTTGCGGGCGAAGACGTAGGTCAGGACCACGGGGACGGTGAGGGTGAGCGCGCCGGCGAGGAGCGTCGCGCCGATCCCCTGGCTCAGACCGGAGACGAGGTCCGCGCCGCCGCGGACGCCCGCCTCCGAGATGAAGAGGAGGATGCCGAGCTCCCGGACGAGGAGGCGAGCGGGCCGAGGCACGTGAGCGCTGAAGCGCCCCAGGCGCCGGAAGCGCCCGAGGAGGACGCCGGTCAGCAGCAGCCCACCGGCCGCGCCGAGCGAGAGATCGATGCCGCCGACCGGGAGGCTCACGTTGCCCAGGACGAGCCCGGCGACGATCCCGAGGGCGTAGATCGCGATGTTCGTCTCCCAGGTCGCCGGCTCGAGATGTCCGAGCGCGTCGGCCGTCCGCTGGATGTCCTTCTTCCGGCCGACGACCTCGACGATGTCGTCGCGCTGGAGCTCGAGCTCGCCGCTCGGCGGGACGCTCTCGCCGGCCCGCTCGATCCGCGTCACGAGGCAATGAAAGCGCCGGATGAGCTGGAGCTGCTCGAGCGTCTTGCCGACGGCGTCGGAGGCCACGACGAGGACGCGCCGCGGCGTCGGGAGACGCTCGCGGAGCTCCGCATCGTAGATCTCCGGGCCGACGAGGTCATCGAACCGCTCGTGGTCCGCAAGGCGACCGTGCACCCAGACCTGGTCGCCCTCGACCAGCGTCGTCTCGGCATCCGGGACGAAGACCTGGGCGCCCCGGTGAACGCGCGTGATGACGCAGCCGGTCCGGCGGCGAAGGTCCAGCTCTCGGAGTGACTTCCCGAGAACGTCGGGACGGGCGACGCGATGGGAACGCGCGACGTCCTCGCTCCGTCGAACCGGAGCATCGTCCTCGGCGTCGTCGGAGCCGTCGCTGCTGCCCGCCATCTCGTCGCGGAGAACGCGCGGGACGAGCGTGATCAGCAGGAGCAACCCGAGCTGACCGATCGGGTAGGTGACGGCGTAGCTCACCGTGAGCTTCCCTGGGTCGGAGACGACCTGGGTCGCCGCGACGAGGGCGGGCGTGCTCGTGAGCGACCCGGCCAGGATGCCGGTCGCGTTCGCGTCGTCGAGGCTCAGGAGGTGCGCGGCGGTGAGGATCGTCGCGACGGCGAGGACGTTCACGACGATCCCGACGGCGAGGAAGCGCAGCCCGTTGCGGCGGAACGCCCCGAAGAACTGACCGCCGGAGTCGAACCCGACGGCGTAGATGAACAGGGCGAACCCGAAGGCGCCGACCGTGATGCGCGGTCCGTTGGAGTCCCCGATCGGGGCGAACGCCATCCCGAGGTGGCCCAGGAGGAGGCCGACGACGAGCGCGCCGCCGGCGGGCGTCAGCGTCGCCCCCCTCCACTCGAGCTTGCCCACGAGCCAGCCGACCGCCACGACGACGAGGAGGCCGGCGAGCGGAAGGTGGTTGAGGTAGGAGATCAGCCAGGACACTCGGCGACTTTCGTTCGAGCCAACGGCAGGACCGCGGAGCGGGGTGCGCCTCGTGGATGGGCTCGCTGCGGAAGGCTCACGGCGACCTCTCTGGCTCCCCGTCGTCATCCTGCGACGACAGCCAGGCGTTCAGCTTGGCCGAGACGGCCTCGCTGACCTCATCCCAGCCACCGGCCATCATCTCCTTCAGATCCGACAGGCTCTGCTGGATCTTCTCCACGGCCTCCCTCCCGTGCTTGCGACCCTCGGCTCGAGCCTCCGCGAGTCGCGCCTCCAGCCGCTTGCGCTTCGCCTCGACCCGATCCCTGAGCTCTTCTCGTTCGCTGACTCCCATCACGACCTCCTTATGGGCCCGGCCTGCGGACGTCGGGCGCGAGCGGTAGCGCCGCGAACAATCCCGCATCCGCCGGGATGTTCTTCGCGCCGCTCGTCGATCGGTGAGCCATGAGCGGCGGACACACGCCCGTCACCCGCGAGGCCTCATCGGTCGGCATCTCCAACGATGGCGCGAAGCCGCGCAACCGTCGTGCCGGGGGCAGTCGGGAGCCGAGCCGACTTCGCCTTTCCGTCGAACGCCTCCATGACCGTCCTCGCGCCGATCGAGGGGTCGTCGTTTGCTCGGTCACCTCGGGTGGCCGCACGGAAGACTCCGACAGTCGCTCCCCGAGTCGAGAGCATGACGCTGACCGAGCCCGCGAGCGCCCGCGCGCCCGTCACGGAACCCTGGTCCGCAACGACATCACTCGAAACCCCTGGATGTGGGCCGCCCTCGCGCTCTGCGCCGTGCTCCTCGTCGCGGCGGCCCATCTCCCCGGGTTCGCCGACCTCCTTCGTCTCGAGGGCCCGGGCTTGCGCGGCTGGCTCGTCGTGATCGGCGTCGGCGCCGTGCCGCTCCTCGTGGGGCAGATCGCGCTCGTCCTCGGCCGGGTCGTGAAGGCTCGCGCCCGATCGACTGATGGCGCAGGGGCGCCCGAGGTCTCTCTCGGATCCTCCTCATGACCGAGCTCTGGGCGTCCATCGCGGAGTTCTTCGCCTTCGACACGACCCGCGCGCTCGAGCCCAACCTGCTCGTTCGCTACGGGATCCAGCTCCTTCTCCTCTGCGGCTCGGCGTTCTTCTCGAGCTCGGAGACCGCCTTCTTCGCGCTGACGCAGGTCGACCTCCAGCAGCTCCGCAAGCAACGCCATCGGCACGCCGAGACCCTCCAGGCGCTTCTCGACGAGCCGCGACGGCTCATCGTGTCCATCCTCTGCGGGAACGAGCTCGTCAACTCCGCCGCCGTCGCGAACATGACCGGCATCCTCGTGGCCCTCTACGGGGAGGCGAAGGCAGGGTGGATCGCGGTGCTGGTCATGCTGCCGCTTCTGCTCCTCGTCGGGGAGGTGACCCCGAAGACGATCGCCGAGTCGAACGCCCGACGCCTCAGCTCCGGCCTGCTGGCCCGGCCCGTCGAGCTCTGGATCCAGGTCGTGACGCCGCTTCGCTGGCTCATCCGTGCGATCTCCGACCGCCTGACGACGTGGATCGTCGGCCCCGGACGCGCCCCCGAGAACCTCCTCCGAGCCGACGAGCTGAGGAGTCTGGTCGAGGACGTCGCCGAGACCGGCGACCTCGACGCCACCGGCCGGATGCTGATCAACAACAGCCTCTCGGCCGGCGCCACCGAGATCGTCAAGATCATGGTTCCGCGCAGCCGGATCTTCTTCCTCGACGCGGACCGGGAGATCGACGAGGTCCTGGCCGGGTTCCGCCAGAGACGCCATCTATGCGCGCCCGTGTATCGCGGTCACCGGGACAACCTGGTCGGCTTCCTCCACGCCGAGGACGTCATCGGGCAGAGGCTCGATCAGCCTCGGGAGGCGCCGGCGCGCCTGGAGGACCTCCTCCGTCGTCCGGTCGTCGTGCCCCTCACGAAGCGGGTCGACGAGATGTTCGCGTTCTTCCAGCGCAACCAGGCGCGCGCCGCGGCGGTCCTGAACGAGTTCGGCGGCGTGGCCGGGTTCATCACGATCAGCGACGTGCTGCGCTTCATCTTCGGCGACCTCCTCGGCCAGGCGCCGTCGGAGCCCTCGCTCGTGCAGGTCGACCCGGACGCCTACGAGGTCGCGGGCGACACGAAGCTGGGCGTCCTCCAGGGCCTGACCGGCTTCGGCCTCGACGATCCACGGATGACGACGGTCGCCGGCGTCGCCTTCCGCCACCTGGACCGACTCCCCGCGGTCGGCGACACGGTCCTCGTCGACGATCTCTCCCTCACGGTCCTCGAGATGGACGCGCACCGGATCGCCCGGCTCCGGGTGGCCCGCGCGCCTACGTCGACGGAGACCCGGGGGCCCGCGGATCAGACCCCCGAGCCGGATCCGAAGGAGGCGTCATGAGCCTGCTGTGGGTGGCGCCGGTGATGATCGTCCTGCTGATCCTCAAGGGGTTCTTCTCCGGCTCGGAGATCGCGCTCGTCAACGCCGACAAGACGAAGCTCAGCCACCGCGCCCGCCAGGGCGATCGCGGCGCGGCCTCGGTGATCGCCCTCGCCAAGACGCCCGAACGGCTGCTCACCACGACGCTCGTCGGCACGAACATCGCGACGGTCGTGCTGACCACCCTGGGCACCCTCCTGGCGATCGAGCTGCTCGGAGACGAGCTCGGCGATCTCTGGGCGTGGCTCCTCCTGACGCCGCTGCTCCTCATCCTCGGCGAGATCGTGCCGAAGAGCATCTACCAGCAGAAGTCGGATGCGATCGCGCCGGTCGTCGTCTATCCGCTCCGGGCCTTCTACTGGCTCTTCTGGCCGATCGTCATCGTCTTCGCCCTGATCGCCAGGATCGCGGCGCGCCTCGTCGGGGGGCGCTCTCAGGGCGCCCATCTCTTCGCGACGCGCCAGCAGCTACGGGGAATCATGGAGGTGGCGGACCGGGCCAAGGGGATCGAGGGCTTCGACCGCATGCTCGTCGAGCGCGCCATCCGGTTCTCGGACGCCACGGCAGGCGCCGCGATGGTCCCCGTGGGCGATCTGGTCACCATCGCGAGCGACGCCGCGACGGCGGACGCGGTCCGCCTGGCCCGCGAGCACGGGCTCCCACGCCTCCCCGTGTTCGAGGGGAGCGTCAGTAACATCCAGGGCACCGTCACCCTCAGCCCCTGGGACCTGCTCGATCCCGGACTGCTGGACCGCCCGCTCGCGGAGCTGATCGGGCCAGCCCACTACGTCTCGCCCCGCGAACGACTCGAGGAGCTGCTCCCCGTTCTTCGGGACCGCCCCGATCAGTGCGCGGTCGTCGTGGACGAGTACGGCTCGGCCACCGGGCTCATCACCGTTCAGCGGATCCTCGAGGTCGTCGTGGGAGACATCGAGGTCGGATGGGACTACGAGGGGCACCCGCTGCGGCGCCCGCCCCGTCACGAGCTCCTCGAGAACGGGAGCTACCGACTGGACGGACGCCTCCCCATCGCCGACGCGAACGACCTCCTGGGAATCGACGTCCCGATGACCGAGTACCACACGGTCGGCGGCCTCGTCAGCTGGTCGCTCGGACACGTGCCGGCGACGGGCGAGTCGTTCGTCCGGGACCGCTACCGGTTCACGGTGGAGGAGGCCTCGCCGCGGGCCGTCCGCTCGGTCCGGGTGGACCCGATCTGACCGCCACCCTTTCCGGGCCTCTACTCTGGCCTGGTCGCCTAGCTCCCGTGCGGCGGTCGCCCCGAACGCGAGCAGCGACGCACGAGCGCCTTGCCGGTCGAGTCGCACTCGTCGTCGTCGCAGTTGCCGGCGGCGGGAGCGCTCGCTCCACACCCGTCACACTCGAAGGCGATCTCGCCGATCGACTCCTGCTTCTCGAACGACTCGCCGCACTCGCACTCGCCGGCCTTCGCGGACCTGGTCAGGCAGGTGGCGCAGTGGAAGTCCGTCTTCACACACAGCTCGGCGGCGTGAGTCCCTCCAAAGCAGCTCCCGCAGGCGTCCTTGCCCGACTTCTTCTTCGTGAGCTCGGGGGACTCATCGCAATCGCTGCAGCTCCCGGCCTCGGCCGAGACGAACCCGCAGCCGTCGCACTCCCAGTAGGTGCTCTCCGAGACGACGTCGCTCGCGGCGAGCGGCCCGCAGATCTCGCACGCGCGTCCCTTCCGGGTCGTCTTCATGTCACACTGATCACCCTCCTGGGCCTTCGAGAGCGCCCCGACGGCGAGGACGAGGATCACGGCGACCACACCGATGAGCGATAGAGAGATCTTCGAGCGCATGGCGCGCCTCCTGTTCTCCTGAGAACCCGGCTGCCGGTCCATCGACCGCGCGCGCCGGAGCCGGACGACGAGCGATGGGCTCGTCGCCCGAAGCGTTCTGCACTCAGCGTGCCAACCGCGATCCGGTCCACCGCCGCGGAACGCTTCCGACTGGTTCGGCCCGCCGAGTGCAGCGGCTCGAGGACGAGCGCCGTTGGGAGAGGCAACGCACCACCGGGATGAGCGTCCCGACTCCGTACGACACGAGGAGCGATGACATGGCTCGACGACCGACCCCGCCTCGCACCGAACGTGACTCGCTCGGGGACGTGCCCATCCCGGCCGACCGACTCTGGGGGGCCCAGACCGAGCGAAGCCGTCGCAACTTCCGGATCGGCCAGCGCCGGATGCCGCTCGCGATCATCCGCGCCGTGGCGCTCGTCAAGAGGGCGGCCGCGGTCACCAACCACGAGCTCGGCCTGCTCTCGGCCGAGGTCGCCGATCTGATCGGTCGGGCGGCTGACGAGGTCGTCGCGGGTCAGCTCGACGAGCACTTCCCGCTGTCGGTCTACCAGACCGGCAGCGGCACGCAGACCCACATGAACGTGAACGAGGTGATCGCGAACCGGGCCATCCAGCTCGCGGGCGGCGCCCTCGGGAGCAAGGATCCCGTGCACCCCAACGACCACGTCAACCTCGGCCAGTCGAGCAACGACGTCTTCCCGACGGCGATGCACCTGGCCGTCGTGGACGCCCTCGAGGCGAGCCTCGATCCGGCCCTCGCGAGCCTTCTCGACGCGTTCGCCCAGAAGGAGGTCGCGTTTCGGTCCGTCGTGAAGCTCGGCCGCACCCACCTCCAGGACGCCACGCCTCTCACCCTCGGCCAGGAGATCTCGGGCTGGATCGCCCAGATCGAGCAGGCCCGGCGCGGCCTCGGGCGGTCCCTCCCCGACCTCCACGAGCTCGCCCTGGGCGGGACGGCCGTCGGGACGGGTCTGAACACGCATCCCGAGTTCGCCGTCCGGGCGGTGGCCCACCTCGCGGAGCGAACGGGACGTCCGTTCGTCCCGGCGGCGAACCGGTTCGCGGCGCTCGCGGGCAAGGAGCCGCTCGTGGCCGCCAGCGCTGCGCTCCGGACGCTCGCCGTCGCCCTGACCAAGATCGCCTCGGACCTCCGCCTGCTCGCGAGCGGCCCCCGCTCGGGCTTCGGGGAGCTTCGCCTTCCGGCGAACGAGCCCGGGAGCTCGATCATGCCGGGGAAGGTGAATCCGACCCAGTGCGAGGCGCTCCTCATGGTCTGCCAGCGCGTCATCGGAAACGACGCGACCGTTGCGCTCGCGGGCGCGTCGGGCGTCCTCCAGTTGAACGTGGCGATGCCCGTCATCGCCGACGCGCTCCTCGAGTCGATCGCGCTCCTCGCCGATGCCTGCCGGTCCTTCACCGACCACTGCGTCCGCGGCCTCGAAGCCGTGCCGGAGAGGATCCAGGAGCACCTCCAGCGCTCGCTCATGCTCGTGACCGCCCTGGTCCCCGCCGTCGGCTACGACGCCGCCGCCCGGGCCGCCTTGCACGCCCACACCCACGGAACCACGCTCCGCGAGGCCGCGGTCGGGCTCGGCATCGTCACGCCGGAGCGGTTCGACGAGCTCGTGCGTCCCGAGCGGATGATCGGTCCCACTCCCTCCGATCGGGCCTGAGCGCACCCGCCTCGATCGAACGGACCGCCGCCGCCGCGCGGCTGCCGACCCGACGCCCCGGGCGGCCCCTCGCCAAGCCGCCGTGCTTGGCACGCCTCGTGCAATACGAATCGAGCGAGACCCACCGGCTGGACGCCGAGGCGTCGCCAGAAGAGTTCGCCGCGCGCCCTCGGGCAGCGCGATCACGAGTGAAGAGACGAGTCCGATCGGCGTCCAGCCCGTGGGCCTGCCAGATCACCCCTCCGACGAGGGATGCGATCGAAGCCGAGCTCGCGCTCGAGGAGAAGACGATGATTCGTAGAAGCCAGGTTCTCTCGTGCGCCGCCGCGCTGACGGCGCTCGCCATCGCCACGGCCGCGGCCGGCGACGACCGGGAGACCAGGAGCCCGGACGAAACGATCCCGACGAAGATCGCGTTCGACCTCGATGGCCCCACCGGCGAGGAGGGTCACCGAGAAGAGCAGCGCGATCGCATCCTGGCGCTTCTCCGGGCGCTCCCGGCCGTGAGCGATGCGGTCGAGGGCGATGGCGCCTCGAGCATCGAGCTGACCATCGCCCCGGGCGCGAAGCTCGGATGGACCGAGATCGGCGAGGCGATCGAGGCCTCGGGCGAAGAGCTGACCCTGACGTGGAGCTCCATCGCCGTCCGCGGACTCGTCGTCCTCGACCTCGACGGCATCGAGGGCCAGGCGCAGACGGAGCTCGCCGCGAAGGGCCTCCTCGAGCACGAGGGGGTCGAGCGGGCCATCGCGGAGAAGTCGACGCGCGTGCGCGTGCTCCTCGACGCGCCCGAGGGCGTCCTGCTCGAGGGACTCGAGCGTCGCGCGGCAGGGAGCGTGCCAGGCGCGGAGATCGCCGACTTCGTCCTCGTCGGTCCGCCCCGCGGAAAGAAGAAGGCGGACGCGCCCGAGCGCGCCCCCTCGCCCCCGGCGAGCCCCGACGGCGAGTAGGCGCGCCCCCGAGAAGAGTCGGGGTCGCGGGCGGGCGGTCGGGGGCGGTCGGTCGGCAAGGTCGCCGCGACCGGCCCGCCCCGTCGATCAGCCGGCCCCCGGCTTGGGCCGGAAGTCCTCCTTGCGCAACCCATGCGCACGCATCTTTTCGAAGAGCGACCGGGTCTGAATCCCCGCCCTCTTCGCCGTCTCCCCGATCCGGCCTCCCGTCTCGGTGAGGAGCGCCTCCAGGTAGGCCTTCTCGAACCGGGCGGCGATCTCGCGCTTCGCCGCGCGCAGGGGGAGCCCGAGCAGCGGCTCCCAGCCGGCGATGTCGTCGCCGGCCACGCCGGGCGCGCCTCCCTCCGCGGACCGAGCGCTGGCGACCACGTCGGGAAGGTCCGGGAGATCGATCCGCTCGCCCTCGCAGAGAAGGACGGCCCGCTCGATGACGTTCACGAGCTCGCGGACGTTGCCCGGCCACGAGTACGCCCCGAGCGCCGAGCGCGCCGCGTCCGTGTAGCCCTCGACGTCGGCCCCGAACCGGACGCGGAAGCGCTCGAGGTAGTCGTCGAGGAGATCGGGGATGTCCTCGGGGCGCTCCCGGAGCGGCGGGATCGTGAGGGAGACGACCCCGAGGCGATAGAAGAGATCCTGCCGGAACCGCTTCCGGGCGACCTCCTCCTCGATGTCCCGATTCGTGGCCGCGAGCACCCGGACGTCGACCTGGATCGAACGCTCGCTCCCGAGCCGACGCAGCTCTCGCTCCTGAAGGACCCGGAGGAGCTTGACCTGCGCGGGCGGAGGGAGCTCGCCGATCTCGTCGAGGAAGACGGTCCCGCCGTGGGCGAGCTCGAAGTGACCCCGGACCGGCCGGGTCGCTCCCGTGAAGGCGCCCTCCTCGTGCCCGAACAGCTGGCTCTCGACCAGCGCCTCGGGCAGCGCGCCGCAGTTCACGGCGACGAACGGCCCCCCCGCGCGCGGGCTCTCGGCGTGGATCCCCCGCGCGAGCCACTCCTTGCCTACTCCCGTCTCGCCGAGGATCAGGAGTGAGCTGTCGCTCGCGGCGACGCGGCGGACGACGCCCAGGAACTTCTGCATCGCCGGGCTCGTCGAGACGAAGTCGCTCAGTCGCGCCTCGTTCGCGTGAAGACGGGTCTCGATCCGCTCGATGCCCCGCTCGCGCCGCCGCTCGATGATCGATCCGAGCGCGCTCCGGAGGGCAGAGTTCTCGAGGCTCGTCGGGATCACGGCGACGCACCCGGCCGCGAGCAGGGCGCCGTGGCGCTCGGGCTCCTCGTCCGCGACGAGCACCACCACGTCGGGGCGGTCCGGGAGGGCGCGGATCGTCTCGACGGACCGATCGGCCGGTTCGGGCAGGCGCTCGAAGTCGACGACGACGAGATCGACGTTCTCCTGCTGAAGGCTCTCCCAGAAGGCCGAGCCCTTGGGCACGGCCGACTGCAGGACGTCGCTTCGCGGGAGGATACGGCGGACCCGTGAGAGTAACGCCGCGCCGTTCATGGCGAGCAGGACTCGGACGAGCATCGGATGCCGGACCTCCGATCGGTGCTGGCGCCGCAGATATACGCGCCCGGGAAGAGCCGGTCAAGCCGTCTCTGGCGACTCTCCGGCTCGGCACCGGTCTTGCTGAGCAGAGCCCGGAGGCCCTCCCGTGTACGAGCTGACCCCGATCATGCCCCCGCCCCGCCGCTCTCGACGGCCCGCACCAGAGACGACCATCCCGGCGGTCGTCGTCCTCGGGGCGGACCCGATCGAGTCCTCGACCGCGGCGGAGGCAGCGACGGCGATGGAGGTTCGCCACGTCGGCTCCGCGGCCGAGGTCACACGCGTCCTGGCGGACCAGAGCACCCGACCGGTCGTGGTCGCGGTCGCCCTCGAGAACGAGGCGACGACGCCGGCGCGACTCGAGCTGATTCGTCGGCTCGGACGAGCGCGCGAGCCGGTCGGGACCGTCGTGATCATCGACCCGGCGAACGTCGCGCTCCTCCTCGAAGCCGTCCGCGCCGGCGCGGACGACGTCGCGCTCCGCCCCGTGACGGTGACCGCCCTGCGTGAGTCGCTCGAGCGGGCGCTCTCCCGACGAGCCGCCCGCCTGACCGCACGAAGCCGCCTCCGCGCGCTCGAGGAGAGCTGCGCCCGCCTCCAGGAGCTCGCCGTCCACGACCCGCTCACCGGCCTGTACAATCGCCGGCACTTCGACGCCCGGCTGGCCGCCGAGCTGCGGCGGTCCGCGAGGAGCGGACAGCCGATCGCCCTGGTCGTCGTCGACCTCGACGGGTTCAAGGGCCTGAACGACGTCCGCGGCCACGAGGCCGGCGACGTCCACCTCGTCCGCGTCGCCCAGGTCCTGGGCGCTCGGTGCCGGGCGAGCGACATCGCGAGCCGGATCGGCGGCGACGAGCTCGCCGTGATCCTGCCCGACACCGACGAGACCGGAGCGCGGGCGGTCGCCGAGGGGCTCCGGGCAGGCCTCGCCATCGACCTCGACGCGACGACGACGGACCGCGCGCGTCGGCTGACGGCGAGCGTCGGCGTCGCCGCCTGCCCGCCGATCCGGCGACAGGCCGCCCCGCTCTTCGCGGCGGCCGACGCCGCGCTCTACCGGGTCAAGAGTGAAGGGGGCGACGGCGTCCGCCTCGCGACGACGACGAGCCCCGAGACTCGAGAAGGTACGACGCCATGATCAGGAACGCGTCCGAAGGCACCACCACCGTCCGCGTCGGCGTCGGCCGCCAGGCCCCGCCCGACGGCGAGGTCCGGGAGCACATCGATTGGACCGCGCGCCTCGTCCGCAAGGCGAAGGACGGCGGCTCCCGTCTCCTCGTCCTGCCCGAGCTGGCGATCGGGGGGCTCCCGCGAGACGAGGGCCTCCATGCGCAGGCCCTCGGACTGGACGGAGAGCCGATGGACCGGCTGAAGAAGCTCTCCTGGGAAACGCCGCTCGCGTTCGGTCTCCTCGAGGAGACCGACGACGCGGACTGTCACGACGCCGCCGTCTTCCTCTCCCGGGGAGAGCTCCGCCACGTCCAGCGACGGGTCTACCCGCCGGCCCACGGCCGGGCGATCGAGCGCCGACTCCTCGACACGGGGACCGACGTGGCCGCCTTCGACACGCGGTTCGGCCGCATGGCCATGCTGGCCGGGACCGACCTCTGGCATCCCGCGCTCCCCTACCTCGCCGCGCAGAGCGGCGCCGTCGCCCTCCTCGCGCACGTCGCGATCGACCCCCACGAGCTCGGCCACGCGCTGCCGGCCGTCGAGGCCTGGCACTGGCTCGCCCGGACCACCGCCCTCTCCCACGGCTGCTTCGTCGTCCTGTCCGACCGGAACGGCGGCTCGGTCGTCGTCGGCCCCGACGGCTCCCTTCTCCCGGCCGCGAGCGAGAGCGACGAGGAGCTCCTCGTCGCCGACCTGGACATGGCGTCGCTCCGCGCGGCCCGCCTGGCCCTTCCGTTCCGACGGGACGACCGACTCGAGCTCACCGTGTCGATCGGCTCGAGGATCCTCGAGGCGAGGTCACGCCCGGACGGCGACGTCTCGACGAGACAGCTCGTTCCGCCCGGGAGGCTGGACGGCGGCGACTCGGCCCGGCACCGGGCCTCCCCGCCGGCGACCGGCGCTCCGGGAAGCGCCGATCGAGTGCGCTGGTGACGGGAACACAGTGAACGCCCTTCGGTCGCCGCGCCCCACGGGACGAGCGACGTGAGTGCCGCGAGAAGAGAGGTCCGAGCCGTGACCCGCATCGACTCCGTGATGACGCGTTCTCCCCTGGTGACCGTGACGCCCGATGACCCCGTCGAGCTCGCCGAGCGCCGCGCCGAGGAGGCCGGCGTTCGGCATCTCCTGATCACTCGTGACGGCGCCCTCCTCGGCGCCCTCTGCGTCTGTGAGCTCTGGGGCGTCGACGCCAAGGTCGCCGTCTCCCGCTGCCGGCACCGCCCGAAGACGATCACGGTCGCCCCGGAGACATCCCTGGAGTCGGGCCTCGCCCTCATGCGTCGCCATCGGGTGGACTGCCTCCCCGTCCTGAGCGAGGACGGCTCCCTGCTCGGAGTTCTGACCCGACGTGACCTCCGCAACGCGGGCGTCGCGGCCCCCGAGCCTCCCCGCTGCGGCTCGTGCGGATCGACTCGCCACGTCCGCGTCAGCCGCGGCGCGTCGATCTGCGTCGAGTGCCAGCCCCGGTCCGTCCCGGCGACGGACGACGACTACGACGAGCTCGGCGTCGGCGACTGACCCCGGTCACGGCGAAGAAGTCGTCGGCGACCTCGTGGACCTCGAGCGGGTGGTTCTCGAAGTCCAAGACGCCGTCGGGCTGAAGGACGCGCGAGCTGGAGCAGCCGAAGGAGCTCGGCCTCGCGGTGTCGCGCGGGATCGATCGGACGAGGTCGCGATCGGGCACGAATGGCACCGCCGAGGAGACGCAGCCGCGGACGCAAGAAGGGCCCGAACGAACGGAGCGGCGAGCATCGCGCGAGGCGTGGACATCGCTCCGCGGCTCCCGGCCGGGTCGGCCCTCCGGGCGTGCCCTCCGACCCGAGTCATGCGATCATACCTTGCCGACCATGTGCACGCTGATCATCCTCAACCGGGTCCACCGGCAGCTGCCAGTGGTGATCGCCGCGAACCGCGACGAGTACCACACCCGCGCGGCGACGCCGCCTCGGCTGATCTCGTCCGAGCCGCCCGTCCTCGCGGGCCGGGATGAGCGCGGCGGAGGGACCTGGCTCGGCGTGACCGCGCGAGGCCGCTTCGTCGGCCTCACGAACCAGCGGACGGGGCGCGTCGCGGAGCCCGGCCGCCGGTCCCGGGGGCAGCTCGTCCTCGACCTGCTCCGGACCGACGACGCCGACGCGATGGCGAGGCTGCTCGAGAGCCTCGCCCCCGGCGACGTCGCCGCCTGCAACATCCTCTTCGGGAGCGCCGACGAGGGCCTCCGCGTCGCCTACCTCGGCCGCTCCGACGACGTCGTCGTCGAGCCCGTCGCCGAGGGCATCCACGTGCTCCCGAACGATCGACTCGACTCGGTCGGATTCACCAAGGTGAGCCGCGCGCGCGAGCTCGTCGGCGCCTCCGCCGCCGATCTGGCGTGGCCCGCCCTCCAGGAACGTCTCGCCCATCTCCTCGCCGACCATCGCCAGCCGCCGCTCCGGGAGGTCCCGCGCCGCCCGCCCGGCTCGCTCATGCCCCGGCGACTCGTCCGCCGGCTCGACGCCCTCTGCGTCCATACCTTCATCTACGGGACGCGGTCGTCGAGCATCGTCGCCCTCGAGCCGGGACGCGTCGCCCGCTACGTCTTCGCGGACGGCCCGCCCTGCCGCGCGAGCTTCGAGGACGTCCTCGACCGGCTCGAGGCAGAAGCCTAGGAGCCGGCGACGGCCCGACGGACGTGCCGCCACGACCAGCGAGCCGCCCGGTGGACGCCGAAGGCGATGAAGAACGCGGCGCCGACGTCGATCGAGTAGTGGAGGCGCGCGAGGAGCACCTCGGAGGCGAGGAGGACGCAGAAGCCGAGGCAGACCGCGCGGACCCACGGTGTTCGGGCGAGGAGGAAGCCGAGGAACGGCGTCGCCGTGTGGCCCGAGAAGAAGAGCGCCTGCCGGAAGTCGAGGAGGCCCGCGACGGCCTGGACGGGGTACTCGTCGAAGTGCGGGGCGCCCTCGGGCATCCCGAGCGGCGTCAGGACGAGGAACCCGCTCCGGACGAGCATGAGGAGCGAGAACGCCCACACCGCCGCGGCGAAGCGCCGGCGCCGCTCGACGGTGAACGACGCGACCAGGAAGAACGCGAGCCACGCCCCGAACCCGAACGTGTGGACGATCGGCATCTCGACGAACGGGATCGCCGAGTGGACGAGGTCGAACGACGGCGGAAAGCCGGCCGCCTTCGCGTCGACCCACCGCCCCGACGCGTAGTTCGCGACGAGCGCCACGCCGAGCGCGACGCCGGCGACGAGGAGCTCGATCGGCGCGACGCGGTCGGGCGCGTCGGTGGTCTCGTCGGTGGTGGTCACGTTCGGTCGTCCATCGTCTCGAAGAGGGTCTGCGCGACGCGGAGAGCCGTCACTCGGATCCGCCGGCGGTGAGCGCCTCGAGGTCGGCCCGAAGCCGGTCGGCGAACTTCGAAGGAGGCGCGAGCGCGACCGCCCGTTTCAGGTCTTCGATGGCCCCCGCCCGATCGCCGAGGCGGCGCCGGGCGCGGCTTCGGTAGTAGAGCGAGGTGACGTCCTTCGAATCGAGCGCGATCGCGCGGTCGTGATCCGACACCGAGCCCTCGAGGTCCCCGGTCCGGAAGCGCATCCGACCTCGGTTCGCCCATTTGTTCCCGTCGTCGGGGTCGAGCTCGATCGCTCGCCCCACGTCGGCGATCGCCCCGTCCGCATCGAGGTACCGTCCCCGCGAGTCGACCAGGCCGAACCTCGCCCGGCCACGCTGCAGCCAGGCGAAGACCGCGGTCGGGACGAGCTCGATCGTCCGGTCGTAGTCGGCGATCGCCCCCTGAAGGTCCTTCGAGACGTGTCGCGCGTACGCTCGTTCTTGCCACGCCCACTCGTCGAGCGGGTCGAGGTCGATCGCGCGTCCGGCGTCGGCGATCGCCTCGGCGTACTTGCCCTGGCTCCGGAGGGCCCTCGCGCGACCGACCCAGCCCGCCGACTCGCGCGGACCGACCTCGATGGCCTTGTCGGCCAGAACGAGCGCGGACCGGTGATCCCCGCGGTCCGATGCGACCCAGGCGAGGCCGGTCCACCCCCGTGGGTCGAGCGGCTCGAGCTGCACCGCGCGCACGAAGTCGAGCCTCGCCCCCTCGAGCTCCCCGAGCCTCGCGCGGATGACTCCCCGGTTCACCCAGCACTCGAAGCGGCGCGGATCCAGCGCGAGCGCCTCGTCGAGCGCGTCGAGCGCGCCCTCGAAGTCCCCCCGCCGAAGGAGGGCGGTCCCCCGCCCCCCGACGGCCTGGATCGACGAGGGGTCGAGCTCGAGGGCGCGGTCGAACTCGGCGAGCGCGCCGTCGAGGTCCTTCAACGCGAGGAGGGTGCTTCCGCGACTCGTCCGCGACTCGGGGTCGTCGGGGTCGAGCTCGAGGGCGCGGTCGAAGTCGGCCAGGGCCCCCTCGAGGTCGCCGATCTGACGACGAAGCTCCCCGCGGTCCCGGAACCGCGCGGGGGTCGGATCCTCGAGCTCGACGTCGAGCTTCGTCGGCTCGAGTCGCGGCGCGACTCTTCGCCAGAAGAGCCCTCCGGCGCCGAGTCGATCTCGCGTCGCGAGCAGATGCCGCTCCGCCCGAACGCCGCCGATCCGACAGAGGGCGAGGCCCGCGACGGCCGCCCGCGTTTGCACCATCTCCGCCGCGAGGTAGCCTCCGAGGGCGTCGACGGACCGACCGGCGTCCCCCATCCGGCCGAGCGCGCCGCAGCAAACCTCGATCATCGCCTCGTCCGCCTCTCCCAGCGCGGAGGCCTGCGCCACGGCGGCGCTCCTCCGGGCGTCTCGCGACGACTGGAGCGAGCGGACGACATCGAGGAGGAGCTCCGTGATTCGTCCGAGCTCCTCGGCCAGACGCTCGACCGTCGCGGGGTCGTCGTATCGAACGAGCTCCGCGATCGCACTCTCGAGTCCCTCGGATCCCGGGAGGATCTCGCCGCGTCGGACGAGCTCGAGGACCGCCTCGACGGCCGCCATCCGCTCCTGCGGACCCCGATCGCGCGCTTCGGCCACACCTGCGAGCGCCTCGCGCGCGACCTCGTCCTCGACGCCGAGCTCGATCGCCGCCTCGAACGCGTCCTCGGCCAGGCCCCACTGTTCCGCCTCGATCGCGAGGTAGCCGAGCGTCATCGACGCATCGGAGACGGCCCCCCGCGCGGTCTGGTCGCGCGGCGCGAGGGCGTGGTGAACGCGCGCGGCCTGCATCGCCTCGAGGGCGAGCGCGAGCAGCTTCGCGTGATCAGGAGTGGAGGACCCTGCCAGCTCCGTCCGCGCCCGGGCGAGCGCGCCGGCCGCGTCCGCCGCCCGGCGCGCCGCGTCCGCCACGACGCGCTCCCGCTTCGCTTGGTCAAGCCGGCTCCTGACGAGCCCCGAGACCCCGACACCACCCGCGACGAGCGTCAGGACGAGGGCCACCGCGAACAGGCGATGCCCCCCCGCCCAGCGCCCGATCCGGCCGATCGGACCGAGCGGACGGGCGAGGATCGGTCGCCCCTCGAGGAAGCGCTCGAGCTCGTCGGCCACCGCACCCGCGCTCGCGTACCGCCGCCCCGGCTCCTTCTCGAGACACTTGAGGGCGATCGTCTCGAGGTCGAGGGGCACGGTCGACTCGAGCCGGCGCGGCGCGACCGGTTCATCGAAGAGCACCCGCTTGATGATCTCGAACGGTGTGTCGCCCTCGAACGGCGGGCGGCCGACGAGCGCCCAGTAGAGGAGGGCGCCGAGCCCGTAGACGTCGGTGAACGGGCCGTGCGCCAGGTCGCCATCGGCCTGCTCGGGCGCCATGAACGACGGCGTCCCGAGGATCTGCCCGGTCGCGGTGAGCTGCGTCCGCGCGGACGTGTCGCGCGCCAGGCCGAAGTCCATCAGCCGGGCGCTCCCCTCGCCATCGATCAGGACGTTCGAGGGCTTCACATCGCGATGGAGCACGCCCGCCGCGTGGGCACAGTCGAGCGCATCGGCGACCTGCTGGATGAGCTCGGCGGCGCGCCGAGGCTCGAGGAGGTGATCGCGCGCCGCGGCCTCGAGCGACTCGCCCTCGACGTAGCGCATCACGAGGTAGGGCCGACCGTCGTGGGCGCCGACCTCGTGAACGCCGACGATCCCGGGATGGTCGAGGCGCGCGGACGCCTGCGCCTCGCGAGCGAACCGTTCGAGCTCTCCCTGATCGGACCGGGCCGGGTCGAGGAGCATCTTGATGGCCACGTCGCGCCCGAGCGTCGGGTCCCGCGCGAGGTAGACGATGCCCATCCCGCCGCGACCGAGCTCCCGGCGAAGGATGAAGCGCCCGACCTGGCGGCCGGGTCCGGCGTCGCTCCTTCGGCCTGGCTCGGAGGTCACGGATCCATCTCCGGTGGCGGGCGATGCACGCCTCGACTCGAGGATGGCAGCGCCTGTCGGGAGCGGCAAGCTCCCCGCCGAGTGGGCGGAAACGCTCACGCGAGCTGCAAGAACTTCAGACCGTCATCCGGCCGACGGCATCCCCGAAACCGTCGACCTCCTCGCAGGGGCCGCGGATGTTGCCACCGAGCGCGGCGACGAGATCGAGCGGCGGTTGGCTCGGCGATTGCTTCGTCTGGGCAGCTCGAGTCATTGAAATCCTCTCCCCAAGCTCCGCGAGACGAATGACCGCAGACGAGAGCGGCGAGTCGGTCCGCGTCCCCGTCGACGGGCTCGACCCGTCGGTGCCCGGGCTCGGCGACGACGGCGTCCCCGAGCCGGAGCCGGACGTGCCGCTCGACCCGGCCTCGGATGACATCGGCGTCCTGACGCCTGACCCCGACACGCTCGCGCGGTTCGAGTCCGCTCGCGCCGCCCGTCCGACCGAGCCGGCGCCGACGGCTGCGGCCCCTCCGTCTGCGCCGACCTTGTGCTACCTCTGCGAGAAACCGATCGACCCCGGCGACTCGAGCTGTCGCTCCTGCGGCGCCGATCTCGCCGGCGCGGTCGTCGACGTCGGCGCCGTCCGCCCGGACGCGGAGACCGGTGGGAACGACGCGGACCCGAACGCCCGCCTCGTGCTCGTGAACGCCATCTCCGACGGCGACCTCGATCGACACGAGGACGACGGCGGCGTGATCGAGGAGGAGGCGCCGCTCCCGTGCTATCTCTGCGAGAAGCCGGCTCCGGCCGACGCGGAGAGGTGCCCCCACTGCGGCATCGAGCTCCACGGCCCCGGAATCGACCTGGGCTCCCTCCGCATCGAGCAGGCGAGCTCGATCCGCCAGCGCCGCAAGCGCGAGGAGGAGCGCCGCCGCACCGAGTGGGTGAGGCCGGTCGACCCGCCGTCGGAGAGGGTCCCGACCCTCGCGGTTCCGAGCGACGTGACCACCACGCCTTCGGGCGAACGGACGCGCCAGGTCGACGCGGCGATCTGGAGGACCATCGAGCCGCCGAGCTCACCCGAGGACTGGCGGAGCTCGCCCTGGGTCGGCGTCGTCGCCCTCGCGATCCCCATCGCCGTCCTGGGGGGCGTGTGCGCGTTCGTCGTTCTCGGCGATCCCGGCGACCTCGCCCCGCCCGCCGCTCGCCCGACCGGTCCCGGCGGCGGGACCTCGACCGCCCGGGCGGACGGGCTGCAGACCGCTCGCGGCTGGCTCCGCCTCCACGACGGGCCGCTGACGATCGGCGCGCGAAGCGAGGCGCGGTGCCGATGGGCCGCCGGGGTGGCCCGACGCGTCCGCGGGATCCGCGCGCTCCTCGAGCGAGGCCGCCGCATCGAGCTGCAGCTCGTCGCGGGCGTCGAGATCCTCGACCCGCCCGGCGATCCGGTCGACGACGACGCACCGCTGCTCGAGCAGGCCGTCGCGACGATCACGCTCGTCGTCACCGCCGGCGACGGCGCCGCGCCGGTCTTCGAGGGCCGCGCCCGGGGTCGGACCCCGTTCGCGTTCGTCGCGACCCGCAGCGAGAGCGACCCGGCTCGATCGGCCTCGGAGACCGAGGCGCTCGAGCGGCTGCTCGCCGATGCGCTCCTCGCAATCGCGGAGGCCTCGTCCGACGACGCCCGCGCCGTGATCCCGAGCTTCCTCGGCTTCCTCTCCGACGCGGACGCCGGCCGGAGAGTCGACGCCGCGCGCGCCCTCGCCTCGATCGCGGCCGGAACGCCCGAGGCGGTCGACGTCCGGATCATCCTCGCGCGGCGCGCCGTGGAGGATCCGATCGCGACGGCGCGCCGCGCCGCGGCCGCGGCGCTGGCCGGGCTGTGCGACGACCCCGAAGAGGCGCTCGCCCCGTTCGAGCCCCTCCTCGAGCAGCGAGGCGTGACGGCGCGCCTCCGGGCCCTCGAGGCCATTGCGTCGTTCGAGTCCCACCGCGGCGCCGCGACCCGATCCGTGCTCGCGGTGCTCGGGAGCTGCGACGACGCGGTCGTGGGGGCCGAGGCCGCTCGCGCGCTCGTGCGGCTCGCCCCGCAGCGCGGCGAGGCGACGGCGACGCTCGAGGCGATCCTCGCCGGCGACCGGCCGGAGCTCCGGGTGGCCGCGGCGGAAGCGCTCGGAGCGCTCGACGCGGACGGCGCCGTCGAGTCCCTCGTCGCCGCCCTCGGCGACGACGACCCCCGGGGCGTCGAAGCAGCCCCCGGCGCGCGCGAGCGCGCCGGCACCCCCGCCCGCCCGGCCCCCCGCCCAGCGCTCGAGCCGTCCGCCCCGGAC
>JAJDCQ010000006.1 GCA_029260755.1 Planctomycetota bacterium | reverse complement strand
GGGGGCGACACCCCCGGGCCGGGGGGCGGGTTTTGCGCTATCCTACCGATGGGGCCTGGTCTGGTTTGTCCGAATTACCGCCTTTATGGCTACCACCCGAGACCTGACCCCTTCGCTCCCATGACGCTTCGCTCGCGCTATGAAGAGGCCACAGATTTCACAGATTTCACAGATTTCGAGCTGCCGAACGCGATTGTTCCTCGACGTGGCCGGCGCTCCGGGGTTGTTCGGCAGCGATCTGGAACGCGCCGCGGCAATCTGTGCAGTGCAATCTGTGCAATCTGTGAAATCTGTGGCCCAACCCGACTGCACCGCGGACCTCTCGCACACCAGGAGCGGTCGCTTCCCGGCGCGACGTCACCGTGCGACGAGCTCACTCGACGAACTTGTAGCCGATTCCGTGCACGGTCAGGAGATGCCTCGGGGCTCCGGGATCCGGCTCGAGCTTTCGGCGCAGCGCGTGGACGTGGGTGTCGACGGTGCGGGTGCTCGGGTAGCTGTCGTAGCCCCAGACGCGGTCGAGGAGCTCGCGGCGGCTGACGGCCTCGCCGCGGCGTCCGATCAGGTAGCGGAGGAGCTCGGACTCGAGGTGGGTGAGGGCGTGCTCTTCCCCGTCTCGGACGAGGACGTAGCGCTCGAAGTCGACCCGGAAGCCCGCCCCCTCCCAGCCGCTCCTTGCGGCGCCGCGGGCGCGGCGCACGATCGCGCTCGCGCGGGCGATCAGCTCGGCCATGCTGAACGGCTTGCCGACGTAGTCGTCGCCCCCGATCGCGAAGCCGAGGAGGCGGTCCTGCTCGGTGGAGCGGGCCGTCAGGAAGATCGCCGGGGTGAGGTCGCCGTCCTTCCGCCGCTCGCGGAGCAGGTCGAACCCCTCGCCGTCGGGCAGGCCGACGTCGATGATGAGGAGATCGTACGCCCGCTCGGCCGCCGCGGCCCGGCCCCGGGCGAGGTCGCCGGCGAGGGTCACCTCGAACCCCTGGGCGCGCAGGTTCTGCGCCACGAGGAAGGCGAGGTCCTCCTCGTCCTCGACGAGGAGGACGCGCGCGTCGATCGGCCCGCCGCTCACGATGCCGCTCCCGCCGACGGGGCGTGGGCGGTGACCGGCAGCAGCACGACCGCCTCCAGCCCGCGCGGCGCTCGGGCGGCCAGGTCGAGGCGCCCGCCCACGGCGGCGAGCCCCTCGCTGATCAGGGCGAGGCCGAGCCCGGTGCCACCCCGGTCGTCGGCCGCGCCGCGGGCGAGCGGCTCGGCCAGCGCGCTCGGGTCGCCGCCGGGGCCGGCGCCGTCGTCGAAGACCGTGATGGTCACCGCGTCCCTCCCGGGGACGGGCGCGAGGGTCACCCCCGCTCGCGTCGCATCGGCGGCGTGCCTCTCGACGTTCGCGAGCAGCTCGCGGACGACGTCGCCGATGAGCGCGGCCGGCCCGAGCACGCCGGCCCCGATGGCATCGAGGTTCGTCTCGAGGGCGACGCCCGCGTCGGCGAACGCCGGGCGCCGCTCCTCGACGAGGCTCTCCACCTCCTCGGCGACCGACACGAGCCGGGTCGTCGGATCGTCGGGATCGCCGCCGCCCCCGCCGCCGGCCCGCGCCTCGAGCTGGAGGTAGCGCAGCAGCCGGCGGACCGTCGCGGTCAGGCGCGCCTCCTCGCGGGCGACGATCCGCGCGCAGCGCTTCAGGTCGTCGGGCTCGGTGACGGTGCCCGCCTCGACGGTCTCGGATGCGGCCCGCAGCAGGGCGAGCGGCGTCTGGAGCTCGTGGTAGGCCCGGGCGAGGAACGCGCTCCGACGCTCCGCGCGGGCGACCTCCGCCCGCGCCCGGCGACCGTCGGTGACGACGGCCGCGCCGGCCGCCGCGAGGAGGGCGCCGGCGAGGGCGATCGTCAGGCCGGTCTGGATCCGGTTGCCCCAGCGGAAGCGGGCCGGCTCCGCGACGGCGACGCCGATCCGCCAGGCCGACAGCGGCGGGTCGAGCGTCCGGAGCTGGGTGTCGTCGAAGCTCGACGGAGCCGGCGCGCCGCGCGGGTCGATCTCGGCGAGCCACCGGCCGCGCCCGCGCGCTCGCCGCAGCTCGGGCTCGACGAGCTCGGCGATGACGGCGTCGACGTCCCAGAGGACGAGGTGGCCGCCGCCGACCGCGGCGCCCGCCCCGTCGCCGGCCGGTACCCACGAGGCCGCGAGCGGGCCATCGAGGCTCGGCGCCTCGAGGCCGACGGGCTCGGCGCCCGCGTGCCCGCGGACGCCGGCGATGAACGCCTCGGGCGGCGCGCCGGCCGAGGCTCCATCGGGCGGGTCGACGACGCCGAGGTCGCCGTCGAGGCGCCAGATCGCCGCGACGGCGGGCGGCCGCCGCCCGTGATCGCGCAGGTCGAGGAGGGCGCGCCGCAGCCGCGAGCCGATCCCGGCCTGGACCTCGCCCGCCCGGTCGGCCGCCTCGTAGCGGGCGGCGTCCTTGACGAGGTCCTTGCTCCAGACCGCGAGGGCGGCCGCGAGAACGGCGAGGAGCGCGCCGGCGATCGCGGCGACGGTGAGACGGAGGCTACGGCGCGGCGGCACGGGGCTGCTCCGATCGGCCCTCGGCTGGCCGATCGCGCTTTGGACGCGACGGTCGCGGCGCCGTCACGTCCGTTCCGTCAGTCGTCGTCGCCGTCGCCGTCGGGCGCCGGCGCGTCCGGCTCCGCCGGCGGGGCCGCGGCGGCGTCCTCGATCATCTTCACGATCGCGGCGAGCTCGGCGTCGCTCTTGGGGCCGAAGTCGCTGTAGAGGACGGTGCCCTCGGTGTCGATGATGATGTGCCACGGCGTCCCGCGCGTCAGGTACTTCGCCATCACGTCGGAGCGCTTCTTGCCCGCGACGCCGGGGACGTAGCCGTAGGCCGCCCGCAGCTTGAACTTGCCCTTCACGCACTTCAGGCCGTTGTCGAACGTGTTCGTCGGGAAGCCCTCGAACACGGTCTGGAACTGGAGGAAGACGACCCGGTCGTTGCCGGCGAACTGCTTCTCGAGGCGCTGACTCACGGGGAACCCCCGTGAATGGCAGCCCGGTCACCACGCCTGGAAGCAGTGGAGGACGACCACCTTGCCCCGGAGCGACTCCAGGCTCGGTCCCTCCTTCTGGCCGGCCGGCAGGTTGCCCCACCGCTCCACGACCCACGGCTTCGCCTTCTCGCCGACGACGCTCGGCGGCGGCTCCGGCGTCGGCTGCTCGCCGAGCTTGCCGGCCACCTCGACGATCGCTCCCGCCCGCTCGAGCTTGAAGCTGACGTCGTCGCCGGCGACCTTGTCGGCGAACGCCTTCTGGAGGTCGGCGACCGTGGCGATCGGGCTGCCGTTCGCCTCGACGATGACGTCGCCGACCTTCACGCCCATCGCCTCTCCCGGCGAGCCGGGCGCGACCTGAGCGATCGTCGGCCGGGGCGCGCCCTGCTCGATGCCGACGCCGAGGTACGGCGGCTTCTTCGCCCCGTCCTGGGCGCGCGCCGGGTCGGCCCCGCCGAGGACGGCGGCGGCGAGCACGAGGGCCGCCGCGATGAGTCGGGTCCGCGTCATGTCGATCGTCCTTCCTGCCGGGGGGCGTGATCGTTGCCGTGAGTCAGCTGGAGCCGGCGGAGTCGTCGCTGCCGACCCGCACGGGCGCCTGGTCCGCCTTCGCCGCGGCCTCGTCCTCGGCGAGGCGCTGCTCGAACTCCGCGAGCTGGGCGACCAGTCGCGCCATCAGGCGCGCGGCCTCGGGCGGCGCCGCGGCAGTCTCGGTGCACGCCGCCTCGAGCTCGCCGCAGGTGGCGGCCGGCGCCTCGGCGCCGACGGTGAGGCAGCTCCCCTTGAGGCGATGCGCGAGCGCCCGGATCACCTCGACGTCGCCCTCGCCCTGCGCCGCGCGGAGCTCCTCGACTCGCTCCGGCGTCTGGGCGCGGAACGTCTTGATGACGTCGGCGAACAGCTCGGCGTTCTCGTCCTGGAGCTGCGCGGCGACCTCGGCCGCCGTCGACCGTCGCTTCCCCCGGGCGAAGTCCTCGGGGGAGCCGATCACGAACTCGCTCGGCGAGAGGGTCCCGCACCACCGCGCGAGGACGGCCTTGAGCGTCTCCTCGCTGACGGGCTTGACGAGGTAGTCGTCCATCCCGGCCGCGAACACCCGCTCCTGGTCGCGCTGGAGCGCGCCCGCGGTCATCGCGATGATGGGCGTCCGGTGGCCGGAGCCGTCCTCCCGGCGGCGGATCTCGCGGGTCGCCTCGTAGCCGTCCATGTCCGGCATCTGGCAGTCCATCAGGATGGCGCCGTACTCGATCGTCTCGTGGAGCTGCACCGCCTCCCGCCCGTTCGCCGCGACATCGGACCGGTAGCACAGCTTGTCGAGCAGCCCGACGGCGACCCGCTGGTTCACCGTGTTGTCCTCGACGACGAGGATCCGGATCGCGCCGGCCGGCGCGTCGTGGATGCTCTCCTCGTCGTCCGACGCCGGACGCAGGAGCGACGCCGACCCGACCTGCGAGGTCGCCAGCACCTCACCGCGGAGGACCGCGGCGGTCGCCTGGTGCAGCGTCGCCCGGGCGACCGGCTTCCGGACGGTGGCCGCGCCGGCCGCCTCGGCCTGCCGCTGCCGCTCGCCGTGGCCGGCGAGCTGGGTCAGCAGGATCACCCGCAGGGCCGGCGTCAGCCCCTCGTCGGCGAGCTGGTCGAAGAGGTCGAACCCGCCCTCGGGGGCGTCGGCGCCGAGCCGCGCGTCGATGACGGCGAAGTCGACCGGACGGCCGCTGCCCGCCGCCTCGCGCACCCGGCTCATCGCGACCGTCGCGTTCTCGGCCTCGACGACGCGCGCGCCCCACTTCCGGAACGTCCGCTTCAGCCCGCGGCGGGAGTGCTCACTGTCGTCGACGATGAGGACGAACAGGTCGGCGACGTCCGGCGGCTCGGGGTCGATCGCGCGGCGGTTCTGGAGCGCGAGCGGCACGTCGAGCCAGAAGACGCTCCCGCTCCCGCGACGGCTCTTCACGCCGATCTTCCCACCCATGAGGCCGGTGAGCTGATGCGCGATCGTCAGGCCGAGGCCGGTCCCGCCGTGGCGGCGGCTGGCCGAGCTGTCCGCCTGACGGAACGGGTCGAAGAGGCGGTGGGTCTTGTCGGGGTCGATCCCGATCCCGGTGTCCCGGACGGCGAGCCGGATCCAGACGCGCTCGCTCGGATCGACCGCGAGCGGCCCGTCGGGCACCGGCGTCACCGTGGTGACCGGCGCGTGAATGTCGACGTTCTGGAGCTCGGGGTCGTTCGGATCGATCACCCGGAGCCGGCCGGAGCTCCGCGCCGCGGTGCTCGCGGTCAGGGCCGAGTGCCCGTCGTCGCTCGCCGAGACGCTCGGGTCGATCTCCTCGGGCTTGGCGAGCTCGACCCGGATCAGCACCTCGCCCGCGTCGGTGAACTTCACCGCGTTGCCGACCAGATTCGTCAGGACCTGGCGGAGGCGGCCGACGTCGCCGTGGAGCTTGCGGGGGACGTCGCGCGCGACCGACCCGATGATCTCGAGCCCCTTCTTCTGGGCGCCGGGCGCCATCAGGTCGGTGACCGCCTCGATCGCGTCCTCGACGTCGAAGTCGATCTCCTCGAGCTCGAGGCGGCCGGCCTCGATCCGGGAGAAGTCGAGGATCTCGTTGATGATCGAGAGCAGCGCCGAGGCGGATGTCCGGACCGCCTCGGCGTACTCGCGCTGCTTGGTGTTGAGCTTGGTGTCGAGGATGAGCCCGGTCATCCCGAGGACGCCGTTCATCGGCGTGCGGATCTCGTGGCTCATCATCGCGAGGAACTCGCTCTTCGCCCGGCTCGCCTGCTGCGCCGCCTCCTCCGCCTCCTTCCGGACCGTGATCTCGCGGGCGAGCTCGTCCGTCCGGATCCGGAGGTAGGTCTCGGATCGGCGCTGGGTCATGTCGAAGATCGTCGCCAGGATGGCGATCGCGAGGAGGAGGGCGACCCGGTTGATCAGCCCGTGGACCGCGTGGCTCTCCTTCGGGATCAGGTCGGGGACCTCGACGCCGAGCCCGGGCAGGAGCCAGAACCCCATCATCGTCGCCGAGACGACGCCGACCCAGACCCAGCAGGCTCGCAGGTCGAGCAGCAGCGCCGCGGCGAGCGGGACGGCGTAGAGCCAGGCGAAGTTCGCGTCGAAGAAGCCGCCCGAGACGACGTTCGAGGCGATCACCAGGACGTAGAAGAGGCTGACCGCCAGGTAGCCGCAGAGCGCGGTTCGACGGGTCGCGCGTAGGAGGAAGATCAGCCCGACCGAGACGGCCATGGCCACGACCAGCGCGGCGACGAGCGGGAGGATTCCGAGGCGGAGGTACTCGACGGCGAGGCCGGCCGAGAAGATCGCCATCGCGACGAGGCTGAACGAGATGACGCGGATCCGGCGCAGCAGGGAGGGATCGGACCTCGATGGGTCGATCCCGGCGTCGAGCAGCCGAGCGATGGGTCCAGTCGTCATGCGTTGCGCGTCCCGCTCCGAGAGGCTGCGGAGCGGTCTCCATGCTAATCACGACCCCCTACATCATTGCAACCCGGATCCGGGTGTCCCCCAGGCGCGACGGTCATCTTTGCTGGCATCACGACGCCCCGGCGTGGTTCACTCCGGCCTCGATGACGACGCCCATCCCCGATCGCGACGATGCCGCTCCGACCGAGGCGACCCCATCGGAAGCGCTCCTGCCCCCGCCGCCGCCGGACGGCGAGATCCGGAGCGGCCGCCTCGCGGGTAAGACGCTGCCGGCGGCGATCTTCATCGTCGCGATGCCGGTCTTCGTCGAGCAGCTCGCCGCCGCGAGCGTCGGGTTCGTCGACCAGGCGGTCGCCGGGCGCCTCCCCGACGGCGTCGCCGTACCGGCCCTCGACGCCATCGGGATCGGCTCCTACATCGACTGGTTCATCTCGCTCGCGATGGCGACCGTCGGCGTCGGCGCGGCCGCGATCATCGCCCGCGCGATCGGGGCAGGCGACCGCGAGCTGAGCCACGAGACCCTCCGGCAGGCCGTCCTCTTCAGCGTCGGGTGGGGGATCCTCGTCGCGATCGTCCTCTGGCTCGGCGCGCCGCTCCTCGCCCTCGGCACGAGCCTCTCGCCCGAGGCGTCCCGCCATTGCGTCGACTACGTCCGGATCCAGGCCTACGGGCTGCCGGTCATGGCGCTCCTCCAGGTCAGCATCATGTGCCTGCACGGGGCGGGCGAGAGCGTCCGACCGTTCCTCGTGATGCTCGTCGTCAACGCCGTCAACGCGGTCGGGAGCGTCCTCCTCTCGGGCGCGGAGATCGCCGCGATCGGCGACCCGCTCGGGCTCGACCTCCACGTCCGGGGGATCGCGATCGCGACGGTGATCGCGAAGGCGGTCGGCGCCGTCCTCATGATCGTGATCATGCGCCGCGGCGTCCGCGACCTCCGCCTCGAGGGGGCGGTCTTCGTGCCGCGGTGGTCGAGCATCAAGCGGATCGCGCGGATCGGGATCCCCGGCTTCTTCGAGGGGATGGTGATGTGGCTCGGCCACTTCGCCGCCCTCGGCGTCGTCGGCCTCGTCGCCGTGAACGAGGGGACGCGCGAGGGCCTCCTCGGCGCCCACATCATCGCGATCCGCTGGGAGTCGTTCAGCTTCCTCCCGGGCTACGCCATGGGCGTGGCGGCCGGCGCCCTCGCGGGGCAGTTCCTCGGCGCCGGCAACCCGCGTCAGGCGACCCGCGCGATGGTGTGGTGCACGTTGATCGCCGCCGTCTTCATGACGCTCGCCGGCGTGGTCTTCATGGTCTTCGGCGAGCCGCTCACCCGGGTGATCAGCGACGAGCCGCTCCACCTCGACATCACGCCCAGGCTGCTCTTCGTGATCGGGTTCTTCCAGCCGTTCTTCGCGACCGCGATGGTGATCCGGAACGGGCTCCGCGGCGTCGGCGACACCCGCTGGATGCTGATGATCACCCTGTTCTCGATCTACCTGCTCCGCCTGCCCGGGACCTACGTCGCCGGGATCACCCTCGGCGGCGGCCTCGTCGGGATCTGGCTCGCCTCGGGCTCCGAGCTCGTCATCCGGTCCGGGCTCTGCATCCACCGGCTCTGGCACGGAGGCTGGAAGGGCGTCCGGGTTTGACGTCTAATCTCGGCGTGACCGAGACCCCGCTGGAGCCGATCCCCAAGTCCGACGAGTTCGTCCGCTGCTACGGCTGCGGGCCGGCGAACGACCACGGCCTCCAGATGGACTTCGCCCTCGACCGCGGGAACGACCGGGTCGAGGCGACCTGGCGGACGCCCGCGTTCGCGACCGGCTACGGGCGGATGGTCCACGGCGGCGTCATCTCGACGATGCTCGACGAGGCGATGGGCTGGGCCCTGTGGGGCTTGCTCCGCAAGATCGGGGTGACCGCCGAGATGACGGTGCGGTTCTCGCGACCGCTCTTCATCGGCAAGACCTACATCGTGCGGGGCTCGGTCGCGCGCTCCGATGCGACCTCCGCCACCGTCGACGCCGTCGTCCTCGACCGGCGCGGCCGGACCCTCGCCGAGGGCACCGGCGAGTTCCGCTTCGTCGCCCTCGAGCGCGTGCGCGACTCGTGACGTCGCCCGACGCGAGCGCCGCGCGCGCCCGGGCCGTGCGGCTCCGCGACCTCGCCCGGGTCCGCCGTCTCGCCCGGGAGGCGCTGCGGCGCTGGGGGATCGACCAGGCGAGCCTGACGCTCCTGGGCGACGCGGAGAACACCGTCTTCCGCGTCGAGACGATCCCGCCCGAGGGCGGCCGCGACCTCGTCCGGTTCGTCCTCCGCATCCACCGCCCCCACTACCAGACGGCCGCCTCGATCGAGTGCGAGCTGAGCTGGCTGTCGGCGATCAAGTTCGAGACCTCGCTCGCGGTGCCGGAAGCGATCCCGACCCGCGAGGGCAGCCCGGTCGCCGAGGTGGTCACCGACGAGCTCGACCAGCCCTACTGCTGCACCCTCCTCACGTGGGTCGAGGGGCGCTTCCACCGCAAGCCGACGTGCGCCGCGACCGCGGGCAAGGTCGGGCGGCTCCTCGCCCAGCTCCACCGCCACGCCCAGACGCTCGAGCTCCCCGAGCCCTACCCGCGTCGGGCCTGGGACGAGGCGGGCATCTTCACCGACGTCCTGACCCGGTCGCCCGAGGCCGGCTCCGAGACGGCGGCGTTCGAGGCGGGCGCCTTCTCGTTCGACGGCGGCGACTCCGACGCGAGCGGGCCGTTCCTCACCGACGAGGAGCGGTCGATGATCGCGCGAGCGCGACGGATCGCGGCGTCGCGGATGGACGCCCTCGGCCGGGGCACGGCCGACTGGGGCCTGATCCACGCCGACCTCCACCTCGGGAACATCGTCTTCCTCGACGGCGAGGCGCACGCGTTCGACTTCGACGACTGCGGGCCGGGACACTACGCCTTCGACATCGCGACCTCGCTCTGGGCGGCGCGGATCATCGACGACGGCGCCCGCTACGCGGTCGTGCGCGACGCGCTCGTCGAGGCCTACCGGCGCGAGCACCACCTCGCGAACCGGCAGGTCCACGCGATCGATGTCTTCCTCGCCGCGAAGCTCGCCCGCGGGCTGCTCCGATACGAGGCGCGGGCGGCGCGGGATCCCGAGGCGCGCGCGGAGCTCCGCGGGCGCGCCGTCGAGCTGTCGGCGGCCCTGGCCGGCGTCCTGACGGAGCTCGCGTGATGGGCGGCGACCGCCACGTCGTGATTCTGGGCGGCGGCTTCGGCGGCCTCGCCACCGCGGCCGCCCTCGAGACGGCGCCGCTCTCGGTGACGGTGATCGATCGCCGGAACCACCATCTCTTCCAGCCGCTCCTCTACCAGGTCGCGACCGCGGCCCTGAACCCGAGCGACATCGCCAAGCCGATCCGGGCGATCCTGCGCGACCAGCGGAACGCCCGGGTGATCCTCGGCGACGCCGACACGGTCGACCTCGACGGCAAGCGCGTCCGGCTCCGCGACGGGGAGAGCATCCCCTACGACGACCTCGTCGTCGCGACCGGAGCGCGCCACGCCTACTTCGGGAACGACCACTGGGAGCGGCACGCGCCCGGGCTCAAGACGATCGAGGACGCCCTCGAGATCCGCCGGCGCGTCCTGATCGCCTACGAGGAGGCCGAGCGCGAGACCGACCCGGCCCTCCAGGCGGAGTGGCTGACCTTCGTCGTCGTCGGCGCCGGCCCGACCGGCGTCGAGATGGCCGGCTCGCTCGTCGAGATCGCGCGCCACGCCCTCGCCCGCGACTTCCGCGCGGTCGATCCGACGCGCGCGCGGGTGATCCTCCTCGAGGGGCTCGACCGGGTCCTCCCGCCCTACCCGCCCGAGCTCTCCGGGAAGGCCGCGGCCCAGCTCCGCCGCCTCGGCGTGACGGTCCGGACCGGAACGCGGGTCACCTCGATCGACGCCCGCGGGGTCGACCTCGGCGACGAGCGGATCCCGGCCCGAACGGTCATCTGGGCCGCCGGCGTGGCGGCGAGCCCCCTCGGGCGCGCCCTCGGCGGGGAGACGGATCGGGCGGGGCGCGTGATCGTCGAGGCCGACCTGACCCTGCCGGGGCGGAGCGACGTCTACGTGATCGGCGACCTCGCCAGCGTGAAGCTGGACGACGGCGCCCCCGTGCCGGGCGTCGCCCCGGCGGCCGCCCAGATGGGGCGGCACGTCGCCTCGTGCATCCGGCGGCGTCAGGCCGGGCAGGCGACGACGGCGTTCCGCTACGCCGACAAGGGCTCGCTCGCGACGATCGGTCGGAGGAGCGCCGTCGCCGACCTCGGCCGGATCAAGCTCTCGGGCTTCTCGGCCTGGATCGCCTGGCTGGCGATCCACGTCTTCTTCCTGATCGGCTTCCGCAACCGGATCCTCGTCCTCCTCCAGTGGGTCTGGAGCTACATGACCTACGGCCGCGGCGCTCGCCTGATCACCGGCGGGCCGCCCGAGGACATCTCGGAGGAGGCGGGGCCCGCGCGTGTGGAAGGGGGTCGACCGGGGCCGCTATAATGGCCGCTCCAACCCAACATTCCCCTTGATGGAGTCGCCCCCCCATGGCGATCGCGTTCGCCTGCGACACCTGCGGCAAGCCGTTCTCGGTGAAGACGAAGCTCGCCGGCAAGAAGATCAAGTGCGGCAACTGCGGCTCGGTTCTCGTCGTCCCCGAGGCGACCGACCCCGTCGCCGAGGCGGCCGCCGGCAGCGACCCCGACGCCCCGAGCGACGACGGGGCGAGCGATGATGGAGCCAGCGACGACGGCGCCCTGACCGAGTCGGGCTCCGACGACGGCGCCGTCGAGGAGCGGATCTGCCACGTCTGCGGCACCAAGGCGGGCAAGAAGGCGACGATCTGCGTCGGCTGCGGCACCGACCTCGAGACCGGCGAGCAGCCGGGCGTCGACGAGAGCGTCCCGACGAGCTCGATCGGCGGCGCGATGCTCGTCCTCAAGAACGCGCCGCGGAGGCAGCTCGCCGTCTCCGCGGTGGTCATCTCCGCGCTGCTGATCTTCGGCGCCTACAAGCTGTGGGTCTCGGTGAAGCTCGACGACTGGCTCCTCGCCGAGGGCCAGGCGCTCGAGGCCGAGGGGATCCTCGACGAGGCGCTCGCGAAGTACGACGCCGCCTCGCGGCACGACCCCTCGAACGTCGTCGCCCTGAAGTCGGTCGCCGCGATCGCGCAGCGCCTCGGCAAGGACGATGTCGTCCGGGGGACGACCCTCCGGATCATCCGGAGCTCGCAGGACCCGTCGCTCCTCGCCTGGGCCCACGCGACCCTCGGCCGGCTCGACTACGCCGCGGGCAAGACGAAGGGGGCGACCGCCGGCCTCTCCAAGGCGAAGAAGCTCGCTCCGAAGCTGACCCTCGTCCTCGACCTCGAGGGCCACCTCGCCTTCGATCGGATCGAGGGGGAGACCGACCCCGACAAGAAGGAGAGCTTCGTCCAGGCCGCGACCGAGGCCTACGACGCCGCCATCGCCGCGGAGACGACCGACTCGCTGACCTACGTCAACCGGGGGCGGATCGCGAACGACTTCGAGCAGAACCCGAGCCGCGCCCAGGAGCTGCTCGAGGAGGCGGTCAAGGTCGGCAAGGAGAGCGGCAACGCGGCCGAGGCGCTCTTCCTCCTCGCCGAGTTCTCCTATCTGAGCGAGGACGTCGAGGTCGCCGAGGAGAAGCTGCGCCGCTCGCTCGCCGTCGACAAGCGGCACGCCGGCGCCCACGCGCTCCTCGCCCGGATCCTCCACGACCGGGGCGAGACCGACGAGGCGATCCTCGAGGCGCAGCGCGCCGTCGACAACGGCGAGCACGCCGACCACCAGCTCTTCCTCGGCGACCTCTACGCGGCGACCGACCGGATCGACAAGGCGATCGAGGCCTACCAGAAGGCCGCCGCCCTCGACCTGGGCGACGCGACGCCTCTCCTCCGGGAGGCGAAGCTCCAGCAGACGAAGGGCGACACGAAGGCGGCCGTCGCCGCGATCGAGCAGGCCAAGCGCCGGAGCAAGGCCGAGGACGCGATGGCGCTCAACTTCCTGCGCGCCGAGATCTACGCCGCGAGCAAGGACGCGAAGGACCACCGGACGGCCCAGGACGCCTACAAGGCGATCCTCACCGCGGAGCCGGGCAACATCCGCGCGCTCGTCGGCGAGGGGCTGCTCCTCGCGCGTCAGCTCGGGAAGCCGAAGGGGGGGCTCGAGCGGGTGCAGCGCGCGATCGCCCAGGACGACGACTCCGCCCTCGCCTACGTCGGGCTCGCCCAGGTCCACGCGATCCTGAAGGACCCGAAGGCGGCGGTCGCCGCCTACGACGCGGCCATCCAGCGCGCCCCCGACGACCCCGAGATCGTGGAGCAGCTCTTCGCGTTCGCCGAGCGGCTCCGCTGCTGGCAGACGGCGGTCCGCGCCCTCGAGGCGCAGAAGAAGCTGGCCACCACCGACGAGGCGAAGGCCGCGATCGACGTGAAGATCGGCGAGCTCGGCCGGCTCGCCTTCCTGCAGGGCGACGGACCCTGCTCGGGGGAGGATTGAGCTCCGAGGGCGCGTCGAGCGGCGGCCCCCCCGCGGCGCGCTTCGCCTACGTCCACGGCTTCGCCTCGGGCCCGCTCTCGCGGAAGGCCGCCCGGCTCGCCGACGCGTTCGAGGCGCGCGGGCGCCCCTTCCACCGGCCCGACCTCAACATCCCCAGCTTCGCCGAGCTGACGTTCTCGGGCGCCCTGGCCGCCCTCGACGCCCTCGACCGCGGCGGAGCGGGCGGGATCGCGCCGCCCGATGACCGACCGCCGCCGGCGGAGCGGGCGGCGCCGGCCGACGATGCGCTCGTCGCCGCCGCGAAGGACGAGGCCTCGGCGCCCGGCGTCCCCGGCGCGCCGCCGTGGTGCCTCGTCGGCTCGAGCATGGGCGGCTACCTGGCCGGACGCTGGGCCGAGCTCCATCCCGAGCGCGTCACCAAGCTGCTGCTCCTCTGCCCCGGCTTCGGGCTGGTCGCCCGGTGGCCCGACCGGATCGGGGCCGAGGCGTTCGCGAGGTGGGAGCGGGACGGTCACATGACCATCCCGGGCCCCGGCGGCGTCGAGACGGCGCTCCACTGGCGCTTCATCACCGACGCCCGCGCCCATCCCCCGATCCCCGAGCCGCGCTGCCCGACCCTCGTGATCCACGGGACGCGCGACGAGGTCGTCCCGATCGAGTCGTCGCGGAGCTGGGTGGCGGGGCGCGCGAACGCCCGGCTGATCGAGGTCGACGACGGCCACGACCTGATCGACTCGCTCGATCGGATCGTGGCCGAGGCGCTGAGCTTCTTCGAGGTCTGAGGAGAGTGAGGACGTGAGTGAGTGGCTTGCTTCGCCTTCGGCGAAGGGATGTCACCACGGAGACACGGAGGACACGGAGAATTCACGGAGAATTCCCGGAGAAGGAAGCGAGGAGCTCGTCTCGGGCTGGCTGACCCGTCCGTCCCCGTTCCCGTCCATTCTCTTCGACGGAGATCTGGCGCCCCCGAAGCTCCTCCGTGCCTCCGTGCCTCCGTGGTTCCATCCTCCTCGCGAAGCGACGCCACCAACCCCGTAGGCGCCACCCGCGCCTCTCCGTGACCCTCCGTGTCCTCCGTGTCTCCGTGGTGACATCCTGTCGCGAAGCGACAACTCGACTCACTCGCCGTCGAGCTCGACCACCCGCGCGACGATCGCGAGGCTCGGCCCCGCCTCGTCCGGCGAGAGGTCGACGAAGATCCGCGCCGATCCGCCGCGGGCCGGGACGCTGCCGCCGAGGCGCCAGGACTGACTGTCGGGGCTGCCGCCGCCGCGGAGCTCGCCCTTCACCTGGATGTCGAACCGCTCGTGCGGCTTGCCGGCCGAGCCGCCGGCCGCGACGGTGACCTCGTTGTGGGAGTAGCGGCCATCGACGGTGCCGGTCCGCTCCCAGTTGCTCGGCGAGGTGCCGACGTCGTGGACGGTCTCACCGAGGGCGCTCACGCCGCGGTGACCCTCGGCGAGCTCGCGGAGGCGCTTGCTCGCCTCGGCCGGAGCGAGCTCGGCCAGGCCGGAGAGGGCGCTCCGCGGCCCGGCCCAGACCTCGACGAGGACGCGGTGCGCCGGCGCCGGCGTGTCGAGCCGGGCGATCGCCTCGGCGTAGCGACGGACCTGCGTGGCGAGGTCGACGAGGATCAGCCGCTCGGGCTGCCCGCGGATGTAGAGGATGTTGCCGATCCGATCGGGGTGGCGGGTCAGGATCCCGCGGAGGATCGCGAAGATCTCGTTGCCGTTGCCGTGGCGGATCGGGATGTGGAGCTCGACGAGCTCGTCGACCTCGGGGATCTCATCGTCTGGCCCGAGGACGCGGGGAGCCGCGACGAGCTGCTCGAGCAAGTTGCGGCGATGGATCGCGTGGATCCGGAGCGCGCCGCGCGGGCCGCGCGTCCAGACGAGACGGACATTGTTGGTGTCGAGGAGCGCGTTCAGCTCGTGGAAGCGGAACCCGCCGGCCGTGCCGACGTGGATGGAAGACCCCTCGAGCTGCGGATCGGCGATGACGCGCTCGCCGCGCACCTCGGCGATCCTGTCGAGGATCGGGTCGAGGGGGTGCTTGCCCGACTTCTCGAACGTGTAGACGACGGGATCGGGATCGGCCGCGGCCTCGGCGTCGTCGTCGGCGTCGGCCCGGACGATCGCGAAGGGGATCGCGAGGGCGGCGGCGACGATGGCGAGGGGGACGATGGTGAGGATGGCGCGCGTGAAAGGGCGCTGATGATGGCGTGGAGCGACCATGACGGGGTTCCTCCCGATGGTTGGGGGTCGGCTGCTAGCTCTCGAATGGGAGGCCGTTCGCGAGTCCCGGAGGAAGCGAGCGGCGATGAGCTCGTTGATGGCTCGGGGAGTAGGACGCACGAGCAGTGGCGAGGTTCAGCGCGGGCAACTGCAAGGTCAACCGCACCGACGGGGGCAATCCGCGTAATCCGCGTAATCCGCGGTTCCGTCTCTCGTTCGACGAAGAACGAAACCGCGGATTACGCGGACTGGCGCGGATTGGCCCCCTCCGGTTGCGCCGGTCGCTGCCGGAGAGAGCCCCCCTACATCCGGTCGAGCGCCTCGATCCCCAGCAATCCCATCCCCGTCCGCAACACCGTCCGCGTCGCCGCGACCAGAGCATACCGCGCCCGCCCCAGCTCCGGCGTCTCCGCCCGGATCACCTGGTGCTCGTGGACGAACGCGTGCACGGCCGCCGACAGGTCCAGCAGATACTGGCTGATGATGCTCGGCTCGTAGCTCCGCGCCGCCTCCCGGACCGCATCCGGGAATCTCGCCAGGGCGACGAGCAGGGTCCGCGTCCGCGGCTCGGCCAGCAGGCTCGGATCGATGTCCCCGAGCTTCGGCTCCGCCTCCGACCACTTCGCGAGGATCCCCGAGAGCCGGGCGTAGCCGAACTGGAGGTACGGCCCGCTGTCGCCGTCGAAGCTCAGCATCCGGTCCCAGTCGAACGGGATGTCCTTCACCCGGCTCTGGCGCAGGTCGTTGAAGATCACCGCGCCGAGGCCGATCGCCTCGAGCGCCGCGTCGAGCTCCGCGCCCTCGAGCCTCGGGCCCTTCTTGCTCTCCTCCGACGCCGCCCGCGCCCGCGTCACCGCCTCGTCGAGGAGATCCTCGAGGAAGACGAGCGTACCCCGTCGGGTGCTCATCCCGCTGTAATGACCGAAGCTGACGTGAACGATCGCATCCGACCAGCCCCCGGGAACCGAATCGCCAGACTCGGACTTCAACGCTCCCACAGCCTCGATTCCCTGACAGACGCGCTTGAGCTGCTTGAAGTGAAGCTCCTGCGGTTTGCCGACGACGTACAGGTTGCGCCAGGGCGCATATGTCCGTGTCCGGTACGCGACGCCCGCGATGTCACGGGTGAGATAGAGCGACGCACCGTCCGCCTTCCGCAGGAGCGCGATCGCGAGCTTGTCGTCGCGGAGATCGGCGATCAGCGCGCCGGCCTCCCCCTCGTCCTTCGGGTCCGAGCCGGAAAGCCGGGTCAGTCCACTCGCCTCGGCGAGGCTCACCGCCTCGCTGAGCAAATCGTTGTAGTCGCTCTCGCCGCGAGTCGACTCGAACTCGACGCCGAGCCTCTGGTAGATCCGGTCGAACTCCCGGAGCGACAGCTGCCGGAGCTCCTGCCACTCGGCCCGCGCAGCAGCGTCGCCCGCCTCGAGGCGACGAAACCACTCACGGGCCGCGACGTCGATCGGCGTTCCCGAGCTGCGCTCGAAGGGCGGCGCGTCGTCGGGCCGGGAGGCGAGGTCACACTCGATGTCCCGCTGGATCGCTTCGTGCCCTGGATTTTCGTCGAGCTTCCGGTAGCTATCCTCGAGCCTCTTGTCGTTGTTGATCAGCACGTAGAGGCCATAGAGTTTCCGAATCGCCTCATCATCAGGATCGTCCTCGGACGGCCGCAGATCAGGGTAACGCTCGATCCCGATCGCAAGCGTCCCGAACTGGGTTCCCCAGTCGCCGAGGTGGTTCACACCGACGACCTCGTGGCCTAGGTGTCGGTGAACTCGGGCGACCGCGGCGCCGATGACCGTCGACCTCAGATGGCCGACGCCGAACGGCTTCGCGATGTTCGGCGAGGAGTAGTCGATGACGACCGTCTTGCCGGCGCCCTCATCGCCGCCGCCGTAGGCCTCGCCGCCCGCGTCGATCCCCTCGAGGGTCGCCCGGGCGAGCGCGCCGGTCGCGATCTTGAAGTTGACGAACGGGCCGGCCGCCTTGACCGCCTCGAAGCGCTTGCCGTCGCCGCAGAGGGCGTCGCCCGCCTTGGTGGCGATCTCGCCGCCGAGCTTGGCCGGGTTCTTCGCCTCGAGGGTCTTCGCGATCCGGAAGCACGGAAGCGCAATGTCGCCGTGGTCGGGGTTCTTCGGCCGCTCGAGGTGGCCGGCGATGACGGCGGCATCGAGGCCGGTGATCTCCGCGACGGCGGCGGCGACCTCGTCGCGGAAGGGGGCGAGGGACATGGGATGACTCCGGTAGCGCTGGCGCTGGTCGTGCGAGGGGCGCCATTGAACCGGGAGACGTCGGGCGTCTCAAGGGCTGTCGGGCCCTCTGCGAGTCAGCGCTCGCTTCCTTCGGGGCGAGCTACTTCTTCTGCTGGGCGATGACCCGCTTCATGTTCTGGAAGCGCGGGACGAACGGGCTGTCGGCCTTCAGCCTGGCGAGCTGTCCGTCGACCAGCTTCTCCGCCTCGGCGAACCTCTCCTCGAGGATCCGGCCGAGGGCGGCCTGGTAGACGAGGTCGGGGCTCTCGCCGAGGTCCACGATCGCGGCGTCGGCGACCTCGATCATCGCGGCGCCGTCCTTCAGCTTCGTCAGCGTGATCAGCAGGATCCCGGTCGCGCGGCGTGCCTGCAGGTCGTCCGGCGCCTTGGCGCGCTCGGCGACGAGGTGCTCGAGGAGCGTCCGCGAGTCGTCGTACTTGCCCATCTTGCCGAGGTGCTCGCCGAGGGAGACGAGGTTGTCGTAGCGGGGCTGGATCGCGATGAGCTGGCGGAGATGGTAGCCCGCCTTCTCCCCGTCGCGGAGATACCCGTAGAGCTCGAACAGCGCCCCGTGGCCCTTCCCCCAGTAGGGGTACTTCCGGACGATCTCGACCATCGCCTTCTCGGACGCCTCGTGCGCCCCCGGCTTGAAGAGGTCCCGGCCCGCCTTCCACGCCGCCTCGGCATCGGCCTCCATCTCGGGCGTCATCTCGACGCGACCGAGCGCCGCCTCGGCCTCGAGCACGTCGAGGACGAGCTTGCCGTAGCGGGTCGGGATCTCGACGAAGAACTCGCTCTGCGGCTCGTGGCGGAGGATGCGGTTGAGCTCCTGCATCTCCGGCGGGAGCTCGGTGTCCCCCTTCGCCCCCTCGTCCTTCTTCGCCCCCTCGTCGGGCTTCGCCGCGGGCGGATCGTCGTCCGCGAAAACGGGGGAGCCGGCGAGGCCGAGGACGGCCGAGGCGAGAGCGATCGCGGCGAGACGACGACGAACGAGGAGCATGGCGACCTCCGAGTCTGCGGGCCGCGCGGATGATAGCGCGCGGGCGGCATCGGCGTCACGCCCGGGGCGCGCCCTCCTCGAGGGCTCGGGGTCGATTCCAGACCGCCAGGACGAGGAGCGGGGCGTAAGCGATCGCGAGGGCGACCAGCAGGGACGCGGCGTGCTGCTCGGTCGGCGGCTCCCCCGGCGGAACGAGGAACCGGAGCGAGAAGAGCCCGACGCCGTGGCGGTCGAGCTCCTCCAGCCACGGGACACACCACAGACCGCCGGCCAGCACGGCGACGCCCCACTGGAGCGATCGGCCGAGGCGGCCTCGACGGTCGGCGCCCGGCAGCCACAGGGCGGCGAGCGGCAGGAGGAGGACGCCGAGCCAGGTCGCGAGGGCCGCGAGGTTGAACGTCGCGGGAGGCGCGCCGAGGTGTCCGAGCCCGCGGAGCGACATCGCCACCGCCAGACAGGCGACGGGGAGCCAGGCGAGGGCGCGGCGGCCCGAGAGCCGGGCGAGGACGACCAGACCGGCGAGCGCCGCGAGGTAGCCCGGAAGCTCGAGCGGCAGGAGCCGCTCCTCGTGGTAGAGACGGAACGTCGAGAGGAGCAGCCCGACCCCGACGAGGACCGCCGCGAGCACGACGCGCCGCGCGCCCCTCGCGCGAGGAGCGAGCGCGGCCAGGGCAAGGGCCGCGAGGGTGAGGAGGACCGCGGCCGGCAACGGGCCCCACGTCCAGACGGCGGCCGGCGCGCGCGCGGCGTGCGCCGCCTCGGCCGCCGTGATCCGCGCCGGCATCCACGCAGGCGGCTCGATGCGACCCTCGTCGATCGCCCGGTCGAGCGTCCGCGCGACGCCGATCGGGAACGACTCGAACGCCTCGAGGCGCCCGAGGGCGTGGGCGCGGATGGCCGGGTCGTCGCGGGCGAGGAGATGGGCCGTCCAGAACCCCGAGCGCTCCCGGTCGCGGAAGAGGTGGTCGGACTCCGCGAGGATGCCCGGGTCGCCGGCGAGGAGACGCGCCGCCATCGGTCGCCTCACCGCCTCGCCGGACCGCGTCGCCGCGCCCCAGATGGCGTCGATCGCCGCGAGGGCGCTTCGCGCCTCGGGGACGGCCACGATCGAGGCGACCTGCGGCGTCGCCCGGAGGAGGTCGTCGTGGCGGCGCGGGAACGCGTCCTCGATCACCGCGCGCCGGACGGCGTCGGCGACCCGGACGCCCTCATCGCGATACCGGGCGATCCGGTCGCTCCGGTCCTCGACGAGCGGCGCGAAGCCCGCCGCGATGCGATCGACGTCGGCCGCGATGCGGGCCCGCCAGTCCTCGATCGTCCACGGCCTCGCGCGATCGGCGACGCCCGGATCGGCCACGACGAGGAGGATCGGCCGCTCGACGGTCCCGTCGGGGAAGAGCACCTCGATCGGGGCATCGATCGTCGTGGCGACGACGCCGACCCGGGCGGTCCCGTCGTCGGCGAACCCCGCGAACGAGTCGACCCTGCCGCCCGGGTCCACGCTCGCCCGGACCCGGAGGCGACGGGTGCGGAGCGCTCCGTCCCACGCGAGCGTCGCCCGCACCTGCACCGTCCATCGCGGAGGGACGTCGTAGAACCCGCGCGGCTCCTCGTCGGCGAGCCCGACGCCGAGCTCGAGCCGTCCGGGCCGGGCCGCATCGATCACCAGGGTGACGGGTGCGACGCGCGACGGCGGATCGATCCGGTGGGTCAGCTCCACCGCCTTCGAGGGCGCGACGGAGATCGGCACCACCTCCTCCCAGGCGAGGTGCGCCTCGGGCTCCCCGTCCCGTTCGAAGAAGAGCGCCACCCGGAGGTGATGCGGCGCCTCGTCCGGCAAGTGCCCGGCGTCTCGGAGCGCGGCGACCCACTCGGTCGGGAGGTCGTCCGGAGGCGCGAGCGAGTCGCCCCGCCCGGCCCAGCGCCACGACGGCACCCGGACATCCTCGGGGAGAAGGAGCGTGAGGAGGAAGTGGGCCGCCGCGCGGTCGGTGTCGGCGTCGCCGAGGTAGCGCTCGACGACGGTGGCCACGTCCCGCTCGTCCGGGACCCGCCGGAACCCCAGCGCCACCCCGAGCCACTCCCGCGGACCGCCTGCCCCGCGCGCCGACCGCCAGTCCGAGAGCCGGCGTAGATCGTGGAGACCGGTGCGCTGCCGGATCCACGTCCCGAGCGGCGTGCCGGAGAGGACGTCATCGCGCTCGCGACCCTCGGGGAGGAGGAGGACGTCGTAGACGGCGCGGAGCACGTTGCGAGAGAAGGCCTCGCGACGCCCGAGCAGGGCGAGGGCGCTCCAGAGGTCGAGGATCGGACGGATGTCCGCAGGATCGGGGTCGCCGAAGAACGGCAGGTCGACGGTGACGGCCAGGACGCGCGCCGCGCCCGCCCGGTCGCCGAGCTCGCGCCCCTCATCGGCCGCGTAGGCGGCCAGGGCCGCCCGGAGCTCGTCGCGGTGCCAGGTGGCGTCGTTGGCGCGGGCGACCTCGAAGAGACGGGTGAGATGGATGCCGTAGGGCTCGGGATACTCGGCGCCGGTCTGGAGGTCGAGCGCCGCGACGAGGAGCGCCACGGGACGCGGCTGACGCATCCACCACGCGGCGACATCCAGCCCGCCGTGCCCCATCAGCTCGCGGAACCGCGGGCCGGCCCACGCATGGGTCGGGTCGGACGGGTCGAGGAGCGCGGGCGCCAGCATCTCGAGGAACACGGCGGCCGGGGTCACCTGACCGGCCGACTCCAGGTTGCCGGCCGCCGTCTCGGCCTCACGGACCTCCGCGCTCCGCCGACGGATGTCGGTCTCGAGCATGCGGAGCGAGCGCGCGGCCGCCTCGCCGCGTCCGAGCTGCCGCTCGCACGCCGCCTTCTGCCAGAGGAGCTGCATCTCGTGGGGCCAGTAGATCGAGAACGTGCCCTCCGCCTCGCCGTCGGGCCCCCAGATCGTGGCCACCTCGTCGGGGAACGCGGCGCACCCCTCGGCGAACGACCGCTCCGCGAGCGCGAGCGCCTCCTCGAACCGCCCGGCGTCCATCGTCCGCGCGATCAGGTCGACGCGGCTGGCGAGGAGGCCGCTGTAGATCGAGGCGAGGCGCTCCCTCTCTCCGTCGAGACGCCCCGGCTCGGTGCGCCAGTCCCGGACCGGCGGCCAGTCGAGGCGGTCGAGGGCGCGCTCGTAGAGGGCGGTCGCGCCCCGGAACTCGCCGTCGCCACGGAGCGCCTCCGCGGCGGCGGCGAGCGAGTCGGCCGACTCCTGGAGCGGGCGCAGGAAGACGAGCAGCGCGGCGACGAGGACGGCCCCGATCGCCGCGGCGAGGATCCGCTCGCGACTCCGCGCGACGAGGCGGATGAGCCGGTAGAGCGGGCTCGGGCGGCGGGCCCGGATCGGGCGGCCTTCCTCGAACCGGGCGAGGTCTTCCAGCATCGCCGTCGCCGTCGCGTAGCGGCGCTGCGGGTCCTTCTCGAGCGCCTTCAGGCAGATGACCTCGAGGTCGCGCGGCACCTTCGGATCGAGCGTCCGGGGCGCCGGCGGCTCCCGGTCGGCGACCGCGCGGATGAGCTCGAGGAGCGGCATCCCCGAGAACGGGGGGCGGCCGGTGAGGCACTCGTAGAGGATCGCGCCGAGGGCGTAGATGTCGGTCGCCTCGCCGACGCGGTCGCGCTCGCCGCGGGCCTGCTCGGGGCTCATGTACGACGGCGTGCCGAGCACCTGGCCCGTCTCGGTCAGGTCGCCGCCCATGGCGAGGTCCCGGGCGAGGCCGAAGTCGACGACCCGGGCGTCGTCCTCGAGATCGACGAGGACGTTCGCCGGCTTGAGGTCGCGGTGGATGATCCCCTTGCCGTGGGCGTAGGCGATCGCGCTCGCGATCTGTCGGACGAGCCGGACCGCGCGGGTCGGGGTGACCTCGGCGCGTCGCACGAGCTCCGAGAGCGGCGCGCCCTCGACGAGCTCCATCGTGAAGTAGAGGCCGCCCTCCTCGCTCTCGCCGACCTCGTGGATCGTGACGATGTGGCGGTGACGAAGGCGGGCCAGGCTCTGCGCCTCGGTCCGGAAGCGGCGGATCGCGCTCTCGAACGCGTGCTCGCCGGGGCGGACGACCTTCAGGGCGATGACCCGGTCGAGCGAGCGCTGCCTCACCCGGTAGACGACCCCCATCCCGCCGGCGCCGAGCTCCGAGATGACCTCGTAGTCCGCCGGCAGATCGGGCGGCGGACGATCCGCGGCCGTCGCCGGGCCCGACGGGCCAGCGCCGAGGAGGTCCTCGCCGAGCGCCTGCCGGACGGCGAGCAGCGCGGCGGCGACCCGCTCGACCTCGCCGGTCTCGACGCCGAACCGGGCGCCGAGCTCCTCGAAGTCGATCGTCGCGTCGGCCCCATCCAGGTCGAGCTCGTCGAGCGCCTCCTGGAGCCGGCAGAGCCGCTCGGCGTGGTCGACGGATGCCGTGTCGTCGCCCGGAGTCCGGATCGCCTCGGCGGGCTTGCGCGGCGCGGGGCGCGTCGCATCATCCGACCCGCTCATCGGCGCGGGCGCCGCGCGACGGCGGCGTCAGCGGCGTCCGGGCCGGTCTCTCGAGGCTCGCGCGACGGCTCCATCCCCGATGAGCTCCTCCTCGCTCTCATCAGGGGAAACGAGCCGCCGTCCCGCCAAGGAATTCCGGAGAGACGGGCCCGCGGGGGGTGGAAGCGTCGGCGTGCCCTCGTCTGGTAGTCTGGGCGTCACGGAAGCACCGCGGGACGACGCGGACCAGCTCCACGGAGGAAGACGGGGGCGATGACGGCGGCGGACGGCCAGGGACGAGACGGCGACGGGCCGCTCCCGGGCTCGACGAGCGAAGGGTGGAGCCTCGGGCTCCGCCTCGCGGTCGCATCCCTCGTCGGGATCGGGGCGGGGGTGGTCTGGGGGATCGCGCTCGACCGGGAGGTCGGCGGGTTCGCCGTCATCGCGTGGGCGACGATCGCGGGCGCCCTCGTCTTCATCGACACGGCCTCGTGGGCGCGCCGGCTGATCGGGCTCGGCGTCGCCCTGGTGGCCGGCGCCGCCCTGACCGAGACGATCAAGCGGACCTACCCCGCTCTCGAGGGCCACGCCGGGCTCGAGACGTTCGCGCTCGAACGACTCGGCCTCGGGCCGGGCGCGGCCAGCGCCCTGACCGGCGCGTGTCTCTACTTCCTCGTGCCGGCCGGGGCCGTCCTCGCGGTGCACCTGCTCTTCCGCGAGTCGGTGAGGTTCCGGCGCAGCCGGCTCGCCAACGCGATCGTCGGGACGCACGAGGTCGACGAGCGCCTGGCCCACACCGCCAGGGCCGTCGCCGCCCTGCCGCCCATCGACGGCGCGATCTTCCGCTCCCTCTACGGACGGATCGTCTGGGACCACTTCGAGGACGCGGCGCGGGCGAGCGCCGAGGCGGACGCCGTCCTGGAGATCGCCCAAGCGGCCGGATCGCCAACTCACGACCTCCGAAACGCGACGGTCGCGGCCTGGGTGATCCGGGGCCTCGTCGCCTTCCAGAACGGCGCCACCGCCGACGCGCTCCGCGCGACCGACGAGGCGGTGGAGCTCCTCCCCGAGGTCCCGACCCTCTACCTCGAGCGCGCCGTCGCCCGGTTCGCCAGCGGCAACCGCGGCGGCGCGAAGGCGGACCTCGACAAGGCGGAGAGCCTCGTCCACGAGGGCCACGCGGCCACCTGCCCCACCTGCCGCGTCGATCGACCGACGCGGTCGCTGCCGCTCGGCATGGGGCTGCACCACCACGACTGCGGGTGGGTGATCGAGCTGCGACGGGCGACCTTCGCCGTCTGCAGCGGCGACCTCGCCGACGGCGCCCGCGGCTACGAGTCGGCCATCGAGGGCGGGCGGGCCGACGGCCACGACATGACCGACGTCCGCCTCGAGGCGGGGCTCGCCCAGCTCCTGTCCGGAAACCGGGAGCGGGCCGTCGCCCACCTCGAGGAGGTCGCCGACGCCAGGTGGGGCGTCGAGCCGATCGACGCGGTGATGGGAGCGCTCGTCCTGACGCTCATGACGGGCGAGCGCGAGCGGCTGACGAAGATCGCCGACAAGACCGACGAGGCGTCCGCCCGGGCGCGGCTCCTCGCGGGCGTCTTCCTCGGACGGACCTCGCGCGACGATGCGATCGCCACCGTCGAGGCCGACGCGACCGCATCCGCCATCCGCCGGCGCCGAGCGCGCGCCTTCGTCGAGCTCGCCGCGGCCGTCGCCGCGGAGCTCGGCGGCGATCCGGCCGAGGCGGCGCGGGGCTACGGCGCCGCGACCGGCCTCCCGGTCGATCTCTGGAGCGTCTGGGCGAAGGCCCGCCTCGCTGCCGTGGAGGAGCTCGGGGCCTAGCAGGCTAGACTAGACTTAATGCCTGGAGGTTAAGCTCCAGGGTATTGCAGCATAATGCCTGGAGGTTAAGCTCCAACTCCCTGCCGCGAAGCAGCTTTCCCTCCCTCCTGAGCTCGTCTGCTCGAGTTGAGCCCCTCTACAAGCGTGTCGATCAGATTCACCGCTCGCGCTGGGCAGGCTCGCCCTGGCAG
>JAJDCQ010000050.1 GCA_029260755.1 Planctomycetota bacterium | reverse complement strand
TCGGGCCCGCTAACAGCCCCCCGCCAAAATATAAACCGAGCCCTGGGTTTGAGCCCCCCGGGGTAAGGTCCTGTATTTTTACCATTTCACCGTGCAGCCCCCGTCGGCCGCCGGTGGGGAAATGGTAAAAATACTGGACCTGACCCCTGGGGACTCAAACGCTGGGCTCGTTTGATCTTGTGGCGAGGTGATGTTCGCGGGCCCTACTCCGGCAGCTTCCAGATGAGGATGGTGTTGCCGTGGTCGGCGGTCGCGACGCGCTTCCCGTCGGGGAACGCGGCGATCGCGCCGACCCAGCCCGATGCTTCGAGGTCGAAGCGACCGGTCTCCGCTCCGCCCGGGTCGCGGACGATGACGGCTCCGGTCTCGACGGTCAGCAGCCTCTCGCCGTCGGGCGTCCAGGTGATTGGCCGGGCGGGTGGGAGCTTGGCGCGGGCCGCCTTCCTCTCGATGTCCCAGATGAGGGTCTCTCCGTCGAGCGCGACGATGAGCGACCCCGCGTCCGGACCGGCCGCGAGGGCGATCGGCGTGCCGGAGAGGACGGGGAGCGCGGTCTCCTTCCCGGTCTCGACGTCCCAGAGGACGACGTGGCCGGCGATCGTCACCTCCGGCGTCTCGCCATCCTCGTCGGCGCCCTCGCGCATCCAGCGCGACCACGCGACCGCGACCGTCCGGCCGTCGCCGAGCATCGCCGCGGGCACGCTCGACGAGCCCCCCGAGGTGAGCGCCCCCTCCCGGAGCATCCGGCGCGCGCCGAGGTCCCAGACGCGCACCCGGCGCTTGGTGTCGACGCTGACGAGCGCGCCGCTCTTCGCCAGGAAGAGGGCCGTCGGCGAGGCGTCGTCGTCCCATGCCAGACGCGCTCGCTCGTCGCCGGTCTCGCCGTCGATGACGACGATCGCACGGTTGGTCCCCGCGATGACCTCGGACCCGTCTCGGCTGAAGGCGACCGCCGTCGCCGGGAAGCGCTTCGAGATCGACGTCCCCCAGCGGGCCTTCCCGGTCGCGGCGTCCCAGAGGCGGACGGCTCCCGCCCCGCCGGTCGAGGCGACCGCCGCGCCGTCGGGGCTGATCGCGACCGCGGCGACCGCCGTCTCGTGCCCCTCGGTGGCCGGGGCGAGGATCTTCCCCGTGGCGACCTCGATCTTCCGGATGTTGCCGCCCCCGGCGACGAGCGCGCTCCCGTCGGGCGAGAAGAGCAGCTCGTTCACCCACGACGAGAACCCGGCGAGCGCCCACGCCTGGCTGCCCGCCTCGACCGAGAACAGGCGCACGCCCGGGTCGTTCCCGGTGCCGACGGCGAGCCACTTCCCGTCGGGGCTGAACGCGAGCGCGCCGACGTTGCTCTCGGCGACCCGGATCCGGGCCACCTCGGCCCCCGAGGCGGCATCGAAGATCACGACGCCCGCCTGCGGGTCGTCGACGGCGAGGCGGGCGCCGTCGGGCGAGATCGCCGCCGCGACGACGGTCTCCCCCTTCACGCGGAACACCTTCGCCTTCTCGGTGTCGGGATCCCAGACCCGCGCCGTCCCGTCGTGCCCGGTCGAGATCACGCGCCGCCCGTCGGGAGCGAAGGCGACCGACGTCGTCGCGGCGCCGTGTCGATCCGGGAACGTGTAGACCCGGGCGCCCTCACGGTAGAGGATCCGGACGCGCCCGGCGTGGTCGCCGACGGCCACCGCCGCGCCGTCGGGCGCGATCGCCGTCGCCGAGATCGAGGTCGCCTCGTCGCAGACCGGAACCGGCTCGAGGAGACGCTCGCCGGTGTCGGCGTGCCAGAGGCCGACCGCGCGCCAGCCGCCGGTCGCGTCGACGCCGGCGATGATGCCCGCGTCGGGCGTGATCGATGTCTTGCCGATCGAGGCGTCGCCGGCGAGCTCGGTCCGCCCACGCGGCAGACCGGTGGCCGCCTCGAAGCGATCGACCCGGCGGCCGACCGTGACGAGCGTCTCTCCGTCATCGGCCCAGGCGAACGCGTCGCCGCCGGCGCCGACGAAGCGCGACACCCCGAGCCGCCGCTCGGCGTGCTCGGGGAGTGCCTCCGCCGCGCCGTCGCGTGCGCGCGAGGCCCCGGGCGCCCAGGCGGCCAGCGCCGCGAGCGCGCCGACGGCGACCGCCGCGGTCTTCGTTGTCGCGTCCATCGCCGCCGCCCTCCCGTTGGGGCCGATCAGTCGTTCAACCCGAGCTCGGCCAGCCGGGTCCGAGCCTTGAGGAGCATGTGCCGGCGCTCGTTGTAGGGCAGGAACGCCGCCTTGAAGCCGTAGAGGATCGTGCGCCGGACCTCCTCGCGGGTGAGCTTGAAGCTCTTGATCGCCAGGACGAGCTCCTTGCTCACGTCGGTGCCGCTGATGAGGCGGTTGTCGGTCGACAGGGCCACCCGCACCTCGTTGCGGAGGAGCAACGGGAAGGGGTGACTGTCGAGGCTCTCGATCGCCTTCGTCTGGAGGTTGCTCGTCAGGCACGCCTCGATCGCGATCCGGTGGTCGCGGATGAACTCGAGGATGGCTCCCGTCTCGTCCTCGAGGACGCGCGTGCCGTGGCCGAGGCGATGGGCGCCCAGATGGGTGACCGCCTGCTTGATGCTCTCGGGCCCGAATCCCTCACCTGCGTGCACCGTCACGTCGAGGAGGTTGTTGGCGATCTCGTGGAACGCGTGGGTGTGGTGCTTCGGCGGGTAGTTCATCTCCGGTCCGGCGAGGTCGAACCCGACCACCCGGTGGAGCCCGCTCACGGCCGCCTTCACCGTCAGCCGCGCCGTCTCGAGCGAGGTCTGCGCCGCCAGCTCGCGCGAGGTCGCGTAGCGGTACTGATCGGAGACCTGCCGAAAGTAGTGGCCGATCTCGCGGCTGAAGTTCCGCATCGCGCAGACGATGATCGCGGTCCGGATCGCGCCGTCGGTCTCGCGCTCCGCCCGCTCGAGTCCCCGGTCGACCGCCTGCATGACGGCGAGTCCGTCCATGATGTGATTGACGTGGCGCATCGGCGCGAACCGCACCTCGAGGTACCAGATGCTCTCGGCGTGGCAGTCCATCGCCAGCTCGTAGGCGGCCCGCTCGAGCGCCTCGGGCGTCTGGAGGACGGCGCAGGTGAAGTCGAACGCGCGGAGGTATGCCTCGAGCGAGTCACAGTCGTGCCCGGGAAAGAGCAGACCGCCGAGGGTCTCGAGATCGTCGGTCGGCGGCAGCTTGTATCGGCAGGTCTTGGCCGCAGCGATGCAGTCCGGCTCGAGCGCCAGGTCGCGGATCGTCTCGATCCGCATCGACCCGTCGAGGTGACAGTGGAGCTCGGTCTTGGGGAGCGTCCGGCAGAGCGCCTCGAGCTCGGCGTCGGGCATCTTCCAGAGCTGGCTGCGCGCGTCGTCCGCCGGGCGCGGCGGAAGCGGAACGGCGAGCCGTCCGCTGCGAGCCGCCTTCTTCGTCTTCGACTTGGCCATCGAGGTCTCTCTCCTGGAGATCAGGTGCGGGCGAGCCGTCATGATGCGCTCTGCCGACGGTCGAGCACAACCGTCGGCCGGGTGGAGCCTTGACGGGCCCTCGGGTCCCGCGGTTCGATGGGGGTCGCCGGCGAGGTTCGCCGACCCTCGCCCCGAATCCCAGGGAGCCGCCCGTGTCCGAAGTCAACGAGACGCCCGTCGAACGCGAGGTGATCGTCCGCCTCACCAGCCGCGCCGGCGGGAGCCGCGACCTGCGGCCCGTCCTCGATCCCGAGCGACCGGTCGATGACCAGGCCGCGCGCGTCCTCGACTTCGTCATGGATGGCGTCGGCCGCGGCGCGCCGTTCTCGCTCGAGGTGCACGACCCCGACGACGGCCCCGGCGCCGGGCAGGTCGCCGCCGTCGCCTACGAGGTGATCATCCCCGAACGGGTCGAGAGCGTTCGGGTGATCGTGCGGGACGTCGAGTGACCGCGACCCCCACCGACGCCCCGCCGATCGTGACCCCCCGATGAAGATCAAGCAACGCCCGCGCGACTTCCGCGTCACCGAGGAGATTCGCTATCCCCTCGACGTCGACGGCGACTACTACATCTACAAGATCACCAAGCGCAAGATCACGACGTTCGACGCGATCCGACGCCTCGCGCGCGCGGGCGGCGTCCCCCACGACCAGATCGCGTTCGCCGGCCTCAAGGACAAGCAGTCGCTCTCGAGCCAGTACGTCAGCGTGCGCGGGCGACGCCTCGACGCGCGCGTCGAGGGCATCCGGGTCGAGCCGGTCGGACGCGGACACGAGCCGATCGCGAGCGGACACCTCACCGGCAACCGGTTCTCGATCGTGATCCGCGACCTCGACGAGGACCAGGTCCGGACGGCGAAGCGGCGCGTCGCGCTCGTCAAGGCCGACGGCGTCGTGAACTACTTCGGCGACCAGCGATTCGGCTCGATCCGCCACGGGCAGGGATTCGTCGCGCGCGACCTGGTCCACGGGCGGCACGAGGAGGCGCTCAAGCGCTACTGCGCGACGCCGTCGCGCTACGATCGGAGCGAGGACAACACGATCAAGGGCCTGTTCCGCGATCTCTGGGGCCAGTGGGAGGAGCTCTGCCGGAAGCTCGGCCACCAGCGCTTCAGCCGGATCGCGCAGTGGCTCCGGCGGAACCCGACCGACTTCGCCGGCGCGTTTCAGCGGATCGACGCGAAGGAGCGGGCGCTCCACCTGTTCGCCTATCAGAGCTACATCTGGAACGAGTCGGCCGGCCGCCTGATCCGGAAGCTCTGCGAGGGCCACGGCGGGATCGAGGAGGCCAGCTCGATCTGCGGCTCGCTCGTCTTCCCGAAGAAGATCGATGACCCGACGCTCCGCGCGCGCCTCGCCCGCATCCAGCATCCCCTCGTCGACCACGAGCTCGAGATCGAGGACGCCGACGTCCGGGAGAGCGTCGAGCAGGCCCTCGCCGCCGAGAAGCTCACGATCCCCCAGTTCGCCGTGCGCAACGTGCCGGGCGCGTTCTTCCGCGCCGAGCCGCGCGCGCTGATCATCCGCCCGAGTCAGCTCCGACTCGCCCCCGCCGAGCCCGACGAGGAGAACCGCGGCCGAACGCGGACGAGCCTTCGCTTCGGACTGCCGCCGGGCTGCTACGCGACCGTGCTGCTCAAGCGCCTGTTCCCCGGCTTCCGGCTCGACGGCGAGGACCGCGACCGGAGCAAGGACGACGTCCGTCGCGGGGGCCCGGCGAAGCGTGGCGGCGGGGGCGGCCGGGGCGGCGGCGGTCCCCGTGATCGCGAAGGCGGCCCGGGCACCCGCGGTGGTCCGGGCGGAGGGAGTCGCGGCGGCGGCGGTGGTCGCGGCGGCGGTGGTCGTCAAGGCGGCGGCGGTCGAGGCGGTGGCGGTGGTGGTCGCGGAGGCGGTGGCGGTCGTGGAGGCGGCGGCCGCAGCGGTGGCGGACAGGGCGACGGCGGCGGTCAGAGCGGTGGCGGTGGGGGTGGCCGCCGTGGCGGCCGTGGCCGGAAGGGCGGACCCGGCGGCGGCGCGAGCGGCGGCGGCGGCCGTCGCGCCGGTCGCGGACGGGCTCGCCGAGGCTGACGCGCTCGAGCCGACGTCCGTACATGAAGACGGCGCGGGAGCCACCCCGCGCCGTCGCTGAGCAGGAACCTCTGTGCGAGCTAGAGAATCACCTCTTCGAACGTGATGTTCGAGAGGGGGTCGACCGGGCCCGGCGTGGTTGTCGGGGGCGGATCGAACGGCGGGGGCGTGATCGTCGTCATGCCACCGCACGCCTCGACCGGCGCGACGCCCATCACGAAGCCGCCGACCAGCGCGACGCACAGCAGAATCGCAGCGAAGAGCTTCATACCCATCTCCTCTTCCCGTTGTGTCGTTTGGTTTGAGGCCGACTTGCGCCGGCGATACGGGTCCATAAACAAGCCGCGTGCCAAGCCGATCCGCGCGACTCCGATCACGGCGCGAAGGCCCCTGCGTTCCAGCGGTTCCGTCTCTGCCTGCATCGAAGCGGTGGCGGGCGGTCCCCGCGAGAGCGCGTGTCCGATCGGAATCGGTGGTGAGCGGTCCTGTCACCCCATGAACCGCGATCCGCTCGCGGCGAGGATGTAACTGCCTGACGCGCCGGGAGTCAAGGCCGGTCTGTCGCTGACTGGAAACAAGAAACGCGACCCGCCGAATCGAGATTCGTTGAGCCGATGCGCCGACCGCTGCCGCGTTGAGGGGCGGAATTCAGGGAGGTGACCCGAGGCAGGAGAGAGAGCCCGCATGAACAAGCTCGAGCCGACCCATCCCCGGCGTCGTCGACGACCCAGCCACCGGCTCCCCCCCGCGCGCCGGAGCAGCGACCGGCTCCGCCCGGGCAGCCGCCGCCACCGCCGGCCAGGCAGCGGCATCCGACGCGCCGGACGCGCGCCGGCCCGCCGGCCGAGCTCCGGTCTGGTCACCGGCTTCTTCGTCACCGTCCTCGTGATCATCGGCGTCGCGCTCCTCCACGGGATGTGGATCGCGATCCAGAGCGCCGGAGAACCCCTCCCCGCCGTCTCGAGCCGTCGCTTCGCGCCGGCCCGCGCGGCCGACGATGCCCCCGCGGCTCGCGCGCCGCGCGACGTCACCATCGCCGCGCGCGGCGGCGGCTGGTCGCGCGCCCTCGACCCCGACGACGCCCGCGCCTTCGCCGACGGCGTCGTCGCGCGCTTCGCCGCCGGCGACCGGGACGCGCTCGCCGGCGTCGTCGACCTCCGCGCGATGCTCGACCGCGCCCTGCGCCGCGCCGAGGGTCCCCCGTCGATGAAGGACGCGTTCGTCCGGGGCGTCGAGGAGGCGATGGCCGACCGCGCCGCCCGCCTCGATGGCCGCCTCGACGGGTTCGCCGTCGTCGGCACCGACGGCACGCCGACCCTGACGCGCATGGGCACGCGCGACGGGCGGCCCACCGCGCTCCTCCGCTTCGTCGACGAGTCCGAGCACGCCGCCAACTACGTCGAGCTCGTCCTCGCGACCGACGCCGATGGCGAGGTGGTCATCGTCGACGCGCTGAGCTACCAGAACGGCGAGCTCATCTCGGACTCGATCGCCCGCACGTTCGAGTTCGCCGTCTCGACCGCGCCGAGTCGACGCGCCGACCCCGGGGCGGTGCAGGGCACCGAGCGCTACGCCCAGGCGAGCTCCCTCGCCCGGGCCGGCCGCCACGAGCACGCCCTCCGCCTCCTCGACGCCCTGCCCGCCGCGATGCGGCGCGAGCGGTTCGTGATGATCACGCGCCTCGCGATCGCCCGTCAGGTCTCGGTCGAGGGCTACCTCGCCGCGTTCGACGCCCTCGAGCAGGCCTACCCCGGCGACCGCGCCCTCGACCTCGCCGGCCTGCTCGCGGCCGAGGTCCGCGGCGACGGCGCCCGGATGCTCCGTTCGGCCGAGCGGCTCCGGCGCGCCGTGGGCGACGACGGCTGGCTCGATGCGCGCGAGGCGAGCGCGCACCTCCTCGCGGGCGACTTCGACGCGGCGCGGACGGCGGCCGACCGCGCGATCGCGAGCGAGCCGCAGCTCCGCTCGGCGTGGGAGGTCGGCCTCCGCGCCCGCCTCGCCGCCGACGAGCGCGGCGGCGCCGTCGCGCTCCTCGTCCGGATGAGCCGCCGCTTCGACCTCGACGGATGGATCGTCGACTTCGAGGCCGACGACGCCAACGCCGACTTCATCGCGTCGTCCGCCTACCGCGCCTGGAAGAAGACCCTCTAGCCCGGACAGGGATGAGCTCGCCTTCGGCGAGCAGGATGTCACCACGGAGACACGGAGGGCACGGAGATTCACGGAGGACGCGCCGAGCGGTCGAAGACCCGGATCCCCTCCGAGGCTCCTCCGTGCTTCGGTGCCTCCGTGGTTTCATCCCTCGGCGGAGGCGAAGCCAACTAACCCGGGCTGAGCTGGTCGCGTCGCTCTCCGTGAGTCCTCCGTGCCCTCCGTGTCTCCGTGGTTACATCCTCTTCGCCGAAGGCGAAGCCGGTGGGTCCGCGGTCACCTGAGCCAGCTTGATAGCCCTATTCGGGCTCGATCACCGGAGCGGGCTGCCGAGCGCGATCGGTCGCAGGCCGACCACGCCGAACCCGGTCAGGGCGGCGACGCGCTCCCGCAGCTCCTCGCCGCTCGCCGAGAGCCCGAGCGTCTCGAGGTCGAGGACGCGCACGACCTGACGGTGGTCCTTCGCCCGCGGCGCTCCCAGGACGAGCCGACCCGGCGCCTCCGCGTCGGGCGCCGCCTCGCCGTCCGCCGTCGGGCGCGCCGTGAATCCGACGTAGCTCGTCTCGGGCCCGATCCCGGCGACGGTCGCCACGAGCCGTCCGCTCGGGACGGCGACGATCCGGACGCGCTCCTCGCGGCCGGCCGCCGCCAGCCAGCGCCCGCTCGGGTGGAACGCGACGCACCGGATCGGCCCCCCGGCCCGCGCCGCGGCGACGACGTCGCCGGTCACGGCATCCCGGATCCTCACGATCGCGTCCGCCCCGCCGGTCGCGATGAACCGCCCGCTCGGGCTCCACGCGATCGTCTCGATCGAGCCGCGGTGGCCGCGCAGCTCGTGAACGGTCCCGCCGCCCGCCACCTTGCGCACCATCACCCGCGCGTCCTGCCCGCCGCTCGCGACGAGCTTCCCGCCCGGACTGAGCGCCAGGCCGCTCACCCACGCGCCGACCGCCTCCAGGGTGATCACCCGACGCTTGCTCGTGACGTCGGTGATCCGGACCGCCCCGTCGTCGGTGCCGGCGGCGATCAGCTTTCCGGCCGCGTCGAACGCGATGCTCGTCACCCAGCCCTTGTGGCCGTCGAGGCGCGCGGCCGCCTTGCCGTCCTCGACCGTGCAGAGGACGACCGAGCCGTCGCGCGCGCCGGAGGCGACGAGCGTTCCGTCCGGGCTCGCCGCGAGCGACGCGATCGCCTTGCGGTGACCACGGACGGTGCGGGCGTCGTCGGCATCGGGCGTCGCCGGGTCGATCAGCCGGGCCGGCTCGCGCGCGCTCGCGAGACCGATCCACCGTCCGCGCGGGTCGGCCACGATCGCGCGCGGCTCGAGCGTCGGCGCGATCGGCGCGATCACGCCCGGGGTGCCGCCCGAGACGTCGTGCGCCCGGACGACGCCATCCCAGCCGCCCGAGACGAGCGTCACGCCGCCCTCGCCCGCCCACGCGAGCGCCGCGATCGCCCCGTCGTGCCCGCGGATCCGAGCGACCGGCTCGCCGGCCTCGCGCGCGTCCCAGATGAGGATCTCGCCCGAGGCGTCGCCCGAGGCGAGGCGGGCGCCGTCGGGCGAGAAGACGAGGGCGGAGACGTCCGTCCGATGCCCTCGATAGCGCCGGCGCGCCTGCAAGGCCAGGTCGAGGACGACGATCTCACGGCTCGCATCCGTCGCCGACGCCGACGCGAGGAGCGCCCCGTCGGGCGAGAGGGCCGCCGCCCGCTGCGGCGTCTGGAACACGGCCCACTCGCCGAGCGCCTGCTTCGCATCGACCTGGAAGCGCCGCGTCTGTCGATCGGCGCCGACCGTGGTCAGGACGTCGCCCTTGGCGGAGAGCGAGAGGGCGTGGATCGGACCCTGGTGGAACTTCGCCGCGCCGAGCTCCTCGCCCTTCGTCGCATCGAAGATCCGGACCCCGCCCGCCGCGTCGCCGGCCGCGAGGCGGACGCTCTTGCCGCCCCAGGCGAGCGCGCGGACGGCGAGGCCGATCCGCCCGAACGCGGCGACCTCCTCGCCCTTGTCGACGTCGAAGACGCGGACCGCGCCGTCCTCGCCGCCGCTCGCGACGAGCTTCCCGTCGGGCGAGATCGCGGCGATCGACGCGCCGGCCAGATGCGGGGTGACGCTGCGGAGGAGGCGACCGTCGGCGCCGTCGCGGATGCGGAGGCGACCGCCGAACGCGCCCTCGACGATCCGCCGCCCGCCCGCGTCGATCGAGACCGACGCGACGCTCCGGGCGTTCTCTCCGATCCGGCGCACGCTCCTCGTCCGCGCGCCGGGCGCGCCGCTCCACGCGACGACGCTCACCGCCGGCGCGTCGTGGACGACGACGACCAGCCGGGCCGCGTCGGCGCCGGTCGCGGCCGCGACGAGAGCGCCACCGGCGAGCCCGAGGCCGTCCGCGTCGAGGCGCTCATCGCCGAGCCGCAGCGTCGTGCCATCGCCGGTGACGACGCGCGGATCGGAGGGGATGCCGCCGGCCAGCGCGACCGCCTCGCCCGGGCGCGCCTCGCCCGGCGCCGGCGAGCTCTCGGAGCTCGAGGGGATGCCGACGACCCGGAGCGAGCCGTCGTCGTCGATCCGGACCCAGGACGCCGCCCCGGTCGGATCGCGAAGGATCGCCGCGCCGCGGAGGCGATCGGCCGGCCTTCCCGACCAGCGGGCGCGCAGCGCCCCGGTCGCGACGGCGTGAACGCGGACGACCCCGTCGGGACCGGCGCATCCGAGGAGCGCCCCGTCGCGGGAGAGGGCGAGCCCGGCCGGCGGCGGCGGTGGGTCCTCGCCGTCGTCGCGCGGGTCGTCTCCGTCGTCTCCGCCGTCGTCGTCGCGGTCGCCGCCGGCATCGTCTCCGGCCTCGCCGCCGTCGCCCTCATCGCCGTCGCCGTCGCCGCCGGCGCGGGCGGCCGACCCGGCGAGCGCCTCGGGGTCGAACCCCCGGACCACGCCGACGAGGCGCGCCCCGGCGACGTCGTAGACCGAGACGGCGCCGGTGTCGGAGGCGACCGCGAGGACCGCGCCGCCCCCGCTGAGCGCGAGCGCTCGCGGTCCCGCGCCGGCGTCGCCGCCGTCATCGTGTCGAACCACGGCCACCGGCCATCCGCTCGCCACGTCGTAGACGGCCACGATGTCGGGCGCGTCGGCGACGTCGAGCCGCACGGCGACCCGGTCGCCGTCGGGCGCGAGGGCGGCCGCCAGGACCGGGAGCGGCCGCGGCGTGGCGAACCGCTGCGGCACGACGTGCGGCCGGGCCGCGGCGAAGCCGCTCCGCGCGTCCGCCCGATCCTCATCCTTGGCGATGGCGGCCGCGTACGCGGCGAGCGCCTCGCCGTGGGCCATCTCATTGCCCAGCTGCTCGCCCGCGTCCGCGAGCGCGACGGCGAGGTTCGCGACCGCGCCGGCGCCCGCCCGACGAGCGTCGTCGCGCGCGCCGCGGGCGAGGGCGGTCGCCTCGCGGGCGGCGCTCGTCGCCGTCCGCTCCGTCGCGAGCCGCTCCCTCGCGCCGTCGAGCTCCCCTTCGAGCCGCGAGACCTCGCCGCGCGCCTCGTCGCGCTCCCGTCCGGCCGCGCCGAGACGCACGCCGAGGAGGGCGGCCGCGCCGACCGCGAGCGCCGCGATCGCCGCGAGGACGACGCGCCCCGCGCCGCCGCCGCCCGACGCGGACGCCGACAGGGTCTCAGGGGAGGCGGCGGGCTGGGGATCGGCGGTGCTCACGGCTCTTGAACCTCGACGGTCATCGACTCGAGACGGCTCTCGCGGTTGGACGCGGCAAGGCAGGCTGCCGGCCTCGGGAATCGCGCCCGCGCCGGCCGACGATACCAGAACCCGCCCTGCGCCGGCACCGCTTTGGACGCTCGCGCGCCTTCTGCTACACTCGCGCTCTCTCGATCGCCGACGCCCCCGAGGAGGAGGCCCCGCGCCATGGCCTGGCCCGCCACCGACCCCGACGACGTAGCCCTCCTCGAAGAGATCCGGACGATCCCCAAGGTCGAGCTCCATCAGCACATCACGGGCTCGATTCCGGTCGACCTCACCTGGCGCCTCATGACCGAGCACAAGCTCGCGCCGGTCGAGACGATCGAGGAGATGGAGCGGCTGCTCGTCCTCCAGGAGGAGGAGACGGGGTCGCTCCTGTCCTACCTCGACAAGTTCCACTACCCCCACTGGGTCAGCCAGTTCTACGAGAACCTGGCCGAGGTGACCTTCCGGATCGCGCAGGAGGCGCACGCCCGAGGCGTCAAGGTGCTCGAGCTGCGGAGCGCGCCGGTCAAGCACACCTACGCCGGGATGAGCATCCGCCAGGCGATCGTCGCCGTCCTCGAAGGTCTCAACCGCGCGAACACCGAGCTCGGCATGGCGACCGGGCTCGTCGTCATCGGCATGCGCCAGATGGGACCGCACATAGCGAAGATCCTCGCCCGCCAGGCGATCGCCGAGTCGCAGCATCTCCACGAGCGGACCGGCGTGATCGGCTTCGACATCGCCGGCGCCGAGCGCGGCAACCCGCCCGGGCTCTTCCGCGAGGCGTTCGACATCGCCCGCAAGGGCGGCCTCGGCCTGACCGCCCACGCCGGCGAGGACGAGGGCCCCGAGATGGTCTGGCAGGCGATCGACGAGCTCGGCTGCACCCGGATCGGCCACGGCTGCGCGGCCCTCGCCGACGAGGAGCTCGTGAGGCGCCTCGCGAAGGACAAGATCCTGGTCGAGTGCTGCATCACGAGCAACGACCAGACCGGCGCCGTCGAGCGCGGCTCGGCCCGGACTCACCCGATCCATCGCTTCCTCGAGGCGGGCGTCCCGGTCGCGATCTGCACCGACAACGTGACCGTCAGCGGCACCGATCAGCTCCGCGAGAACCTCTACCTCGCGAAGGACGAGCGTTACTCGCTCGACGACCTCGCCCGGATCCACCGGGGCGCCGCGGGCCACGCGTTCACCGACCAGGCGGCCGACGCCCTCGAGTAGCGAGGCTCACCCCTTGCGCGTCGCTCTCCGCCGCGTTCTCATCGGACCATGCGCCTCTTTCTGATCGCCACCATCCTCGGCGCCCTGGTCGCCCTCTTCATCATCGGCCCGACCCGGCCGGTCGACGAGACGGCCGGCGCGAGCAACCGGCGGCGGTGGCCCCAGCAGCTCGGACTGATCGCCGCTTTCTCCGTGCTCTCCCTCGTGCTCGCCTGCAGCTTCCAGCGCAAGCTCCTCTACCACCCGAGCGCCGACGGCGACTTCGCGCCGACGGGGACCGCCGTCCCGATCGAGCCGGTCGAGCTCCTGGCCGAGGACGGCGTGAAGATCCACGGCTGGTATCTTCCGCCGGGCGGCGACGCCGACCCGCGGACGCGGCCCGCGGTCGTCTACTTCCACGGCAACGCTGGCAACATCACCCACCGGCGCCCGCTCGTGGTCGACCTCGCCGCGAACGGCCGAGCGCACGTCCTCATCATCGACTACCGCGGGTTCGGAAAGAGCGAGGGCACCCCGACCGAGGCGGGCCTCTACCGCGACGCGCTCGCGGCCTACGACTGGCTCGCCGCGCGCGACGACGTCGACCCGGCGCGGATGGTCGTCTTCGGTCGAAGTCTCGGCGGCGGCGTGGCGACCGAGGTCGCCGTCCAGCGGAAACCCGCCGGCCTCGTCCTCGAGAGCACGTTCACCTCGATCGCCGACATGGCCCGGATCGTCGTCGGCATCCCGGTCGGCTGGCTCGTCGTCGATCGGTTCGACTCGATCGAGAAGGCGCCGCGGATCGGCTGCCCGGTTCTCCACATCCACGGCGACGCCGACGAGGTGATTCCCTACGAGCTCGGCACGCGCCTCCACGCGGCGATCAAGACGCCGAAGCGGCTGGTGACGGTGCCACGCGGCCATCACAATGACACGCCCGCGATCGCCGGCGAGAGCTACCGCCGGGTCCTGTTCGACTTCGTCGACGCGTGCGCGCGCGGCGAGGCGGCCGCGGCGCTCGCGGACGGCGACCCGGCCGGGGCGCGGCAGCCTTGAACGGCGCGATCCTGGTCCCTTCCCGACGCGTCGACGACGCGGAGAACCGCGACCTCGGCGCGAAGGTGATCGAGGCGATCGCCCGCTCCCTCGACCGCGAGCGGCGCACCCTCGGACGGCTCCGACAGGCCGCCCGCGCGATGGTGATCGCGCTCGGGCTCTCCGTCGCCACGATGCTCGCCGGCCTCGTGAGCGGCCTCCTGCCCGACCCCGGCGCCTGGGGGATGATTCCGGTCGTGGGCGGAAGCGTCGGCGGCCTCGCCGCGGTCGTCGCGATCGTGCTCACGATGGAGACGTGGGCCGCGCACCTCATCGGCAATCTGTTCCCCGCCGCCATTCGGCGCCCCAGGCTCCGCGACCCCGAGCGGAGGAGCCCGCTCGCGCGGCGTCGCTTGTGGTCCGACCTCGACGGCTGGCTCGGCGACCTCGACGGCCCGGTTCTCGCCTCGGTCCTCAGGGCGATCGGTCGGACCGAGGATCTCGAGACCGCCGCCTGCCACGCCGACCAGGACGCGTGGACCGTCGCGGCCGCCGCGAGCGCGCTCGAGCGAGCCGGCCTCGTCACCCTCATCCCTCGACCCGGCGGCGCCGCCCGGCGTCGGCTCGCGCTGACGAGCGAGGGAACGGCGATGCTCGAGGCGACGACCCGCCCGGCGAGCCCGTCCGCGGCCGACTGAACCCGCCCGAGCGGCGCGGCTTGCGTCGCCCCGGCGGCGGGTCTATTCTGATCCACACAGGCGGGATGACCCACGAATTCCCGCCCGGGACGGAGGCAGAGGTCCATGGCCAGGGCCCGCACCAAGGTCGATGTCAAGGTCGCGAAGACGAAGGCCGACATGGCCGCGGCGTCGATCGGCCCCGCGCACGCCCGGTTCGTCTTCCTCTCGGGCGACCAGCAGGGCCAGACCTGCGACGTCGCGCACGACCGCGTCTACTTCGCCCACAAGCAGACCCGCCGCCGCAAGGACGACGTCGAGCTGATCATCAGCGGCGACGTCCCCGAGCTCGACCGCCTCGCCACCCTCGTCCGCACCGGCCCCGACCGCTACGAGGTGCACAACCTGCGGCCGTGGGACGAGGTGCTCCTGAACGGGACGCGCAAGGTCCCCTTCGGCGCCCGCCCGCTGCTGCACCACGGCGACACCCTCACCGTGCGCGGCATCGTCGTGCAGTTCCTCCGCGTTCAGGAGGCCGAGGAGGACAGCGACGTCAGCGAGGGGATGCTCCCCGGCGACAGCCAGGAGACGGCGCCCCTCCCGCCGCTGCAGGACGTCATCGGCGCCGTCCACGATCCCGAGCAGAGCGAGTTCGAGATCGAGGGCGCCGAGGACATCAAGAGCGAGATCGTTCAGAGCCAGCTCGCCCCCGGAGACACCGGCAGCTTCCTCGCGAACCTGAACGAGCCGGCGACGATGCGCCGGACGGCGCAGCTCCTCGAGCGGCTCGGCGAGCTCGCCGGCGTCGTCGAGACGAAGCCGTTCTTCCGGCGCTTCCTCTCGATCATCCTCGAGCAGTTCCCCAAGGCGCGCGGCACGATCCTCGTCTTCGACAGCCGCCAGGGTTCGTTCCGACGGGTGGCCGCGCAGCCAGCGAAGACCTCGGAGATCCGCGTCAGCCGGGCGGTCGTCCGCAAGGTCCAGAAGGAGCGGGCCGCCGTTCTCTCGAGCGACACCCTGTCCGACGAGCGCCTCAAGGCGCGCGACAGCGTCGTCAACTACAAGATCCGCTCGGTCCTCTGCGTTCCGATCATCAAGGGAGAGGAGGTCTACGGCGTCATCCACCTCGACGGCGAAGGCCTCGGCGCGTTCAACCAGGAGGACCTCAACGTCGTCGCCGGGATCGCGCCGCAGGCGGTCCTCGCCCTCGAGAACAGCAAGGCGCTCGAGCGGATGCGCGCCCGCGACCGGGCGAAGGCGGAGCGGATCCTCGCCCGGGCCGTCCAGCAGAGCCTGACGCCGCAACCGATCCCCGACGTGACCGGCCTCGACATCGCCGCGCGGATGCTCCACGCCGAGGATCCCTCGGGCGACTTCTACGACATCTTCACGATCCACGAGGGGGGCGGCGCGTTCATCTTCCTCGGGCACGGGAGCGTCCGCGGCGTGGCCGGCGCCCTCTTCCTGACGGCGATCAAGAGCGCGCTCCGCGCCTACGCCGACGCGAGCTACAGCCCGCTCGAGATCCTGCGCAAGCTCTCGGGGCGGATCCGGACCGACGGCCCCAAGGGCCGGTCGATGATGGGGCTGCTCCTCTTCTGGGACGCGACCCGCGGACGCTTCGCCGTCGCCGGCGCCGGCGAGGTGCCGCTGATCCTCTACCGTCCGAAGATGACGCGCGCCGACAGCTACGCGCTGGGCGGAACCGCGATCGGCGCGAGCGAGGATCCCGCCGGCGACGAGAACGCGGTCGACCGAGGCATGGTCCCCGACCAGGGCGACACCCTCGTCCTGATGACGCCGGGCGCCCTCAAGGTCAGCAACGACCTCACCGTCGAGATCCTCAGCAACGCCGTCGAGAAGAACGGCGAGAAGAGCGCCGAGACGATCGCCGACGCCCTCGCCTCCGAGGTGACGAGCCGGGCCGCCGACAACGAGCTGTCCGAGGACGTGACCTTCATCGTCCTCCGTCGCCCCCGGTAGCAGGGCTGCTCCCGGAGCGCGCCTCTCAGACCGTCTCGATCCACTCGAGGCAGCGCCGCATCTCCTCCGCCATCCGGTCCGGCTCGAACCGACACGGCCATCCGTGCCCGGGGAGGATCCACTCGAAGCGGTGCGCGGCGAGCCGCCGCATCGAGCGCCCCAGCGTCGCCCAGTCGAACCAGCAGGCGCCCCGGAACGCGTAGATGTGCCCGAGGGCGTCGCTCCAGGCGACGTGGTCGCCGCCGAAGAGGTAGGTCTGATCGAGGAGGAAGCAGACCGAGCCGCGGGTGTGCCCCGGCGTCGGGACCGCGAGCAGATCGGGCGCGAGCTCGATCGGCGCCTCGCCGTCGAGGACACGGTCGATCTCGGCGAGCCGACCGCGGTCGCCCCGGTGGATCACCACCTCGCAGCCGAAGCGCTCGCGGAAGCGGCGGTAGTCGGCGACGTCGTCCTTGTGGGTGAGGAGCAGGGTCGCGACGCCCCCCGCGTCCTCGAGGCGCGAGGCCAGGGCGGCGGTGAAGCGCGGCGAGTCGACGAGGAGGTTGCCGGCCTCGCGCTTCACGAACCAGCTCGCCGCCCCGAAGCTGCTCTCGGCGTGGTAGCCGCAATGATGGACGACGCCGCGGTCGTCGATCGGGACGGGAAACGCGTCGCGGGCCGCGGCGATCGCGGCCTTCTCGCCGACGGGCGAGCCGGCACCGATGGAGCCGGTCGGGCAGGCGATGAGCGCGAGGAGGGCGCGCCGTCGCGCCTCGGCGTCGCCCGGCTGCGCGTGCACCCGGCTCTGGCCGTCCGCCTGATCGAACGTCTCGGGCGCCATCCAGCGACACGTCGCGCAGTCGATGCAGGTCGCGTCGACGAAGACCGGGCCGGCCAGGTTGGTCGCGAGGCGCTTCTTCGGATCGGCCATGACGCCAGCATACCGCCGGCGGTATGCTCGGTCTCCATGCGCGAGCCCGAGCCGACGATCGAGACGATCCGCGCCGCCGCCGAGCGGATCGCGCCGCACGTCCACCGCACGCCGGTGACGACGAACGAGACCCTCGACGCCCGGATCGGCGCGAGCGTCTTCTGGAAGTGCGAGAACCTCCAGAAAGCCGGCGCGTTCAAGTCGCGCGGCGCCTGCAACGCCGTCTTCTCCCTCGACGAGGAGACCGCGGCGGCCGGCGTCGCGACCCACAGCTCGGGCAACCACGGCCAGGCTCTCGCGAGGGCGGCGGCCCGCCGCGGCATCCCCGCTCACATCGTGATGCCCGAGACGGCGCCCGCGGTGAAGCGAGCGGCGGTCGAGGGCTACGGAGCGCGCGTCGTCCCGTGCGCCCCGACCCTGGCGGCCCGCGAGGAGACGCTCGCCCGCGTCGTCGCCGAGACGGGCGCCCACGTCGTCCATCCCTACGACGACGTCCGCGTGATCGCGGGACAGGCGACGGCCGCCCTCGAGCTCCTCGAGGACGCCGGACCGCTCGACCTCGTCCTCGCCCCGGTCGGCGGAGGAGGGCTGCTGGCGGGAACGGCCCTGACGATCGCCGCCATCGCGCCCGGGACACGCCTCGTCGCCGCCGAGCCCACCGGCGCCGACGACGCCGCACGCTCGCTCCGAGAAGGCCGCCGCCTCCCGAGCATCGACCCCGACACGATCGCCGACGGCCTGCTCACATCCACCGGCGAGCTCACCTTCCCCATCATCCAGCGCCTCGTCGCCGAGATCGTCACGGTCGACGACGCGGCGATCATCGCGGCGATGCGGCTCTTCTGGGAACGGACGAAGCTGGTGATCGAGCCCTCGTCGGCGGTGCCGGTGGCAGCGCTCCTCGAGGGCAAGGTCGATGGAATGACGGGAAAGCGGGTCGGCGTGATCCTGACTGGTGGAAACGTGGACCTGGGCAACCTGCCATGGTGAGCTTCGCTCCCGTCCCACGGCTCACATCCAGGGGGCCACACCAGCTGCGACAGCTTCGCTCCTGTGATTCCTGGACCTGACCAGACCTGACCGCCACGCGACTCGTCCTCGAGGAGCGCCTCCCGACCGTTTGCGCAGCCCTCCTCGGGGTCACGCGGTTCGCTCACTCCGGTCGTCCATCGGTTCGCTCATGGACCGGGAGCCCCATTCCGCCGGGGCAAGGTGCTACACTAAAAACCTTAGATTCGACGAAACATCTCCCTCACCTCGAACGTCTAACTGAGTGGCCACCGACGACGAGGGAGTCCCCGATGATCGCACTCACCGAGACGCTCGACCTCCCACCCTGCGAGGCCGGGCTCGCACCCGACGAGGTCCTCCGTCGCCTTCGACGGCTCGCGGAGGTCAGCCACCGCTGCGACGCGACGCTCGCGTACTGCCTGCGCGACGTGGAGGTCCGAAGGCTCCACGACCTCTACGGGCATCCCGACACGCGTCGCTTCGCCGAGGCGATGCTCGACGTCGGTCGCGACAAGACCTACCGCCTCCTCCGCGCCGCTCGTGCGTGCGAGAGACACTCCATCGTCCGCGAGGCGTTCGAGCGAGGCGACGAGGGAACGCATCGCTACGACTCACCACGAACGCCGCGAGTCTCTCTCGCGTTCCCTCGCAAAGGACGCTGTACCATCCCTCGAGCCGCTCCATGCGTGTGTCGTCCGTCTCACCGAGGGTCGCGAGAAACCGACGCCGGGCCTCAGGGTCGAGATGCGGACAATCAACCGGAAACTCTCCAACCGCCTCTCTCAGACACTCGCCGGCTTCCTCATCACCAATCTCGATGAGCGACTCGACGAACAGCGAGTACGGAGGGGATCCCGGCCAGTCATGGTGGAAGAAGTATGAAAACCCGCCGTTGGCGGTCGTCTCTTCGAGGCCCAGCACCGCGAAGACGATTCGGTGCTCGCGCGACAGTCTTTGAAGACACGCCACGCTTCCTCCCTGCGATGCCAGCACGTCTTCCCGGGCGAGATCCACGATCTTCAGCGATTCAGCGCGCTTCACGTATCTCGCCTCGCGACCCGCCGCCTAGGAGCCTGTTGCAGAATGAGCGTGAAGCGACGACTCGTCGCAGGCTCCTCGCCGTCGCTTCACTCGCGGCGTCTCGCCGGACATCGTCGCGCAGGCCTTCGTTCCGCGGCCTCGCGAACGCCAAACGGGTTCCCTCGGCCGCGCGCCT
>JAJDCQ010000049.1 GCA_029260755.1 Planctomycetota bacterium | reverse complement strand
CGTCGCGGCTCGTCGCCCGGCCACGGACGGTTTGACGTGGTGGCGGGCTCCGGCTCGACTACTAGCCCGCATGGGGCATATCAACTTCGCTCAGGTCGATGAAGAGATGGAACCACGGAGGCACGGAGGCACGGAGGCACGGAGCAGCTTCGGATGATGCCCCGTCACGGACCGATCCCGGCGCTCCTTCTCTTGGCTCCCGTCGCCTCGCGTGACCGAGACCGAGAGGGAGCCATCCCTGGAGCCGGTCGGCTCGCGCGAGCCGGGACACGGCGCCCTCAGTCGCTTCTCCGTGTCTCCGTGCCTCCGTGGTGACATCTGCTCGCCGAAGGCGAGACCATCGGCACCTGAACGAGCTTGATAGCCCCTGCGTGGAGATCGACACCGACGTAATACCTTGGCCGCATTGTTGGCTCCTGGGCTGGGGTTTGTGTTGCCCCCACATTTTGTGGGGTTCCCAGAACAGGAGCCAACTCCTTCCCTATACCTTCCGGGCTAGTCGAGCCCTCGCCGATGTCCTACCCGTGACGGACTCCTGGTGGTATCAGTGGGTGGGGCGGCAAAGCGATCGCCGAGACTGGAGGAGATCGATGCGGGTTGAGCTGGTGATTCGGAGCGCGGTCGGCGCGGCGCTCATCGTGATCGGCGCGGCGACCGCCGAGGCCCGGGCGCAGGACGCCGCGAAGAAGCCCGACGCCCCGGAGCCGGCCGTCTTCGAGATGAAGGATGGCGCCCGCCTGATCGGCCCGGTCGACATCGAACGGGTCAAGATCAAGACCGCCTACGGGATGCTCGAGGTGCCGGTGCGCGAGATCTTCAGCGTCCGGTTCGGACGGCGCTGCGACCCCGCCCTCGTCGCGCGGGTCGAGAAGCTCGTAGGCCAGCTCGGCGACGGCGACTTCACGGTGCGCAACGAGGCGACCGACGCCCTCGTCGAGGAGGGGGTCGCCGCGCGCCCCGAGCTCGAGAAGGCGCTCGAGAGCACCGACCTCGAGGTGAAGAGCCGGGCCCGGAAGATCCTCGACCGGATCGCGAAGAAGCTCTCCGAAGACGACGCCACGGACGCGCTCGAGTACGACGAGATCCTGACCTCGCAGTTCCCCATCAAGGGATGCGTCGAGATCGAGTCGTTCCGGGTGACGACCAAGTACGGCCCGCTCGAGGTCAAGAAGGGCGACGTCGTCCGGATCCAGTTCCACGAGCCCGACCGGATCCAGAAGACGATCCAGGTGCCGGCCAGCGCCTGCGCCCAGGGCGCGTGGAAGGACACGGGCATCCGCATCAAGAAGGGCCAGGTCCTGAAGATCAGCGCCTCGGGGACGATCAGCGTGCCGAACTACGGCATCACGGTCGGCCCCGACGGTCAGCCGGGCAACACGTGGATGGCCAACTTCCCGATCGGAAGCCTCGTCGGTCAGATCGGCGCCGACGGCTCCGCGTTCCAGCTCGGCGCCGACTCCGAGCACATCGCCGAGAAGGACGGCAACCTCCTCCTCGGCGTCGCGGCGCCGAACCGCGGGAACACGGGCACGTTCAAGGTGAAGGTCGAGATCGAGGCCGGCGAGGACTAGCCCGCCTCGCTGGGGCCATCGGCTTCGCTCAGGTCGATGAAGAGATGGAACCACCGAGGCACGGAGGCACGGAGCAGCTTCGGATGGCGCCAGGTCGCGGACCGATTCCAGTCGCCTCGCGTGACCGAAACCGAGAGGGAGCCATCCCTGGAGCCGGTCGGCTCGTGCGAGCCGGGATGCGGCGCACGCAGTCGCTCCTCCGTGTCTCCGTGCCTCCGTGGTGACATCTGCTCGCCGAAGGCGAACCCATCGGACCTGAACGAGCTTGATAGCCCCTGCCCGCCTCACCATCAGGCATGAGGGTTAGTCCGCCGCCTCCGCCTCTTCGCGGACGGTGATGACGGGGACCGTCGAGGTCCGGTTGATCCGCTCGGCCGTGCTGCCGAGAATGAAGTCCCCGATGGTGCTGCGCCCGCGCGACCCCATCACGATCATGTCGATCTCGTAGCCCTTCACGAACTCGGCGACCTCGTGGGCGGGCTGACCGACCCGAACGTGCTCCTTCGTCGTGAGCGACGACGGCCCGGCCGCCTTCCACTCGGACGCGAGGATGTCCTCGGCGTGCTTCTCGGCCCGGGCGAGCAGGCTCTGCAGGCTCGGCTGGTGATCGCCGAGGAGCGGCGCGAGGGCGGCGTCGAAGCGGGTGTCGATGACGTGGAGGAGGTGGAGCTCCGCTCCGAACGCCCGGGCGATCTCCACCCCGGCGCGGAGCCCTGCTCTGGCCTGCTTCGAGAAGTCGGTCGGCACCAGGACGCGACGGATGTTCATCACGCCGCTCACGAGAGCTCCGTCGGCGCCGGGGATGAGGGGACCGTCGGCGCCGGGGACCCACTCGTGCACCGTCATCACCGGCCGGCGGGCCCGCCGGAGAACCTCGCCGGCGACGCTGCCGAAGAGGAGCCGCCGCACGCCCGTCCGGCCGTGGGTGCCGACCACGAGGAGGTCGGCGTCGAGCTCGTCGCCGAGCTCGAGGATCGCGTCGGCCGGGCGACCGGACCGCACGACGCGTCCGAGGTCCTCCGGCTCGGGAATCGGCGCCTCGCCCGCGAACTCCGCGAGGCGCTCCTCGGCGTTCTCCATCGACCGGCGCATGATGTCGGACGGGAGCCCGACGCCGGTCGTGAACCGGGCGCCCGTGAGCGGCTCGAGGAAGCTCATGGGCTCCACCGCGTGCAGGAGCACGACCTCGGGCTCGCCGGCACGCGCCGCGAGGCCCGTGGCCGCCTGGAGCGCCGCGCTCGCAACGGGCGAGAAATCGGTGGCGACGACGATTCGCTGGAGAGGGAGCATGGTTCGCCTCCTGGGCCGGTCGGATCGCGCTTCGATCCCCGCGCCATGTGCCGGCAACGTTTCCCAGCGAGCGCCGTGCCAAGTCGACGGGGGACGAGTTGACGGATGCTCCCTCTCGGGTTAACCATCGTCGCTCGACCGTGAACGGAGCCGACCCGTGGACCTCGACCTCGGACGACCTCACCCGGACCTTCCCCGGGTGCTCGGCGCCGCCGGCGCCGGGCTCTTCGCGGTCGACCCCGACGGTCGCATTGCGGGGTGGAGCGAAGGCGCCGCGCGAGCGACCGGCCTGTCCGACCGCGAGGTCATCGCCGAGCCGTGCTCGATCCTCGACCGCGGGGGCGCCGCGACCGACGTCGCCGGCCTCTGGCGACGCGTGCTCGAGGGCGCCCCGTTCGCCGAGGACCTCGTCGCGATCCGCCACGCCGCCCAGGCCCACGACGCCACGGTCCTGGTCGACCTGCGCCGCCTCGAGGAGGACGGTCGGTTCGCCGGCGCCATCGGCACGATCGTCGATCTGACCCGTCACCTGATGGCCGATCGGCGCCTCGCCCGCGTCCGCGCGGCCCTCCCGGCTACGGAGGCGATCGGCCGGATCATCGGCGAGAGCGAGGCCCTCCGGACCGTGCTGGCGCAGATCGAGCAGGCCGCCGCGATCGACGTGACCGTCCTCATCCGGGGCGAGACCGGGACGGGCAAGGAGCTGGCTGCCCGGGCGGTCCACGCGGCGAGCGACCGGCGCCGCGGTCCGCTCGTCTGCGTGAACTGCGCGGCGATCCCCGAGGCGCTCCTGGCGAGCGAGCTCTTCGGGCACGTCCGCGGCTCGTTCACCGGCGCGCTCCGCGACAAGAAGGGCGTCTTCGAGGAGGCGCGGGGGGGGATCGTCTTCCTCGACGAGATCGGCGACCTCGAGCCGACCGCCCAGGTGAAGCTGCTCCGCGCCCTCCAGGAGCGCGAGATCCGGCGGGTCGGCGGCGACCAGACGATCTCGATCGACGTCCGGGTCGTCTCGGCGACCAACCGCGATCTCGCCGCCCTCGTCGCCGCCGGCGAGTTCCGCGAAGATCTCTACTACCGCCTTCGCGTCTTCGAGCTCTCGATGCCGCCGCTCCGCCAGCGGAGCGGCGACCTCGCCGTCCTGGTCCCCCGGTTCATCGAAGAGCTCGCCGCGCGCCACGACCGGCCGGTCCGGAGCATCGCCCCCGAGGCGATGGCCTGCATCGAGCGCTACCGCTGGCCCGGCAACGTCCGGGAGCTGCGAAACGCCATCGAGCACGCCTTCGTGACGGTCGAGGGCGCCGAGATCCGCGCCGAGAACCTCCCGCCGGAGCTCCGCGGGCCCGCGATCCCGCCCGCCGTCCCCGGCGACGAGCGAGGGCCCTCGATGGCCGGCCACGGCGACGACGAGGAGGCCGAGCGAAGCCGGATCGTCGCCGTCCTCCGCAAGACCGGGGGGCGGAAGTCGGCCGCCGCCACCCTGCTCGGGATGAGCCGGGTCACGCTCTGGAAGCGGATCAAGAAGTACGGGATCAACCCGCAATACCGGGTGTGATCGGACGCACGGACCGACCCGCGGCGGTGACGACGGCGCACGCCGGGCCTGGCAACGGATGTTCACGTCCGCGAACCGATCGTTGCCGTCGCTGAACGTCGCGTTGAACGCGACGGCGCCGTCCAGCCGTCCTCCAGCCGTCCTCCGGCGGCCGACCCTCGCCGCGACGCGCCACGCCGTGACAGCCGCTCGTCCGCGACCGACGATCGGCACACTACGTGCTCGGGACATCGCCAGTCTCTGGAGAGTGCCACCGCGTGCGGATCCTCCTCGCCACGGCGTTCGGCAACACCGCAACGAGCGCCCTCGGGCACGCGATCTACCTCTCCCGGCGTCTGCCGGCGGAGCTCCTCCTCCTCCACGCGACGGCTCCGCGGCTCGGCGGCGACCTGGCGGCCGCGTTCCAGGCGGGTGAGACGCGCCTGCGCGCCCTCCGCGAGGAGGCTTCGCGCGCCGGAGCGCGGGTATCGGCGACCCTCATCCAGCGGATCATGGAGCCGGACGAGCTGGTCGTCGCCTCCGCCCGGGAGACCGGGGTCGCCTTGATCGTGATGGGCTCGGGCGGCCCCGCCGGACGGCTCGGCTCGGTCGCCGAACAGGTCGCCAGCCGGGTCCGCGCGCCGCTCTGGCTCTCGGGGAGCGACGCGGTCGGGGCGCCCCGCCGGATCGCCCTTCTCCGCGGCGAGACCGGCGACCCGGTGCCCGACGCGCCGTCTCGCCTCGCCGGAGTCCTCGATGCCGACCTCGAGATGTGCGACGGCCCGGTCGACGACATCCTCCGGCACCTTCCTCGCCAGGTCGACATCGTCGGCGTGGCGGTCCGCCCGGAGGAGGATGGCGACGCGACCATCCGCCTCCTCCGTCGAGCCTCGGAGCGGCTGCCGCGCGCATCGCTCCTGGTCGTTCCGTTCGACGGGTGACGGGCCCTTGGCATGCCGCGTGCTGCGTGCCAGCCGTCCCGCCGAAGATCCCCCCCCCCATCCCCGCGAGGTGAGATCGAGATGACGACCCGCCGCCATCCCCAACCGCTCGCGTTCGCTCTGGCGTTCGCCGTCGCGCTGACGATCGGCTGTCAGTCGGCCGAGACGACCGAGCAGCCCGACGGCGACGCGCCGCCGAAGAGCGACCCCGCCGAGATCATCACGGCGCCGGCCATCTACCCGCTCTACGACGATATTGCGCCCGGCCATTGGTCGGAGGTCACCACCACCCTCGCCGACGGCAAGACGATCAGCCGGCGAATCGCCGTCGTCGGCAAGTCCGCCGGCCTCTGGCGAATCGAGGTCACCGACTCCGGCGACGGCGGCCTCATCCGAGGCCTCGAGGTGAAGGACGACGGCGCGGTCGCCAGCGCCTTCATCGGACGCCCGGGGGCTCCCGCCCGGCCGATCCCGGTCGCGCCGGCTCCGGCCACCACCGACGTCCGCCCCCGGGGCTCGGCGCCGAAGGCCGGCGTCGAGGAGACGGTCGAGGTCGGCGCCGGCAAGCTGAAGTCTCGCCGAATCACGACCACCGTCGGCGATGGGGAGGAGGTCGTCCGATGGATCGGCGCCGAGGGAGACGCGCGCGGCCTCCTCATCAAGACGACCGGCCCGGCCGGCAGCTACGCCCTCGCCTCGCTCGAGCGGACCGAGCTGGTCCTCGACGGAACGACCTTTCAGTGTCTCGTCGCCGTCTACGACGACGGCCGCGAGGTCTGGCGGAGCGAGCGCTGGGCTCACTTCGCGGGGAACGTCCTCCGACTCGTCGACCCCGAAGCGCTCACCATCGAGCTCACCGGCTACGGCGAGGACGCGAAGCCAGCCCTGACGTGGCCCCGATGACGGCCGACGACCACGCCGCCCCGGGAGAGAGGAACGAACCGATGAGAGTCCTGCGCGCCGTCACCGTCGCCCTCGCGCTCGCCGCGATCCTGACGGCATCGATCGCCCTGACCGGCTGCGGGCGGACGCGGGTCTACACCTCGGTCCACGTCCACGACGAGTTCTGCGGGCACTACTACAGCGGCTCCACCTGGGTGTATCACGACGGGCACGTCCACCGCCGCGGCTGCGGCCACTACTACCACGACGGATGGTGGTGGAGCAGTCCGCCAGCGGTCACGGTCGTCTACTCGAGCGGCCACGTCTGCAGCTACTCGTGCGGCCACTACTACTGGCGAGGCCGGACCGTCTATCATCGGGGTCACACCCACGGACGAGGCTGTGGCCACCGCTACTCGGGCGGGGTGTGGATCCGGTTCTAGGCGAGCGCTCGACCATGCCCCTCCCCTTCAAGCGACTGCTCGTCGCGGTCGACTTCTCCGACACGGCGGCGACGGCCCTGACGGTCGCGCGGGCCATCCACGCGCGCGGCGCGAGCACGCAGCTCACGATCCTGCACGCGCTCGAGTCGCTCGACGACGCGCCCACCGACGCGGGATACGAGAAGATCGTCGAGAGCTACGGGGAGCGGGCGGCTGCCGAGGCGGAGGAGCGGCTCGAGGCGCTCGCCGGCGCCCTCGACGGCTCGACGCGACGGATCCAGACGCGCGTCGGGCGGGGCCAGCCCGCCGAGGTGATCGTCGCGCAGGCGGACGGCGTCTCGGCAGATCTCGTCATCGTGGGGACGCACGGCCATCGCGGGGTCCGGCGCCTCCTCTTCGGGAGCGTGGCCGGCGAGGTCCTTCGGTCGTGCCGGCGGCCGGTGCTCACCGTCCCGATCGCCTATGCGAACCGGCTCGTCGAGGATCCGGTCGACGCGGCGAGCGCGATCGAGGTCACGCGGATCCTCGTCCCGACCGACTTCTCCGACGACGCTCGCGCCGGCCTCCGGATGGGGCTCGAGCTGGCGGTCGGCTTCGGCGCGGAGCTGCACCTGCTCCACGTCGTCGACAGCCGCAGCGGCGACGCCCTCGAGCCGCTCCTCGGCGACCGGCAGGAGAACGTCCGGAACCTCCTCGGCCACGCCCAGACCAAGGGGAAGGCCGTCCTCGCCCGCGAGGTCGCCGCCCTGGGGCCCGGCGCCGACGACGTCTCGACGCACGAGCACGTCCGGCTCGGCACCCCCTCGCACGAGATCGAGGAGCTCGTCCGGGGCGGCGACGTCGACCTCGTCGTCATGGGCAGCCGCGGTCGCACCGGCGTCGGCGACTTCCTCCTCGGGAGCACCGCGGAGCGGGTGAGCCGGGCCTGCCCGGTCCCCGTCCTCACCGTGCGGGCGTAGCGCGATCCGCCCGTCCGCCGGGTCGCCCTCACCCGAGGCCCTTCCCCGAGGCCGTCCCCCGATCCAGTTCCATGGTATCATGCGGCTTCGGTGTCCCTGACCTCTCGCCCGGATCCTCGCCGACCGGGCTCGAGTCGACCGCATGGCCCTCGGACCCCCATCTCATCTTCCGCCGGCAGGCCGACCGCCAGGCGTCGATCCGAACCTGAGCGGTTCGGCGGCCGACCGCATCGCGCGCGAGGTCGCCACCGCGCAGCGCGATCCGGAGCGGCAGTTCGGCCGATACCTGATCCTGTCGGAGCTCGGCAAGGGCGGGATGGGCGTCGTCTGGCGAGCCTGGGATCCGGGGCTCTCGCGCCTCGTCGCGGTCAAGGTGATCCGCGAGATCCAGGGCGACGCCGAGCAGCTCCGCAAGCGGTTCGAGCGCGAGGCGAAGGCGGCCGCCCGCCTCCGTCACCCCTCGATCGTCGCCGTGCACGAGTTCGGCCGACACGACGGCCAGATGTATCTCGTGATGGACTTCGTCGAGGGCGAGCTCCTCGGCGAGTGGCTCGAGACGCCGCGCCAGCCGCTCGAGGTCGCGAAGGTGATCCGCGACCTCGCCCGCGCGCTCGCCGTCGCGCACGACGCCGGCGTCGTCCACCGCGACGTGAAGCCCGACAACGTGCTCATCGACGCGACGACCGGCATCCCCCGGCTGATGGACTTCGGGCTCGCCCGCGACCTCACCTCGGCCGAGGTGCTCACGATGCCGGGGCAGCTCCTCGGCACGCCGGCGTACATGGCGCCCGAACAGGCGCGCGGCGACACCGACGAGGTCGGGACGCAGACCGACATCTACGCTCTCGGAGCGCTCCTCTACCACGCGCTCGTCGGGGAGCCACCGTTCCGGGCGAAGTCGGTCCCGAAGCTGCTCAAGATGGTGCGCAACGAGACGCCGGTCCCGCCCCGCGAGCGGCGCCCCGAGATCCCCGAGGCGCTCGAGGCGGTCGCCCTTCGCTGCCTCGAGAAGAAGAAGGCGGACCGCTTCGAGACGTCCAGCGCGATGGCCGACGCCCTCGACGAGGTCCTCGGCGAGCCCGAGCTCGACGCCGACGCGGCGCGGGCGCGCCGGACCGAGCGCGCGGCACGCGCCGCCCGCCGCCAGCCGTCGCGCGCCGCCCGGGCGGCCGGGGCCGGCGCCGCGGCCGGCGGATCGCGCCGGATCTGGGCGATCGTCGCCGCGATCGCCACGGTCGGCGGGATCGCCGCGGGGGTGGTCGCCGCGATCACGCTCGCGAGCGGGGCGAGCGCGGCGCGGGCGGTTCACCTCTCCGCGCCCGAGGACGGCGAGGTCACCAACGCGACCGCCGTGGGCGTGCGCGGGCGCGTCACCGAGGGCCACCCCGAGGCGATCTGGATCGGCGCGGAGCGCGTCGCCGTCGCCGAGGACGGGACGTTCGAGGGCGCGGTCGAGCTGCCGCCGGGGAGCCACGTCGTCGAGGTGCGCGCGAAGGCCGGCGGCCCGAAGCTGGCGAGCGCGCTCGTCCACGTCGACCGGACGCCGCCGACGGCCGTCGTCCGGAGCCCGGCGGAGGGGGCGGTCGTCGACACCCGCAGCCCGGTCGTGCGGGGGATCATCCGCGACGAGTTCCCGGCGCGCGTCCGCTCGGCGGACGGCTCGAGCAGCGTTCCGGTCGGCCCCGACGGGACCTTCGCCATCACCGCCACCCTCCCCGACGGCGAGGACCGCCTTCACCTCGTCGCGGAGGACCGGGCGGGCAACCAGACGCCGATCGAGGTCGGGGTCGACGTCGACACCGACCCGCCGAAGATCATCGTCGCCGGGCTCGACGGGCTCGGCGACAGGCCGTGGCTGCCGAGCGTCCTCTACATCCGGGGGCACGTCGTCGACGCGCACCCGGCGTCGACGATCGAGGTCGCCGGGCTCGAGGTCGTCCTCCGCGCATCCAACACGTTCGCGGTCCGGGTGAACCTCAAGGAGGGCCTCAACGAGGTCGTCCTCGAGACGACCGACGCGGCCGGCCACACCGGACGGGTCGACCTGAGCCTCACCCAGAACCCGCTCGGCGACCCGCGCGTCGCGCAGCTCCACTCCGGGCGCCTCCAGCCGACGACGTGGTGGAATCCGACGCCCGAGCAGATCGAGGCGGCCGCGAACCTCCGGTCGAACGTCTGGTTCAACACCCCGCCGACGATCGGCGTCCAGTTCGTGGTCGTCCCGCCGGGCAAGCTCACGATGGGGAGCCCCGAGACCGAGCCGGGCCGCGCCGAGGGCGAGACGGCCCACGAGGTGACGATCACCAAGCCCTTCTGGATCACGGCGGCCGAGATCACCAACGAGCAGTTCCAGAGATTCAAGCCCGATCACGACAGCACCGGCGGCGACGAGACGCTCAAGGGTCGCGTGGACGCGCCGAAGCACCCGGTCGGTCACGTCACCTGGGAGGAGGCCGCCGCGTACTGCCGCTGGCTCGACGAGAAGTCGGGCGGGCGCTGGAAGCACCGCCTGCCGACCGAGGCCGAGTGGGAGTGGGCGGCGAGAGCCGGCTCGCAGACCTCCTACCCCTGGGGCGACGACCCCGCCGGCGCGCTCCACTTCGCCAACGTGAACGACCCCGCGACGAAGGCGCTCCACGAGGGAAGCCACGCCGAGTTCCCGAGCGACGACGGCTTCACCGACATCGCGCCGGTTCAGAGCCTGCTCGCGAACCGGTTCGGCCTCTTCGACATGATCGGGAACGTGGCCGAGTGGGTCGCCGACTGGGAAGGCCCCTACCCGAGCGGCCCGGTGATCGACCCCAAGGGGGCGCCGACCGGCACCTCCCGGGTGTGGCGCGGCGGGACGTGGTACCACCCGCCGGCGTGGTGTCGGTCCGCCTACCGGCGCGCCTCGGCGCCCGAGGCGCGCAACCACGCGATCGGCTTCCGGGTCGTCACGCAGCCGGCGAGCATCGCCGGCCCGTAGGCGCCTGTAGGCGCCTGCTAGCCTCGGAGATCCTCGAGGCGCTCCTGGGCGAGCTCGTAGCCGGGCTTGATCGCGAGGGCGCGCTCGTAGGCCTCGATCGCCTCGTCCTTCTTCTCCTGGCACTCGAGGCAGAGCCCGACGTTGTACCAGGTCGCCTCGTGCTCGCCGCTCTCGGCGAGGCTCGCCTTGTAGAGCACGAGCGCGTCGTCGGTCTCGCTGATCTGGTAGAGGATCCGCCCGACGATGAACGGGAGGTCGAGGTGGTCGCCGAGGTGGTAGTCGTTCTCGGAGACCCGCCTGGCGATCGCCGCGATCGCGAGGCGATCGCCCTCGTCGAGCCCATCGAGGCCGTTCTCGATGTCGCCGGCGACCTCGCTGAAGACGTAGGGGTCGTAGCCCGAGAGCTTGACGACGGAGAGGGCGCGCTCGATGTCGCCCTCGGCATCCTCGGTCTCGCCGGCGACCTTCGCCTTGGCGAGCGGGAGGATGTCGCGGAACGAGAAGCCCTCGAGGGTCCGCTCCATCACGCGACGCACGGCCGTGAAGGGGCGTCCGCCGTCGCCGAGGATGCCCGAGGTCAGCCGGAAGAGGTCGCGCGGGTCGGGGTTCTGGAACGCGATGCCGTCGCGATGCTCGAACCAGACGCCGATCGCGTGGAGGTTCGCCATGAGCGAGAAGCAGTGCCCGTGGAGGGTGAGCGGCCAGTCCCAGACGCCGGCGAACGAGCTCGCCTGCGCCTCGCCCTTGTCGGCCGCGAGGAGGAGCATTCGATCGCCCGAGAGGCTCGCCAGCGCGCGAAGCGCCCGCAGGGCGGCGACCGGGAAGAGGACGCTCGCGTCCCCCATCGAGATGTAGCTGCCCAGGACCGCGTCGAGGTCCCCCTCGTCGTAGTAGGGGCCCTCGAGCTTCCGATCGATGAAGCCGACCTCGGTCTTCTCGAGCTCCTCGGGGGCGACCGTGGAGACGACGTCGTCGTCGCGGCGCAGGACGGCGCGCGCCTCGTGGACGATCCCGCCCTTCACGTGGAACGCGTCCTGGGCGAGCGAGTCGAGGACGTAGTTCGCGACCACCACGATCGGGTTCTTGGCCGACCCCTCCTCGAGGACGAGCCCCGAGCGGCGGAGCTCGATCCGGGCGCCGTCGGCGTCCGACCATCGGGCGAAGTCGAGGCGGCCATCCTCGAGGAACGGCGTGAGCGGCGGGTGCCGCAGCCACCACTCGATCGTCCGCTCGGTGATGTCGGTCATCACGTAGCGGAACTTCAGCTTCGCCAGCGACGGGTAGAGCGGGCGGAGGCGCTCGATCGTCTTGAGGATCAGGAAGCCGAGCTTGCCGGTGCCGCTGCCGAGCTCGACCACGTTCAGCGGCTCGCTGAAGTCGAGGGCGTCGCCGAGGTCCTCGGCGTAGGCGAGGATCGCCTCGCCGTAGACGCGGGCGACGTGGGCGTTGGTCGAGACGAGGGTCGGGATTCCCTCGCTCCGCCACGCCTCGATGCCCTGCTCGCTGTAGAACTTCTCCTGGAGGGACCAGATCGGCGAGCTCGAGAGAGGTGAGCCATCGGCGACGGCCCCGGCCTCCTGCGCGTTCTTCGTCACGGTGGTCGTCACGTCCGCCTCTCGCTCAGTCCTTCTCGCGAACGACGACGGCGTCACCGGCGGCCGCCTTCGCCTCGATCCTCAGGAGTCGGCCGTCGCCGTCGAACCCGTAGACGCTCTCGCCGCCCCGGTAGGTCACCACCAGCTCGGTGCTCGCGCCAGCCGCCCGGGCGGGCGCGTCGGGCGCGCGGCGGACGATCTTCATCGACTCGACCTTCCCGAACTGCGGCACGAGCGCCTGGAGGGTCGCCTCCTTGGCGTCGCTTCGGGCGATCGACGAGAGGGCCGCCTCGTCGAGGGCGATCACGCCCTCCTCGATCACGACGAAGGGGCCATCGATCGCGACCTCGGCCGTGCGGGCCTTGGCATCCTCGGCGTCGCCGCGGCGGGTCGTGACGGTCGCCTGGGTGACCTCGCCCTCGCGCGCGAACGTGACGGCGAACCAGGTCGTCCCCCGCGCCTCGCTCGTCACCCGCATCGCGTAGGCGATCGGGTTGCCGTCGGCGTCGAGCTCGAGCGAGCCCTCGGCGTCGACCTTGGCGAGGGTGAAGAAGCTGTCGACCTCGAGGCGCGTCCCGCCCGACTCGGTCCGGCGGAGCCGGTAGCGCTCGCCGCCGGTCTGCCGACCGCGAACGTAGTAGGTGAACCGCCCGCGCCGGAGCGGCTCGTCGTCCGCCGCGGCCGGCGGCGCGCCGTCGCCGTCATCGCGCGCCCGCGCGGCCGGGAGGACCGCGCCGAGGGTCGCGAGCGAGCCGGCGACGATGATGAGGCCCGCCGCCGCCGCGGCCGGCGCGGCGCCCGACGAGACGGCGGACCGGCGGCTCACGAGCCCGGCCGGAGCTCGAGCCAGAGCGAGCGGCTCGGCAGATCGACCATCTCGGCCTCGCGCATGCTCTCGGCGTCGAAGCGCCGGAGGCCGACGCTGCCGTCGACCGCGAAGACCTTCTTGCCGTCCGCGCTCATGACCATGTCCGAGAGGAGGTTCTCGAGCTCGACGTTCGCCCGGACCGTCCAGCTCGTCGTGTCGAGGACGAGCACCCGCTTCGACGCGACGTAGAGGAGCTTGCCGTCGGGCGAGATCGCGGTGCACTGGGCGGTCTGGTCGAGGTCGAGCGGGTGGCGGGTCGAGGACTTGCTCCGGGTGTCGACCTCGGCGATCACCATCCGGGCGGCGTCCTTGCCGGCGATCTCGAACATCGGGACGAAGATCGTGTCCTCGAACGCGACCGGGAGGATCTCGCGGACCTCGCGGTCCCAGAGGATCGAGTCGCCGTTCTTGAGGTTGACCTCACCGACGATGGCATCCGCGCCTTCCTTGGTCGGGTCGACGATCGTGAAGGCGAGGTCGAGGCGGCGGAAACAGTAGAGCAGGCCGTCCGGCGTCGGGTAGATCGCGGAGACCTCGTCGACGCCCTCGGGCATCGGGATCGTCGCCTTGACCGCGACCTTCTCGCCGCTCGTGTCGAGCACCTTGAGGATCGCCGGCCCCTTCCAGCTCCCCTCGATCCGGTAGCGGGCCGCCGCGAAGGCGACGTCGTCGTCGACGCTGGCGGCGACCGCCTGGACCTTCGCCTCGAAGCGCGGGCTGGCGAGCTTCTCGGGGACGAGGGTGAGCGTCTCCTTCACCTCGCGGGAGGTCACGTCGACCACGACCAGGCCGAGGTCGGTCGCGACGAGGGTCCGCGACTTCGCGAACGCGATCCCCGCGACGATGCCCCGGACGTCGATCTCGACGGGGGTCTTCCCGTCCTCGACGACGGTGACGCTGCGGTGGGTCGCGGCCCAGACCTCCTCGGCCTGCGCGGACGGGGCGAACCCGACGACCAGGAGGAGGCTGACGAGGACGACGGGGATGAGCCGGAAACGGGAACGCATCGGTCTCACATCCTCTACATTGGCTCGACGAAGACGAGCAGGCGCGGGCCAGCCCCGGAACGCGCGGGACCTCCGAGCCCGGACGACGTTAGCGCCTGGGTCGGGATCTGAAAAGAGGCGTCCGGGGGGGTGCCCGCGCGTCCGCGCCCCTGATCCGACGGAGGGAGCGCGTCGATGTTCACGGGGAGGGCGACGGCGTCCGAGAGCGCGCTCCTCACGGTGCTTGCGACGGTGGTCCGGTGGGATACCATCGCGACCCGCCCCGACCGAGCCCCGCAGGAGGGTCGACCATGAAGACCTCGAAGTCCGTCGCCGCCGCGATGACCACCGCCGTCGTGATCGTGGGCGTCCTCGCCATCGCCCGATCGGCGAGGCTCGCGAGCGCTCAGGACGGTGGAGGCGCTCCGGCGGCCGAGACCGATCCGGGGTCCTCGCGGCTCCGGGCGACCCTCGTCCGGGTGACCCTGCCGCCCGACTCCGACGGCGGACCGGTCCGCCTCGCGGAGCTCGGCCCGAAGCCGCCCGCCGCCGTGCGGCCGCGCCGGGACGCCTCGACCGACGCCGCCGGGACCGGCGAGTTCGCCGCCATCCCCTACCCCCACGACCTCCTCGCCGCCTTCCGCAAGCGCGGGCAGACGCGGGTGCTCGCCCGGAGCGAGGTGGAGGTGCTGCCGACCCAGCGGAAGGTCCGGATCCGAAGCGTCAAGGACTTCCCGATCCAGATCGAGAACATCAACGCGGGCAACCGCGTCCTGACGACGCAGTTCAAGAGCATCGGGTTCGACCTCGGCCTCGAGCGCGCGGGCGACGCGAAGAGCGGGCTGTGGACGGCGCACCTCGAGTTCTCGGACATCGTCGCGCGGCGGGCGTCGGTCCCGATCATCATGAAGGTGTCGACGAGCGGCGGGCTCCGCCTGCCGGATGGCTACACGGCCGTCTTCACCCACGTCGAGCGCGTCGAGGGCGAGACTCTGGCGCTCACCTCGCCGAGCGGAGAGGCGAAGAAGCCGCCCGAGGACGTCGTCCAGCAGTACTTCGTCCTGCTCACGCGCCTCGACTTCGGCCGCTGATCGTCGGCCAGGCGCCCCTCCATGCCGACGACCTACGAGTCCGACGTCGTTCAGGGTGAGGTCGACGTCCGCGTCTCGGCCCTCCGCTTCGTCTACCCGGTCATCTTCGACCGCGACCACTTCGACGCCCTCGTCCGTCGGACCGAGTCGGCCGCGTGGAGCGCGCCCGACCGGAAGGACCCGACGAAGACGAACGAGATCGTCGTCTGGAAGCCGACCAGCCTCGCGGACGACGAGGACCTCCTCCCCCACGTCGCCGAGTACTTCAACCCCGAGGACCCGCTGACGGCGAACGCCCGCGTCTGGGAGATGGACCCCAAGGCGTTCGACCACAAGGCGGCCGGCCTCGGGCGCAAGGCCCAGTGGAAGGCGGTGCTCCGGGGCGACCGCGAGATCCCGTTCGAGCTCGTCACGATCACCCTCGCCCTCTTCCGGTCGGGAGTCGCCCTCGTCCAGGTCCGGATCAAGCCGAAGACCAACGAGATCGCCCCCTGGATCGACCTCCTCCACCACTTCCGGTTCTCGCGCGGCGGGCGCGCCCCGATCCTCGACGCCCACTACGACGAGCCGGTCATGGGCGAGGACGGACGCCCGAAGAAGGGCGACGACGGCCGGCCGATCAAGGTCGAGAGGCCCTTCTTCCCCGCGCCGGCCGGCGGGATCCCCGAGGACGAGGCGGCCCGAGCGAAGGCACGAAAGAGCCAGCACCTCGACCGGATCCTCGACGCGGTCCTCGTCACGGCATCGGGCGGCGACCAGACGATCTGGCGCGACGTGTTCGCGGCCGGGCAGCTCCTCCCCTTCGCGTCGCTCTTCCTCCGCGACGTCCCCGACGCGATGCGGATGCGGCTCGTCTACCGGGCGCACCGGCTCTTCCACGCGAAGCTCTCGATCCACCCGAGCCGGCACGACCTCGACGAGCAGCACCCTTCCCGCCTCCAGTACGGCGAGAACATGTGGTTCTTCTTCTCGCTCGACGGCGGCGGCTTCATCGCCTTCGACGTCCCCGAGAACGACTTTTTCAAGAACGTCCTCCCCGCCGCGCTCGACGACCGCTACTTCCTGATCTTCCTCGTCTCGCTCCACCAGCGGTTCACCCTGATGAAGCTGGCGAGCCTCGTCGTCGACCGCTGGCTCAAGGAGGACGTCACCGACAAGGCGGCGTCGTTCGAGCTGATCTGGCGGGCGCTCCTCGACTTCACCGCGCGCGGGCTGTTCGTCCAGGTGATGCAGCGCGAGCTGCCGCACCGGTGCTACTCGAAGTGGCACGAGACGTTCGAGATCGGCCGCCTCTTCGAGGAGGTGCGCGACGAGGTGCGCCAGATGCACGAGCACACCCTCCTCGAGCACGCGAAGAAGGAGGAGGCGATCCAGCGGACGCGGAACGAGACGCTCGAACGGCGCGAGCGACGGGCGCAGGAGCGCTCACGCCGGCTGGAGGAGCGGATCAGCGGGCTCGGTCTGATCATCGGCCTCCCGGCCCTGCTCCTGAGCTTCTTCGGCGTCAACGTGAAGGGCGTCACGGCCGAGAGCGAGGGGCTGTCGCTGGGCGGGGCGATCGCGTTGACGGTCCTGAGCGTCCTGGCCGGCGTCGGCCTCATGCTCCTGATGCGTCTCGAGGGGCGCCGCGCCCAGGCCGAGGACGATGCCGAGGACCGAGGATGAAACGCCGGCGGTCGCTCGAGCGTCCCAGATGAACCCGGCCGGACGGCCGGGGTCAGGAGTCATCTGATGCGACGCGACATCTTCATCGGCGACGTGCACGGCTGTCTCGAGGAGCTCGACGAGCTCCTCGAGCGGCTCGCCCCTGCCGCCGGCGATCGCCTCTTCTTCGTCGGCGACCTCGTCGATCGCGGGCCGGACTCGGTCGGCGCGATCCGCCGGGTGCGCGAGCTCCTCGAGGCCCACCCGGGCAGCGCGGTCGTGATGGGCAACCACGAGGAGAAGGTGCTCCGCTTCCGCGAGAGGAACCGGCCGCTTCCCGAATGGGGCGCGGACGCGACCGATGCCGACTGGGCGTTCCTCGACGAGATGCCGCTCTTCGTGCGGGTGCCCGAGTGCGCCGCGCTCATGGTGCACGGCGGGATCTTCCCGCGCTTCTTCGAGGCGCACGGCGAGCTCGGCGAGCTCGCCACGTCGTGGCGCAAGGATCGCGGAAAGCGAGCCGAACGGCTGCGGCGGTTCCTCCGGGTTCGCCAGGTGAACGACCGGGGAGACATGGTCCACCTCGACGACACGGCGCGGGCCGCCGACCACTGGTCCGATCTCTACGACGGGCGCGAGGGCTTCGCCTTCTACGGTCACGACCCGCAGCTCGATCCGCCCGAGCCGCGGCGCAGCCCCCACGCCCTCGGCCTCGACACCGGCTGCTGCTTCGGCGGGAGGTTGACCGCCGCGATCGTCGCCGAGGGGAGCACCCCCCGAGACGCGGAGCTCGTCTCGGTCGCGGCGCGGGCGCAGTACGCCGAGCCGCGGCGGGTCCATGAGGAGTAGCGGCCGCGCGGCGAGAGACCGCCTCGTCGACGCGGCGAGGCGGTCGATCGCCGTCCTCGCGCCGCTCCACCGCCCGCTCGACGCGCCCGAGCCCGACGCCTGGCGCGCGGTCGAGCGCGACGAGCCGAGCGAGCCGTTCGAGGACTTCGCGCGGGCGTGGCGGCGTCGGCGAAGGCGCCCGGCGGTCGAGGTCCACCCCCTCGGGCCGTTCAGCCCTTCTCGAACCTCCAGCCTCGATGCGGCCGTCGCGTTCCTCCGCGCGAGCCTCGGCATCGAGGTGCGGTCGGTCGCCGCGGTCGACCTGCCCCGCCCGCCGAGGCACCGCCGGCGCCCCGCGCCCGACGACGCCGACGCGACGCAGGTGCACACCGGCTGGCTGACCCGAGACGTCCTCCCGACCCCGCGGAGCCGCGGCGTGACCGTGATCGTCGGCGTGACCGCGGCCGACCTCTGGCCGGGGGGCGCCTGGAACTACCTCGCCGGCGAGGCCGACCAGGAGCTCGCGATCGCGGTCTGCAGCCTCCACCGCCTCGGCGACCCCGGCCGAGGAGCCCGCGCCTTCCGGGCCCATCTCCGGAGGACCGCCAAGCTGCTCCTCCACGAGACCGCCCACCTCCTCGCCCTCGAGCACTGCCGCAGCGTCCCCTGCGCCCTCCAGGGCTCGAACAGCCGAGCCGAGGCCGACCGGTGGCCGCTCTGGCTCTGCCCCGAGTGCGCCGCCAAGGTCGCCCTCATCGGAGAGCGAACCCCCACCGCGCGCCTCCGAGCGCTCCGGAAGCTCTGCGAAGAGCAAAGCCTCAAACAGGAAGAACGCTTCCTCACCCGAAGCCTCCACCAACTCGGGATTTAGCCCCCCAGGGGTCAAGCCCCCCCGGGATCAGCCCCCCAGGGGTCAGGTCCAGTATTTTTACCATTTGGCGGCCAAATGATAAAAATACTGGACCTGACCCCTGGTCGCTCAAGTGCTGATGATTCGGTAGCCTCGGGCGCATGACTGATCTCGCCGATCAGCTCGTCGGTGCGCAGCTCGGCCCTTGCCGGATCCTCGGCAAGGTCGGCGCGGGCGCGATGGGCATCGTCTTCCGCGCCCGGCACGACGCCCACGGCGAGGTCTGCGTCAAGGTCATCGGACCCGAGTTCCGCGCCGCCGGCGAGATGCTCCGGCGCTTTCGGCGCGAGGCCGAGGCCGCCTGCCGGATCGATCATCGCCACGTCGTCCGCGGGTTCGGGCTGCTCGAGGCCGACGGCCATCAGCTCCTCGTCCAGGAGCTCGTCGCCGGCGGCGACCTCGGCGAGCTCCTCGACCTGCGCGGCGGGCGACTCCCGATCGGCGACGCCCTCCGCGTCACGCGCGAGGTCGCCCTCGGTCTCGGCGCCGCCCACGCCGCCGGGATCGTCCACCGCGACCTCAAGCCGGGCAACGTCCTCCTCGATCGAGACGGCCGGGTGAAGGTCGCCGACCTCGGCCTGATCCTCCAGGTCGACGGCGAGCCGCTCGACGGCCGGACGATCCTGACGACCAAGGGCCAGGTCATCGGGACGCCCCTCTACATGGCGCCCGAGCAGTGGAAGGAGGCCCACGACGTCGACGGTCGGGCCGACCTCTACGCCCTCGGCGTGATGCTCCATCAGCTCGTCAGCGGCCGACGCCCGTTCGAGAGCAAGAGCATCCCGACCCTCATGAAGGAGCATATCCGCGACGCGCCGCCGCCCGTCCGCACCCACGCTCCGAACGCGCCGAAGCCGGTCGAGGAGCTGATCCTGCGGCTCCTCGCGAAGGACCCCGACGAGCGACCCGCCGACGCCGCCGCCGTCGCGGCCGAGTGCGAACGGATCGGCGACGCCCTCGGGATCGGAGCGACCGTCCGCGGCGAGGGCGAGCTCGACGGCACCGTCATCGCCACGGTCCCGCGAAGCGACCCCGGCGATGCGACGGCCACCTACGACGGGCCGCCGCCGACCTCGGACTCCGCTGCCGACTCGGCCGCTGGCTCGGCCTCTGGCTCGGCCTCCGACCTTGGGGCCGGCACCGTCATCGGCTCGAAGTTCCGGGTCGAGGACGAGCTCGGCCGCGGCGGGATGGGCGTCGTCTTCCGCGCGCGGCACACCCTTCTCGGGCAGGACTTCGCCGTCAAGCTGATCCACGCCCGGCTGGCCGGCGAGCCCGAGTTCCGCGCCCGCTTCCTCCGCGAGGCGAAGGCGCTGATGGCCTTCACCCACAAGGGGGCGGTCAGCCTGCGCGACTTCGGCGAGCACGAGGGCGGCCTCTACATGGCCATGGACCTCGCGCCCGGCGAGCCGCTCTCAGCGGTGCTCGAGCGCGACGGCAGCCTCCCCCAGACCCGCGTCCTGGAGCTCGCCCGCCAGGTGCTCGCCTGCCTCGACGAGGCCCACGAGACCGGCCTCGTCCATCGCGACCTCAAGCCCGACAACCTCCTCGTCGAGCGCCGCGCCGACGGGGCCGAGCGCGTCCGGATCCTCGACTTCGGGATCGCCAAGCTCCTCGACGAGCGCGCCGCCGCCACCGGCAAGCTCACCAGCACCGGCGTCTCGCTCGGGACGCCGCACTACATGAGCCCCGAGCAGGATGCCGGCGATCCGGTCGACGGGCGAAGCGACATCTACTCGTTCGCCGCGGTCCTCTACGAGGCCGTCTCGGGACGCCGGCCGATCGAGGCCGAGACGATCCGGAAGCTGCGCTACCGGATCCAGATGGAGCCGCCGCCGCCCCTCGCCCCGCGCGCCGAGGGGCGGGTCTCCGAGCCGTTCGCGGCCGCGATCATGGCCGCCCTCGCGAAGGAGCCCGACGAGCGCCCCGCGACGGCCCAGGCGTTCCTCGAAGCGCTCGAGGAGGGCGCCCGGACCGCACCGCCGCGCGTCGCCGACCCCGAGGCGACCGCGGCCGCGCGACCGCACGGCGCGCCCGACCCGCGCGGCCGGAGCGCGCGGCGCGACTCGAGTGAGGAGGCGACCTTCCGCCTCGACGAGCCCCCGCCGACGACGCGGCGTCGCAAGCGGCGACGCCGCGATGCGGACGACCTCACCGAAGCGGGCGCCGCCGACTCCACCATCGACTCGAACCGCGCCGCCGCATCGCCGTTCGACGACGACGGCCCGCGCAGCGTCGTCAAGCTGATCTTCGGGCTCTCCCTCCTCGTGAGCGGCCTCGCCGCCTTCGGCTGCTGCGGCTGCTTCGGCGGCGTCTTCCTCTGGGGCGGCTCGATGAAGGCCGAGACGGCGGCGAAGCTCGCCACCGCCCGGGTCGTCTCGGTCGACGAGGCGCCCGCCGCGAGCGGCCTCGTCTGCGTCGAGGCGGTCGCGCCCGTCGTGGATGACCCCGTCAGGATCCCGGGCACCGACGTCGACTGCATCTTCTGGTCGAAGTCGGTCCGCGAGCCGCTCGACTCCAAGGACGATGACGACGACTTCGGCTCGACGTCGCACTTCGAGGATCGCCGCGCGCCGGTCCTCCGCGTCGGCGACCTCGTCGTCCGCCCCGCCGCCGCGAGCTTCCGCTCGCTGGCCGTCCTCCACCGCGAGAACGACGGCCCGATCGAGACGACCTACTCCGGGATCCGCACCGGACGAAAGATCACGATCATCGGCGAGGTCCGGGGCGGCGAGATCACCGACGGCGACCCGTTCATCGTCTCGACCGATGACTCGCTCGAGGGGATGCGCGCCGACGCCGCATCGACCGCGCGCGTTACCAGCCTGATCGGGACGATCGGCGTAGCCCTCGGCCCGATCCTCATCATCGCCGGCGTGATCGTGATCCTGCGGCGCTGACGCTCGTCCCCGCCCGTGAAGGGTGGGTCCACCTCACCAGCGCCCCCGCCGGAGCTCCTCGGCTCGCTCCTCGTCGAGGGCCGCATCGCGATCGCGGCCGAGGCTCCGCAGGATCTCCGCCCGGAACAGGAGCCCCTCGGCGAGACGACGCTCCCAGAGCAGCCCCGACTCCGCGACGACCGACACCCTCGCGACGTCGACCGAGCGCCGGGCGGCCTCGAGCGCGTCGATCGGCCGGTCGTGGCGGAGGAGGTGGCGGGCCTGCGTCCGCCACATCCGGTGGCGGGCGTACTCGTTCATTGTGTGGGCGATCGCCATCTCGAGCAGCTCGGCAGCGCCGGGGGAGACCTCCAACTCGCAACACGGTCGCCCTTCGTCGCGGATCAGCTTGCTCGCCACGTCGCGCGCGGACGACCCGATGTCGGAGTGATGCGCCCACGGCTCGGGCGGAGGAAGGCCCGCGGCCGCGAACCGCGGGAGCTGGACATCGCGAACGCGCTGGATCCGCATCGCCTCGCCGAGGAGGCGAGCGGCCCGTCGCGGATCGGGTTCGAAGTCGGCGGCCGCGTGGATGATCAGCGGCCAGCGCCGCTCATCGGGGAGCGCGCGGTCGACGGCGAGGGCGGCCCGCGAGAGCTCGAGCGCACGCTCCCCCTCCCCGGCCGAGCGAAGCGCCCGGGCGGCCAGGACGAGCAGACGCCGCCCGCGCGGCTCGAACGCGAGGGCGTCCTCGACCCACTCGAGCGCCTCATCGCGCCAGCGCGCGCGTCCCTTCTCTGACCCGAGGACCACCGCGGCGGTGTAGGCGAGGCCCACCGCGTCGCCCATCTCCACCGGTCGAGCGCGCGTCGCGCGGGCGAGCCGGACGAACCGCTCGAGACCGAACAGGTTGACGAGCAGCTCGTTGCTCGGACGCGTGACGTCGTTGCCGGCGGGCACGAGGAAGCTCAGGAAGATCGAGCCGAGCTCGAGGCTCTCGTCGAGCCGCTCGGGCTCCGGCGCGATCGTCGACTCGACGAACCGCGCGAGGAGATCGATCGGAAGGACATCGGGGCGTGCCTGGTCGGGAACGCGCGAGGCGACCCAGGCCATCCGACGCGCATCGTCGAGGAGGCCTGCCTCCGCCGCGTCCGCGAACGCGGCCGCGAGCGCGACGTAGCCCTCCTCGGTGAGGATGACCGGCCCTCGGACGCCGTGGTCCCGGCTCGCCGAGGCGAGGAGGTCGACCGCCTCGGCGACATCGAGCTCGCCGCGAGCGAGCCCGACCTCGGCGCGGCGAACGAGGAGCCGACCGCGCGCGCCATCGGGCAGCCCGCGCGCGTGGTAGAGCGCGCGGAACGCGACCGCGTCGCCCGGCGGATCGGCGAGACCGGCGGCGACCGCCTCGGCGACGGCGACGGCCCGCTCGGGCGCCACGACGAGGATCGGCTCCGCGTCGTGGAGGATGCGGGCGAGCGCAGCCGCCCGGCCGCCGGCGAGCGCCGCCTCCCCGACCACCGAGCGGAGCGCCGGATCCGCGCGCACGAGCCGGGCGAGCTCGGCGACGGACGCCGCCTCATCGCGGGCGAGGGCATCGAGGGCGCGCGCCGCGCGCACCCGCCCGGCGAGCGACGGCTCGGACGGCGAGTCGGCGTCGAGCGACGCCAGCAGGGCGGCCTCGTCGGGCGAGAGCGAGCCGCGAGCCGTGAGGGCCGCCTCGATCCGCGCGAGCCGTTGCTCGGGATCGACAGCGCGGCCGCCGAGCGATGCGACGGCGACGATCGCCGCGATCGCGACGAGGACGGCCGCGCCGACGAGCGGGCCGGCCCGTCGCGAAGGGCGCGCCCCGAGGATCCGCTCGCCCCGGCCGAATCGTTCGAGGTCCTCGGCGAGGGCGAGCGCGTCGGGGTAGCGCTCCGCCGGCGCGCGCGCCATCGCCCGGAGGCAGACCGCGTCGAGCGCGGCGGGGACCGCCGGGTCCATCGCGCGCGGCGAGCGCGGCTCGCCCGCGACGATCGCGCGGAGCGCCGCGTACACCTCGCCCGGGAACGGCGGGCGGGCGGTCAGGCAGGTGTAGAGGAGCGCGCCGAGGCCGTAGACATCCGTCGCCGGCCCGATCGCGTCCGGGTCGGAGTCGATCTGCTCGGGCGCCATGAACGACGGCGTCCCGACCGCGTCGCCCGTCCGGGTGAGGCGCGAGGAGACCGCGTCGTAGGCGATCCCGAAGTCGACGAGGCGCGGCCGGCCGGTCTCCTCGATCAGGACGTTGCCGGGCTTGAGGTCCCGGTGGACGACATCGGCCCGGTGGACCCCGTGGAGCGCCCGGGCGATCACCGCGACGAGCTCGGCGGCCCGATGCGGCGGAAGCGCGCCGTCTGCCCGGAGGATCTCGTCGAGCGGCCGGCCCTGCACGAGGTCCATGACGCACCAGGGTCGTCCGTCGTGGAGCCCGGTCTCGTGGACGCGGACGATCGTGCCGTCGCCCTCGACCCGGGCGAGCACCTCCACCTCACGGCGGAAGCGGGCGAGCGCCCGCGCCGCCCGCTCCTCGTCCATCCGCTCGACGAGGATCACCTTGAGAGCGTAGCGCGCGCCCGTCTCCCGATGCCGCGCCCGGAAGACCGCCCCCATCCCGCCCCGGCCGAGCAGCCTCTCCACCCGGTAGGGGCCGCACTGTCGGGGGTCGGATCGTTCGGTCACGGCTCCGCTCGCGAGGGCCCGTCGCCGTCCTCTGGCCCGTTCGTCTCGACCGCGACTCCGATCCGTCCCAGTCGAGCGCGCCTCGCCGAATCATACGCTGTCACTCAAGGACTTACGAGGCGGGCCCGATGGAACGGCCATTGCTATCCCATCGGAAGCACCAGGATTCGACTCGAGGGATTCTTCGCGGTGAACCTCCTCCGACCCGTCCGAGATCGTCGCCCCGTCGCGCTCCTCGTCCTCGCGACCGCGCTCCTCGCGACGAGCGCCCGCGCGACCGCGCAGGACGCCCCGGGCGCCGACCTCTCGACGCTCTCGACCGGCGAGCCGCCGATCGTCGAGCACCTCGGCGAGGAGCGGGTCGTTCGCCTCACCGGCGTGAACGAGCCCGGCAAGCTCGTCTGGTTCAACTGGGCGCTCGCCGCCGAGATGGGCCTGGAGCTCCCGCGCGACCGCCAGATCACGCCCGAGATCGAGGCGCGCCTCGTCCGCGAGCTCTCCTGGCGGCTGCTCCGCGAGGGCGAGGAGCCCGGCACCCGCCGCACCGTCGAGATGATCGCCGATCGCTACGGCGGCTGGGGCATGGGCCACAACCGCGGCGCCGGCCGCGCCGCCTTCTTCGGCCGCTGGAACCTGAACATCAAGGGCGTCGGGGTGACGCCGCTCGTCGACGGGCGGACCCACGAGAGCCACCGCCACGGCGGCGCGCCGCTCGCCGAGGGCATCCAGGAGGCCGTCTGGGGCGAGGCGGGGCGAAACCTCTTCGAGAACGGCAGCACCCGGATTCTCGCCGTGATCGACAACGCCGACCACACCCGCTGGAGCGACGGCGGCCAGGAGCGTCGGGCGCTGATCGTCCGGGCCGGCCACCAGCTCCGCCCCGCCCACCTCCTCGCCGAGGGCTTCCGCCGCGGCAGCAACTTCGAGGTGCTCGTCCGGATGCTCGAGGCGACCGGCAACCTCGTCTCCACCCGCGGCGCCGACGGGCGCGAGGTGGTCGACCTCGATCGGAGCCTGCGGCGCGTCGCGCAGCGCCACGCCCAGACGGCCGCCGAGCTCTTCCGCCACCGGATCGTCCACGGCGGCCTCTCGCCGGGGAACAAGAGCTTCGACGGCGGCATGCTCGACCTCGGCACCGTCTCGAGCCAGCCGCGCACCGCGCCGGTGCACGTCCTCGACATCACCGACCCCGGCCGCCGCCAGGTCCGCGAGGATCTCCGCTTCGACACCGAGAACGTCTGGCGCGAGCGCGACCTGAAGCAGTTCGGCGAGACGGCGGTCGAGGGGCGGAGCCGCGAGGGGTTCACCTGGGCCGGGACCGACCTCGTCGCCCACTACCGTCGCGCCCTCGACCGCGCCCTCGCCCTCGAGCTCCTCGCGGCGACCGGCCTCAAGCCGGCGGTGGCCCGCGAGCTCCACCGCGCGGAGCCCGGCCTCGCCAAGGAGCTCGTCGAGACGCTCCGCGGCCTCTCGGCCCTGACGAACCCGGTCGAGATGAACATCGAGCGGAACACCGTCGAGCGCGGCAGCGTCGTCGACGTCTTCGGCGCGCTCCGCGGCCTCGCCGCAGCGCACTTCGAGGCTCGGGAAGCGGGCGCGTCGCTCACCGCCGAGCGCGTCCTCGAGCTGCTCGCGCCGAGCGCGGATGACCCGCGCGACCTCGAACGAGCGAAGGCGCTCGCGGCGCGCCTCGCGCAGCTTGTCCCGCGCGTGATGGAGCGCGGTTTCGAGGTCGGCGGCGCCCACCACGAGGGCCGGGCGAGCTTCGAGCGCTCGGTGACGACGCGGGCCGAGTTCGAGAACCGACCGCTCGACGCCCTCGTCCGGGCGCGAATGCAGCCGCGCGTGCAGGAGCTCATCGACGCGTTCGAGCGGACGGGGAACGCCGAGGCGCTCCGCGAGGAGGTCGACCGGCTCGTCCGCGAGAGCGTCCGCGACGTCGACCAGCTCCTCGAGAGCGGCCGCCGCACGACGCTGCCCGACGGCAGCCTGCTCTCGGGCGAGCGGGTCCGCGACGGCGTCGCCTTCTCGATCCGCAGCACCGAAGGCGGCGAGCGCGCGCTGCGGGTCGAGATGCCGATCGAGACCCTCGACGACGGCCGCGTCCGCCTCCCCGACGGTCGGGTCGTCGACGCCGAGACGGCCGGCGGCGCGCGCCTCCGGTTCACGACCGACGGCTGGACCGGCAGCGCCGAGGCCGAGGGGCGGCTCACCCGAGGCGCCGACGGCCGACCGGCCCTCGTCTTCGAGACGCCGGTGGAGGCCGGCCGCGTCCTCGAGGTCGAGGGCGCCATCCGCGTCGGCGAGCGGTGGCTCAACAACGGCGGCCGGAACCTCCGCGGCGGCGCCCTCGCGGTGCCCGACGGCGCCGAGCTGGCGCGGCTCCGGGCGACCCCGAACGCCGAGCCGGGCTTCGGTCCGGAGACGCGCCTCGAGGAGCGGCGCCGCGAGCGCACCCGCGCGGCCGGGATGACCGACCGCCTCGCCGAGACCGCCGGGACCGGGTCGTCGGAGACGACGCCCCGCGAGGCCCATCACGACCGCGCCGGCGGCCACCGCCTCACCGCCGAGGTCACCGCCGCGACCGACACGATCCGCGCGGCCGCCCGCGAGGCGTTCCCGCGCGTCCACTGGATGAACCGCACCGGCCACGCGAGCCTCGAGGTCGAGGTCGCCTCGGGCCGCGAGCCTGGCGTCACCGCCCACCTCGCCGTCGAGGGCTCGCGCATCACCGTGAGCGAGGCGACCCTCGACCGGCTCGACCGGGCGAGCGAGGGGATGAACGCCGAGGAGGCGCGCGCGTTCCGAGCCCGGGCGCTGGCGCTCCTGAGCATCGACGCGCTCGATCGCGCGACCGGCCCCGAGCTCGACGTCCGCGGCGCCGCCCGCGCCGCGGGGCTGATGACGGGCGAGACCCTCGCCGACGCCGACCTCCAGCGACTGCGCCGCGGCTTCGAGCGCGCGGGCCTGCGGATGCCTCGGGTCGCCGAGACCCTCGCCACCGAGCGCGGCCGCGTCGGCAACGGCCGGGGGCTCCTCGAAGGGCGGGCCGGCGGCGAGAGCCTGCGCCGGATCCGCGAGCGGACGAGCCGCGGACGCCGTGGCCGACGCTGAGCTGCTAACCCACCAACCTAGTCGCCGTCGCCTCGCCAGACGACGCACGTCCCGCCGGTCCGCTTCGCGATCTCTACCATCTCGTTGACGCCCCACTCCGAGCCGTCGGTCGTCACGCAGATCGTGTGGAGCGGGACGCCGCGGTCGCGCGCCTTCGTCGCGAGGTGGTCGAGCATCGGCGTCGCATCGCCCGCGTGATGCTGTCCGTCGGAGACGAGGAGGATGCTCAGGTCCTCTTCGGGGTTCTCGACGGCGCGGTCGATCGCGATCGCGAGGTCGGTGTTGCCGCTGCAGCCGACGTCCTTCGCCATCCACCGGGCGAGGTCGCGGAGCGCCTCCTCGTCCGGCATCGGCGTCCAGACATCCCGCCACACTTTGATGCTCGGCGCGTAGCCGTGGAAGATGAGGCGCGTCCCCGGCCCCTGGCTGTGGACCTCACCGTTGCGGAAGGCGTAGACCTTGAGCTGCCCGTCGTCGGGGAACAGCGAGAGGACGGTCAGCACCTCGCGCATCGCCTTCTCGAACGGGGCGCCGTGCATCGAGCCGGTCGCGTCGAGACAGACGGCCAGGCGTTTCGTGACGGGGGCGCCCTTCACGACGACCTCGCGGGTCCAGCGGACCTCGCCGTCGCGGGCGCTCGTGGGGGTGGGGGTGATGGCCGCGGGGGCCAGGGTCAGGGACGCTCCGACGAGCGCCACGGCCAGGGAACGGGCCAGACGCATGGGACCTCTCCTTCTAGCTTCCCCCTTTTTTGCGGCCCCGCGCCGAATCGAGTCCTTCCTCGCGACTCCCGGGATGACGCGCGGCTCCGGCCGCGCCTCTTCATCCTTACCGGTGTGGCCGGGTCGGAGAAGGGGCGCGGCCGGAGCCGCGCGCGTCTAGGCTCGGCGAGCGTTCGACTTCCGTCAGTCGCCCGTTCGAGCCTCTCGACGAGATGTTCGGGCGGTTAGAAGAGGCCGTCCGCGAGCTTCCACGTCTCGCCGACCTTGGCGAGGCGCAGCGTCCGCGGCTGCTCGATCTTCTGGCCGCCCATGTCGATCTTGAAGACGACGTCGACCTTCGCGACGTCGCCGTCGATCACCTCGTCCTTCACCTCGATCTCGATCCCCTGGACGAGCGGGCTCTTGATCCGGGCCTCGAGGGCGGCGCGCTGGGCGCCCATCCGCTCGGCCACCTCGTCGGTGAAGCACGCGAGGAGCGCGTCGATGTCGCCGCTCTTGAGCGAGGCGACCGCCTGCGCGACGACGCTGCTCGGCGTCACCTTCTTCGCGACGGTCGGCGCCGCCAGCTCCACGTCGATGATGGAGCCGAAGTCGGTGATCTTCGCGGCGTGCGTGCCGTCGCCGGCGAGGATCGCCTTCCTGTCGCCGACGATCTGGATCGTCATCCGGTCGGGGTGGACGTGGCGCTTCGCGGCCGCGAGGATCCCCTCGGCCGTCTGCGCCGCGACCCGCTCGCGGTAGTCCGCCAGGTCACTCAGCGGACGCCCGCGCAGCTCCTGGCCGGCGAACATCGACACGATCGCCTCGGCGCTCGAGAAGCGACCGGGGAAGGCGTCGATGAGCCCCTGCTTGACGCTCTGCAGCTCCTCGGTCGGAATCGCCTCGGTGCGAATCTTCTCGATCTCCTCGAAGACGAGCTGAAGCGCGAAGGCGACCGACTCGGACTTGCTCTGGAACCCGGCGCCGACGATGCCGGCGTAGAGGTCCGGCGCGCTGAACCGGCTGTAGGCGCTGTAGGCGAGGCCCTCGTCGGTCCGGACGCGGTTGAAGATCCGGCGGCGCAGGACCGAGTTCATGACGTTGAGCGCGTCGTAGTCCTCGTGGTCGCGGCGGATGCCGAGGTGGCCGAGGCTGACGTAGCCCTGGCTCGACGCCTTCTCGATGAAGAGGACGCCGGCAGGCTTCTTCGCGACCGGCTGGGCCGGCGTCTCGAAGCGGGGCGCCTCGCCCTCCCACTCGCCGAAGACATCCTTCAGCTTGCCGAGCATCGCCTCGGTCTCGAAGTTGCCCGCGACGCTCAGGATCGTCGTCTTGGGCGAGACGATCCCGCGATGGAACGCGACGAGGTCGTCCCGGCTGATCGCGGTCACCGACTCGGGGCTGCTCACCCACGCGGTCGGGTGGTCGCCGTAGAGGGCGATCTGGAACTCGCGGCCGCTGATCCGGGCCGGGCTGTCGTTGCGCCGCGCGATCGCCTGGAGGCTCTCTTCCTTCCAGCGCTCGAGGCGGTCGGCCCGGAAGGCCGGCGCGAGGAGCACGTCCTTGAAGTAGCCGAGGCACTCGTCGACGTCGCGGTCGAAGCAGCTCAGCGAGACACTGCCGCTCGTCTCGCCGAAGCCGCTCGAGAGGCTGGCGGCGAGGAAGTCGAGGCGCCGGTCGAGGGCGTCCTCGTCGAGCTTCGCCGTGCCGCCGCGCTTCATCAGCTCACCGGTCGCGCTCGCGAGACCGACCTTGGCGGCCGGCTCCCAGAGCGAGCCGCCCTGGACGTGCGCGGTCACCCGCACCGTCGGGAGGCGGTCGTCACGCTTGATGAAGACGCGCAGACCGCTCGGGAGCACCACGCGGAGCTCGCCGGGGTTCGGCACGTCGAACTTCCGCTCGGCGAAGACGAGCTCGTCGGGGTGGTTCGGACCGACGGTGACCGAACGGGTCGGCGTCTCGGCGACGGCGGGCGTCGTCTCGGTCGTGTCGGCGCCGCCCTCGGCGACGACGTCGTCCATCCCGTGGAGGATGCCGACGACGCGGTTCTCGGTGCGGAAGAGCTCCTTGGCGACCCGCTGGACGTCGCTGGCCGTCACCGCGTCGATCAGCTTGATGCTCTCGTTGAGCCCGCGCCAGCCGCGGCGCGCGTCCATCGCATCGTAGTAGCCGAGCATCATCGAGAGGAACGCGTCGCTCTTGAGGATCTGGACCATCCGGGCGCGGAAGCCGTTCTTGGCCTTCTGGAGCTCCTCGCTGGCGACCCGCTCGGTCTTGAGGCGGTGCAGCTCGATGTCGATCGCCTCGAGGACGGCCTCGGGCGCGGTGTCGCCCTTGGTCGTGCCGGTGATCGTGAACGTCGAGATGTAGCGGCTGGGCATCCCGCTCGCGCCGACGCGCGTGGCGAGGTCCTTCTTGCGCACGATCTCCTGCTCGAGCCGTCCGGACGAGCCGCTCAGGAGGCCGCCGATGATCTGGTAGACCGGCTCGTCGGCGTGGCCGATCGGGTGCCGGTAGTAGGTGGCGTCGACCATCGGCTGGGTCGCGGCGCGCGCGACGAGGCGACGCTCACCGACGGCGCGGGGCGGGTTCTGCCCGACGACGGGGCGGCTGCGGGTGCCGCGCGGGATCGCGCCGAAGTATCTCTTCGCGAGGGTGAACGCCTCGTTCGCCTTCACGTTGCCGGCGAGGACGATGACGGCGTTGTCCGGCACGTAGAACGTCTCGAAGAACGCCTTCGCATCCTCGCGGGTGGCGTTGAGGAGATCCTCGTGCCAGCCGACGACGGGCCACGCGTAGGGGTGGCTGCCGAAGGTGATCTGGGTGAGCGCCTCGTTGAACGCGTGGGTCGGACGGTTCTCCGACAGCCGACGCTCCTCACGGACGACGTCCTTCTCCGCGTGGAACTCGCGGAAGACGGCGTTCGCCAGCCGGTCGGACTCGAGCCACATGAAGAGCTCGAGCTTGTTCGCCGGCAGGGTGACCTGGTACTGGGTCATGTCGCGCGAGGTCGAGGCGTTGATCCCGGTGCCGCCGGCCTTGCGGTAGACCTCCATCGTCTCGTTCTTCTCGACGACGTCGCGCTGCTCGAGGATCAAGGCGGCGAGCTCGCTCTCGAGCTCCACCATCCCGGCGTCGTCGTCCGCGGTGCCCGCGAGGCGCAGGGTGCGGATCTCGTCCGCGACGCCGTCGATCGCCTCCATCAGCCGGGCGTCTTCCTCGAGGTCCTTCACGCCGATCCGCTTCGTGCCCTTGAACATCAGGTGCTCGAAGAAGTGGGCGAGGCCGGTGAGGCCGGGCTGCTCGTTCGCCGAGCCGACCCGATAGACGAGCCGGCAGCTGACCGTCTGGGCGGTCGCGTTCTCGACGACGAGGACCTTGAGGCCGTTGTCGAGGATCTTCTCCTTGACGGGGATCTCGAAGGTGTCGCCCGCGGCGGCCGGGGATACGGCGGCGACGAGAGCGAGCAGGAGCGAGAGGCCGACGAGGCGGCCGATCGATCGAACGTGCATGGGAGTCCCTTCTCTGCGAGATGAGATGTCTATCGATGCCAGCAATGCGAGATGCGATGCGCGAGCGCGCGGTCGAGGCACCCCTCGAGGCACCGGCCGAGGCAACCGGCCCCGGCTGAGGCGCGGCAGGATACCCCCCGGCCGAGGACAGGTCCAGGCCTATCGACCGCCGTCGACGCAAGCCCTTGCCGAGCCGGGATCAGGCACGGCGGCGGGGCGTCCCGGGGCGTCCGATAGTCATCCGATAGTCATCCGGCGTCGCCGCGCCAGCGCGCCCAGCGCTCCGCCCGCTCGACCCGGCCTTGCAGCGCCGCGAGCATGGCCGCGCGACCGCGCTCGGCGCCGTCGCCCTCGGCGGCGAGGGTCGCCCTCGCCGCCCTGGCCGCCTTGCTCGAGCCGCGGAGGCTCTCGAGGAACGCCCGCGCCCCCGGCCGGGTGATCGCGCGTTCGGCGTCGATCGCGAGCTCGCGGAGGAGCTCGACGAGCGCGGCCCGATCGCGCGGGCTCTCCTTCGCGTCGTCGGGGAGCGCCCGCTCGATCGCGTCCTGAATGACCCAGGCGTGGAGCGGCGAGACGCGGGCGACCTCGGCGAGCGTCTTGGCCCACCGGGCGAACAGGACGATCCCGGTCGGCACGAGGAACGCCATCGCCGCGCCGAGCGTCTCGCCATCAGCGCGCCCGTCCTCGATCGCCGCGATCGCGATGTCGGTCGCCAGCCCCGACTCGCCGGGCTCCTTCGCGGCGAGGCCGAGGGCGAGCAGGAGGGCCGCCATGGGGCCGAGGTCGGCGTCGGGGGCGACGAGGTGCTCCAGGTAGACCCGGTTCTCCCACTCCGCGCCGCCCCAGTCGAGGTTGTGGGCGAGCGCGACCGCGCCGAGGGCCGCCCACGCCTCGCGGCCGAGCGGCCAGGCGAGCGACGCCCAGCGATACGACGCGATCGACCAGCCGCCCGGCGCGTCGCGCTCGTCCTCGAACCCGGCGCGGTGGAGCATCGGCGCGGCCGCGAACGGATCGGACTTCGCGGGCGGGCTCGGCTCGCGCGCGAGCTCGAGCCAGCGGAACGTGTAGCGACCGCTCTTGCGGGCGCGGATCGCCGGCGTGTAGCGCGCGGCGCGCGCGCCGTCGGGTCCGAGGCCGTCGTGGGTCGCGGAGACGGTCGGGTCGTCGCCGCCGGGAACGCGCGCCCGCGCGGCGGAGCACCAGAGCGCCGCCAGGGGCCCGATCTTCCCGCGGCGTCCGCCGAGGGCGTATCGGACCGCTCGCCCGAGCTCGCCGGCGAGCTTCGCCGCGCTCGCGAGGGCCGCCTCGCGACGATCGGGCGCGAGGCGGAGGAGGGCGAGGGCCGCGTCGGTCGGGTCCGCCTCCCGCTTCGCGGCGTCGAGGGCGGCGACGCGCTCGACGAGCGAGGGCGCGGCGATGAAGCCGCCTCGATGGGTCGGCGCCGAGAGGAGCGGCGCCGCCTCGCCGGCGATGAGGCGCGCCGCGACCGCGCGCGAGCGCTGACCGAGGAGCTCCATCAGCGTCCTCGCCGCCGTCTGCTTCGACGGCTCCTTCTTCGCCACCCGAGGCCACGCCCGGTCGACCCACGCGATCACGACGCCCGCGACATCGGCGGTGAGGGTGTGACCCCGGAACGGCTCGCCGAACTGGTGGCGGTCGAGGAGCTGCTGCGCCCGCTTGCGGAGGGGCCCGGCGCGCTTGCCGAGGTCGTCGGGGCGCTCCCGCGCGAGGCGGCTCAGCGCGTCGAGGACCCGCTCGGCATCGTCGGCCGACTCCTCGGGCGTCTCGAGCGCCGCCGCGGCGACGTCGATGAGCTCGTCGACCTCGGTGATGGGCGCGAGCGTCGCGTCCGGGTCGAGGCGCGGCACGGCGTGTCCCGCGAACGGCGCGCGCTCGATGCCCAGCTCGCCGGCGTCGAGGCGATCGAGCAGCGCCGGGATCCCCGCCGCGGCGACGAGGTCCTCGGGGAGCGACGCCGTCCGGGCTCGAAGATGGCCGGCGTCGACCGCGCCGGCCGGATCGGCCGGCTCGGCGGGGGCGCCGCCGCCCGCGCCGTGATCGCCGCCGGCGCCGGACCCGCGCCACGCCGCGAGCCGCTTCCGGAGCGACGCCGCCACGTGCTCGGCCATCTCGTCGACGACCTCCGCCGTCTCGGGATCGGCCGGGTCGCCGAGCTTCTCCAGGAGCTCGAGCGCATTTTCCTGCACGTCCACCGCCTCGTGCGACAGGCCCGGGGCGGCGGCGCGGGCGACCTCGAGCTTTAGCGTCTTCTCGGTCTTCGCGACGCGCGCCAGCATCGCCAACGCCTTCTTGACCGTCCCCTTCGCCTCGGCGCGGAGCGCCGGGAAGACGCCCGCGACGAACGCGGCGCCATCGAGGCGCTTGCCCTTGGCGAGCGCTTCGAGCGCCTTCAGCGCGAACGACACGGTCGTCTTGACGCCGCTCGCGAGGAGATCGATGTAGCGCGGCGCGCGCTCGGCCCGCTCGTCCAGGGTCGGCGCGAGCCGCTCGTGGAACCGGCCGAACCACCCGGCCCGGAACGCGGCGAAGTCGCGCTCGAGCGCGTCGAGGCTGGCGTCGATCAGGCGCGACCGGTCGAGCCGTCCGCGCTCGGCGAGGGTCGCGAGCCCCTCGATCCACGTCCAGTCCTTGGCCGAGTACTTGTCGTGGGCGGCGAGGCTCTCCTCGCCACCCCCCTCGACCTCGAAGAGGCGCCAGATCGTCGGCTCGAGCAGCTCGAGGTGCTCGGCCAGCTCGTCGGCGAGCGCCCCCCGGTCCCTGGCGAGCCGCGGCCCACAGACCGACCGTCCGAAGCCGTAGACCAGCCCCGCGACCCAGCCGTCGTGCTGAATCGGCGGCTCGTCGATGAGACCTCCGGAGAGGAGCTCCCAGACGATCGCCCACGCACCCCAGCGCCGCCCGCCGCCCTCGAGAAGCTCCTCGACGAGCTCGGCGACCCACGGCGGGCGGCGGTCGGCGATGAGCTTCGCGGTCGTGTCCGGACCTGGCAAGGCATCGAGGCCCAGGCGACGGAGCTCGGCCAACGTGCACACGGCCGGGAGCGCGATCGGCGCGGCGAGCTCGCGCTCGTCGCGCTTGAACGTGCCCTTCTTCACCTCGATCCAGTCGTGACGCCTGTGCTTCTTCCAGGCGGCGATCGCCGCCGGCGCGAGCGCGCGTCGCTCCGGCTCGGAGAGCCCGGTGACGTGCGCGACGATGCCGTCGACGTCGGCCGCCTCGACCAGCTCGGTGAGGCGCTTGGAGGAAGCCTCGCTCACGCGCCGGTCTCCTCTTCTCCGTCGCCATCGCCTCCGGCGAGGAGCTGCGTCGCGAGGACGTGCTTGCACGGGCCGCGATCGCCGCGGTGCTTCGCGAACCACGGACACGTGCATCGCGCGCCGTCGGCGCCGAGGCGGACGCGGTGCTCGACGCCGCTGCCTGCGACCGTCGCGGTCACCGGCGCGTCGTCGCCTCCCGCGCCGCCCGACTCACCGAGGGTGACCTTCCCGTCGGTGACCAGCTTCCGCGCCGCCTTCAGGCGCGGCTGGAGCTTCTCGACGAGCGAGAGGTCGAACGGCAGCTCGCGATGGAACCACCCGCCGCCGGTGAGGTCCCACCCGACGAGGCCGCGCGCGGCGAGGGCGGCGAGGGCGTCGCCCGCATCCCCGGCGTCGACGCCGCCGGCCCGACGGCCGAGCTCGGCGGGGTCGATCATCCCCTCCCAGCGAAGGGCGGCGTGGACCTTCGGGAGCAGCCCGGCGATCGCCTCCCGGCGCGCGAGCGCCTCGAGCGCCTGCCCCTCGCCCGAGAGGCCGCGCCAGACCTCGGGCGAGAGGACGAGCTCGAAGCGCGCGTCCTGCAGATCGAGCACGACCGCGCACGCGCCCGTCGCCGGATCGCCGTAGAGCCGGACGCGCCTGGCGTGGTGAACGATCGGCTCGAGCACCCGCAGGCGCGAGAGCCCCGCCACCCGCACCCCGCCGCCGCGCGGCTCGCGATGGGCGAGGCGCAGCCCGCGACCGGCCGCGACGACCCAGGCGGGCCGCTTCGCCGGCGTCTTCGGCAACGCGCGGATCCAGCGTCGCGCCTCGATCCCGGCGACGTCGTGGACCGGCTCGAGGCGCCGCGCGATCGCGGCGACCTCGCAGAAGCTCTTGAGCCACCGCACCGGCAACGGAACCTTCCGCTCCACGACCGTCTCGCCTCCGCGGGCGAGCTCGACCGCGTCGGCGCCGACGGCGAGGTCGACCTCGTCCCGGTCGCGGACCTTCGCGAGCGCCGCCGCCATCGCCGGCCCGAAGTCGACGTTCGTCGTCCCCCGCGAGAAGGTCTCGCCGTCGAGCGCTCCGTCGAGGAGGTCGACGCGCGCGTACGCCCCCGCGCACCCGCTCACCCCCTCGAACCGGATCGAGGCGTCGTCGCAGGTGACGACCGGGTCGGCCTGCGCGATGATCCGCGCGAGCATCGCCGGCGGGATGTGCCAGCGCGACTGCACGACCCGGAGGAGAGCCCGGAGTAGCTCCGCCGTCCGCCGCGGCTGCCGGAGCCGGCCGGCGAAGAAGCGCGGATGCTCCTCGGAGCCACCCGAGGTCGCGAGCCGCAGGAGCGAGCCGCCGTCCCGATCGACGAGCGCCGAGGGCCCGTCGTAGCGGTAGAGGTGCTCGACCGCCAGTCCACTCACGCGATGGCCTCCCGCTCGCCGCTCATCGCTGCCGTCGTCGCGCGAGCTCGGCGTCGAGCGCCGTCAGGGTACGCCGCGCCTGGTCGTTCACCAGCTCGTGGAGGGGGTGGCCCGAGAGCGGTTCATCGAGCGCCGCCATCCCCTCGCGGACGCTCTTCGCGCACTCGTCGAGGAGGCCGTTCAAGAGCTCGGCCTGCCCGCGCGCGCCGAGCGAGATCGCCCGGTAGGCGGGCAGCTCGGCGGTGTCGCACGCCTCGACGGCGATCTGCGCGTGGCGGAGCGCCCGCGCCAGCGCCTCCTCGCGCGAGATCCCGAGCTCGCGCTCGGGGTCCTGCACGCTCAGGTAGACGTTGGTCGCGATCTCGTAGTTCGGGCGCGGGCTGGTCGGCTCGATCGCGACCAGCTCGAGGTAGATCGGGTATGCCTCGGCGCGTCGGTTCGCGACGCAGAGCGAGAAGCAACGACCGCACCCGGGATCGACCTGCGCCTCGACGATCCGGTGGATCCGCCGGACGGCGGCGTCGGCCAGGTCTCGCGACCGGAAGAGGGCGTCGTCGACCGTGAGGCCCTCGGACCAGTGGAAGAACGCCTCGACGTACTCCGGGTGGTCCCTCGCGGCCGCCTCGAGGAGGGCGACGTGCCGGCGGGCGACCCGCGCGTCGTCGGTCAGAAGAGAGAACCGCCCGTCGACCGGATCGGGCCGGAACGCCGCGAACACCTCGGCCATGGCGACCTCGGCGTCGTCCGGCGCGCGCTCGCGGGCGCGGGCGACCCAGGGGTCGCTCCGTCCCGTCCCGAAGAGCGACCACGCGGTCGAGAGGAGCGGCTCGACCGGGTCGGGCGCGACGGCCAGCCAGCGCTCGCCGACGGCCTCCACGCCCGGCTCGCCCGTCCGCGAGAAGGCGGAGGTCAGGACGCCGTACGCGAGCGGCTCGCGCGGATCCATCGCGAGGGCGGCCCGCGCATCGACGCGAGCCGCCTCGACGGACTCGAGCGCGCGGCCGAAGCCTCGCGCCGCGAGCGCGAGGGCGGACTCGGGCTCGAGCTCGACGGCTCGCTCTCCGAGGCGCTGACACAGCTCTCGGGACCGAGCCCGATCGTCATCGTCGACGACCTCGGCCGAGCCGTCGGCCAGGATCCGGTGAACGCGAACGAGGCCGACGAGGGCGGGGAGCGAGTCGGGGGCGAGGGCGCGCGCCTCCTCGAGGAGCTCCCGCGCTCGCTCGATCTCGAGGCGCCGGAACGCGAGCCAGCCCAGGCCGGCGACCGCCTCGACGCAACCTGGATCGAGCGACCTCGCCCGCCCGAGCGCCTCCCCGGCCTCGTCGTAGCGTCGCCGCTCCATGAGCCACCCCCCGCGCCGCGCGTGGTGACTCGCCTCGCCGGGCCAGCGACGCGCGAGCGCGTCGGCGTCGGCGAGCGCGTCGTCGAAGCGCCCGGTGCGCCAGCGCGCCCGCGACCGCGCGACGAGGGCGCGCGCGTCCTCGGGGGCGCGCGAGGGCAGGGTCTCCAGCGCCTCGGGCACCGGGCCGTCCACCGGCACGGGCAGGGCGAGCGCCTCGACGAGGGCGGCGACCGCGGGGTCGTCGGTCGCCGCGCGCGCCGCGCCGAGCCAGCGCGCGACGGCGCTCGTCACCGCGGGGTGGCGTCGGTCGAGGTCGCCGTGAACGTGGTCGGCGACGAGAGTCGGCTCGATCGAGAACGCCCGGTCCCACGCCTCGAGCGCGTCGTCGCGCCAGCCGAGGCGGGCGAGAGCGCGCGCCCGGAGGACGTGGGCGTCGGCCCGCTCGGGATCGAGGTCGATCGCCTCGTCGGCCGCCTCGAGGGCGGCGGCGGCGCCGCCCGGACGCGCCAGCGCGTCGCCCGCCCGCCCGAGGAGGCGCGCCGACTCGGTTCGCGCGGCGGCGGCGGCGCGGGCGCGGAGCCCCTCGGCGACGATGGTCACGGCCGCGCCGACCGCGACGATGAGGACGGTCGCGACGATGAGCGCGGCGCGGCGCGGCGGCCGCGTCGCGGCGCCCGGCGCAGGCTCGTCGACGCCGCTCGCCAGGAGATGTTCGAGGTCGTCGGCGAACGCCTTCGCGGTCGCCACCCGATCGGCCGGGTCGCGCGCGGTGGCGCCGGCGCAGAGGAAGTCGATCTTCGGGTCGAGGCCGGGCACGAGCGCGCTCGGCGCCGCCTCGATGCCGACGGCGGCGCGCCGCATGACCGAGCCGAGGGTGGCGCCGTCGGCGGCCGGGTTCGCGCCGGTCAGCAGCTCGAAGAGGATCACGCCGAGGGCGTAGACATCGCTCCGCGCGTCGGCGACGCCGCGGGTCGCCTGCTCGGGCGCCATGTAGTGGGGCGTGCCGACGACGAAGCCGGTCACGGTGAGGTCGACCGGCTTCTCGAGGTCGCGGGCGAGGCCGAAGTCGGTCACGACGGCGCGGCCCTTCTCGTCGATCAGGATGTTCGCCGGCTTGAGGTCGCGATGGACGACGCCGTGCGCGTGGGCGTGCTCCAGCGCCCGGGCTACGTCGCGGGCGATCCCGAGGGCGCGCCGCACCGACAGGCGCCCCTCGCGGCGACCGAGCTCCGCGAGCGAGCAGCCGGCGACGTAGCGCATCACGAGGTAGGGCCGCCCGCGCTCCACCCCCGCATCGCTGACGCCGACGATCCCCGGGTGACGCATCCGGCCGAGCACCTCGGCCTCGCGACGGAAGCGAACGACGTCGTCGCCGGCGAGCCCGCGCCGGAGCGTCTTGATCGCGACGGGGCGCTCGGCCGCCGGATCACGGGCGAGGTAGACGACGCCCATGGCGCCTTCGCCGAGCACGCGAACGACCTCGTAGCGCCCGATCCGGGCCGGCCCGGCGCCGGGCGCGGGCGGCCCGCCGTCTTCTGCGCCGCGTGGATCACGCCACTGCGGGGGATCCGCTCCGCCGAACGATGGCGCGCCACGATGGTCCACGGGGTGGGTCGACTCCTTCCCGACGATGATGACCGGAGGACGGCGCGCGTCGCCACCCGGCGACCGTGGCTCGACGGCCCGGAATCCACTAGACTCGCCGTCTCGATCGGCACATCGAAAGGAGATGTCATGCGCGACCAGATCAAGGACGACGCGCCCGTCTCGGGCATCACCGTCGGGGAGCTCGCGGGCCTCATCGAGGATCCGACGGTCCGTGAGGTGAAGGCGTTCCTCAAGACGCGAACGAGCGAGGAGGATCTCTACCTCGGCCTGAGCGATGGCTTCGCCATCCTGTCGTACGACGGGGCGCCGCGCGCCAAGGGCGCGGAGAAGGTGCGGATCAGCCCGGGCTACGGCTACGAGGAAGGGCTCGTCACCTTCATCGCCCCCGACGGCGACTACAAGGTGAAGGTGCCGATGAGCCGGATCTGCATCTGGGCGAAGTGATCGAGCGCCACCGGGTCGTCGCCTCGAGCGCCGTCCATCATCGCCGCCGGCGCGGCGGCAATGCATCGAGCTGGATCGTAAGCAGTTTCGGTGGAGTGGCTTGAGGATCGCGATCGCCGTCCTCAAATGGTCGGGGGGCTCCTCCCGTAGATGTACAGAGTACAGGGCCGAGCTCGACCGGGCGGGCCCTCTCGATGGGCAACGAAACAAGAACGGATGAGAGCCATGCGGCGAGCCGTCGTCTCGGTCCTGGGTTGGAGTGCGATGGTCCTCCTCGGCGGCGTCGGCGTGACGACCGCGCGCGCGGAGGACTGGAATCAGTGGCGGGGCCCGCAGCGCAGCGGCGCCCACGCCGACGAGGCGATCGGAGGGGCGAAGGCCGGTCAGCTCGCGACCCTCTGGAAGAGCGACATCGGGATAGGCTACGCCGCGCCGTCGGTCGCCGGCGACGGCGTCTTCGTCATGGGCTACCGGAGCGGCCAGGACATCGTTCGCTGCCTCGACGCCGCGACGGGCAAGGAGCGCTGGAGCTACGCCTACAAGGCGCAGAACTTCGCGATGCAGAACGTCGGCGGCACGGCCGCGACGCCGAGCGTCGTCGAGGGGCGCGTCGTGACCCTCAGCCGCGACGGCCAGCTCCACTGCCTCGATCAGGCGTCGGGTGAGGTGCTCTGGAAGCAGGAGCTGACCAAGACCCTCGGCGTGCGACCGCCGAACTTCGGCTTCTCGGGATCGCCCGTGGTCGTCGGCGGCCGGATCTACGTCGATGTCGGCAAGATCGTCAGCCTCTCGCTCGAGACGGGCGACATCATCTGGCAGACGAAGAACTTCGGCGCCCGCTTCTCCTCGCCCGCGATCTTCGAGCACGGCGGCCGCAAGTTCGTCGCGAGCTACCCCGCGCCGGGGCTCGTCGTCGTCGACGCCACCGACGGCACGGTCGCGGCGCAGTTCGCCCACCAGGAGCGCTTCCCGAACAACCACGCGGCCACGCCGCTCGTGAGCGGCGACGGGAAGAGCATCTTCGTCTCGTGCGGCAACTCGCTCGGCGGCGCGATGGTCGCGTTCGACGGCAAGTCGCTCACCGAGGTCTGGAAGAGCCGCTCCATGCGGAACGAGATGGCGACGAGCGTCCTCTCGGGCGACGCGATCATCGGCTTCGACGGCGGGATGCTGAAGGCGGTCGACGGCAGGACCGGCGAGCAGCTCTGGATGCAGCGCGGGCTCGGCAAGGGCTCGCTGATCCAGGTCGGCAGCGACCTGGTCGTCCTGAGCGACCGAGGCGAGCTGGTGATCGCGCCGGCGAGCGTCGAGGGCTTCGCCCCGCGCGTCCGCCAGAGCGCGCTCGGCGGGCGCGGCTGCTGGAGCGCGCCCGTCTTCTCGAACGGGCGCCTCTACCTGCGCGACCCGAACGGCGCGCTCCTCTGCCTCGACGGGAAGGTGACGGCGGGCGCGGCGCCCGCGCCGTCGGCCACGCCGGCGCCGGCCGCGAAGCCGACGAAGCCGACGAAGCGTAAGGGCAAGCTCTACTAAGCGACGCGAGTTGCTCGATCACATCCTCCGGAGCTCGCCCTGGCTCCTCGTCCTGGCGGGCGGCGGCTGCGCCGGCATCACGCCCGGCGCGCCGCCCCCGATGGGGCCGATCGAGCGACGCGCCGCGGCCCCGGTCTCGGCCGGGGTCGCCGGCGACGCGCCGTCGGTCGCCGCTCACCTCGCCGGGCGGGCCGAGGCCCGGTTCGCAATGATCGGACGCTCGGTGAGCGGCGCGGCGATCGACGTCCGCGCCTTCGGTGAGGGACCCGACGTCATCCTCTTCCTCGCCAGCATCCACGGCGACGAGGACGCGGGCACGCCGCTCCTGCAGCGACTCGCCGACGAGCTCGAGGCGCGCCCCGACCTCCTCGCGGGCCGGCGCGTCGTCCTCGTGCCGGTGGCGAACCCCGACGGCCGGACGAGCCGCCGACGCACCAACGGACGCGGCGTCGACCTCAACCGGAACTTCCCCGCCGAGAACTTCGACGCGCGAGGCCGCCACGGCGCCGAGCCGCTCTGCGAGCCCGAGAGCCGGGCGCTCCACGACCTGATCCTCCGCGAGGACCCCGCGCGCGTCGTGAGCATCCACCAGCCGATCGCCTGCCTCGACTGGGACGGGCCGGCCGACGACCTCGCCGAGCTCATGGGCCGTCACGCGCCGGACCTGCCCCTGAAGAAGCTCGGCAGCCGCCCCGGCTCGCTCGGCTCCTGGGTCGGGCTGGAGCTCGGGCGCCCGATCGTGACGGTCGAGCTGCCGCGCTCGGCCGACCGCCTCTCGGCCGCGAAGCGCTGGGAGCGCTGGGGGCCGATGCTCCTCGCGGCCGTCACCTTCCCCGACGAGCCGCCGCCGGAGTAGAGCGCCGATGGGCGCGCTCCGCGTCCGCGCTCTACAATCACGTCATGACGGGACCCCGACCCGGCCGCCGCATCGGCCAGTACGAGATCCTCGCCGAGCTCGGACGCGGCGGCATGGGCGTCGTCTACCGCTGCCGCGACTCGTTCGGCCGCCAGGTCGCCCTCAAGATGATCACGGCGGCGACCGACGGCGAGTCGGTCGCGCGCCTCCGCCACGAGGGCCAGGCGATCGCACGCCTGAACCACCCGGGCATCGTCGGCCTCATCGGCATCGACGTCCACGACGGCCGCCCCTACATCGTGATGGACCTCGTCGAGGGCGAGAGCCTCCGGCGCCTCATCGCGCGATCGCGCCTCGACGCTCGGCGAGCGGCCGCGCTCGTCCGGGACGTCGCCCTCGCCGTCGACCACGCCCATCGTCTCGGCGTCATCCACCGCGACATCAAGCCCGACAACATCCTGATCGACCGTCACGGCGACCCGCGCCTCACCGACTTCGGCCTCGCGAGCGACGTCTCGGCCGAGACCCAGCTCACGCAGACGGGGCAGATCCTCGGGACGCCCCAGTACATGGCGCCCGAGCAGGCCGACGGCGATCGCCACAGCCACGGCCCGCACACCGACGTCTGGGCGCTCGGCGCCGTCCTCTACTGCTGCGTGACCGGCCACGCCCCGTTCGAGCACGCGAACATGATGGGGATCATCAAGGCGCTGCTGCTCGACGACCCGGCCCGACCGCGCGACCTCGAGCCGCGCGTCCCCGAGGCGATCGAGCGGATCATCCTCGGATGCCTCCGAAAGGACCCCGCGGAGCGGCCGACGATCGTGAGCCTCGCCGCCAACCTCGACGCGTTCCTCGACGGCGAGGAGGTGACCTTCGGATCGGCGCGCTCCGGAGCGGCGCGATCGGCCGTGATCGTCGGCGCGACGCTTCTCGTCCTCGTCGCGGGAGGCGGCACCTGGTGGCTGCTCGGACCGGAGCCGACGCCCGCCGAGCCTCGTCCGGAGACCACGACGCCCGCCCCGACTCCGCCGGCGCCGGGCCCGTCAACGCCCTCGCTGGAAGAGCCCGAGGCGACGCCCGCCGAGCCCTCGGGAGCGCGCGAGCTCGTGGAAGAAGGCGCGGCCCTCCACCAGCTCGACCGGACCGCGGCCCTCGAACGGGCGAGCGCCGCCCTCGAGCTCGAGGAGGACCTCGCGGACGCCCATTGGCTCCGCGCCCTCGCGCTCCAGGGCGAGCGCGACCCGACCGACTTCAGGCGCGCGAAGGCGCGAGCCCTCGAGCTCTACGACGCCCTCGAGCGCGACGGCTCCTCCGCCCCGCGCGACCTCCTCCGGGCCGCCGAGCTCCACCTCCTCGTCCGGGAACCGGACGCGCGGCGCGCGCGAGAGCTCGCGACGAAGGCTCTCGAGCACGCGGACGCCAGCGACGAGGATCGAATCGCGGCGTTGCGACTGAGGTCGAGGCATCCGACCCCGCCGGCCGAGCGACTCGCCGACCTGCGCCGGGTGCTGGAGATCGAGTGGAGCAGCCTCGCCGTCGAGTCGCTCGCGGGCGCCATGGCGCTCTCGAGGGACAAGGCCGGGGCGGAGGCGCTCTACGGCAACGAGCTGGTCGAGCGGCCGGACGACGTCGAGCTTCGCTGTGCCCAGGCTCGGCATCTCCGGACCTGGGGCAAGCCGCAGGAGGCGCTCGAGGCCATCGACGAAGCGCTGCGGTGGGAGCCCGACGACGTCCCATGCCTGATCGAGCGCGCCTACATCCTCTCCCAGCCGCTCGGCCGGCCTGGCGACGGCGTGGACGCGCTCATCACGGCCCAGAAACGGGCCCGAGACCCCGACGACGTCGCCACGATCCACGCTCGGCTCGCGCTCCACTACGAGCGATCGGCCTCCAACGCGAGCCTGGCCATCCGCCACTACGAGCTCGCGCTGGAGCAGAAGCCCGACGAGCTGGGCGTCCTCTTCCGGCGCAGCTCGCTCCTCCTCGAGCTCGGTCGCGTCGACGAGGCGCTCGTCGGCCTCCGGCGCGTCGTCCGGGCGCTCCGCCCGGCGAAGGACGCCGAGGTGCTCCTCGCCGAGGCGCTCGTCGCGACCGGCCGGCTCGACGAGGCGGCCGAGCTCTGCGAGACGGGACGCGACCCTCGCCTCGTCGTGTGGAAGGCGCAGGTCCTCGACGCCCGCGGCCAGACGAAGGACGCACTTCCGCTCTTCGAGCAGGCGCTCACCCTCGATCTCGGCGGAGGGCTCGACCGCCGCGCTCGCCTCTGGGCCGCCGATGCGTTCCAGCGAACGGGCGAGCCCGCCCGGGCGCTCACCCTCCTCGACGGCGTCCTCGCGGAGGAGCCGGCCGACGCCGAGGCCCGCGAGCTCGCCGACCGGATCCGGCGGGAGTTCGACGGCGAAGGCTCGGACTAGACTTGAGGTCCGACTCAGGCGCCGAAGATCCCCGACAGGTAGTTGCGGCCGGTGTCCGGCAGGATCGCGACGACGAGCTTGCCCGCGTTCTCGGAGCGAGCCGCCCAGGCGAGCGCCGCGACGACGGCGCAGCCGGCCGCGCCGCCGACGAGCAGCCCCTCCTCGGTCGCGAGGCGGCGGCACATCGCGAAGGCCTCGTCGTCGGTCACCTTGATCGCCTCGTCGACGACCGCCGGGTCGTAGTTCGGCGGGATCCGGCTCGAGCCGATGCCCTCGAGGCGGTAGCAACCGTCGGGGCCGCCGCCGAGGGTGGAGCCGACCGGGTCGGCGAGGACGACCGAGACGTCGGGCTTCTGCCTCTTCAGGAAGCGCCCCGCGCCGGTGAGCGTGCCGCCCGTCCCGGCCCCCGCGACGAGCGCGTCGACGCGTCCGTCGGAGTCCTCCCAGATCTCGGGGCCGGTCGTGGCCTCGTGCATCTCCGGGTTGGCGGGGTTGGCGAACTGGTCGGGAAGGAACCACCCGTTCTCGTCCGCGAGACGAACGGCGACGCTGAGGAAGTTCTCGGGGTCGTCGAGCGGCGCGTTCGCGGTCCGGATGACCTCGGCGCCGTAGGCGCGCAGGAGCGCCTCCTTCTCGCGGCTCATCTTCTCGGGCATGACGAAGACGCACCGGTAGCCGCGCACGGCGGCGGTCATCGCGAGGCCGACGCCGGTGTTGCCGGCCGTCGCCTCGACGATCGTGGCGCCGGGCGCGAGCGTCCCGTCGAGCTCGGCCGCGTCGATCATCGCGACGGCGATCCGGTCCTTCACGCTCCCGCCGGGGTTGCACGCCTCGAGCTTGCCGACGATCTCGGCCGGGCAGTCGGCGGCGACCCGACGGAGTCGGACGAGCGGGGTGGCGCCGATGACATCGAGAACGGAGTCGAGGATGGGCACGGGGCAAGTCCACCGATCGGAGGCCGAGGGTCGGGCGAGCGCCGTATTGTGGGCCGGCGCTCGCGGCGGTCAAGGCGGCGATTTCGGTTGCGCGGGCCGCCCGCAGACCTTCTCCTGGGGCGAGGAGGAGCTCCACCATGCATCTCGCCTCCGGTCGCCTCGCCGCGGCGGCCGCCATCATCGTCCTCGTCGCCAGCTACCCGCTCGCCCGCGCGGGCGACGAGCCGCGTCTCCTCGACACCGTCCCCGACGTCGCCCAGTCGACCGACTACTCGTGCGGCTGCTCGGCCCTCGAGGCGGTCCTCGCCTACTGGGGCGTCGCCCTCTCCGAGAAGGAGATCATCGAGGAGGCGAAGGTCGACCCCGAGGTCGGCGCCGAGATGGAGCACCTCGCCGCGATCGCGGTGAAGCGCGGGCTGAAGGCGCTCGTGAAGGAGAAGCTCGGGCTGAAGGACCTCCTCGCCGAGCTGAAGAAGGGCCGGCCCGTGATCGCCCTCATTCAGGCGTGGCGCGACGAGGACGCGACCGGGTCCTGGAAGGACGAGTGGGACGCCGGTCACTACGTCGTCGTCATCGGGATCGACCGCGAGTTCGTCTACCTCGAGGACCCCTCCCTCGAGGAGACCCGCGGCAAGATCCCCCACGCCGAGTTCGTCGAGCGGTGGCACTGCTACACGATCGACGGCCGCGCGACGACCGGTCAGGCGATCCTGATCGGCGGCCGCCGCCCCGCGGCGGACAGGAAGCGCGGCCCCCGCATGATCGAGCCGGTGAAGTGAACACCGGACCCGAAGAAGAGAGGACTCCGATGAAGAGAACGAGCGCAGCCGCTCTGCTGGCGCCGGCCGTGATGGCTCTCGCGCTGGCGGCATCGTCCGCCGACGGAGGCGACGACGGCTACTACCAAGAGGGCGACGCCGTCGCCGACGCCGACCTGGTCGGTCTCGACGGCAAGACGGTCAAGCTCCACTCGTTCAAGGGCAAGCCGATCCTGATCAACTTCTACGCCTCCTGGTGAGGCCCCTGCGCGAGCGAGGCACCCCACCTCGAACGGGACTTCTGGCAGAAGTTCCAGGATCAGGGACTGGTCGTCTTGGCCGTCAATCGTGAGGAGACCAAGGAGAAGGCGGCGGGCTTCGTGAAGAAGCACGGCTGGACCTTCCCGACGTTCCTCGACGAGAAGCGCGTCTTCTACTCGAAGTTCACGCCGAAGTACGTCCCCTACAACGTCGTCATCGGCCCGGACATGAAGCTGATCTACACCGACTCCGGCTTCGACGCGGCCGCCCTCACGGCGGCCGTCGAGGAGGCGATCGCGAAGGCGAAGGACGGCTGAGCGGGAAGCTGAGCCGTGACCGACACTCGGTCGATGTCCGTGGATCGGTTCTGGGCGCTCATCGAGGCAAACGTGCGGGTGAAACCCGACGGCAGCCTCGACGCGAGCCGCCTGGTCGACACTCTCGCCACTCTCCCGCCCCAGGAGATCGTCGAATTCGGGTATCGAGGCTGGCACTACTTCGCGGGCTCTCGGATTCGGGAGACGACGCGAGCGTCGACCGACACGAACCCGCACTTGGAGAGATCGCCATGAGAGTCATCGTCCTGATCGTCCTTTCCGCCGTCCTCTCCTCGCTCGGCTGCGTCTCCCGGACCGAGTGCATCGGCGGCGGCATGGCCCCGCCGGCCGCCGCCGGAGTCGCGACGGGCCCCGCCCCGACCACCTCGATCGCCGCCGCCGACCTCGTCGGCACCTGGCGCCGCGAGCTGCCCGACGGCACGACCCACCAGGTCGTGCTCTTCGACTCGGGCGTCGTCGGCTTCCAGCACTTCGGCGAGATGCCGATCTCCCGCGCCTTCGGGACGTGGTCGCTCGTCGATGCCGAGCTCCGGTTCGAGATCGCCGGTCACGAGCCCGATGAGAGCCCGTTCCCGCTGCCTCCCATCGTGCGCGTGAGGCGCGCGGACGACGGGTTGACGATCGACGTCGGCGGCGATGCCGTTACCTGGACGGCGAAGCCGTCCCCCTACGGGTCGGGGACCGGCGCCGACGAGCGTCGCGCCCGCGACGAGCGCGGCTGGGCCTCCCTCGTCGAGCGCGCGCGCTCCTGACGCAGCCGCAGGGCGCGATCGGCTAGTCGACCTCCAGCTCCAGCGCCTCCCCTTCCGACTCCCGGCCGTCGGCGTAGTCGCGCCACGCCCGCCGCGCCTCGTCGGGCAGCGGCGAGAGCGCGCCGAGGGCTCGCCACGCGTTCTCGCGCACGAGCGGGTCCTCGTCGTCCGAGGCCAGCGACGCGACGAGGCGATCGACGACTCGACGCGAGCGGTCGCCGGCCACCTCGAGGGCGAACGCGGCGCCGGCCCTCACGCCGGGACGGGGATCGCTGGCGAGCGCCCCGATCACGGGATCGAGGTCGGCCGCGTCCCGGCGCCAGCGCCCGATGAGGACCGCCGCGCGTCGGGCGGACTCCTCGTCCTGATCCGAGCGCAGGACGCCCGCCAGAGCGGTGGAGACCTCGCCCGCCTCGGACCAGTCCGTGCCGTCGGGCTCCGGCATCGCCCGCAGGGCCGCCCGTCGGACGTCGACGTCGGCCTCGCGGCCGAGCGTCTCGACGGCGATCGCGCGGGTCTCGGGGGAGTCGAGCGCGTCGAGGATGTCGAACGCCGCGGCGCGACGCGCCGGGCTCGGGTCGGCGGCGGCCATCGCGAGCGCCGCCGCCTCGACCTCGGGGTCGGCGACCCGGGCGAGGACTGCCGCGAGATCGAGCAGCTCGAACCGGTCCTCGAGCCGGCCGAACGCCTCGAGCGCCTCGGCCAGGGCGGCCGGGTCGGCCATCAACCGCGCCGCCAGAGCCGCGGCCGCCAGATCGGCGGCGTGGAGCGACTCCTCGTTCTCGGTCGCGCGGGCCGCGCGGCCCGCCGCGAGGAGCGGGCCGAGGTCGAGCGGCGTCCCCGGGGCCGCGTCCACGACCTCGCCGGAGAGGTCACCCGGCGCAGAGTGCTCGTGGTCGCATCCGTCGCGAAGCGCCGCGTCGCCGCCGATCGCGACGGCGCGGTTCCGCGCGTCGTCGGAGAAGGCCTCGCCCCGGGAAACCGTGGCGACGGCGCGGGTCGAGGCGACGACCGGCGTCGCCTCGCCACCCCGCACCGGGCTCGTCATGCGTCCGCCGAGGAAGCCGACGACGAGGAACGCGCCCAGGGCGCCGGCCGTCGCGAGCTCGCGCGGCCCGACCCGCGGCTCCCGCGAAGCGGGAGCGTCGGGTGCCAGTCGAGCGCGGCTCATCGGCGGATCCGGGCGTGGAAGTGGTTGTGGTGGCCGCTCGCGTACTGCCGCCGCGGGATGCTCGAGTCGTTGAAGAGCATGAGCGTGATCGGCAGCTCATCGTAGAAGAGGTCGATCAGGCGCTTGGTCAGGTTGCGGCTGTAGTAGGACTGGCCGATCGAGACCGGGCCCTCGGTGCCGTTGCTGCGCGCCGGTCGGACGTCGGCATCGGTGCCGTAACGATGGCTGGCGTGAGGCGGGAACTGGCCGCCGCCCTCCTTGCTGATGTCGCCGACCTGCATCCGCGGCCGGGTCCGCTCCTGCGCCCACCGACGCCCGATCCGCTGGAGGCCGTAGATCATCGTCGGCGAGCCCCAGCGGCGGTACGACGACTGATACGTCGTGAAGCCGGCGCCCGACGCGGGCAGGTTGATCAGGCCGCCCGAGCTGCGCGGCGGGAGCTGCGTGCCGCGGACGAGGTAGCGGGAGGACACCCAGCCCGAGCGTCCCTGATGGACGACCTCGCTCCATCCGCCGCTCGTCCGGGTCACGCTCACCTGATTGCCGCGCATGAGCCGACGGATCACCGCGTTACTGGTGCTCGGGCCGGTGCGCATGTTGAGCGCCGAGGCGGTGACGGTGTGCACGACGCCGGTCGGCTGCGGCTGCGGTCGCGGCTGGGGCGGCGGCGTGCTCGTGCCGCCGTTGCCGACGTAGTCGCCGTGAACCCACGCCTCGCCGTCGCCGAAGGTGATTCGATACCACGCGCCGCTCGAGCCGAGGACGGCGACCCGCTGGCCCTGCGTGAGTCGCCCGACGAGACGGTAGCGGGTGCTCGGGCCGGAGCGCACGTTGAGGGCGCCCGCGGAGATGACGCCGATCGAGACGTCGCGGTTGCGGAGGTACTGGCCGCTCGACCAGCCCAGGCGCTGGTCGAACTGGATCAGCACCCAGCCGCCCGATCGCCGGAGCACCGGGTGGATGCGGCCTCGGGAGGTGATCGCCATCCGCTGGAAGCCGGTCGAGCCGCCGTCGCGGACGTAGAGGCGGGAGGCGGTGACCTCGACGGCATCGCCCGCCAGGGCGGGTGAGGCGCTCGCGGCGATGGTTCCGCCCGCGATGACCGCGACCATCAGAGCGCGGCCCATGGACGAGAGGGAATGACCAAGCATGGGTTTCTCCTAGCGCACGTCACGGTGCGCGTCGGCCCCTCACTCACGCCTGGCGGCCCTGGATCGGCCTGTCCTCTTTCCGTTGTGCTTGTTGCGCGACGTGTCTCGAAGTGCAATTTCGAGTCCGAGTCGAGGACGACACGGTTTCACCACGGCGCAAGGGTTTGTGACGGCGACGCGCCGAAGGCGATGCGGTGGCCGGGGCCCAAAGTTCCCGCCGATGCATCACCGCCGTTGCGCGGCGCCACCGCCGTGTCACGAGAACGTAAACGACGTCCGTCGCCCCGCTAGGGTGTACCGTCGGTCGCGCCGAATCGAGCGTCGAAGGCTCGGCGGTTGGCCTGGTCGCGGGTGCGGTCGAGGACGGCGAAGACGACCCGGTCGAACGCCCCGGCGAAGCGGTCGCCCTCGAGCCAGGCGCCAAACGCGCCGGCGACCTCGGCCGGGACGTTCCGGAAGACGCCGCAGCCCCAGGCGCCGAGCAGCACGGTGCGATGCCCATGAGCCTCGGCGATGGCGAGCACCATCCCCGCGCGCCGCGCGAGCGCCTCCCGGATCCGCACGCCGCCATCCTCCGCCCGCTTGCGGACGCCGCCCGCGTTCGGAGCGGGCGTCGTGATCACGCTCGCCTGAAACGGCGTGGCGATCAGCTCGCGGCTCTTCACCCGGAAGAACGGCACCGAAGGCGAGTAGATCGCATGATCGGTGTAGAGGAGCGATGTCTCACGCCGGTTCGCCGAGTAGTAGGTCAACTGCGGCTTCACGCAAGCGTAGAGCGCCGAGCAGCGGGCGAGGTCCTCTTCCTGCGCCTTCGCGCCGTTGATGAACCCGCCGCCGGGGTTACGAGCCGACGCGAAGCTCAGGAGGACCAGATCGCCGGCGCCCTCGTCGAGAACGAGTCGCCGCGCCGCCTCCTGGGTCGTCTCGCCGGTGACCTCGACCCGCGGAGCGCCCGTCCCCGCAGCCCGCGCGGGAGTCGTCGCGACGAGAGCGGCGAGCTGCGCGGGCTCGTAGGTGCGCGAGCCCGCCACGGCGCGCTCCACCGCGTCGCCGAGATCGACGGCGGTGCCGTCGGGCGCCCCGTAGCGACCGGTCTCGATGATCTCGAGCGTCTCCTTCGCGATCCCGCGCAGGCTCATCGTCGACTCCCTTCGGTCAGAAGACGGCGCTCGAGGTGGAGCGCGTTCAGGAAACTCTCTACGACTGGGTGCTCGGCCGCGACGTGGTCGACCACGCCCTGTCGGTCCTCGGCCCGGCCGGCTGAGCCTCCGTCAGTCTCGAGGATCGCCGCAGTTCGGACAGACGGTGGCGCGACTCGAGACGTCGTGGCCGCAGACCTCGCACTCGAGGAGGTGTCCGGCCGCGTCGGGGTCGGCGCTCGCCGCGCCGCCGGCGCCGCTCTCGACCGGCGCTCCCGCGATCACCTCGGCCTGGAGGCTGGAGAGGGCCTCGAGACACTTCTCGGCGTCGTCCTCTTCCTCGAACCAGATGCAGCCCGACGCGATGCTCGCCTGACCCGGCGTCCCGCCAGTGAAGCCGTCGTCGAGGGCGATGAAGACCGTCCCGCGGAACACCGGGTCGCGAAAGCACCGGAGATCGAGCTCCTCGTAGTAGAACGTGCGCTCGACCGGACCGCCGCCGGGGATGGTGCCGCTCACCGCGAAGAAGTCGTCGGCGACCTCGAAGACAGCGAGCGGCGGGTTCTCCCAGTCCATCGTGACGGCCGGGTTGAACGGTCGCGCGAGCTCGAGCAGGCGCCGGAGCTCGCCCTTCGCGATGTCCCGCGGAATCGAGCGGACGAGGACGCGGTCGGGAACGAACGGGACCGCGCCGGTGCATCCGGCCATCGCGAGGAGCGCCAGAGCGAACGGCACCCGGACCAGCGGAATGAGGGTCGTGAAACGTCGCATGCGGGCCTCGGCGGAAGCACTCTCCCCGCGGTCGCCCGCCCGGTCAATCGGGGGTCCCCCGCCGGTCGTGTGGGAGGATCCCGCATTCGCGCCGCTCCCGGAGCGATCCGGCGTGTCCTGGCGGCGGGAGCCTCGTCCAAGCTCAATGGAGCCGGAGCTGCCCGAGACCGACCACGGAGGATCGCTGCGGTGCTCATCGAGATCCGGGAGGCGAGGCGCGCCTACGGGACGACGGTCGTCACCCACGCCCTGAAGCCGACGACCCTGTCGATCGACCGCGGCGAGCTGGTCGTGATCCTCGGCCCGAGCGGATCGGGCAAGACGACGCTCCTCAACCTGATCGGCGGCCTCGACCACGCCAGCGGCGGAGCGGTCACCGTCGCCGACCGCGACCTCGGCGCGCTCGGATCCGACGCGCTCTCCACGTTCCGGCGCGACCACGTCGGATTCATCTTCCAGTTCTTCAACCTGTTCCCGAGCCTGACCGTGCGCGAGAACGTCGCCTTCGCCGCCGAGATCCGGGGCGACGCGATCGACGGGGTCGACGGGCTCATCGCCGCGGTCGGCCTGGCCGGGCTCGAGGATCGCTTCCCGGCCGAGCTCTCGGGCGGGCAGCAGCAGCGGGTCGCGGTCGCCCGCGCCCTCGCCAAGCGCCCATCGGTCCTCCTCGCAGACGAGCCCACCGGCGCCCTCGACGAGGAGACCGGAAAGCAAGTTCTCGCGCTGCTCCGCGAGGCGGCCGACCGCGGCGAGTCGGCTCGCCCGGCCGTCCTGATCGTGACCCACCACGAGCCGGTCGCCGCGATGGCGGATCGAGTCCTGCGTCTCCGGGACGGCGCGATCGCCGAGGATCGGCGAAACGACACGCCCGTCGCGGCGACGGCGCTCACCTGGTGAGGCTCCTCCGCAGAAAGCTCCGCCGCGAGCTCCGACAACAACGATGGCAGGTGCTCGCCGTGGCGGCGGTCACCGGCCTCGGCGTCGGCCTGTTCGTCACCGCCTACGGCGCCTACCTGAACCTCGCCGGAAGTTATCGGGCGAGCCAGGACCGCCTCGGCCTGGCCGCGTGGCGGGTCGACCACCGGCGCATCGGCCCCGAGCAGCTCCGGTCCGCCCGGGCGGTCCCCGGCGTGGCGACGGCCGCCGTCCGCCTGGTCACCGAGCTGCCGATCGTGCTCGATGCCGGCCGAATCGCCGGCGCGATCCGTGGCCGGCTGACCGTCGACGGACGGGTCATCTCGCTGCCCGACGCGACGGAGCAGCCGCTCCTCGACCGCGTCCTCCTCGATGCGGGCGAGCTGCCGAACGCGCCGGGCGAGGTGCTGATCGAGAAGCACTTCGCGGAGTACCACGGGCTCGACCCCGGAGACGCCCTTCGGGTGGGCCTCCCCGGAGAGGCCCCGCTCACCGTCTCCGGCGTCGGCATCTCGGCCGAGTATCTCTGGGTGGCGCGCAGCCGACAGGACCTCATGCCGTCGCCATCGGAGTTCGGCGTGCTCTTCATGCGGCGGGCGGAGATCGCGCGGATCGCACGCGAGGCGCTCGATCGCGTCGCCGCCGGAGCCGACGACGGTCGGGCGGGCGCTTCGACCTCGGGGCTCGAGCTCGCCGCCGACCTGGAGGCCTGGAATCAGCTCCTCTACGAGCTCGATGGCGCCGACCGAGACCGAGAGACGGGCGCCGCGGATGCGCCGGACGACCCGCGCCACGACGCGGTCGCCGCCGCCATCGGCGGCGACGGAGTGATCGAGCGGACGGCCCGCGCCGAGCTCCTCGGCGTCGCCCTCCTCGATGCCGACGTCGAGGGCATGCGCGCGGTGGCGCAGTTCTTCCCGGTGTTCTTCCTGGTCGTCGGCGCGTTCATCGTGGCAGCCCTCCTCACCCGGCTCGTCGAGAGCCAGCGGTCACTCATCGGGACGATGACGGCGCTCGGCGTCTCGAAGGGGCAGGTCCTCCGCCACTACCTCGCGTTCTCGCTCGTGATCGCCGCGCTCGGAGCGATCCCGGGCGCGATCGTGGGGGCGATCGGAAGCGCCGTCCTCGCCCATCGCTACGCGGCCGAGCTCGGGATCCCGTTCGTCAGCGTGGGGCTTCACCCCGAGATCATCGCGACCGCGCTCGGTGCGGCGTTCGGCGTCGCCCTGCTCGCCGGCTGGATGCCCGCGCTCCGGGCGGCCCGGCTCGCGCCGGCGGAGTCGATGCGGCCGCCCGCGCCGGCACTCGGTCGCTTCCTCGGCTGGAGCCGAGGGCGTCTCGGCGGTCTCCCCCTGCCGCTCCGGCTCGCCGTCCGGAACCTCCTTCGCCGCCCGCTCCGGGCGCTCGCGACCTCGCTCGGCGTGGCGGCGGCGCTCGTCCTCATCGTCGCGACGAACGGGCTCTTCGAGTCCACCCTCTACGCGGTCGACTTCCAGTTCGAGGAGGCGCAGCGCTACGACGTCCGGGCGGACCTCTGGCTTCCGCAGGCGGCGACGACGCTCGAGGAGCGCGCGACCGCGGCGGGGGCGACCGAGGTCGAGACGCTCGTGACGCTGCCCGCGCAGATCAGAACGGGCGAGACGAGCTACGTGACGGTCCTCCAGGCGCTCCCCGATGCGCCGAGGCTCCAGCGGAGCCTCGACTGGAGCGGGCGGGACGTCCTCCCGACGGGCGACGGGATCGTCCTCTCGCGCGGCGTGGCGCTCGAGCTCGAGGTCGAGCCGGGCGAGACGGTGACCGTCTTCGTGCCCGGGCTCATGCGCTCCTTCGAGGCGAAGGTCGAGGGGATCTCCGAGGCGGGGCTCGGCAACAGCGCGTTTCTGCGCCTGGAGACGGCCCAGCGGGTGCTCGGCCTCGGCGACCGGGTGAACACCATCGTCGCGACGGTCGCCCCCGACGGCCGGGTGGCGCTCCGCGGGGCGTTCGCCGAGCTCCCCGGGCTCGCCCACATCCAGGACCTCGCCGCCATGCGCGAGCAGTTCGACGAGTGGATGGCGCTCACCTGGCTTCTCGTCGGGATCATGCTCGCCATGGCGGTCACCCTCGCGGCCGCGGTTCTCTTCAACACCGCGACCCTCAGCATCCTCGAGCGAAAGCGCGAGATCGCGACGATGCGCGCCCTCGGCACGAGCATGCGGTCCATTGCGACCATGATCACGATCGAGCACGCCCTCCTCGCCCTGCCGGGCATCGCGATCGGGCTGCCGGCGGCGATCCTCGTCCTCGAGCACGCCCTCGGCCTCTACGAGAGCGACCTCTTCACCCTCCCGTTCGTCCTCAGCCCCGCGACGTTCATCCTGAGCGCCGTCGGCATCGTCGGCGTTCTGCTGCTCGCCCAGTGGCCGAGCCTCCGTCTGGTCGGATCGCTCGACCTGGCGGAGAGCGTGCGGGCGCGAGAGTAGGCCTGGGCGATCGCGAAGAGGGCATCATCATCCTTGATGATTCTCCGGAGGCCGAGCCGGGGCCATGCTGGTGGGGATGGATGACGAGCTGCGTCTGAACCTGGAGCGCTACGCCCGACTGATCGACGTCACCGATGCAGAGCTCGAGGGCTTCATCGCCTCGGTCGCTCGCGCGGGCTCCGCGCTCGGCATGAACGAGCAGGAGCTCGTGATGCTCACCGTCCGAGCGCTCGCGAGCGAGCTCGCCTCTCGGGATCAGAGGTCCGCTGGCGCGCGCGCCGAGCCCACCGCCTAGCGAGCAGCCGGGTGCGAGCGCCGTGAGCTCGTGCGACTACCTCCCGCGACCGGGTTCCACCCGGAGGTCGGCCGTGAAGTTCCCCCACAGGCGGCTGTAGCGGAGGGTCGCCGTGTAGGCCTCGGCATCGCCGATCTCGACGGTCCACGTCTGGCATCGCACGAGCCCGGCGCCGACCTCGATCACCGTGGCGAGCTCGTAGGCGCCCGGCGTGACGGCGATCTCCTCGTGAACGCCGGCCTTGAAGCTCCCGTCGTAGATCGCCTCGTCATCGAGACTGATCCGGAGAGAGGGGTCCCCGAAGAACAGCCTCGGCCTCGGGAAGACGACGTGGAGCATCGCCTCGCTCATTGGGGGTGTGGTGGATGTTGGGGGCGCGGACTTGCACCCAAACCACCCCGCGACGCGTATCGCCGTTGTCTGCGATCTCCTCGATGCGGCGGCGTCGAGTGAAGACCCGAGACCCCTACTCGTCGCCGCACGAGCCCTGCTCGAGGAGACGCGACGTCGTTGACGGACAGACGACACCCGAGTCGAGAGCCTCCCTCATCGCTCGAGCGTCCGAAGCGTCACCGACGCACCGATTCGCACGCGTTCATCGGGATCCTCGAGCAGGGCCTCCACGGCCGGGATCGCCGCGCTCGCAGGCTTGCCGATGCCGTTGAGAGCGCGAAGAGCGTTCTCGCGTACCGCCGCGTCCTCGTCGCGTAGCCGCTGAATGAGGCTCTCGACCGCCGGCTCGCCGATGTTCGAGAGAGCGACCGCCGCGAATCCCCCGACGGTCTTGCTGGCTCCCGCGAAGAAGTTGGCGAACGTGTCGAGCTCGCCCTCATCGACCGGTCGCTGCCGCAGCTTCTTGCCCTCGTGGTCACCCAGCGCGTCGAGGAGGGGATCGAGGGCGGGCTCGGCCTCGGCGCCGACGAGCGAGAGAACCTGTGCGGCTCGGCGCCGAACGTCGCGGTCTCGATGTTTGAGCACGTCGGTCACGGGGGCGACGGCGCGGGCGCCTATGATGCCGAGAATCTTGACCGCTCGGTCTGCCGGGGTGGGGCCGCCGCCGGCGTCGCCGAACTCGATCACCCCAGCACCGGTCGGCTTCTTCGCTGGCTTGCTCTTCTTCGGCGCGGGCCGCTTGCCATCCTTGACGAGGATCTTCACGAGTGGCCTCGCCGCACGGGCGAAGCGCCCCCTCCACGCGACGGCCTCCTCATCCGGCAGTCCTTCCGCGCGCATCGCCAGCGACTCGAGCGCCTCCGAGGCATGGCTCCGGACGTTCGCGTTTCGCTCACCGAGGGCGTCGATGAGCGGGTCGATCGCCGGGGCGCCCACCTCCTCGAGCGCCATCATGGCGTGCCGTGCAACGGTGTCCGGATCCCCCTCGATCCTGAACCCTCCCTCGCTGGAGTCTCGGACGGGCTCGTCGTCAGCCAGGGCGGCGACGAGCGCCGGCACCGCGTCGCCGGCCTCCTCGCCGAGCGCCTTCAACGCATCAGCAGCTTGACCACGTTCCTTCCCCGACTTGGCCTTGCGCAGACGCTTGCCGAGCGCTGCAACGTCGGTGTCATCCGCGAGCACGACCGTAGCGGTCACGCCGACCAGGGCCGCGGTCATGGCTCCGGCAAGGCCTCTCGCCACAAGGCTTGATCCGCTCATCTTCACCTCCCTGGAGTGACCGACCCTGACACGGCGACCGGAGAGCAGGCCACGTTCACGGCGCAAGGTCGGCATGGAAGAGGTCGCTCGAGTACTGGTACGGAGCGGTGTCCATCGACGCGTAATGAACCGGAATCAGAAGGCCGCCGTCGTCAGCGAACGCGGCGCGCGAGAACTGAAGCGTCGTGTTCGGCGGATACGACTTCAACAGCGTCGCCTTTCCCGCCACGAGGTCGATGTACCCGCAGGGAATCTCCCTGCCCGTCCGGAACTGGCCGGTGGTGAAGAGGACGACCTCCCTGTTGGCGGTCGCGCTGGTCGCGCCGAGGGTGAACGGGAGGCCTTGCAGGTCGATCGAGCCTCTGACCGGCATCGCGATCTCGGTCGGTTTGCCCTCGGGAAGCGGGTAGACGATGACCTTGTCGCCATCGCGGTGGACGAGGTGTCCCGGCGTCTACTCGCTCGGGAACTGGCGCGCCACGAACGCGTCGCCGGGGCCGCCGGCGGAGATCGTGGTCTCGTTCGGCTGACCGGCATCGAACACGGCCGAGCCGGTGAACCGGCCGACCAGGAAGGCGCCCTCGTCGCCCGGCATCGCCACGCCGTGGCCGACATCGTCGGTCGGGCCGCCCGCGCCGGTCGCCTCCACGAGCAGCCCGGTTGCGTCGAACCGGGCCAGGAACGTGTCGGTCGCTCCGGCGGAGACGAGCGAGGTCTGCCGCGCCTGGCCGGGGCCGAAGACGGCCGTTCCCGAGAAGCTGCCGGTGACGGCGATTCGACCGTCGAAGAGCGCGGCGACGGCCCGTGCCTCGTCGAGGCCGGTCCCGCCCGCGCGCCGTGCCCAGATGAGGTCACCGGCCGCGTCGACGCGAGCCACGAAGAGGTCGGTCGCACCTGCCGAGTTGAGCGTCGTCTGTCCGAGCTCGCCGGGGCCCAGCGTCACGTCGCCGGTGAAGTGACCGACCGCCACGGCGCTTCCATCGGCGAGAGTCGCGACGCCGGTCGCCCGCTCGTCGTCGCCGCCGCCCGAGCGCCGAGCGAACTGGAGCGTTCCGTCCTCGACGGCGAAGCGGGCGATGAACGCGCCCGTCGGGCTGGCGTCGAGCGTCGCCTGTCCGGGCTCTCCTGGCCCGAAGACGGCTTGAGTGTCGAGCTGGCCGACCACGACGGCGTCGCCGCCTCCGAACGTGGCGGCGGCGAGCGCCTCGTCGTCTCCGGCCCCTCCGGCTCGCTTCGCCCAGACGAGGGCGCCGTCCCGGTCGTAGCGGGCGACGAAGACGTCTGCGGCGCCGGCGGAGACGAGGCTCGTCTCGTTCGGCTCCCCTGCGCCGAGCACGACCGTGCCCTCGAACCGCCCGGCGACGATCGCCCCGCCGTCGGCGAGCGCGCCGACGCCGAGCGCCGCGTCGTCGCCGGCGGCGCCGACCTCGACGGCCCAGATCAGGACGCCGTCGCGGTCGAAGCGGGCCAGGAACGCATCGGTGCCGCCGCTCGAGACGAGGTCCGCCTGCGTCGGGAGGCCGGCCCCGAGGGTCAGGTCGCTCGAGAATCGCCCGGCCGCGAACGCTCCGTCATCGGGCGCGGCCGCCACCGCGAGAGCCGCGTCGGCGCCCGCGCCGGATCCCTCCACCGCCCACCGGAGACGTCCGTCGGCGTCGTAGCGGGCGACGAAGACGTCGTCGGTGCCGAGCGAGGTGAGGAGCGTCTCGTTCGGGTCGTTCTCGCCGAAGGTCGCCGCGCCGGCGAACGCGCCCGCGACGACGACCGAGGCGTCCGGGAACGCGCTCGCGGCGTGGGCCGTCTCGTTCTGATCGCCGCCAGCGCTCCGGGCGGTCGCGAGCCGCCCGGGGAGGAGCTCGACGAGGCGGTAGTTCTCGGGGTCGTAACGGGCGATGAGGATGTCGTCGCCGCCCGCGGTCGCGAGGGTCGTTTCGTTGGGATCGCCGGCCCCCAGGGTCACGGCCGGGCTCCGGGAAGCCGCGCCGAGGGCGATTCGACCGTCCGAGATCGAGCCCACTCCGTGCCCCTCGTCGAGAGAAGATCCGCCCGCGCCTTGAGCGAACGTCACCCGCCCGTCGACGTCGTAGCGAGCGACGAAGAGATCTACGTCGCCAGCGCGGAAGAGCTGGAGCTCGCCGGTCTGCCCAGGCGCCGGGAACTCGCCTGGCCCGAAGGTGATGTCGCCCTGGAAGATACCGGTGACCGCGAGCGTCCCGTCTGGAAGGACGTCGATGCTCACCCCGATGTCGGTCTCGCTGCTACCCGCCCGGCGGGCCCAGTCGAGCCGCCCGTCCGCGGTGTATCGCACGACGTAGACGTCTCGTCCCTGACTCACGAGCTCGGTCGCTCCGTCCGTATCGACCCCGGCCGCTTCGCCGGGACTGAAGGTCGGGGAGCCCGAGAAGAACCCGGTTGCGACGACACTTCCATCGGGTCCGAACGCGACGCTCTGACCCTGAGTCGTGCCGTCTTCGGTCTGCCGCGCCCAGGCGAGACTGCCGTCGGCGGTGTAGCGAGCGACGAAACCCTCGCGACCGGTCCCTGCGAGCGTCGTCTCGCCCTCTCGTCCGGGGCCGGGCAGCTCGCCCTGGCCGAAGACCGTCGCTCCGGCACCGATGAACCCGGTGATCGCGGAGCTCCCGTCTCCGAACGCGTCGGCGCTCAACACGACCGCGTCCGACGGCGGCCCCGCGGCGTGGCGCGCCCACAACAGCGAGCCGTCGGAGGCGAACCGCGCCACGAAGATCCCGATGGACGGCAGCGTGGTCTCACCGGGCTCGCCCGCGCCGAACGTCGTCACGGCGTCGAGCAGTCCGGTCACGACCACCGACCCATCGGGGCACGCAGCGACGCCGTAGCTTCGATCGACGAGGCCGCCTCCGGCCCCCGGCGCGCCAACGGCCCAGGCGAGCGAGAGGTCGTCGTTGAAACGAGCGAGGAACATGCCGGTCGAAGGAAGGACCGTCTCGCCGGCACGGCCCGGTCCGGCGAGCTCGCCCGGACCGAAGGTCGCCTGACCGGTGAAGCCGCCGGCGATCACGCAGCTTCCGTCGGCGAACGTCGCGCAGACACGACTGAAGATCGCTGCCGTACACGACGCGGTGGTCACCGCTCGAAGAGTGCCATCCTCGTTGAACCGACCGACCCAGACGTCCTTGTCCCCGACGGCCGTCACGGTCGTCTCGCCCAGCTGGTTCGCTCCCGCCGCCTCACCCGGCCCGAACACCGCCTGGCCCTGGAAGAACCCGCTCGCGATCGAGGTTCCGTCGGGGAAGGTCGCGAGCTCTCGCGGCACGTCCTGCCCTGGCCCGCCCGCGCGCCGCGCGTGAGCCAGCTCGACCTGCTCCTGGGCGATCGGCTGGTCGGTCGCTCGCAGCTTGAACGCCGCCCGCGGATCGGCGCTCGTCGGCGTCTCGGGGAAGGGGACGACGTCGACCGAGCTCTGACCGGTGAGGTCGATCGATCCGGGCTCGAGGAGGACGTCGGTCGGCTGCCCCCCGCTGAACGCGAAGTCGAGGCGGACCGACGCGCCGATCGGGACGCGTCGGCGAGCCGCGTCGAACCGGTCGACCCGGATCGCCGTGTCGACGACGACGACGATCTCGAACGAGGTCGAGTCGTCGGTCGCGAGGCTGCCCGAGCTCGCCCGGAGGGTGAACGTTCCGGCGCGGTCGACGCGCAGGTCACCGAGTCGGGCGACGCCGTCGACCGCGTTGGCGACCCGCGAGCCGAGGAGCTGCGCCCCGACCGGGTTCGAGGCCAGCGCCACCGTCACGCTGTTCGTCGCGCCGACGACCCGCTGCCCGGCGAGGTCGACGACGGTCACCTCGACCGCGAACGGAGCGCGGACGGCGGTGAACCCGGGCGGGTCGAGGGTGAACACGAGGGCGGCGGCCTCGGCGATGTCGAACGGGTCGGAGACGTCGGGATCGAGCCCGGCCGCGGTCGCCCGGAGGCGGAGCCCGACGCCCGGACGGTCGACCTCGAGGTCGGTGAACCGCGCGACCCCATCCACCGCGGAGACGATCACCGTACCGAGGAGCTGCGCGCCCTCCGCGTTCGGCTCGATGGCGACGGTGATCTCGTCGGTCGCCCCGGCGATCCGCTGACCCGCGGCATCGACGACGGTGACCTCGACCGCAGGCACGAGCGTCGCCCCGAGGGGACCGCTGCTCGGGTCGACCGTGAAGCTCACGTCCGTCGCCGCGGGGGGCGGTGGCGGTGGAGGCGGAGGCGGAGGAGGTGGTGGAGGTGGCCGAGGCGGTGGGCGAGGTGACGGCCTCGGCGCGGGCGCCCCCGCACCGCCGCCACCGCCACCGCCGCCACCTCCGCCGCCCCCTCCGGCGGCCGCGATCACGACGCCGGTGATGACGACGCCGCAACCGCTCGTCGCTCCGGTGAGAGCGAGGGTCGCGAGGATCAGCGCGAGGAGGCGAAGAGAGCGTGCGGCCATGAGTCGCAATATCCAGACGACACGGACAATCGAACACGGACAGTAGACCGACGGGCCGAGGTCGCGACAAGGACCTTCTCGGAAGGCGCCGCCGCTGAGGTCAACGCCCCACGGGGCCGACGGGGATTCCCCGAGCGACTCTCCGCGGCGGGAGGCCGGAGTCGATTTCCCGAGATCCAACTTCCGGCTCCAGCGGTGAAGTGCTAGGCTTCGCGGTGAGGTTCAGCTCATGCAACGTCTTCTCGCCCCTGCACTCGTCGTCCTCGGGGTGGCCAGCGGCTGCGCCACTCACCCGACCGTCGATCCGGGCTCCACGCTCTCGCGCGCTCCGCTCCCCGTCGAGCACGCCCTCGCCCTCGCGCCCGCCGTCGATGGCACGGGCCTCGCCGCCTCCTACGAGTCGAACGAGTTCGCCCGGTCGGTCCGCGAACGGACGCGCGAACGACTCGAGCTGATCGGACTGTTCGAGAGCATCGAGTCGGATCCAGCCGAAGCGAGCTCCGGCGACGCCGACCTGGTGCTAGCCCTGAGAGTCACCGGGCTCGAGGCGAGCTTCGTCGGACGCGCGGGCGTGTGGTGGCCGAACACGTTTCTCTGGTTCTACGCCTGGTTCCCGGCGTTCTTCGTGGCCGACGAGACCTACGAGCTCCGGGCGGCCGTGGATGTCGAGGTGACGGCGGTCGCGTCCGACCAGGTCGTCTACGAGCGGGCGCTCGCGGTGACGACGCGCGAGGACCTCGACGACTTCGAGCGAGGCTGGGACTTCTTCAGCCAGCTCCTCCTGTCGTGGAACCTCGACGAGGAGAACTGGGCGGCCGTGGCGACGCACCTCGGCCCGGCGACGGCGGGACGCCTCGCCGACGCGATCGCCGTGGACCTCGCCGAGAACCTGGCGCCCCGGACGCGTGAGGACTGGTTCACCGAGGCGATCACCCGCTCGACGACCCAGGCGCTCGTGGTGAGCGACCGCACCGACGAGGTCGCCGCGGCCCTGCGCGACCCCGAGGGGCTGGCGCTGCTCGGACATGCGGTCACGGCGGCCGCGCTCGATCCGGACGAGCTCCAGGCGGGCCTCGAAGCGCTCGCCCGGAGGACCGGCCCGGAGGACGACGTCCTGGTGGTCGTCGAGGGGCGAGGACGTCTCGTCGACCGGGTCGACGACGTCGCGGGCGCCCGGATCGAGCTCGCCGTCGAGGGCGATCGACACCGGGCGCTCGACGAGATCGCCAGCGCGCTCGAGCGGCTCGAGGCGCGCAGCGTGACCCTCTTCGCCGTCGTTCAGGGCAAGACGATGGTCCGGCGCTCGGAGCTCGAGGCGGCGGTCGGAACACCCGACCTCACCGCGTTTCTCGCGCGCGAGGGACGGAGCGCCCTCGTCGCCTGGTCGTCCGAGCGGCACCGTCTCGACGTCCTCCAGCCGCTGCGATCCGCGAAGACCGGCGAGAAGCCGACGACCCTCGATCAGCTCCTCGACGCTCTGATCGAGACGAACCGCGAGGGCGGAGCGCTCGTCCAGGCGTCGACGTCGGACGCGGACGCGGCGCTCGTCGGGCCGTAGCGCGGCCTCACGTGGCGCGCGACTTGATGGGAGGAACACACATGATCGGGACTCGCGTCCTCGTGGCTTCGGTCACGGCTATCTCTCCGAGGTGAATCGCTGGGCCGAAGATCCCGGGCACTACGTCATGATCCAAGGCGGGGGGTCACGTACCGATGAGTCACTGATTGGGATTCTTGATCTCGCGAACGCGCGCGTGCTGGAGCTCAAGCGCTTTCCAACACGCGATCGGATTCGGATCGACGCGGTCCGACTGGACGCCACCCAGTTCGCTTGCGTCGTCAGAAACCAGGCGGCGAAGCGCGAGTGGGTCCTTTACTGGTCGCTTCCCTAGAGCCGCCGATGGCGCACGACACTCTCGATTGCCTCGCCGTGAAGCAGGCGCCGACGCGTCGAAGTGTCGCCGGCCTCGGGGCTGTCGTCGCCAAGCATCGCGAGAACAAGCAGCAAGCACCATGGGCCTGACCCTGGCGACTACGGATCGTCCAGGTCGACGTGCGACGCGTCGGCGACTAGCGATTGGGCCAGACCATGCCCCCGCCCGAGGTCTGAAAGTGGACCCAAGTGGCTCCAGTGACCAGGTATGCCTCTTCCCGGCGCTCGAGGTCCACCACCTGAATCAGCTCTCCGCGTTCCCATACCCCAATGCGAGCGCCCCAGGGAGTCACGCGATAGACACAGAGAGTGGTCCTCTCATCCACCCACACCTCCTGCGAGAGATCCGCGCTCTCGTTCCACGCTCGCACCTCGATTCTCGGCACCATCGACTCGGCGTGCACTCGTGTGAGTAGCGCCACCCATGCGTTCGCGATGAAGAAGGAGGCCAGTGGGATCATGAGCGCGATCGAGCATCCGAACCGTGCGCGTCTGGAGGGGATGCGTGAGCATGCGAAGATGAGCGGCGGCAGGACAATCGAGTACGCGAGCGCAATGCAAAGTAGGTAGACACCCTCGCCGCCGCCTAGATAGGCCCCCGATCCAGCGATTCCCAAGCCGGTAGATGCGGTTGCCACGATCGCCAGCCAGCGAATTGGCGTGCACATGTCCTGTTGACCCAAGACCACAGTTCCCTCTTCGGTTTCTACGCCAGCTACTCGCACCGCAGTGGTCGCGCTTCGGTAACCTCTTCGCCGTCTAGGGGACCGTCGAGCCGGTCACGGCGAATCTCGCTCCGGCCTCGGCGTTCGTGGCGGCGCAGAGCTCGTGGCAGGCGAGGAGCGCGACCGCGTGGGGGAGGTTGCGCTGTCCGTCCGCGGGCGCTCGCGAGAGCACGTCGCGAGAACGCGGATGGAGCCAATGAACGACGCCGCCCGGGGGCAGGCCCGGGGCGGCGTCGTTTGTTGCGTTAAAGCCAGCGGCCGGATTTGAACCGGCGACCGCCGCATTACGAATGCGGTGCTCTACCGCTGAGCTACGCTGGCGTGTTGTCGGGGCGGCGGGGGGCCCGCTACCTCTTGTCTCGTCTCAGTTTCCTTCCGTTCCTTCTTCTTTGGGAAGGTCGGCGTGGTCCATGACGAACACCACCTTCTCGTCTTCTCCCGGTCTCAGGAGACGGGCGTCGAAGCGGAGGCTTTGGTCCTTTCCGATGAGCTTCACCTTGTCGCTCGTGCTCGAGGGGAAGGTGACCTTCACATCGGGCAGATCCTTCGCGTTCGAGGGGTCGATCTTGACGAGAAACGTCGTGTCGGTCAAGCCGTCGATTCGCTCCACGACCATGCCTTCCCAGACGATGAACTTGCCGTCGATCTTCTCCCACGTCTGGTTCCGGCGGTTCGCGTCGCGGCTCCTCCGGCCGACGAGGCTGTCGAGCTGGCTGAACTTGTAGGTGACGTAGACCCGCTCGACATCGCCGCTCGGCATCACGAGGAAGATGAACCCGAGGGCGGCGATCGCGGTCACGGCGAGGATCACGCCCCACGACCCCATCTTCCACGCCCGGGCGTCGCTCTCGTCGACGCCCCACTCCTCCATCATCCGCCCGCATTCCTTGCAGCGGTGGAGCTTCTTGGGCATCGGCGCGTTGCAGTGCGGACACTCGCGGACCTGGACCTTCGGCTTGCTCTTGGCGACGTCGTCGTCGATGTCGTCGGGGAGCGCTAGCCCGCCGTCTTCATCGTCGTCGTCGGGCACGGCGAGCCCGCCGTCGTCCGAGTCGGTCTTGTCGTCGCTCGCGTCGGCCGCGATCGACGCCCCGCACTTCCAGCACTGCGCGGCGTCGTCGTCGACTTCCTCGCCGCAGTACGGACACATAGCCATCGCTTCGCCGCTCCCCCGATCCGGTTGGCCGCTCGGACCCCTAGCGAACTCGGCGCGTCGTCACCCGGGCCGAGATTCCGGCCTTCTTGAACTCCTGGTGGTGCTTGTCGGCGAGGTTCTTGTCCACGCCCTTCAGCACCGGGATGATCGTGCGGTCGGTCAGCTTCATCGCCTCCGCCTTCGAGATCCCCTTGATGTCCGCGATCAGCGCCGCCGCCCGCTGGCGCTTCGCGTCGCTCGGGATCCGGCTCAGGACGAGCCCGTAGGAGTCGTCCTCCGCCCCCGCCGCTCCCGCGGGCGCCGCCTGCTTCGAGCTCCGACCGCTTCCGCCCTCGCGACGGCTCGAGCCCTTCTCGGTCCGCGCCGAGCTGCGCTCCGTCCGCCCCGACGTCCGGGCCGACTTCCGCTCCTCGCGGTCGCGCTCGGGCCGCTCGCGCTTCTTCGTCTTCTCGCGCTTCTCGGTCTTCTCGGACGGCTCGGGCCGCTCGCGCTTCTTCGTCTTCTCGCGCTTCCCGCTCCGCCCGCTGCTCCCCTCGCGCCGCTTCGTCGACCTCGCGAACGGATCGGTCCGCCGCTTCTCCTTCTCCTCGAGCTTCGGCACCGTGTCGGTGTTCTCGGTCTCGGAGAAGAGATCGTCCTCGACGTCGTTGGGATCCTGGCTCTGGAGGAAGTCGAAGTCCTCGTCGGACGCCGACAGGCCGATGAGCTTGTCCGAGCGCGCCTTCGACTTGTCCCTCTCCTTCTTGCCCTTGCTCCTCGGCTTCTCTTCCTTGCTCCGACCCGACCCCGCGCCCTTCGACGACACGATGTCCGAGGGCTTCACCACCCGCTGCTTCCCGCTCCGGGTGAGGATCTTCATCGCCTCGGACGGATCGAGCGGCTCGAGCTCTCCGCTCTCGGGCGAGAGCCTCGCGTTCGGCCGCGCCGGCCGGGACCGCGAGCCGCCGCCGCCGCTGTCGCTGTCGCCCCGCATGATCTCGAGCGCCTCGTCGGCGTCGAGCGGCTCGAAGTCGTCGCTCGCCGGCGGCTGGTTCCCGGACACGGCGCTCGAGGCGAGCAGGTCGTCGTCGCTCTTGAGGTCGGCGAGGTCGCGGTCGATGTCGGCGAAGTCGATCGGCGCGACCTCGGTGAAGTCGTCGCTCGAGAGGTCGGCCGGCGCCGGCGTCCGCACGTTGGGCCGACGCTCGTCGCTCCGGCCAGCCGGCATCTTCCCGAGCGGCTTTCCGCCGTTCTTCTTCGAGCCGCCCGCCTCGTCGAACTTCGAGTCATAGAGCCGCTCGAACTCATCCGAGCTCGGGCCGATCTGGACCGGCTTGCCGCCCGCATCCGACCGCGACCGGGCGTCGATCGGCAGGTCGTCGCTCGTCTGCACGTCGAGCACCGGCGGCCGATACTCGGAGGTCTCGCTCGGGAGCTTGCTCGCCTGCGGGAGATTCTCGTTGCTGCCGCTGCTGACGGCCGGCACCGGCTTCGGGAACGGCGGCGGCGCATCGTCGTCGCTCTCGAGCGGGAGGTTCATCTCCTGAACCGTCTCGGCCATCGAGATAGGCTCGAGGCCGCCGCTGCGCCGCTTCGTCTCCGCCTCGCTCACCGGGTTCGGGACGATCCCGTCGGCGCTGCCGCTCTCGGAGAGCGGCTCGATCCCCTGGAACCGAGCCGAGTCCGACGACGCCGGCTCGAAGACCGGATCGGAGGGGGGGCTGGCCGGCGCCGGCGCCTCGGCGGTCTGTCTTCGTCCGACGACAGGCATCGGCCGACTGCTCACGAAGTCGGACTTCGGCTTGATCTCCTCCTTCTTCGAGCCCCACAGCGGCCGACTGCTGACGAACTGCCCGCCGTCGCCCTTGACCGGGCCCGCCGGCGCGGGCGTGGGCGCCGGCGCGGCCGGCTCGGGCTCCGAGAGCGGCGCATCGTCGGAGACCGACTCGGGCTCGTCCGCGATCGGCCCGTCGTCGGAGACCGACTCCGGGTCGTCGGCGATCGGCTCGTCGTCGAGGTCGGAGAGGGGGCTCTCGTCGAGGTCGTCGAGCGGCGGGTTGATCCAGTCGTCGAGCGACTCGTTGAGCGACGGCGCCGGCCTGTCCTGCGAAGCCGGCGCCAGCTCGGGCTCGGGCTCGGGCTCGGGCTGGGGCTCGGGCTCGGGCTGGGGAGGCGGCGGGGGCGTCGCCGCCTCGGGCGCTTCGTGCAGATCGACCGGGTCGGGCGCGTCGTCGACGGGCTCGACGAGATCGTCCGACTCCTCGCGCCCGGCGTCGGCGAGCGCCGTCTCGCCCTCGAACGCGATGTGGGTGTCGCTCTCGTTCGCCTGCGTCTTCGCGAGCGAGCCAGCCGGCACCGGTGCGAGACCCGGCGCCGTCTCGGGCGCCCGGACGGGCTCGGGCGGCGCATCATCATCGGAGATCGGACGCGTCCGCGCCGACTCCGGGAGCGTCCGGACCGGACCCGAGTAGTCGCCCGCCGCGCTCGGCGGCGACCCCGCGGACCGGGAGACGTCGAAGCGCGCGCCGCAGTCGGGGCAGGCGAAGACGGCCAGACGGTCGCGCCGCGGCCGCGTGACGACATCGGTGTAGATCCGAGGCTGAGGCGCGGGCGCCGGCGCCCGCGCCGCCTCGGCGACCGCGGCCGCGGCCGCCTGGACCTCGCGCGCAATCTCGGGGAGCTCGGGCCAGTTGACCCGCGGGATGTCCTCGACGATGTCGTCGGTCGTGATCAACCGCGCGCCGAGATCGACCATCGCCTGAAGCCGCTCGCGAACGCCCAGCGCCGTCGGCATGTCGAGATTGTCGATCAGGATGATGGGCGCGGCGCCGCTGATGTCGGAGGCGACCTGCTCCTCGAGAGAGAACAGCCGCGCGAGCTCGCTCACGAGCTGGTGACTCGTGCTCGGGTCGATCGATGACAGGATGACCTTGAACGTCACGCCGTCGTGCTCTCCCACGTGCTACTCACGCCTCGAAAACCTCCCGACAGAAGGCGTTACGCGTTTCGCACCGGGCAATGTAGCAGTGGGTGACGAGAGCGTCAAGCGAGGCGGGTCCTCGCGGACCCCTCCGATCCGGAACGATCGCGCCCGCGGGATCACCGGGCTCCGGGGTGGCTGCGGGCGTAAGCGTCGACGAGGCCGCGGACGCCGACGTGGGTGTAGAGCTGCGTCGTCGCCAGGCTCCGATGCCCCAGAAGCTCTTGAACGCTCCGGAGATCAGCCCCTCCCTCGAGCAGATGCGTCGCGAACGAGTGGCGCAGGGTGTGGGGCGTCACGCCTCCCCGGAGGCCCGCGCGACGGGCGTAGCGCGTGACGAGTCGATGCGCGCTCCGCTCCGAGAGGCGCCCGCCGTCGCGGTTGCAGAAGACGGGACCCTCGCTCCGGGCCGGCGGCGGACCCGCGCCCCGGTGCCTCAGGCGCGACCGTTCGCCGGTGACGTAGGCGAGAAGAGACTCGCACGCCCGCCGGCTGATCGGCGCCAGCCGCTCGCGGCGCCCCTTGCCGCGGACCCGGGCGAAGCCGTCGCGCAGGTCGAGGTCGTCGCAGTCGATCCCGATCGCCTCCCCCACCCGCAGCCCGCCGCCGTAGAGCAGCTCGAGGAGGGCCCGATCGCGCGCCGGCGTGCGGTCGCGCACGTTGCGCCCGGGCTCCTCGAGCAGGCGCGCCGCCTCGGCGACCGAGAGGACCCGCGGCAGACGACGCGACGGGCGCGGCGCCCGCACCTCGCGCGCGGGGTCGCGCCGGGCGAGACCGGTCCGGTTGAGGAAGTCGTAGAACGTCCGGATCGCGGAGAGGCGGCGGGCGACGCTCGAGGCCGCCAGCCCGCGATTCCGCAGGTCGCCGAGATAGCCTCGAAGCTCGATCCGGGCCACCTCGTCGAGAGCGAGCGGGTCGTCCCCGCGCTCCTGCGCCGTCTCGGCGAGGTATCCGGCGAAGTCGCGGACGTCGCCGAGGTAGGCACGGATCGAGTGCGGCGAGAGGCCTCGTTCGGCGCGCAGGTGGCGCTCGAACGACGCGATCGCGTCCGCGATCGGCCCGTCACCGACCCCGCCGGCGCGGGCGCGACGGCTGGACGTGGAACGACCCTGGCGCGAGCTCGACATGCGCCTCCCCCCTTCTGCGGAGCGTCTCCCCCATCCAAGATCGGCATCATCGACCGGTCTCCTTTGGCGTTTCCCGTGGAATCGGGGGCTCGTGGACGTTCCCGCGCTCGTGGGTCTATAATGCTGGCTCGGGTCGGGCGGCTGGATCGTCCGGGCAAGCCCGAAGGCCTCGTCGGGAACGCCCCGACTCGAGTCTGCCTCGAAACGCGTCGCGATCGCCGCGGCGCGCCCGCCAAGGAACGCTCTTGCCAGAGACCGCGACGGGACTTCTGATCGAGGACGTCACCCCGAAGGGAGGAGCGCTCGAGGTGTGGGCGCTCGCATCGGCGATCCGCGAGACCGCGGGCTTCTTCGCGCTCGACGCTGGCCTGCCGACGAGCGACGGCGAGCGGTGGTCGTTCTTCGGAGCGTCGCCCGCCGCGGTCCTCGAGGCGAACGCGGACGACGCGCGCGACCCGTGGGAGCGCCTGCGCGAGGCGTGCGCCACGCGGCGCTCGCGCCTCGATGCCCTTCGATGCTCGTCGAGCGCCCAGGCCGCCCCGACCGGGCGGGCCGACCCACTGCCGCCGTTCCCCTCGGGCGGCGTCGCGATCCTCGGCTACGACCTCGGCCGGCGCCTCGAGCGATGGCCGCGCCTCGCCCGCCGCGACCTCGACCTGCCCGATCTCCACGTCGCGTTCCACGATGCCGTCGTCGCCGTCGACCACGTCGGCGGGCGCGTCCTCGTGACCGGGCTCGCCGATGCGCCCGACGCGGTCGCTCGCCTCGCCGACGCCGTGCGCGCCGCGTCGACCACCTCGGCGCGGCCCACCCCGTCGATCGATGGGATCGGCGACGCGCTCACCTCGACGTTCTCCGCGGGCGCCTACGAGGCCGCCGTCGCCGAGGTTCGCGAGCTCATCGCCGCGGGTGACGTCTACCAGGTGAACCTGAGTCAGCGCTTCTCGGCGCCCGCGCCGGCCGCGCCGCGCGATCTCTGGGAGCGACTCCGGTCGCTCTCGCCGGCGCCCTTCGCCGCGTTCTGCGACCTCGGCGGCGGGCGCGCCGTCCTCTCCGCGTCGCCCGAGCGGTTCCTCCGGATCGCGGCGCCCGGCGCGTCGGCGGACCCGGCATCGGGTCGCCGGATCGAGAGCCGTCCGATCAAGGGGACGCGCCCGCGCGGCGCCGATCCGATCACCGACGCGGCCCTCCGCGCCGAGCTCGCGGCGAGCGCGAAGGACCGCGCCGAGCTCGCGATGATCGTCGACCTCGTCCGCAACGACCTCGGCCGCACGGCGCGCCCGGGCACCGTCGCCGTCGAGGACGTCTTTCGCGTCGAGTCGTTCCCGGCCGTCCACCACCTCGTGGCGACGGTCTCGGCGCGCCTCCCCGACGCGGTCGATCCCATCGACGCGGTCGCGGCGGCGTTCCCGGCCGGGTCGATCACCGGCGCGCCGAAGATCCGCGCGATCGAGATCATCGAGGAGATGGAGCCGGTCCGGCGCGGCTTCTACACCGGCGCGATCGGCTGGATCGCCGACACCGGCGCCCTCGACCTCAACGTCGCGATCCGGACGCTCGTCCACGACGGCGCGCGGGTCCACTTCCACGTCGGCGGCGGGATCGTCTGGGGCAGCGAGCCGGCGGCCGAGTATCAGGAGACGCTCGACAAGGGACGGGGATTCTTCGAGCTCCTCGGTGCGCACCCGCGCGAGAGGCTCGCCCTCGTCGGCGCGGCCGGCGCGCCGGCCGGGGAGGCGCCGCGATGAGGGTCGCGATCGTCTCCGACATCCACAGCAACATCGAGGCGCTCGAGGTCGTCCTGGCCGACGCCGCCCGCAAGCGCGTCCAGAAGGTCTACTGCCTCGGCGACGTCGTCGGCTACGGCCCGAACCCGCAGGAGGTGCTCGACGCCGCCCGCTGCTTCGACTTCGTCATCCTCGGCAATCACGACGAGGCGGTCGGCGACCGCACCCCGCACAGCCTCTTCAAGCCGCTCGCGGCCCGCGCGGTCCAGTGGACGCGACGGCGGCTCAAGCCCCGCCGCCGGGCGGCTCCCGCGGCGAAGACGCGCTGGCACTTCTTGAAGAGAAAGCTCAAGCGGCGCGTCCGTATCGACGACATGCTGTTCGCCCACGGCACGCCGGGCTCGAACATGGACTACGTCTACGAGCCCGAGGAGGCGCGCGAGGTCTTCGACAACGGGTTCGGAAACGCGCGCCTCGGGTTCGTCGGCCACACCCACATCCCCGGGATCTTCCTCCTCGACAGCAAGGGCGAGAAGGTCGACTACATCCCGGGCGAGCCCGACAAGCGCTATCGCCTCAAGGCGCACAAGGCGCTCATCAATGTCGGCAGCGTCGGGCAGCCGCGCGACGGCGACCCGCGAGCGTGCTACGTCCTGCTCCGCGACGACGGCACGTTCGCGTTCCGGCGCGTCCCCTACACGGTCGAGAAGACCGTCGAGAAGATCTACGGGACGCGCGGCCTCGACCAGAGCCTCGGCGACCGGCTCCTCGTGGGAGAGTGACGATGCGCCGAGCGATCGTCGCCGTGTCCGTCATCGCGAGCGGGCTCTCGCTCGCGACGCTCGGCGGCCCGCCTCTGGCGCCCGCGCGCGCGGACGACGACGACCCGCCGGCGAAGCGCGCCCCCGACGGCGACGAACCCGAGGCGGAGAAGCCGCTCGCGATCCCCTACTTCGCCCAGGACGGCGAGAACTGCGTCCAGGCCCAGGTCCGGATGGCGCTCGGCTACTTCCTCCCCGGGCGCGACTTCCCCCTCGAGGAGCTCGACCGACGCACCGGCCGCGGCGAGGGGCAGTGGACGTGGCTGAGCCAGGTGCTGCCGATGATGGTCGAGGAGGGGCTCGACGCGCGGTTCTACAGCTCCCTCGACTACCTGAAGCTGCACCCCGATCGCCTCGAGGAGCTCTACGACGAGGAGACGGCCGACGTCCTCCGCGGCGTGACGAACTGGGACTCGGTCCTGGCGAGCCGGACGTTCCTGAAGGAGTCGGGGCGGTTCGAGCATCGCAAGCTCACGGCGAAGGACCTCGACGAGGCGTTCGCGCGGGGCTGGGTGATCATCGCGATCATCGACGTGAACGTCCTCCAGGCGCGCGAAGGCCCCTACGCCGGCCACGGGATCACGATCACCTGGATGGACGACGAGGTCGTCCGCTACCACGACAGCGCCCACGCGGCGAGCCAGTCGGTGCCGCGCGAGCGGTTCCTCGCCGCGTGGAACGCGCACGGGACCGACAACGACACGATCATCATCCGCGGCAAGCTCGCGACGAAGCCCGGCGACGAGCGCGGTGCGGACGAGGGCGAGGAGAAGGAGCCGAAGGAGCAAGACGACGAGTGAGCGCCGCCCCGCCGAGCACCCTCGTGATCCTCTACCCGGGTTGCATCCCGTTCGAGGTGATCCTCGCCGCCGACCTCCTCGCGTCCGATCACCCGAAGCTCCGGGTCGCCGTCGCGACGCCCGACGGCGGCGACCACCGGAGCGACGCCGGCTTCCGGACGCGCGCCGACCTCGCCTGGGACGCGATCGACCCGACCGCGCACCCGGTCGTCCTGATCCCGGGCGGCGACCCCTACGAGGTGATGGGCGGCACGACGATCGACGAGAAGCTCCGCGCCCTCGAGGGCGCCGGCGCGATCCTCGGCGCGATCTGCGCCGGCCCCGTCGTCCTGGCGAAGGCGGGGCTGCTCCGCGGCCGGCGCTTCACTCACGGCTACGGCGACGCCCACCGCGAGCAGCTCGCCCCCCACTGGGAGGGCGCGACCTTCACCGACGCGGCGGTCGAGCGCGACGGCCCGATCATCACGGCGAAGGCCCAGGCGTTCGCCGAGTTCGCCGCGACCGTCTTCGTGGCCGCCGGCGGCAACCCCGAGGCCGCCGAGCGCAAGCGCGCGTTCTACGCCGACGGCGCGCCGACGCCGGCCGCGCAACGCTGAGGCGCGCCCGTCCGCCCGTCGAGCGACCGTCATGAGCCGAGTCGAGCCGATTCCCGACGAGAAGGTTCCGCCCGAGGAGGACTCCGAGGAGTGGGAGGAGCTCCCCGAGGAGGAGCAGGACGCGGCGTGCGACTGGTGGATGGAGCACTCGACCTGCACCGACTGCGGGGAGGTGTTCCATCTCGAGAACGGCGAGTTCGTCGGGCTGCGAGGCGACTTCCACTGCCTCGACTGCGTCGACCGCCTCCGCGCGCGGATCCTGCGCGACGCGCCCGGGCAGCTCGCCCACCTCCGCGCCGAGCCGGATCCCGAGGCGCTCCCGCCGAAGCGACGCCACGAGCCGGTCGGCTGGAACCTGTGCGTCGAGGCGGAGGCGGCCTTCGCCGACGGCCGCCGCGGCGACGGGCTCGAGAAGCTCGCCCGCGCCCGCGACGAGCTCGCCGCGGCGGGCATCGCCGAGTGGTGGCCCGAGGAGCTCGCCCGGATCGAGGCGCGCCTGAAGGGCGGGGAGCGCGACTCCTAGCCTAGCCCGGCTAGCCCGGCGGCGGCGCGGAGCCCTCGCGCACCCCGCGGAGCAGGGCGCGCGCGTTGCGGCCGAGGTGGGAGGCGTAGTATCCGCCCTCCTGGATCACGACGGTGGGCAGCCGCAGGCGCCCGAGCGCGTTGCCGACCCGCTCGAAGTCGTCGGTCGTGAGCTTGAACCTCCCGATCGGGTCCTTCTCGTAGGTGTCGAGGCCCGCGCTCACGATCAGGAACTCCGCCACGAAGTGCTCGATCGCGGGGAGCGCGTGTTGCTCGAGCGTCTGCATGTAGTCGTCGCCCGTCACGCCGCGCTGCAGCGGCAGGTTGAGGTTGAATCCCTTTCCCCGGCCCGACCCGGTCTCTCCCGCATGACCCGAGAAGTACGGGTAGAACGTCACCGGGTCGCCGTGGATCGAGACGACGAGCACCTTCGGGTCGCGGTAGAAGATCCGCTGGGTGCCGTTTCCGTGATGGAAGTCGATGTCGAGGATCGCGACGCGGCCCTTGGGGCGGAGGTCCTTCGCGGCGATCGCCGCGTTGTTGAAGTAGCAGTAGCCTCCGAACAGGTCGCGCGTCGCGTGGTGGCCTGGCGGGCGCGAGAGGGCGTAGGCGATCCGCGCCTTGCGCTTGCGGACGGCCATGGCGGCGTCCTTCGCGCACGCGGCGCTCCAGGCCGCCGCGGCCCACGTCTGGGAGCTGAGCGGCGTGCCCGAGTCGAAGCAGAAGCAGCCGGCGTGCTTCATGTTCGTCGGGTCGCCCTGCACCTGCTCGCTCTTGGGGAAGACGCTCGGGTAGAACGTCACGTCCTCGGGGAGCAGGCGCGCGGTGTTGTAGAGCGTGATCAGGTTCGGGCTGTGGATCGACTGCAGCGCCTTGAGCGGCAGCTCCGCCGGTTCGCGGATCTCGAACGCCGCCGGCTCGGACTGCAGGGCGGCGACGATGCTCTCGGCCCGCGCGGTCGTCTCGGGGTGGACGATCTTGTCGCCGAACGCCCACTCGTACAGGGGCTTGAAGTCGAGCTGGATCTCGTTGAAGAAGACGGGAATCGGTGGCAGAGACAAGTCGGGCTGATCTCCTTTTCGAGAGTCTAGCGTCGGGGTGCCGTTCGCGCTCCTGGTCGCCGAGCCGCGTCGGGAACCGCCGCCGCGAACGCGGGCCGCCCGCGGCAAGGCAAGGCTCGGAGCACGATCGATCGGGACCTCTCACCGGCGGATGATCGACGGCGGGGCGGTCCTTCTCAGCGCAGGCCCTTGACGTCCCAGAGGCGCAGGGTCGTGCCGTTCCCCGAGATCAGGTAGCGGCCGCCGGGCACCCAGGCGAGGGCCACGGGGGCGTTCGGGACGCCTTCGTGGACGCCGAGCTGGATGCGGCGCGGGCCGTTGCGCTCGACGATGTCGAGGGAGACCGCGCCGGTGCCGCGGGTGCTCGCGAGGATCGGGGGGCCGTCGGCGACCGGTCGCCAGACGAGCTCGCCGGCGTGTCCGCCGCCGGCCTGAAGGGGCGCGAGCATGCGGCGCTCGGCGATCGACCAGAGCTCGCTTCGGCCCCCGCGCCTGTCGGCCGCGGCGAGGAACCGGCCCGTCGGGTCGACCGCGAGGATGTGGCCGGGCGTGCTGGCGTCGCCCCACGTGACCGCCTCGCCCGAGCCGTCGAGGTCGTGGGAGAAGAGGCCGCCCTTGCCCGACCCGGTGTCGTGCGCCCCCGTGAAGAGCACGTTCTCGGTCGGGTGGAAGGCATGGCCGGCGCCGCCTCCGATGAGCGGCCGCCGCTCCCAGGTCCGGAGGTCGACGATCTCGAGGCGTGAGTACTTGTCGCCGTAGACGAAGGAGCGGCCGCCCGGGTCGAGGGCGAGCTGGCCGAAGTAGGCGGACTTGAAGCTCACCTTCCGGACCTCCTCGCCGTTCGTGATGGAGAGGACGAAGGCCGTCGTCGGGTGGGACCGCCCCGAGACGAGGTGGCGCCCGTCGGGCAGCAGCTTCACGGCCTGTCCTGCGCGATCCCACCGGCGGAGCAGCTTCCCGGTCCGTAGCGAGTAGACCTCGATCCCGCCGCGCCCCTTCTGTTGACCCACGACGGCGAGCAGCTTGCCGTCGGCGCTCACGTCGATGTCCTCGATGGACACGACGCCGGGCACCTCCGCGGGGATGAGCGGGGCGGCCGTCCTGCGCCAGCGGATCTCGACGGTCGTGCGGCCGACGTTGCCCGCCCGGTCGGTCGCGACGACCTCGACGGCGTGGGCGCGCGGCCGCTTCAGCTCGATCGTCGCGTGAAAGCTCGTTCCCGACGTGATCGCGACCACGCCGGCGACGGTCACCTCGAGGCACGGCTCGTCGACCTCGCCGAACACGTCGACCTCGCCGTCGGGGCCCGAGACGAGGCTCGGGGTGCGCTGGGCGTCGATCGAGACGACGGGCGGCGTCGCGTCGCGGAGAAACGCGAGCGCGCGCGTCGTGCCGTTGCCGAGGGCGTCGACCGCGCGGAGCTGCAGCGGTCCCGCGCCCTCGGCGAGCGGCACCTGCCCGTCGAACGCGCCGTCGTCGCCGCGCTCGAGGCGGAGCGGGCCGTCGCCGCCGCGGACGGTCACCTCGACGGGCCCGTGCGGGTCGGTCGCGCGGACCCGGAGGGCGACCGACGCCTCGCGGGTGGCGCCCGCGGCGGGCGACTCGACCTCGAGGGTCGGGCCCGTCGTGTCGCGGGCGACGACGAGCACGGCGGGCTCGGAGACGTGGCCGGCCGCGTCCGCGGCGGTCACCTCGATCCGGTGCTCGCCGTCGGTCGCGAGCGAGACGGTCGTGCGGAACGCGCCGTCGGCGAGCGGCACCTCGGCTCCGGCGACGATGACGACCGTCGCGTGGGCGTCCTCGACCCGGCCCGCGACGACGACCTCGTCATCCCGGATCACGATCGGGTCCGCCTCGCGGGCCGGCTCCTCGAGGGTGACGACCGGGGGCACGCGGTCGACGACCATCTCGCACGTGCGCCGGGCGACGTTGCCGGTCGCGTCGGTCGCCTCGATCGACACGCTCCACGGCCCGTCCGCGCGCCCGGCCGGGAGCGGCACGTCGAGCGCGAAGCCGCCGTCCTCGGCGACCGCGACCTCGCGGCCGCCGACGGTGAGCCCTCGGATCGCGCCGTTGTCCGCGATCGTGCCCGCGACGCGCACCGAGCCCGGGACGATGGCGCCCGCGGCGGGGGCGTCGACGACGATCTCGGGTGCCGTCGTGTCCGGAGGCGGAGCCGAGGCGACGGGGTCGTCGCCGGCGCCGGGGCCGGCGTCGGCGGCCTCGGGGTGTGCGCCGTCGTCGGCCTCGACGTCAGGGCCGGCGTCGGAGCCGTCGGCGGGGCGGCTCGCTGCGCCGCCGGACGTCTCCCGCGGGAGGGCGGGCTCGGCGCGAAGGAGCAGGACCGGCGCTGCTCCGATGAGCGCGACGAGCGGGAAGCAGATGCCGATGACCGACGCGCCGACCCACCGCCGGGGCATCGCCGCCCCAGCGGCGTCGGCCGCACCGACCGGGGCGGCCCGGTCGGCGGGCGCCGCGCGTGGTCCGCGGCGACCTGCTCGGGTGGTCGGGCTCGTCGGTCGGCGCGGCGTCGCCTCGGGCGCCTGCCCCGCGAGGATCCGGTCGAGGTCGTCCCGCAGGGCGGCGGCGCTCGGGTAGCGGTCGGCCGCCTCGCGCCGCAGGCACTTCAGGATCACCGTCTCGAGCTCCGGGGCCAGCTCCGCGCGGAACCGCGACGGCGCCGGCACCTCGGCGGTGAGCAGCTTCGCGGCGATCGCGATCGGCGTCGGCTCGGCGAACGGCGTCCGCCCGCAGACCGCCCGGAAGATGATCGCTCCGAGCGCCCAGACGTCACAGGCCGGGCCGAGCGCGTGGATCTCGCCGGCGGCCTGCTCGGGCGCCATGTAGGCGGGCGTCCCGAGCATCATGCCCGTCGCCGTGAGCGCGAGGTTCATCTCGACGTCGCGGGCGAGGCCGAAGTCGAGCAGGCGCGGCGCGCCATCGGCGGCTCCGATCATGACGTTGTCTGGCTTGATGTCGCGGTGAATCACGCCGTGAGCGTGCGCGTGCGCGACGCCGTCGGCGAGGCTTCGGACGACGGCGATCGCGTCCTTCACCGCCGGGAGGCCGCGCTCCAGCACGGTCTGGTACGACTCGCCTTCGACGAAGTCCATGACGATGTAGGGCGTGTCGTCCTGCGTCCCCGACGCGAACACGCTGACGATCGCCGGGTGGTGCAGCCGTCCCATCGCCGTCGCCTCGCGCTGGAACCGGACGAGGTGCTCGGCGCGCAGATGCGCCGTCGCGAGGATCCGCTTGATCGCGACGCGGCGGCCGAGCGCGGGGTCGATCCCTTCGTAGACGACGCCCATCCCGCCGCGGCCGATCTGGCGGACGATCTGGTAGCGGCCGACCCGGTCGCCGGCGCTGAGCGCGCCCGAGTCGGCCAGGCGCGTCTCGTCCGTCGTGAACGCGCCCGTCCCGACGGCCGGAGGTGTCCCCGCGGGCCGGCTCGTCGCGATCGAGCCGCCGCCGAGCGGAGCGTCGCAGCGCGGGCACGTCGACGGCAGCGTCCCGCCGACCCGGAGGATCGTCGCGCGGCAGCTCGGGCAGCTGATCGAGGGCGCGCTCACGGGCGGCTGGCGCCCCGCGGGGCGCCAGCGGTGTCGTGGGTTCGTGTTTTCACCGGGTTCCCTCCGAACGGACCGTCGTCTTCCCGATGACGGATCGATTCGAAGGGGCTGGGCGTACCCGACGCGGGCGGAAAAAGTTCGCGCGCTCGTGAAGCGTTGACCCGACGGCGGCCCGCCGCCGTCAGCTCCGGCGGCCCCCGCTCCGGCCGGCCGACGTGGACCCGTCGAGCGACGCGCCGCAGGCGGGGCAGGACCGTGGCAGTCGCCCCGTGACCGGCTCGACGGCCGCGCCGCAGCCGAGGCAGGCGACGGCGTCGGCGGGGCCGCGGGCGGGCCTCGCCCTCCGCGAGCCAGGCGTGAGCTTGACGGCGTGCGCCCGCCCGGTCCGCTCGGGGGGCGCGGGGGCCGGCGCGGGCGCGGAGCGGGCGGGAGGCGGGGCCGGGGCACGCGCGGCGCCCCGCGTGGCCCCATCGCCGCTGGCCCGCTCGTCAAGTCCCAGCGCCGCGCGCAGGCGGCGGGCGAGCTCGGCGGATGACGGTCGCCGGGTCGGGTCGCGCACGAGACAGGCGTCGATCAGCGCGCCGAGGGCAGGGTCGACCTCGGGCGCGTAGGTCGCGACCGGCTCGGGCCGCTCCGAAGCGATCCGCAGGATCATCTCGCGCGGCTTGCCGTAGCCGAGCGGCGGGCGGCCGGCGACCACCTCGAAGAGGGTCGCCCCGAGCGAGTAGACGTCCGAGGACGTGCTCGCCACCGCCTCGGCCTGCTCGGGCGCCATGTAGGCGAGCGTCCCGACGACGCCGCCCGAACGGGTGAGCCGGGTGATCGCCGGATCGAGGACGAGGCCGAAGTCGGCGAGCTGGGCGATCCCGGAGTCGGCCCGCAGGAGGATGTTGGAGGGCTTCACGTCGCGGTGGGCGATCCCTTGAGCGTGCACGAACGCCAGCGCCGCGGCGATGTCCGAGAGGGCGATCAGGGCGTGCTCGGGCCGGAGGCCGTCGGAGAGGGCCTGCCCGAGGGTCACCCCATCGACGAGCTCCATGACGAGGAAGGGGCCGTCGGGGGAGTCGCCGAAGTCGAGGAGTCGAACTATGTTGCGGTGGTCGAGCAGGGCCAGCGCGCGCGCCTCGCGGCGGGCGCGCTCGGCCACGACGTCGGACCACGGCGCGTCGATCACCAGCTTGACCGCGACGGGGCGTCCGCTCGGGTCGCTCGCCCGGTAGACGACGCTCATCCCGCCGCGGCCGAGCTCGTCGATGATCCGGTATCGATCGATCGACCTGGGCATCGGGAGGGCGGAGACGAGGACGTCGTCCGGGCGGAGCTCGCCCCCGACGAGGCGCTCGACGACGGCGTCGACGAGCCCCTCGTCCGCGAAGCGCCCCTCGAGGGGGTCCTCTGGCTTCGACTTGGCTGGGCGATCTCGCCAGACGTTCACCGACGTTCTCCCCGGCGCGCGTCGGGCGCGCCGCGCTCTCATCTCCTAATCGACGGAGTCGGGGCGATCGTACCACGCCTCCCGCCGGGGATGCCCCCCTCTCGGCGTCTGCACCGACGGAAGCGGCGCTGGTCGACGGGTGGAGAACGAAACACCCCGTCGAGTAGACTTCGCCACGCGGATACCCCGCTTCCTCTCGCGTCCGGCCTCGAGGTGCTCCCGTGACCGCTTCCGAGTCCCCCGACGCGTCCGCTCCGGGCTCCGCGCCGGCGCCCGAGACCGAGGCCGAGCCGGTCTCGGCGGGGCGGGCGAGTCGGGCGAGTCGGGCGTTCCGGGCCTCCCAGGTCGTCGCCGGGCTCGTCGTCGTCGGCGCCCTCGGGCTGCTGGCGTGGGTCGTCGCCGGCGATGACGCCGCCCTCACGAACGTCCTCTTCGGCCGGCGGCTCGCCTTCAACCCGGCCCAGGAGGCTCAGTTCGGGTTCCTCCGCCGTCAGCTCCTCCTCACCGCCGGCACGTTCATCGTCCTCGGGGCGGTGTGGCTCGGCGCCGGGCGATGGCTCCTCGCCCGGTTCGCCGAGGGGCTCCGCTCCGAGCGACCGGCCGATCGGCCGTGGATGTATCTCTTCTGCGTGAGCGTCCTCTCGCTCTTCTTCGAGGTGCTGGTGATCCGATGGATCTCGACCGAGGTCCGGATCCTCGCCTTCTTCAAGAACGTCCCGCTGATCGCCGCCTTCCTCGGCCTCGGCATTGGCTGCATGGTCTCGGGCCGCCTTCGCGCGCGGACCGAGGTGCTCTTCCCGGCCGCCCTCGCCCTGGCCCTGATCCTGGTCGGCCTCGGCTCGGACACCTACCTGCGGGCGATCAGCTTCGCCGGCGCGACGGTCGGCGCGGGCGAGCTCCACATCTGGGGCCACGCGTTCGGCCGGTCGTGGGTCGCCCTGGCCGGCGTCGTGTTCTACGGCGGCCTCGCGGTGATCTTCGCCGCGCAGGTGTTGCTCTTCGTGCCGCTCGGGCAGATGGTTGGCCACGGCTTCATCGGGCTGCCCCGGATCCCCGCCTACTCGGTCAACATCGCCGGGGCGCTCGTCGGCATCTACGCCTACAACCTCCTCGCGAACCTCTCGACCGGCCCGATCATCTGGTTCGCGCTCGGGCTGCTGCCGTTTCTGTGGCTGCTTCGCGACCGGCGAAGCGAGCTCGCCGTCTCGGCCGCCCTCGCCGTCCTCGCCTTTGGCGTCCTCTCCCACACGATGCTCCCGCGGACGTGGTCGAGCTACAACCGCCTCTCGATCAACGACTCCTACCTCTGGAAGACGCCCGACGGGCGCGGCGTGATCTTTCCGGGCACCCAGGAGGAGCTCGGGACCGACGAGCGGCCGGGAGAGTGGGTGCCGATCGGCAAGCGCCTCGACGTCGGCGACCTCTTCTACATGGACATGAGCGACTTCGGCGACGAGCTCACCAGCCGTCACTCCGAGCTCTACGGCGACCTGGCCGTCTACAGCTACAACCTGCCCTACACCCTGTTCCCGGGCGCGCGCTCCGTCTGCGTCCTCGGGGCCGGCGGCGGCAACGACGTCGCGGCCGCGCTGCGGGCGGGCGCCGAGCGGGTCGTCGCCGTCGAGATCGACCGCGAGATCGCGAGCGCCGGGCGGCTGCACCATCCCGAGCGGCCCTACCAGGACGAGCGGGTCGAGCTGGTCGTGGACGACGCGCGGCACTTCCTGACCAACACCGACGAGCGCTTCGACCTCGTCGTCTTCGGCCTCCTCGACAGCCACTCGCTCTTCAGCACGTTCAGCTCGGTGCGGCTCGACAACTACGTCTACACCCTCGAGGCGTTCGAGCGGGTCGGCGAGATCCTCACCGCCGACGGGGCGGTCGTCTGCACCTTCGCCACGAGCAAGGACTGGATGACCGCCCGGTTCGCCCGGACGTTCGAGCTCGCCTACGGCTCCCCGCCGCTGCTCGTGATCGGCGCGCGCGGGTCGACCCTCGTGAGCGGCCACCAGGACGCGGCCGCCGTCCGGGCCCGCGCCGAGGCGGCGGGGGCGGCGGCGACCGATGTCGAGCCGATGCCCGAGGTCCCGCTCGCGGTCGACGACTGGCCGTTCATGTACCAGCGCTCGCGGAGCCTGCCGACGAGCTTCCTCGGCGGCCTGCTCGTGATGGGGATCGTCGGGTTCGCCCTCGTCTGGTGGGTGCTGCCGCGCGACCTGCCGTCCAGCGGTAACGCCCACTTCTTCTGGCTCGGCGTGTCGTTCCTGCTGATCGAGGTCAAGGGGATCAGCCAGCTCGCGCTGGTCTGGGGCTCGACGTGGAAGGTGACCGCCGTGGTGATCGGGGTCATTCTCGTTCTGATCCTCCTCGCGAACCTGGTCGTCTCCCGGATCGGGGTGCGCCGGACGTGGCCGTCGTATCTCCTCCTCCTCGCGTCGATCGTCGGCTCGTGGACGTTCCAGCTCGAGTGGGTCGCCGGCCAGGGTCCGTTCGTCGGCCGGGTCGTCCCGACCCTCGTCCTCCTCCTGCCGATCCTGTTCGCCGGCATCATCTTCGCCACGACGTTCCGGCGGGCGAGCCACCCCGAGGTCGCCCTCGGCTGGAACCTCATGGGCGGCGTCCTCGGCGGCCTCCTCGAGTACTCCTCGGTCGTCGTCGGCTTCCGGATCCTCGCGCTCGTCGCCCTCGTCGGCTACGTGCTCTCGTGGCTCGGGGTGCGGTCGATTCCCGCCGAGGACGCCCCGCGCGCTCCCTAGCTAACGCGGACGACGGCGCCCGTCGGGCACCCTCGCGCGCAGCGCCTGGGCCGCGGCATCGTCCTCCCGCGCGCCCGCCTCGTCGCCGTGGAGGAGTCGGTGGGCTGCTCGCGCGGCGTGCACCGTGGCGCGGTGTCCCGGCGGCCAGCCGCCGGACGCGCTGACGAGGTCGTCCAGGATCGTCGCGAGGCTCCGCTCGCTCGAGCAGCAGGCCGCGGCGCCGGCGTCCGTCGCCAGGGCCGCGGCACGATCGGCGACGTAGGCGATCTGCCCCGGGCCGATCCAGCGGACGTGCGTGAACGAGCCGTCCGGGTCGTTCGCGCCCGAGTGCGCCGCGCGGATGCTCTCGGCGGCGGTGGCGAGCTCGAGCGCCCGGAGCACGGTCGGGAGATCGGCCGTCCCGGGAAGCCACGGTCGTCGGACGGCGATGGTCCGCGCCAGGAGGCTTGGCAGACTGGCCCAGCGCCGCGCCGGCTCGCCGTGGAGCCGTTCGAGCTCGAGCGCGCGCTCGGCCGTCCTCGCGACGAGGTCGACGTCGTCGAGGGTCGCCCCCGAGGGGATGTCGGCGTACCCGATGACGCCCTCCCCGAAGATGACGCGCGCGCGCAGGAGCGCGATCCAGCCCACGATCCACTCCCGCTCGTCGGCGTCCGCGACGGCCTCGGCGGATTCGGCGGCCGCGAGCGCGTCGAGGAGGAGCCTTCGTCGCGGTCCCCTCGCCGCGACGAGGTCGAACGCGAGGAAGAAGGCGTAGCTGATGAGGACGTCGGCCTCGTGCCGGACGGCGCCGAGGTGCTCGCGCAGGCGGCGCTCCATCTCCTCGGCGTGCTCCAGCCTCGGCCCGGGACCCCGGAACGTGAGGCCCATCGAGTAGCCGTGCCGCGCCAGGAATCGGCTCGCGAGGACGGTCCGCTCGAGGGCCGTCTCCTCGCTCTCGTCCAGGGCGATCGCGGTCCGCAGGCGGATCGCATTGGCGTCGGGGAGGGGGAGCCCCCCGGGATACTCGAGGTGCGCCACGAGAAAGGCGTCGTCGGCCCCGATCGGACGGCCGTCGTCGGCGAGCCGCGCGTAGAGCTCCCGCGCGAGCTCGGCGCGGAGCTCGGGGTCCCAGCGGGCGAGCACGGCGAGGCGCTCCCCCTCCGCGCGCGGCACGTCGGGCAACGCCGCGAGCAGGTCGCGGAGGGCGCCCCGATCGCCCTCCTCGAGGCGCCGCTGCGCCCACCTGACCCACAGCCGCGCAAGCTGCGCCTCTTCCTCGACGAGCGAGTCGGCGAGCGCCTCGAGCGCGCGCCGGTCGCGCGGCGGAGCGAGATCGCCCCTCGCGATCGCGTCGGCGAGGGGACGGGCGATCGCCACATCGTCGACCGAGGCCCGGACGGGCAGCGTCGGCTCGGCGCCGTGGAGGATCGCGTCGATGAGGCGCCACCGTCGGTGTCTGGCGAGGACGTGCTGGGTCGTCGTCAGGCGCGCGGCCTCGACGTCGCCGTCGTCTTCGCCTTCCTCCCGGAGGAGCTGGCCCAGGGCGTCCGTCGAGGTCCCGGGCTCGCTCTCGGTCAGGGCCTCGGCGAGGAGGGTGACGAAGCGTGCCTCGCGGGCGAGCTCGGGTCGCTCGGAGACGATTTGCGGGAGCGCCTCGCGCTCCGCCGGGTCGAGGTGGCCGCGCGTGGCGAGCGCCTCGCGGGCGCGTCCGAGGCGCTCGCGCGGCGAGAGGAACGCATCCGGGACGAGGAGCAGCGCCGCGAGGGCGACCGCCCCGGCCGCGGTGAGGAGGGTCACGCCGATGACGCGACCACGGCGCGGGGCGATCCACCGGCGGAGCCTCGTCGCCGCGCCCGGGACGCGCGCCTCGACGCCCTCGCCGGCGAGCCAGCGTCGAAGCTCGCCGGCGAAGTCCGCGGCCGAGGCGTAGCGCGCGGCGGGGGACTTCTCGAGGGCGCGGGCGCAGACCGCGTCGAGCTCCGGCGGCACCGTCCGGACGATCCGACTCGGTCGCTCGGGGGCCTTGGTGATGACGTCGAGGATCACCTGCCGCGGCGGGCCGAAGAACGGGGGGCGCCCGGTGAGGGTCGCGTGGAGCACGCCGCCGAGCGCCCAGACATCGACCGACGGACCGGGGGCGTCTCCCGTCTCGCCCGCCTCGATCTGCTCGGGCGCCATGTAGGCCGGGGTGCCCAGGACGTCGCCCGCCGTGGTGAGCCGCGACGCCGAGTCGATGAACGCGAGGCCGAAGTCGACGAGGCGCGGCCGGCCGTCCTCGGTCACGATCACGTTCTGGGGCTTGATGTCGCGGTGGACGATGCCCGAGCGGTGGACGTGCTCGACGGCGTCGGCGAGCTGGACGAGCAGCTCCGCGGCGCGGCGCGGCGAGAGCGGGCCCGCCTCGAGGACCTCGGCGAGCGAGCGCCCGGCCGCGAGGTCCATCGCGAGCCAGGCGAGGCCACGGTCGCGACCCTGGGTGTGGACGGCGACGACCCCCTCGTGGCGGGGGACGCGCGCGAGCGCCTCGCCTTCGCGAAGGAAGCGGGAGACCGCCTCGTCCGGGCCATCGAGGAGCTTCGGCAGGAGGACCTTCAACGCGTGGCGCGCGCCGGTCTCGACGTGCCGCGCCCGGTAGGCGGCCCCCATGCCTCCGCGGCCGAGGACCGCCTCGATCTGGTAGGGGCCGACCCGGTCGCCCGGCGACGGCAGGGATGGGGGCGATCCAGGCGTGAGCGCACCTCCGAGGGAGAGCCGGGGCCTCGACGATGGTGTACCGGCTTCGACGACCGGGTTGCAAACCCCGCCGCGCGACCGAGGCGCGAGGTCAGCCGCCCGACAGCGCCTGGGCGATGAACACGCCGACGCCGGCGGGCACCCGATCGGACAGCCCGCGTCGGTCGATCACCATCGCGTCGCCGACGAAGATGTTGACGTGGACGCGGAGGGCGCCGCGCTCGTCGACGACGTAGCCGGCGAGGCCGGGCACGCGGGCATCGAGGGCGCGGACGACCTCGGCGACCGTCTCGCCGTCCACGGTCACGCTCGGCGTCTCGGCGAGGGCGGGGAAGAAGCGACGGAGCTGCGGGACGATCCGGACCTCGGGCACGGCGCCGCTCAGGCGAACCGCGCCGAGTAGACCGGCGGGAAGTTGTTCCCGGCGCACCGCCAGCTCTCGCCGCGGTCATCGGAGGTGTAGACGTTGCCGGTCGTCGTGCCGAAGCAGAGCCGATCGCCGCTCACGTCGAGGGCGTGGCGGTAGATCACGTCGTAGGCGTCCTCCTGCGGGAGCCCCTCGCGGAACGTCTTCCAGCTCGCGCCGCCGTCGTCGGTGCGGGCGACGAAGAGCCCGCCGTCGACCGCCATCCGCTCGGAGTCGCCCCGGCCGGGGACGACCCAGGCGGTCGCCCCGTCGCGCTCGTCGACGGCGACCGGGAAGCCGAAGTGGACGGCCACCTCGGTCCGGCTCACCCTGGACCAGGTCTTCGCCCCGTCCTCGCTCCGGAAGACGCCGCAGTGGTTCTGCTGCCAGAGGCGGTCGGGCTGGGCAGGGCAGCAGGCGAGGAAGTGCGGGTCGTGACCCCACTCCGCCTCGGGCTCGGGCAAGTAGTCGTTCAGCATGCCGACGTTTCGCCCCTGCCAGCTCTCCCCCCCGTCGGTCGACTCGAGGACGCCGGCCGACGAGACCGCGACGTAGAGATGCTCGCGGTCGCGCGGGTCGAGCACGATCGAGTGGATGCCCGGGGCGAACTCGCCGTAGTCGATCGCGGCCGGCGTCCCCGCCCAGCGGTTCTCGTGGGTCGCCTCGCCGGCGAAGAGGTCGCCGCCGCGGCTCTCGTGGTTCCAGAGGCCGCGGTTGAGCGCCCAGCTCTCGCCGCCGTCGCGGGTCGTGAAGAGGCCGCCCGGGATCGTGCCGGCGTGGATCGTGCCCGGCTCGTCGGCGCCGCCGAAGGCGAGGCACCAGACCTTGAGCAGCGTCGCGTCCTGATACTCGGGGGCGGCCTTCGGGGCCGACCCGTCATCGCCGGGAGACGGGAGGTACTGCTTCACGAAGCGCGCGCCCTCGGGGTACGCGATCGACGGCGCGTCCTCCCACGCGACGCCGTCCTCGGACCGCGAGAGCTTCGGACCCCAGTGGCCGTGGTCGAGCGCCGCCCAGTAGCGGCCGTCGCGGGGGTCCCGCGCCGCGTAGCTCACCGAGACGCCGGAGTGCCCGATCGGCCGCGCCGCCCAGCGGTCGCCGCGGCGATCGAGGATCACGGTCCCCTTCCGGGTGGCCAGCACGATCTGGTCGGACATCGCAGGGTTCCTCCTCGCCGGGGGAGAGGCTTCGGGATCGGAGAATCCTAGCCCACGAGCGGGCGTCGGCGCCAACACACGCGGGTCGGCGAAGGGCGGCTCCACGCGCTTCCTGTCGCGACGTCGACGCCGGGCCTGATCGCGAACGGGAGCGGCCTGCTATCATGATCGGATCGTGAGGGCGATCGGCCGCTACCAGGTGACGGGGGTCCTCGGGCGAGGCGGCGCGGGCGAGGTGCTCGCGGCCCGCGATCCCGAGCTCGGCCGCGAGGTGGCGATCAAGCGGCTCCACGCGGGCCGACTCGACGAGCGCGCGCGGCGGCGGTTCGCGCGCGAGGGGCGAGCGCTCGCGTCGCTCCACCATCCGGGCATCGTCGCGGTCCACGAGGCGGGCGTCGACCAGACGGGCGCCCCCTACATCGTGATGGACCGGGTGCGAGGGCCGTCGCTCGAGGCCGCGATCCGTCGCGGCGGGCCGTTCGAGCCGGGCCGCGCCGTCGCGATCGCGGCGAAGCTGGCCGACGCGCTCTCGGCGGCGCACGGAGTCGGCATCCTTCACCGCGACGTGAAGCCCGCCAACGTCATCCTCGGTCCGGGCGACGCGCCCGTCCTCACCGACTTCGGCCTGGCCGGTGTCATCCGCGGGGTCGAGACGGCCTCGCCGGCCGTCTCGACGCTCGGCTCGCAGCTGACCGTGTCCGGCGTCTTCATGGGAACGGCGGGGTTCGCGGCGCCCGAGCAAGCGGCCGGGCAGCTCGATCTGGCGGGGCAACCCGCCGACGTCTACGGCCTCGGGGCGACGCTCTACACGATGCTCGCCGGACGCCCGCCGTTCTCGGCCGACAACGTCGTCGCCCTGGTCCGGGAGCAGCTCGAGGGGACACCGCCTCCCCCGTCCTCGTCGGGCACGTCGATCGCTCCTTGGCTCGATCGCGTCTGCCAGCGGTGCCTGGCGCCGTCGCCCGAGGGCCGCTACGCGAGCGCGGCGGCGCTCGCCTCGGCGCTTCGGTCGGCCGGAGCGACGGACGAGATCAGGACGGGCTCGCGATCTCGGCCGATGCGGGTCGTCGCTCCGGCGCTGGCGGCGGTCATCGGCCTCGTCCTGGCCGCGGGGGGCGTCGCGTTCGTCGTCGGTGGCGGCGGGCCGTCGGAGGTGACGGGCGATGGCGAGGCGGATGACGATGGCTCCGTGATGGCCGCGGTCAAGCCCGCCCGGCTTCTCGCCCGCTATCGCGACCTCGCCGAGCGGGGGACCCTCGATGCCGAGCTCGATCGTCTCGATCGGCAGGCCGCGGCCACGCCGACCGACGCCCGCGTGTGGCTCCGGCGCGGGCTCGCGCGTCAGACGGCCGGCGACCTCGCGGGGGCGTTCGCCGACCTGTCGCACGCGATCGACCTCGCCCCCGACCTCGGATCCGCGTGGAACAGCCGGGGCGTCGTCGGGGAGCGGCGGGGCGACCTCGAAGGGGCGCGGGCGGACTACTCGCGGGCCATCGAGCTCGACCCCCAGGCGTCCGGGCCATGGGCGAATCGTGGGTGCGTGCGGGCCGCGCTGGGCGATCTGCGCGGGTCGCTCGCCGACCTCGATCGGGCGCTGCGGCTCGACCCCGAGAACTCGGTCGCCTGGCACAACCGCGGCCTGAGGCGTCGGATGGCGGGCGACCTCGATGAGGCGCTGGCCGATCACGACCGCGCCGTCGCGCTCGATCCCGAAGCATCGCAGTTCTGGTGGGGCCGGGCGGACACCCGCCGGACGTCGGGGGACATCGAGGGCGCGCTCGCCGACCTCGACCGGGCCCTCGAGCTCGACCCCGACAACGCGGACCTCCTCTCGGCGCGCGCGTCGGCCCGTCAGGAGGGCGGAGACTACGCCGGGGTGATCGCGGACGCCGATCGACTGCTCGAGCTCCGGCCGGACGATCCGCAGGTCTGGCAGGGGCGGGCGATCGCGAAGCGGTCGCTCGGCGACCTCGAGGGCGCGATCGACGACTACGTCCGGGCCGTGGCGCTCGAGCCCGGCGCCGCGATCGGGTGGTCCGATCTCGGCCGTCTGCGTCAGGAGGCGGGGGACCTCGACGGCGCGATCGAGGACTTCGGGAGGTCGATCGAGGCGGATCCGGCCGTCGGCGAGTCCTGGCTGAGCCGGGGAACGGCGAGGGGGGTGGCCCTCGACTACGACGGCGCGCTCTCGGACTTCACCCGGGCGATCGAGGTCGCGCCCGAGCTGGCGGACGCGTGGCTCAACCGCGCGGCCGTGAAGCACCGGTCGGGCGACCTCGAGGGGGCGCTGTCGGACTACGCGCGTGTCGTCGAGCTGCAGCCCGACCGCGTCCTGGCCTGGCTCAACCGCGGCCTGACCAGGAGCCAGTCGGGCGACCTCGAGGGCGCGATCGAGGACTACGACCGCGTGATCGAGCTCGCCCCGAGGGACGCGCAAGGTTGGCTGAGGCGGGCCGAGGCCCGCGAGCTCCTCGGGGACCTCGAAGGGACCGCCGCCGACCTCCGACGGCTCGCCGAGGTCGTGACGCCGGCCGAGCAGCCGGAGGTGCGGCGCATGATCTCGGCGATCGAGGCGAAGCTCGCCGCCGGGAGCTGACGCGGGCGGGCGGCCGTCCGTCGGCTCGAGCGCTGGCCGCCCACGACGCCGGCTGCTACCCTCGGGCCCCCTCGACCCGCCCCGGAGGTAGGCATGACCACCGTTCCGCGTCTCGTCCCCGCGCTCCGGGCCACGAGCCTCGCCGCCGTCCTCTCCCTGGGCCTCCTTCTGACCGCCTGCCCCGGCGCGGGCGGCGCCGGCGTCGGTCCCGTAGTCGGCGGGAGCGGCGCGTCGGCCGGCGGGTCGGCCCGGCCGACCGACCGGCTGATCCTCGGGATCCAGCAGGAGCCGGACAAGCTCAACCCGGCGATCAACGCGATGGTCTACGGGACCTACATCGCGCGAACGATCTGTCCGTTCCTCGTCAACTTCGACGAGACGATGGAGCTCGTTCCCTACGTGATCGAGCACGTCCCGACGGTGGAGAACGGCGGGATCAGCGAGGACTTCCTGACCTACACCTACGTGCTGCGCGAGGGGATCCGCTGGCACGATGGGGCTCCGTTCACCGCGGAGGACGTCGTCTTCTCGACGGACGTGATCCTCGACGAGCGCCACGAGATCGAGTCGCGGACCGGCTACGACAAGATCGAGAGCGTCACGGCGACCGACGAGCGCACCGTCGTCGTGAAGCTGACCGAGCCCTACGCGCCGTTCGTCGACACCTACTTCTTCGCCTTCCCGATCATGCCGAAGCACCTCCTGGAATCGGCGGTGGGTCACGAGTTCAGCAAGGCGGCCTGGCAACGGGCGCCGATCGGGGTCGGTCCGTACAAGTTCGAGGAGTGGCAGGCCGGCAGCCACGTGACGGTCGTCCGGAACGAGGACTTCTTCGGCGGCGCGCCCGCGATCGAGCGGATCACCTTCCGCTTCATCAAGGACGCCCAGACGATGCTCGTCGCGCTCGAGGCGGGCGAGCTCGACGGCTACGACAACGCCGCGCCCGACCACGTCGAGCGGCTCAACGCGCTCGAGGGCGTGACCGTCTCGGTGACGCCCGCCCTCATGTGGGAGCACCTCGACCTCAACCACGAGGATCCGATCCTCGCCGACGTGCGGGTCCGTCAGGCGATCAACCTGGCCGTCGACCGGGAGGAGATCGGCCGCGAGATCTACGGCGGGATCTGGCCGGCGGCGTACGGCGACGTTCGGCCCGACCTCAGGTGGTGGAACCCCGAGGTGGAGAAGCTCGTCCGGCTCGACCGGGACGCCGCGCGCAAGCTCCTCGAGCAGGCCGGCTGGAAGGCGGGCGACGACGGCATCCGCGAGAAGGACGGCGCGCGCCTGACCCTCTCGATCTCGACGACGGCCGGCCGCAAGCAGCGCGAGCTCACCGAGCAGGTGCTGCGCCAGCATCTGCGTCAGGTCGGGATCGACCTGACGATCGAGAACCACAACGCCACGGCGTTCTTCGCGCCGTATCGGTCGAGCGGCGTCCTCAAGACGGGCAAGTTCCAGCTCGGGATGTACGCGTGGATCACCTCGCCCGATCCGAACCGCGCCCAGCTCTACCACAGCTCGAACATGCCGGACCGCGGCGGGCAGAACCACCCGCGGATGCGGAACGCGCGGCTCGACGAGCTCCTCGACCGAGGCCTCCGGACCCTCGGGTTCGCCGAGCGCAAGGCGATCTACGACGAGATCCAGGTGATCATCGCGACCGAGGTGCCGATGGTGCCGCTCGTCTGGCGCGCCGACATCGACCCCATGACGACGCGCCTGAAGGGGTACAAGCCGAACCCGACCCAGACCGGCGACACCTGGAACACCGAGGAGTGGACTCTCTCCGAGTAGTCGGAGAGCCGCCGTGCGCGACTACGTCGTCAAGCGCCTCCTCCAGGCCGGGCCGCTGATCCTGTGCATCAGCGTCGTCTGCTTCGCGCTGATGCACCTGGCTCCCGGCGGACCGCTCGCGACGCTCGAGAACAACCCCGACGTCCGGCCCGAGGACGTCGCGATCAAGCGGAAGCTCCTCGGCCTCGACGAGCCGCTGCCGGTCCAGTACCTGATCTGGCTGAAGCGGACCGCGACCGGCGACCTCGGCACCTCGTTCGTCACCGGCGAGCCCGTCCTGGGGATGATCCTCGGGCGGGTGCCGGCCACGCTCGAGCTGATGCTGACCGCCTTCGCGATCGCCCTGAGCCTCGGCCTCGCCATCGGCATCGCGGGGGCGCTCCGGCGGGCGGGCGCCCTCGACTACGCGGTCACGTTCTTCGCGTTCATCGGGATCTCGATCCCCGTCTTCTGGCTCGGGTTGATCGCGCAGATCGTGTTCGCCGTGAAGCTCGGGTGGCTCCCGACGAGCGGCCGCCTGACCGTCGGCGCCGCCCCGAGCGTCGGCGACCTCGTCCTCCACCTGATCCTGCCGGCGACCGTGCTGAGCCTCCTCTACCTCTCGTCGTGGAGCCGCTACGTCCGGTCGAGCCTCATCGAAGCCCTCGGGCAGGACTACGTCCGGACGGCCCGGGCGAAGGGGCAGCGCGAGCGCGTCGTCGTCCTCCGTCACGCCCTGCGGAACGCCCTGATCCCGTTCGTGACGGTCGTCGCCCTGCAGGTCCCATCGCTCTTCACCGGCGCGGTCATCACCGAGGCGGTCTTCGGCTGGCCCGGCATGGGCAGCCTCTTCCTCGACGGCGTCGAGAAGGGCGACTACCCGCGCAGCATGGGAATCCTCCTGATCTCGTCCAGCTTGATCGTCCTCTTCAACCTGATCGCCGACGTCCTCTACGGGGTGCTCGACCCGAGGATCCGCTACCAGTGAGCGAGCCCGTGGTCGACTCGGCTCGCGCGGGCGAGGCGGCGGAGCCGCGTCCATCGTCGCCCTGGAGCCTCGCCCTGCGCCGCTTCGCGCGCCACCGGGCCGCGATGCTCGCCGCGGTCAGCCTGGTCGCGATCGGGCTCGCGTGCGTCGGGGTCGGTCTCGTCGTCGGCGAGGAGGAGAGCCTCGAGCTCAACTACGCCGAGAAGCTGGAGCCGCCGTCGCTCGGGCACCCGTTCGGGACCGACGAGCTCGGCCGCGATCAGCTCGTCCGGTGCCTCTACGGGGGACGGGTGAGCCTGGCCGTCGGGGCGCAGGCGATGCTGATCGCCCTGACCCTCGGGACGCTCCTCGGCGCGATCGCCGGGCTCCGCGGCGGCCTCGCCGACGCGGCGATCATGCGCCTCGTCGATCTGTTCCTCGCGGTGCCGGTCTTCTTCGTCCTCCTCCTCCTCGCGAGCTACTACGGAAGCGACCTGACCACCGTCACGGCCGTGATCGGCCTGACCGCCTGGATGGAGGTCTGTCGCCTGGTCCGGGCCGAGATCCTGACCCTCCGCGAGAAGGAGTTCATCGAGGCCGCCCGCGCCCTCGGCGTCGGGCCGATCCGACTGCTCGCGCGCCACATCCTCCCGAACGCGGCCGGACCGATCGTCGTCGCGGCGACCCTCGGCGTCGCCCGCGCGATCATCGTCGAGTCGGCGCTCAGCTACCTCGGGTTCGGCGTCCAGCCGCCGGCCAGCTCGTGGGGGTCGATGCTCCGCAACGCCCAGTCGCAGATGATGACCTACACCTGGCTCGCGATCTTCCCCGGCCTGCTGATCTTCGTGACCGTCCTCGCCTTCAACTTCGTCGGCGACGGCCTCCGCGACGCCCTCGACCCCCGCGTCCAGCGCCGCTGAATCGGTCCAACAAGCCGAAGGGGTCAGGTCTCGGATCTTCGCATTAACCCTCGTAGGGGCGATCAAGCTCGTTCAGGTGCCGATGGGCTCGCCTTCGGCGAGCAGGATGTCACCACGGAGACACGGAGAACACGGAGAATTCAGGGAGGACGCGCCGAGCAGTCGAAGACCCGGATCCCCTCCGGGGCTCCTCCGTGCCTCGGTGCCTCCGTGGTTTCATCCCCTCGGAGGCGAAGCCAACCAACTCGGGCTGAGCTGGTCGCGTCTTTCTCCGTGAGTCCTCCGTGCCCTCCGTGTCTCCGTGGTTTCATCCTCTTCGCCGAAGG
>JAJDCQ010000048.1 GCA_029260755.1 Planctomycetota bacterium | reverse complement strand
GGGAACCCGTCTGGCGTTCGCGAGGCCGCGGAACGAAGGCCTGCGCGGCGATGTCCGGCGAGACGCCGCGAGTGAAGCGACGGCGAGGAGCCTGCGACGAGTCGTCGCTTCACGCTCATTCTGCAACAGTCTCCTAGCGCGGATAGGGGCTATCGAGCTCGCTCAGGCGACCGCAGACCCGGGCTTCGCCTTCGGCGAAGAGGATGAAACCACGGAGACACGGAGAACACGGAGAGGCGACCGCGGGCGCCGAATCGCCGCACGAACGAGCCGACCGGCTCTCGGGTGGCGCTCACCCTCGCCATCCAGGGAGCGGGAGAACGCAGGAGGGGAAGCGCCACGATGGCTCCGTGACGGCGCGGTTCCCGGGGCCTCTCCGTGTCTCTGCGAGAGCTTCCCGTTCCTGGAACACGCGAACGGCATCTCACGCAAAGGCGCAAAGGATCGTTGCTCTGATCCGAGACCTCGACCTGGCAGAGCCCCTTTGCGCCTTTGCGCCTTTGCGTGAGGTTTCGTCGTTCCTGAAACAGATCAAACGCACCGGCGTTGAGTGGAATCCGGACCAGGGCAACTCGAAGTCCGCGCAATCCGCGTAATCCGCGGTTCCACTCGTTTCACGGCGAGAGAACGAAACCGCGGATTGTCGGATTGGCTGGATTCGTTCCGGTCGGTGCGACGTCACTGCCGTATCGGCGCCACCTGTTCCTGGAACGGACCGCTCGGTCTCGTGCGAGAGGTCGCCGGTGCAGACGGTTCAGGCTACAGATTTCACCGATTTCACAAATTGCCGTGGGCAGATCCCAGTCGTTGCCGTTGCCAGCCGACCGGGCTCGCAGGCACCGGGAACGAGCGCCTTCGGCCGCTCGAATTCTGTGAAATCTGTGAAATCTGTGAAATCTTCACCGACCGGGCAACCACGTGCCTCCGTGGTGACATCCTGCTCGCCGAAGGCGAGCGCAACGGCACCTGAACAAGCTCGATAGCCCCTGCGCGGATCACTCACGTTCATCATGGCGAGACCGGGAAGCTGGGTTGAGGGTCGCCATCGTCTTTGATAGCTTCGGCGGTTCGTCGCCACCCCCTTCCTCTGGAGCACGCGTGAATCCTCTTCGACTCGGCCTGGCTGGCCTCATCGTCCTCACCGTCCTGGCGGGCTCCGACACGGCGCACGCGGTCACGATCACGACGATCGCGAGCGCGGACTCGGGAAGCTACTCGGCGCCTGGAGACCACGTCGCGGCCAGCGACGACTTCCGCACCGGGCTCGAGGGCGGCGTCGAGCGGAGAGGATTCCTCGTCTTCGACCTGAGCGGCGTCCCGCTCGACCAGACGGTCCTCGACGCGCGGATCGACGTTCTCCTGCCGGTCGGCGGGCTCGTCAGCGCATCGGGCGCCGAGGACTTCCGGTTCCGGCCGGTCGTGACCGACGTGGCGACGCTGCAGGCCAACCAGGTCGGCGCGGCGGCGATCTTCGCCGACCTGGCCGACGGTCTCGACTACGGCGGCTTCACCCTGTTGAACCCCGACCAGGGGCAGGTGAAGTCGTTCCCGCTCACTCCGTTCGCCGTGGGTGAGATCAACGCCGCCCGGGGCGGCCTCTTCGCCACCGGCCTTCACGGGGTCAGCCTGAGCGAGCCCTTCCCCACCCAGCTCCTCTTCGCGGGCACGGGTCTCGCCGGTCAGACGCGCGATCTCGTGCTGACGCTCGACGATCCGGCGCCCGTTCCCGAGCCGACGACGACCTGCCTCGGCGCGCTCGCTCTTGCGGCGATGGCCGTGCGCCGGCGCGCCCGCCGGACGGGCTGAGCGCTCCCACTGCGCCGGGCGAGCCGTCAGCTTCTGCGGCGGCGGGCGGCGAGGGCGCAGGCCAGGCCGACGCCGGCGAGGCCCAGGGTGGCTGGTTCAGGGACCGCGGCGGACTGGATCGAGAGAATCGTCCCGGCCGTGCCGAGCTCGCCGAACTGATCGGTGACGGAGAGCTGGATCAGCCGTTCGCCCGCTCCCTGGAGGAATCCTATGTCCAGGTCGAAGATCGGGCCTCCGACGTTGTCGATAGCCCCGTCCCCGTCGATATCCCAGGCATACTCGAGGATTCCGGGACCGAACGGGTCGGGGTCGAACGACCCCGAGGCGTCGAGGGTGACGACGCCGCCCTCGTCGACGAGATAAGGGCCGCCCGGGTTCGCGATCGGCGGGTTGTTCTCGATCTCGTAGGTCAGGTTGTCGAAGACGACGCCGTCGTTGGTGACGTTCTGGCGCTGGAAGAACCGCAGGGTGTCGATGTCGTTCGCCACGACGCCGAGCGTGCGGAACTGGTTTCCTCCCGTCCCCGAGCCGATGAACTGATCACTTCCGCGGAAGACGCCGCCGCCGAAGGCCTCGATCCGCGCTCCGTTCACGCCGACGTCCGCGGCGACGACCGAGACCGAGCTCACCGGCGCCAGGAACGTCGCGGTGACGACGCGCCCGGCCCACGTCTGGCCGATGTTCCCGACGCCGGCGGCCGTCAGCCCGAACGGAGCGCTCGTCCCGGGGACCGGCGGAGGGTTCGCGACGGAGACGACGTCGTCCCACGTCCCCGCGGAGAAGATGACGCCTCGGGACTGATAGAAGGCGTCGATCGGCGCGCCGTCGGCGGGGCCATCATTGAAGTCGAGGGTGATCGAGACCGCGCGCGCCTCGCCCGTGAGGGCGAGCGATGCGATGAGGGCGAGCGCCAGACAGATGATCAGTCGTTGCACGGTCAGCTCCCGTTCGATGGCGAGCCAGCGTGCGTGATGGCGCCGCTCATTGTCCAGGGAAATCGCGCGACGATTGCCTGGGTCCGGGCTGACGTTCGGTGGGGCGCCCCGCTCGGGGGCGCCCCGACTCCCGAGATGTGCTACGCCGCGAGGCGGCGCTTTCGCCGGTCGTAGGCCGCCGCCGCGATCCCGCCGAGCCCCAGGAGGACGAGGGTTCCCGGCTCGGGCACGGCGCCCGCCTCGGCCGACAGGGCGAGGGAGACGACGTTCGGTCCGCCCGCGGAGTTGACGACCACGGTGTCCGCGCCGTTCCCCAGGTCGATCATCCGGATCTCTCCGACCGTGTTGCCGTAGAAGAGCCGGCCGTTCGGGATGTCCAGATTTCCCTGAAGCCACGAGTCTAGGCGGTCCGGTCACTGCCCTTCAAACGGCCGACGGAGTCGTCGCCGGTCGTCTCTCGCCGTCGACGTAAGTCGAACGCCCGGAGGAGCTCGATGCGATGCCGGTCCGGCGGTGGTATGATCATCCTCATGTCCAGTCGGTCGGGGAACTCCGCTTCCGTGCTTCGCGTTCTCATCCCGCTCGCCGGGGTGCTGGTCGCGATGACGCTCGGCGCGGGAACGGCCTCGGCGGTCACCGTCACCGGCTACGACGAGTCCGAGCTCTTCGACACCAACGCGTTCCTCCCCGAGGACGCGATCGCCTTCACCGCCGAGGGGCGGATCGGCGGCGCGAGCACGTTCGAGCTCGGCCTGAAGCGCCTCACCAGTCAGCCGGGCGGGGCGCAGGCCGAGTTCGATTGGCCCGACCTCGAGCCGGTCCCGTTCTCGCTCTCGTACTCGGCGAGCGCGAACGAGGCGACCTACGTCGTCGGCGAAGGGTCCGAGGCGGTCACCCTCGCGTTCACGCCCGACCGGCCGTTCAACGACATCCTCGTCCGCGCCTCGGCGCTCCACGAGGGGCAGTCGTCCCTGGTCGACGAGCTCGTCCTTCAGGTCGGTGGGCAGACGATCGGGATCGTCGAGGCCGCCTTCTCCGAGGGGCCACGCCCCGGCGGCTTCTTCGAGGCCGGCGTCGTCACGATCGAGGACGTCGGCTTCCAGGACTTCGTCCTCGAGGGGCGCTCGATCTTCGGCCTTACCGGCGATTCGAGCCTCGACCGACAGTCGCGGATCGCCTACCAGATCAAGGTCGGCAAAGAGCTCGAGCCGATCCCCGAGCCGACGACGGTGGCTCTCGCGCTGGTCGTCGGCGCGATCGGGATCCGCCGCCGCCGCCGCCGGAGCCGCTGAGGCCGGGCGGCGCCGCCTCGGCCCTTCCCGAAGATCCGCTGGAACGACCACTTCGGGTCTGGTAGCCTCGCGCGTCCAGGCCCGGAGCTGCCGCGTGTCCGTCTCTCCCCCGACATCCGTTCGTGTGATCACCATCGTCGCCCTGGCGACGTCGGTGCTCCTCGTCGCCGCCGGCGAGGCCCGCGCCGTGACGGTGACCCTCCAGGCCGATCCGCCGGTCGGCGCGTTCACGCGCACCGGCGACGTCGGCGGCGTCGGAGTCACCCTCGGATCGAGCGGCGGGCACTTCAGCCCGAGCTTCATCGACGACTCGGGCGCCTACGCCGACGCGTCGCTCTTCGGCACACTCGCGGCCGCGCCCGGCACCGTCGGCGACTTCCTCGACCTCGGCTACGGGGTCGGTGAAATCGACACGGTGACGGTCACCTTCGACGCACCGGTGCAGGATCCGGCCCTCTACATCCTCGACGTCGACGACGCCGGCGTGAGCGTGATCGTCAGCTCCGGCGGCACCACGTTCACGAACAACGCCGACGGGCAGTGGACGGGCAACACCTTCACCTCGCTCGGCGCCGGATCGACGGGTCTCGGCGCCTTCGGCGCGGTCGAGTACGCCGGTCTCTTCCCGGCCGGCTCGAGCTTCACCCTCTTCTGGGATCACGCGCCGATGGGATCCGAGCTGGTCGCCATCGGAATCGGGTCGAACGGGTCGGGCGCGCCCGGCGCCGTCCCCGAGCCGGCCACGGGCCTGATCCTGGCGGCGGCCCTCGGTGTGGCTGCCCTCCGTCGCCGTGCGCGCTCCTGACGCGATCCAGCGCGCTCCCTGACGACTTTCTTACGACTCCTCTCGGAACCTCCCGCCGCCTGCGGAGTCTCACCCTGCATGGGGGGGAGCGGTCTGCCGCTCCCGTGATTCACGCCGCACCGAGACGCAGGTAGACATCCGATGATCTTCCCGACCCGGTTCGCCGGCGGCCTGGCCGCCGTCGCAGGGGCCTTCGTGGCCGTAAGCTCCTTCGCCGCACCGGCCTTCGCCGAGAGCCCGCACCAGGTGAAGGCCCGTCTCGACGGGGTCGCGCTCGAGGTGACGGGCGTCACGATCGGCCAGGCCGACTACACGCCGCCGGGCAAGGACTTCGTCCCGACCTCCGACGACTACCTCAAGATCGCCCTGAGGATCACCAACACCGGCCCGGCGCCGCTGTACATCCAGAAGTACTGGACCAACAGCGAGGCGACCGCGGGGAAGCAGGTCCTCAAGCTCCACGACATGGCGTCGATCCTCCTCGTGGACGTGCGCGGCGACGTCTTCAACGTCGAGGTCGCGCCGGGCGCGTCCGTCGATGATCTCCTCCTGTTTCGCGGCGTCGACCGGGCGAGCCCTCCGAAGGGCAAGATCCGGGTGACGGCGGAGGCGCCGTTCTTCCGTCAGCCGGGCATGGTGGCGCTGAAGCGCCGCGAGGTCGGGATCGTGATCGATGCCGGCGCCATCTCCGTCGAGCCGCGCCGCGAGGCGCCCGCAGCAGTCGCCAGACGACCGAGCGCCGACGCCGAGCCGGAGGCGGAGCCGCTCTCGCCCGAGGACGCGCTCCTGCTCGAGCGGCTCCGCCCGCTCTTCGCCGTCGAGCCGACCGTGAGGGACGGTGTCGTCACCCTCACCTACGAGTTCGCCTCCGAGGACGAGCTCGCCGACTTCCAGACGACCCATCCCGAGTGGGTCGAGCTCTCGGGCGGGTTGACCATCAAGAAGACGGGCAAGGTGACCAGCCGGGCCCGGTTCGCCGAGGTCGACCTCGCGTTCGAGGCGACCTTCGGCTACCTCTCCTCGGGGACGTCGTCGTTCACCGTCACCCTCGCCGAGGACGAGCCGGGCGACTTCATTGGCAGTCACTTTGGCGTCCAGGCGATCAGCGTGCGCGAGAAGCGGGTCAAGCGGAGCAATCCGAGGAAGGTCGCGGTCGCGAAGATGTTCCGTGTCCACAAGACGTATGCGATGCGCGCCGCCTTCGACGGCAAGGACGTCACGGGCTGGCTCGACGGCAAGCGGACCGGGCGGCTGACGAAGGTGAAGGGCTACGAGGCGGGCTCCTACGGCTTCGAGCTCTCCGAGACGAACGTCACGATCCGGAAGCTCGTCGTGACCGGCAAGCTCGACCCCGAGTGGCTCGGACGCCAGCCTCGCCCGGCAGGCGGCTAGAGGGGCTATCAAGCTCGTTCAGGTGCCGATGGGCTCGCCTTCGGCGAGCAGGATGTCACCACGGAGACACGGAGAACACGGAGAATTCAGGGAGGACGCGCCGAGCGGTCGAAGACCCGGATCCACTCCGAGGCTCCTCCGTGCCTCGGTGCCTCCGTGGTTTCATCCCCTCGGAGGCGAAGCCAACCAACTCGGGCTGAGCTGGTCGCGTCTTTCTCCGTGAGTCCTCCGTGCCCTCCGTGTCTCCGTGGTTTCATCCTCTTCGCCGAAGG
>JAJDCQ010000047.1 GCA_029260755.1 Planctomycetota bacterium | reverse complement strand
GCGAGGACGGCACTCTTCAGATCGAGCGTCCGGTCCGCTATCGCGTCTTCGCGGGACGGGACCGGCCCGACGATCCGCCGCGCCGTCCCGCGGGAGGGTGAGCCGGCTCGGACAGGTCGGCGACCCGAGCCCGGAGACTCGGCTGGCGAGTCGTCCGACCGAACCGGGCGACCCGCGGGCCTGCCGGACCACCCCCGTCGCCCCCACGCGGCAAACGGCCGCCGCGCGGGTCCCGCGACGGGGCCCCTCATCCTCGCGGAAGAGGCCTGATCTGATTTTTCGACGAGTCGAATGGCTGCACGCTCTGCGTTTATGCCACGTACAGAAGACACTCGTCGACGACTTCGCTCGCCACTCATGAGCTATTCGGCCTAGGGCCACCCCTGCGACGGGTCGACGCGCCGCCCGCGCGCCCGGTCGAGGCTGGCGAGGAGCCGCTCGAGGCGGAGGAAGGCGGGCACCTCGGTCAGCGCCTCGTCCTCGGCCTGGTACGGCTCGACGAACGGCTCCTCGAGGAGCCAGTCGACGAGGCGCGTGCAGATCGCCGCCCCGATCGCCTCGCCGCCCGCTCGCGCGGCGAGCCCGGTGCAGCGGGCCGCGACCGCGACGGCGTCCCGGCCGAGCGCCTTCTTGCTCCAGGTGATCGGGCTGCGTCCCTTGCGCCGACGCAGTCGATCGACCGCGCCCTTCCCGCAGATCGAGAGGGCGCGGCGGGTGAGCTCGTAGAACACGCCGGCCGCGAGCGGGCGCGGCTGCCCCCGGACGACCGGCTCGGTCCGGAGCGCCTCGCCCGCCGGGAGGATCCCGTCGAGCTCCATCCCGGTGATCTGCGCCGGCAGCTCGACCGGAAGGGTGCGGAGCAGGCGGTCGCACTTGTTCAGGGCGACCGCCTCGGCGATCCCCTCGGGGCAGCGGAGCCAGGCGTCGACGACGTCGAGGACGATCAGCGGGCCGCGCTCGTCGGGGCACGCCTGCTGCCACTGCGGCAGGAGGGTGCGGGCGCCGGCGGCGAGGATGTGGGCGATCACGTGCTCCCACCAGCGCGCCGGGACGGGCCACACGCGGAGGCGTCGCTCGGTGAAGCCGATCGGCTCGGCCGGCGGCGGGAGCTCGAGGGCGCGGATCGCGCCCTCGCATCGCAGGTGAGCGGCGAGCTGCGCTCGCTCGGTCGAGAGCTCGCCCTGGCTCAGCCGCTCACGCAGCCACCGGGCGCGGGCGTCCTCGTCGCCCGAGCTGCGCCAGGCCTGCTCCATCATGCGGAGGCGCTCGTTCGGCGTCACCGTCTCCCCGCTCATCGATCGGCGCTGAGCTCGTCCGACCGAGGTCGACTCTCCCGTTTCGCGGCGATTCGCTCAACCCCCCGCGCCGGGGTGTTGGGCCGGGCGGGCTCGCCCGGCCACAATGCCGTCGATGAGCGAGTCGGGATCGGGGTCACGCATCGCCGGCCGCCGAATCGGCCCCTACGTCGTCGAGGACGAGCTGGGGCGGGGCGGGATGGGCGCGGTCTATCGCGTCCGCCACGCGAACACCGGCGGCGCCTACGCCCTCAAGGTCGTCCGGTCGGGCTACGCTCTGGGCAACGTCGAGCGCGCCCTCGCGCGCTTCCGGCGCGAGGCCGAGGTGCTCGCGCGCGTCGACGACCATCCCGGCGTCGTCCGCGTCCACGCGGTCGGCGAGGAGCGAGGGGTCCCCTGGTGCGCGATGGAGCTCGTCGACGGCGAGCCGCTCTCGGCGCGGCTTCGCGGCGGACCGATGCCCGCGCGCGAGGCGGCCGCGCTCGTCGCGTCGGTCGCCCGCGCCGTCCATCACGTTCACGGGCACGGGGTTCTCCACCGAGACCTCAAGCCGCAGAACGTCCTGATCGACCGGTCGGGGCAGCCGCGCGTCGTCGACTTCGGCCTCGCCTACGACGCCGACGCCGTCGAGGAGCGGCTCACCAACACCGGCGAGCTGCTGGGCACGCCCGGCTTCATGGCGCCCGAGCAGGTCCATCGTCGCCGCCGCGATGCCGAGTCGGGCGAAGACCCGAGCCTCGGTCCGGCGACGGATGTCTACGCCCTCGGCGCCGTCCTCTACGCGACCCTCACCGGCGAGCCGCCCTTCGCCGAGCTGCGGGGCGTCTCGATGCTCGTCGCCGTCTGCGAGAAGCCGGCCGATCCGCCGTCGGCGCACGGCGCCGACGTCCCGGCCGACCTCGACGCGGTCTGCCTCCAGGCCCTCGAGAAGGCGCCCGGCGCCCGCTACCGATCCGCGGCGGAGCTCGCCGACGACCTCGAGCGATGGCTCCGCGGCGAGTCGGTCACCGCGAGCGGGGCGAGCGGGGTCGGGCGGATCACCCGCGGGCTCTTCGGGGCGCGGTCGCGCCGGCTGCGGATCGCCGTCGCCCTCGTCGCGGCGGCCGCGCTCGTCGCCGGCGCGGCGCTCGGCGTGCGCCACGTCGTGCAGGCGCGCCGCGAGGAGACCGAGCGCGCCGAGCGCGCGTGGCGCGAGGCGCGCGAGCGTCTCGATGGCGCCTTCGCGGCCGCGTGCTCCGGCGACCTCGACGCGCTCGCCGACGCGGAGCGGCTCCTCGAGGCCGTCGAGCGCCGCGACGACGTCGACCACGCGGGCGGCGACGCGGTCCTTCACGAGCACGCCGAGGTGATCCGGGGCCTCGCCCGCCTCGCCGCCGGCGACGAGGTCGCCGTCCGGTCCCTCGCGCTCGACGGGCCGGCCTGGCGGCCTCACCGCGGGGCCGTCGTCCGGGTCGTCGCGGCCTCGGGCAATGAGCGCGGGCTCGCGCTCATCCTCGAGCGTGAGCCGGTCCTGCTCCAGGACCCCGCGCTGGTCGCAGCGCTCGCCGAGGCGATCGCGTCGCGGGCCGTCGCGCCGACGCCGGTGATCGTCGAGGCCGTCGTCGAGGTGCTCGCGGCCGAGGCGCGCGACGTCGCGATGGATGGGGCGCGGCGCCGGGCCGCCCGGCGAACGCTCGTCGACGTGCTCGTCCGCCGGCTCGAGACGCTCCTCGAGCTCGACCCGGTCGATCCGGCCGCTCTCGACGCCCTCTTCGTCCGGCTCCTCCCCGAGCTCCGTCGGCTGGACGGCGGCGGCATCGATGTCGACGCGGCCGCCCTCGATCGCCTCGTTGCCATCACCGACGTCGTCCAGGGGTCGGCGAGCACGTCCGGCGAGGTGGCGCGGGTGCTCGAGGCGGCGCTGACCCTCCTGCCGCCCGGCGACGCGCGGGCGCTGGCGATCCAGGCCGGCCTCCACTCGGAGCTCGTCCTCGCGCGCGCCGCCGCGGACGGGGCGGCGCGCGCGCGCGCGTTCGAGATCGGCATCATGCTCTTCCGGCTCGGAGAGATGCCGTTCCGGCTCCACGACCTCGAGACGCTCGCGCCCGAGACGGCCGACGTCGAGGCCCGGGCCGCCGAGGCCGAGGATCCCGCCGTCGTCGCCGCGCTCTTCGCGTGCCTCGTCGAGCGGCGGGCTCGCGAAGGCGCGCGCTACCAGATCACGCTCCGCGCCGCCCTCGTCGAGCGTTGGCGCTTCGTCGAGGAGCTCGTCGCGCGACACCGGCGTCGCGGCGACGTGCCCGCCTTCGTCTTCGACTGGCTCGCGGCGATGATCGAGCGAAGCGAGGTTTGGTGGAGGGACTCATCGCCCGAGTATCGGGCTGAGCTCGCCGAGCTCGCCGGGCGGACGTTCGAGGTGCCTGCGGTCTCGGGCGACGCCGACCGGATCGCCGACGTGATCGACGGGCTCCGCACGATCGCCTTCGATCTCGATCGGGCCCTCCCGCCCGAGCGCCGTCGCCTCCACATCGTGGCGATCCATGCCCGCTGGTTCGCCGAGCGCGATCGCGGAGCCTCGCCCGTGGCGCTCGCGGCGATTCGCGACGGGATCGCCCTCGCCCGGATGCGGTACGAGAGCAGCGACTGGACGCGAGACCTGGCGAAGAAGTCGGTCGACCGCCTCGTCCAGGCGGTATGCGAAGCCTCGTCGGGGCTGGCGCGTTCGGAGCCGCCGGGCGGCGCGTGTCGCCACGAGGCGCTCCTCGACGAGCTCCTCGTCGAGCTCGGCCGGATCACGCTCGGTCATCACGGGATCCCGCTCGCCCGGAGCTACCACGCGTTCCGCCACGGCGACCTCGAGGCCGGGCTCGCGCTGATCGCCGAGTCGCGGTCGACCGATCCCAAGCGCAACCCGTCCACCGACGCCTACCTCGTCGCGGCCGAGTTCCTCCTCGACCTCGGCCAGGACGGGCCGGCGCGTCGAGCGCTCGAGGTGACGCTCGAGCACGAGCTCCACGTGATCGCCCTGCAGCGGCGGTCGGCGCTCTGGAGGCGGCTCGGCGACGAGGCGCGGGCCGAGGCCGATCGGCGGCTCGCGGCCGCCTTCGCGCCGCGCTGACGGGCCGCGCGCCCGCCCGGCTCAAGGCGCCTTCCCTCGACGGGTTAGCTTCCATTGATGCGCGTCCGCCTCGCCCGCGCTCCGGGGCTTGGCGGGCGCTTCATTGAACCGGCTATACTCAAAAGACTTGCGTCCATCTTCATCGTCCTGGCGGGGGATCCCGACGAACCACACGCCATGACCAGTCCGCGTCCCCCCTTCTGCCCGCCCGACGGGCGCGCGCCTCCGGCTCGCGTCGCGACGGCCCTCTCCCCTCTGGCGATCGGCCCCGGTCGCCGGTTCGGCGCGTGGGTGGTCGTCGATGCGATCGGCGAAGGAGGGATGGGGGCGGTCTACCGGGTCCGGCACGTCGAGACCGGCGCGGCTCACGCCCTCAAGGTGATCAAGCCCGGCTTCGGGGGCGTCATCGACGCCGAGGACCTCGCTCGCTTTCGACGCGAGGCCGAGGTGCTCGCGGAGCTCGGCGGTCATCCGAACGTGGTGGCCGTCCACGCCTCGGGCGTCGAGGACATCGACGGTCGGCCGGTCCCGTTCACGGTGATGGACCTCGTCGACGGCGAGTCGCTCGCCCGTCGCTTCGGCGACCGGCTGGCGCCGCCGGCCGACGCGGTGCGGCTCGCGATCGCGATCGCCGGCGCCCTCGAGCACGCCCACGCCCGCGGCATCGTCCACCGCGACCTCAAGCCCGAGAACGTGGTCGTCGGCGCCGACGGGCGCCCGCGCGTCCTCGACTTCGGCCTCGCGATGATCGAGGCGGCGACCCGGATCTCGAGGACCGGCGATGTCGTCGGCACGCCCGCGTTCATGGCGCCCGAGCAGATCCACCCGACCGAGGAGACCCCGATGGGGCCCGCGGTCGACGTCTACGGCCTCGGCGCGATCCTGTACGCCCTGCTGACGGGGCGGCCACCGTTCCGTGGTGCCGATGCGATCGCGACGTTGACTCTCGTCCTCGAGGTGGCGCCGGAGCGGCTCCGCGCGATCGTTCCGGAGCTCGACGAGGCGCTCGAGGCGATCGTGCTGAAGGCCCTCGAGAAGGACCCGCGCGATCGGTACGCGTCGGCGGCGGCCCTACGCGAGGACCTCGAGCGATGGGCGCGCGGGGATCCCGTCGCGGCCCGTCCACCCGGCGCGCTGCTCCGCCTGGCTCGACGCTGGCCGCTCGGCGCGCGCGGGACGGCGGCGTTCGCCGTGCTCATCGTCGCTTCGGTTGCCGGCGGCCTCATCGTGTCCGGTCGAACGGGTCGCGCCGTGAGCGTGGGCGGGCTCGAGGCGAAGCTCAGCGTCGCGGCCGGGCGGGCGCGCCGCGGCGCCGCGGGCGCGATCGACGAGGCGCTCGGGCTCGTCGCGCGGCTCGAGGCCGCCGGTGGCGCGGACCCCGTCCTTCGCCGCGAGCTGGAGGTCCTCGACGCGATCGCCCAGGGTGGGGACCCGCCGCTCGCTCCGCCCGGCGGCGACGAGGAGACGGCAGACGCGCGCCGCGCGCGCTTCGGCGCCTACGCATGTCACATCGACGACGCCGGTCGCATGGCGACGCTCCTCGGGGTCGACCCGGACCTGATCCGGAGCGAGGCGGTCGCGGAGCAGATCGCTGCGATCCTCGCCGGCGGGGTCGACCGCGTCGCGCTCCGGGACGGGCGCGTCCTGGCCGCGGCGATCGCCGACGGAGGCGATCCGCTTCCGCTCGAGACGACCCTCGAGCTCGAGCTGCACCTCCTCGCGGAGGAGGTGGCCGCGGGCCGTCACGCGGACGATCTCCGGGGGGCCGTGAGGCGCCTCCGAGGGCTCGTTCGGGGGGTCGATTCGATCCCGGACGATCGCGGCGAGCTCTCGGTCTGGATGGCGCAGGCCGCCGCCGAGCCGGCCTTCATCGGGCTCGCCGCGGAGAGCGCCGATGGGCTCGCGGACTGGTCGGCGTTCGTCGAGGTCGGCGCGGCGCTGTCGAACGAGGACCCGAGGCCGTGGGTCGCCGTGGAGCGCGCGGTCGAGGCGAACGCTCCCACGAGCTCCGAGCTCATCGTCGAGCTGCTCCGCGCCCGGGTCTCCTTCGTCGCTCCCTCCGCGGTGGGCGAGCTCGAGATCCGGAGCATCTCGGAGCTTCAGAGTCGCATCGTGGAGCTGACCAGGCCCGAGAACGACGCGGCGGAGCTCGCGCGGGCGGCAGCCCTCCTGGCCATCGGCGTCGACCGGACGAAGGAGGGCGATGGCGATCGGTTCGCAGGTCAGCTCGACCGCGATTGGGGCGAGTCGCTCAAGGCGCTCGTCGGTCGCTCCGAAGAGCTCCCCGGCTGGGCCCGGGCCTGGCTCGCCACGACCCTGCTCATCACGGGAGCGTACGGCGGGCACGCCCGGGGCGACGGCTACGCGGCGCTCCACGCGAGGCTCGGTCTGCCTCCAGCGAAGCTGCACGCGTTCCTCGAGGGCGCGTTCGCCGGGGCCGTCGCCGACGAGCTCTCGGTTCCCTCGAGCCGGCGCCATCCGATGGTCTGGGTCTGGCTCGCCCGCTGGAGGTTGCTGGAAGATCGCCGCGAGGAGGCGGTGCTCGCGTTTCAGGAGGCGCTCGAGCTCCTCGAGCTGCGCGCGCGCGAGCGGGAGCCGTCGCGACCCTACGACTCCCTCCGGGAGGCGGCGCGCTACGACTCGATTCGAGAGGCGGTGCCCGAGCTCCTCATCGCCGTGGTGCGCGTCGGTGCCTCTCGACCCGAGCATCGGCGCGGCAGGCCCGAGGCCTGTGGCTTCTGCGCTCGGGCGCTCGATGCCGTGCCGCGGGCGGAGCCGTTCGAGACGAAGTCGTCCGAACCCTGGAGTCGGCCGGGCGCGCGCGTGAAGGAGACGGTTCGCTACCGCCACGGCGAGACGATCGCCGAGGTCTTCGCCGACACGGCCCGGGACCGCGGGAAGATCATCGGCTGGCCCGAGCTCTTCGCCGCGATCGAGGGGCTCGTCGAGGCCGGCGAGCGCGACGTGGCGCTCGCGCTCCTCGCCGACTCGCCCGAGCCGGCGGACAAGCACGCCGCCCGGCGGCTGCGGGATCGCGCGAAGCTCTGGGAGGCGCTCGGGAATCGAGACGCGGGTCTCCGGGACCGGTCGCGGGCGAAGGAGCTCGACCCGACCGGCGCGGACGGAGGCGGCTGGTGACGGGGTCGACCGACCGCTTCCGTAGCCACCGGGTCTCGGGGCCTCCTCCGTCGGGCCATCACGGCGCCGATGGCGACCCGGCGTCGTGGAGCCCGGAGCAGACGCCGTACGGGCGGCGCTTCGGCCCCTACCTCGTCACCGGGGTGATCGGGCAGGGCGGGTTCGGCGCCGTCTATCAGGCCCGCCACATCGAGACGGGCGGCGACTACGCCCTCAAGGTGATCCTCCCGGCGCTCGCGCGCGAGGCCGATCCGGACGAGCTGGAGCGCTTCCGGCGCGAGGCGGAGCTGCTCGCCCGGGTCGACGCGCATCCCAACATCGTCCGCGTCTACTCGTGCGGCGAGCAGGACGGGGCGCTCTACACCGTGATGGAGCTCGTCCGCGGCCGGACGCTCGATCCGAAGTCGGACCACGACCGGATGCCTCCGCGCGAGGCGGCGCGGGTGATCGCGAAGGTCGGCCGGGCGCTCCACCACGCCCACGCCGCCGGCGTCGTGCATCGCGACCTCAAGCCGGCGAACCTCATCATCGACGAGGCCAGCGGCGAGCCGCGCGTCCTCGACTTCGGCCTCGCGCTCGACCCGCTCGCCCGCCAGCGTCTCACCAAGACGGGCGAGGCGGTCGGCACGCCGGCGTTCATGGCGCCCGAGCAGCTCCGCGAGGTCGCCGACCCCGACTGGAAGCCGGGCGACGAGGTCGAGCTCGGACCGACGATCGACGTCTACGGGCTCGGCGCCGTCTTCTACAACCTGGTCGGCGGGCAGCCGCCGTTCCTCGGCGACATGATCCAGGTCGTCACCCTCGTCCTCTCGAGCCCGCCGCGTCGGCTCTCGCTCCTCGCGCCGGGGCTCGACCCCGAGCTCGAGGCGGTCTGCGCGAAGGCGATGGCGAAGGAGGCGGCGGACCGCTACCCGACCGCCGCCGCGATGGCCGACGACCTCGAGCGCTGGCTTCGCGGGGAGCCGGTCGAGGCGCGCCCGACCACCGGCGTCCACGCGGTCGTCGCCCGGCTCGTTCCGACCGATCCGCGTCGGCGGCGGGCGGGCGCGATCCTGGTCGGCCTCGTCGCGGCGGCCCTCGTCTCGGCCGGTGTCGGAACGGCGTTCTTCAGCTCGAGGAGCCGCCGGATCGACGCCGAGATCGCGAAGGGGCAGGGCGTCCTCGACGTCGAGAGGGCGATCGCCCGGGCGCTCGAGGGAGACCCCGACGGCATCACCGCTGGGCTCGACGCGGTCGCGGCGCTCTCGGCCGACGAGGCCGCCACGATCCGCGTCCAGGTCGAGCAGCTCGCGCGCCTCCAGCGGATCGTTCTCGAGGGCGACATCGTCGCGGTCCGCGCCTACCAGCCCGAGGCCGGCGACCCGGAGGTGGTCGGTCTGGTCCGGCTCCTGATCGCGGTCGAGCGACCCGAGGTGCTCACCCGGATCCTCGCCCAGTCGATCGCCCTCGCCGACGACCCCGAGGTCGTCCACCTGATCGCCCGGGCGATCGCCGAGGACCGCGTGCCCGCGTCGCGCGACCTCATCGCGAAGATCGTCGAGGAGCTCGAGGCGGGCGCCGGACGCGGCGGCCCGCCGGAGGGCGACGCGCCCGACCCCGAGGAGCTCCTCGCGCGCCTGCTCCTGCGCGCCATCGAGGTCGAGGTGACGGGCGACGACATCGATCGCGCGTGGCTCGACCGGCTCATCGGCGGGCTCATCCCGACGGTCCGGCACGGCCGGCTCGAGCTCGATCTGCCCGACGCGGTGGCCGACCGCCTCTTCGAGATCGCGACGGCCGACGTCGAGGCGATCGACTGGACCGGCTCCGCCTACGCGGCCGAGAACCGGCTCAGGACGCAGCGCCTCTTCGAGCTGGCGATCTCGGCGTTGCCGCCGAACGACGCCCGGGCGGATCGGGCGATCGGACGGCTTTACCAGCTCGTCCTGATCGGTCTCGGCGTGTCGGAGCCGCGGATCAGCCTCGACGTCGGCGCGCTCCTCTTCCGGATCGACTCCTGGCCGCTCTGGCCGAACGACCTCGGCGACTACGTCGGCGACGAGGCGGTGGCCGCCGAGGAGGCGGGGCGCCTCGCCGTCGAGTTCGTCGACGCGCGCGTCCCCGACGCGGCGCTCCTCGCCGCGGTCTCGTCGCTGATCGACCTGCGGTACGATCGGATCGCCGCGGTCCGCGGGCAGCCGATCGCCCGTCACGAGGCGCTCCTGAGCTGCTGGGATGAGGTCGAGGCGATCTTCGCGCGGGAGCGCATCCGCGGCGATCTGCCGGGCTGGATGCTCGCCTGGCTCGGGCACCAGCTCCATCGGTGCGTCGTCTCTCTGGTTCCGGACCAGGAGTCGCTCGCTCTGCGCGCCCGCCTCGAGGCGCGCGTCGCGGAGTCGGCCGGAGACCTGATCGAGGGGAGCACGTCTCGGCCCATCCACGCGGCGATGGACCGGATCTACGAGCGAGCCGCGGCGCGCAACGGCGGCCGGCATCGGAGCTACTTCGTCCCGATCTTCCACGCCGACTGGGTGAGGCTCGCTGCTCCCCGTGAGAAGCGGGCCTCGATCGGGATCCCGCTCGTGGAGGAGGCGTGCGAGATCCTCGCCGCCCGCGGCGCCGGGTTCCGCGAGCTGGCGATGAAGCTGGTGATCAAGCTCGAGGACCTCGTCCTCCACTTCGGCGCGCTCCAGGCGCTCGATGGGTCCGTGACCGAGGCCGATGGCCGCGACCGGGTGACCCGGCTCGTCGAGTCGCTCGCCACCGTCATGCCCGCGACGACCGTCGCCGACGAGCTCGAGGCGCTCCTCGCGATCGGTCATCGCCGGTTCCTGAAGGCGATCGCGATCCTCGACCGGCTTCGGGTGGAGCGGTCCGGCGATCGGTTCCTCTGGCGGACCTTCATCCCGTGCGCCGAGCTGGCCCTCGCTCGGATGCCGCCGGGGGACGAGCGCGAGAGGATCGTCCGCCAGATCCTGGAGTGGTCCCTCGACGGCGATCCACGCAAGAGCTTCGGGCTCGTCGCTCGGCGCGCGCCCCTCTGGGACGCGATCGGGGAGCCCGAGCGGGCGGAGGCCGACCGCGCGTCGAGCGAGGGCCGATGAACGTGAGTCGTTGCAGCTCGGAGGAGCGACGCCGGTGACGAACCAAGGACCGCCGCGCCCGCCGCATCGGCCCGGGCCGCCGCCGCCCCCGCCGCCGCCCCCGCCGCCGCCCCCGCCGCCGCCCCCGCCGGGCGGCCCGAGGCCGCCGCGTCCGCCGACGAACCCGAGCTTCGTCCGGCCGCCGGCGCCCCCCCTCGCCTCGCCCCCGTCGGTCGCGGGCGCGGTCGGCCGGAGCGCCGTGGGGAGCTTCGGCGCGCCGACACCGGTGCCCGGCGGATCCGTCGGACGTCGCTTCGGCCCCTACGCGGTGATCCGCGTCATCGGCCAGGGCGGGATGGGCGCCGTCTACCAGGTGCGCCACGTCGAGACCGATGTCGAGTACGCCCTGAAGGTCTTCCTCCCTCCCGGCGGCGGCCCACCCACGCCCGCCGACGTCGAGCGGTTCCGGCGCGAGGCGGAGATGCTCGCGCGGATCGACGTCCATCCGAACATCGTTCGGGTCTTCTCGTTCGGCGCGTCGGCCGAGACCCTCTACACGGTCATGGAGCTCGTCGACGGCGAGAGCCTCTCCGAGATCGTCCGCAAGAAGCCGATGCCGCACGAGCGGGCGGCGAGCATCTGCGCCGCGATCGGCCGAGCCCTCACCCACGTCCATCGCTTCGGCGTCGTCCACCGCGACCTGAAGCCGGAGAACGTCGTCCTCGACGCCGACGGCACCCCGCGGGTGCTCGACTTCGGTCTCGCCCTCGACCAGGGGGCGAAGCGGCTGACCCTGACCGAGGAGGCGGTCGGCACGCCCGCGTTCATGGCGCCCGAGCAGGTCGCCCAGGCCGACGACATCGGGCCGACGACCGACGTCTACGGCCTCGGCGCGATCCTCTACACCCTCATCACGCGGCGCCTGCCGTTCGCCGGCAAGGACCCGATGACGGTGATGAAGAAGGTGGCGAACGTCCGCCCGCGGCCGCCCCGCGCGATCGTCGCCAGCGTCTCCGCCGACCTCGAGGCGGTCTGCCTCAAGGCGATGGCCAAGGAGCGCGCGGAGCGCTACCAGACCCCGGAGGAGATGGCCGAGGACCTCGAGCGCTGGCTCGCCGGCGAGCCGGTGAAGGCCCAGGGCCTGAGCGCGTTCGGTCGCCTCGTCCGGAGCGTGTTCCCCGAGCGCGGCGAGAAGCGGCGGGTCGTCCTCACCTCGATGGTCATCGTGACCGCCCTGATCGCCGCGGTCGCCGCCGGCGGGATCTGGGTCGCCTGGAGCGGTCAGGCGGCGCGCGAGGCGGGGCGCGCGGAGCGCAAGGCGGACGAGGTCCAGCTCGCGGCCTTCGATGCCGCGTTCGACAAGGCGATCGCCGGGGACCTCCTCGAGCTCAAGCGCGCCCAGAACATCGTCGACGAGATGGGCGACGCCGCCCCGTCGGACCGGGCGCAGGTCGCGGTCACCCTCGGGCGCCTCGCCTCGGGCGACGAGGTCGTCCTCCGGACGCTCGCCCTCGACGAGCCGCCGTGGCCCACCTATCGCGGCGCGGTCGTCGCGGTGCTGATGGCGGCCGAGCGCACCCGCGCCCTCGCCGTCCTCCTCGATCGTGAGCCGGGGCTGCTCGCGGACGCCGCGCTGGCGGAGCGGATCGCGACGGCGATCTCGAGCCGACGGATCGAGGCGAGCGACCGACTCGTCGACGCCGTCCTGGGCGCCCTCGCCGCGTCCAGCCGCAAGGGCGACCGCGCGGCCCGGCGCAGCTTCGCCGAGCTCCAGGCGGCGATCCTCTGCGGACTGCTCGACGAGGCGCTCGCCGGCGACGCGGACGACGCCGCCGTCCGCGCCCTCCTCGGGCGCCTCCTCCCGGTCGTCCGCGAGGTCGAGGAGCTTCCCCTCACCGGCGCGTCGATCGACGATCTCTACCGGCGGGCGATGGCCGCCGACGAGAAGACCGCGGTGGGCGACCTCGCCGCGCTCCTCGAGGTGACCGCGATCGCCCTGCCGATCGACGACGACCGGGTCGATGACCTGATCGCGCGCACCAAGGGGATCACCGTCAGCGGGATCTCGGGCGGCACGGCGGCCGAGCGCGAGGCGGCGTTCGCGGCCGGGATGCTCCTGCTGCGGATCGGCGCCTTTCCCCTCTGGATCGAGGATCTCGGCGACTTCGCGCCCGACGACGCGGCGATCGCGGCGCGCCTCGCCCGCGCGACCGAGGGCGGGCCGCCGGCGATCAACCCGGCCGAGGTGGCCGCGCTGGCCGCCGTGATCGTCGGTCGCGCCTACGAGCGGCACACGGCGGAGGGGCGCGGCGTGCTCGACGCGCGCGCCCTCGCCGTCGCCGAGGCGTGGCCGCAGCTCGACATCCTCCTCACGCGGGAGCTCGCGTCGTCCGACCTCCCGGGCTGGGTGCTCGACTGGGTCGTCTACCAGATCCAGGAGACGTTCGTCTGGAAGGACCCGCAGGTGGGAGGCGTGCAGGTGCGCGCGCAGCTCGGCGCGCGCGTCCTCGGTCTGGTCAGGGGCACGCTCGCCGCGGACGGGGAGGCCGAGTCCTTCGCGCGCGAGGACCTGATCCGGATCATCGGCGAGCTCCACGACGCGGCGAGCGAGCGCAACCGCGCCCTCCCCCGGGCGCGGCAGCACATCCAGGTGCCGCTCCACCACGCGAAGTGGATCTTCCGCGAGACGACCGACGCCGACGCCCGCGCCGCGCTCCCGTGGATCGTCGAGTCGCTGAAGCTCGCGAAGGAGCGGCCGCAGGCGGCGGGGCTGATGGAGGCCCAGGCTCTCGGCGACAGTCAGCGGAGCACCCTCGTCGGCGTCTCGTACTGGATCGGCGGCACCCTCGCGCTGGCGACCGAGGGGCACAGCCGAGCCGGTCGGTGCGAGGCGCAGGATCCGATCGACGAGCTCGTCTACCTCGGGCGCAACGTCAACCCGACGGCGACCCAGCCCGACGAGATCGAGGCGCTCCATCTCTGGCGCCACGGCCGCACCCGCGAAGCGATCCAGCTCCTCGAGGACGCGCTCGTCCGCGTCCGGACGGCCGCCTTCCCCCTCGAGACGTTCAACTGGGCCGCGAGCTGGCTCATCGACCTCGGCGAGCTCGACCACGCCCGCGCGACGCTCCAGCACACCCTGAGCAAGGAACGAAACCTGGCGAGCGCCGAGCTCCTCGATTTCCAGGCCGACCTCTGGGAGAAGGTCGGCGACCAGGCCGAGGCGCACCGGACTCGCGAGCTGGCGAAGGCCGCGCGGAGAGCGGGATGGTGACCCCGCCACCCCGTCCCGACGCGCTGCCGCCGCCGCCGGGCGTCGCCCTGCCCGCGTCGGGCTCCTGGTCGGGGCAGTCGGGCGCCCCCGAGGGGAACCTCGGCCGCCGCTTCGGTCCCTACATCGTCGACGACGTGATCGGCGCGGGCGGGATGGGCGCGGTCTACCGCGTCCACCACGAGGCGACCGGCGGCGCCTACGCCCTCAAGGTCATCCTCACGAGCGAGATCGGGTCGAGCGCGGGGGCGGAGGAGGTCGCGCGCTTCCGGCGGGAGGCGGAGGTGCTCGCCCGGATCGACGTCCATCCGAACGTCGTCCGGATCTTCTCGTTCGGCGAGTCCGACGGCACCTACTACGCGGTCATGGAGCTCGTCGAAGGCCAGACCCTCTCCGATCGTTACCGGGGACCGGCCCCGGTCGCCGACGCGGTGCGGATCGTGAGCCAGATCGGCGCCGGGATCGAGCACGCCCACCGCCACGGCGTCGTCCATCGGGACCTCAAGCCCGACAACGTCATCATCGACGCGAGCGGCACGCCGCGGATCCTCGACTTCGGTCTCGCCTTCGACGTGCGCGAGTCGTCGCGGCGGCTGACGCGGACCGACGAGGTCGTCGGCACGCCGGCGTTCATGGCGCCCGAGCAGGTCGACGGCGGGACGGGCGGCTTCGCGGTGAGCGCGGCCACCGACGTCTACGGGCTCGGCGCCGTCCTCTACGTCCTCCTCACCGGCGAGCGTCCGTTCCGGGGCGACGCGATCACGGCGATGTCCAAGGTGTTGACCGAGACGCCCGAGGCGCCGAGGTCGTTCGTGCCCGATCTGCCTCTCGAGCTCGAGGCGATCTGCCTGAAGGCGCTCGCGAAGGATCCCCCCGATCGCTACCCGAGCGCGGCCGAGCTGGTCGCCGACCTCGCCCGGTTCGGTCGCGGCGAGGAGATCCTCGCGCGCCCGTCGAGCGGGATGCTCTCGGTCGTCCGGCGGATCGTCCCCGGCCAGGGACGTCCTCGGCGCGGCGCCCTCGTCGGCGTCGGCGTCGTGATGGCGCTGCTTGCCGGCGCGATCGGGGTCGTCGTCACGACCTCGATCGCCGAGCATCGCGAGGCCGAGGCGCGTCGCCTCGCCGAGCGTCGCGACGAGCTCCACACCGCGTTCGATCGGGCGTTCGAGCGGGCGTGCGGCGGCGACCTCGCCGGGCTGGCCGAGGCGCGCGGGATCGGCAATCGGCTCGCGCCGATCGTGGCGGAGGCGGAGCGGGAGCGGCTCGCCGAGCGGGCGAAGGTCGTGCTCGTCCTCGAGGAGCTCGCGCACGGGGACGCCCCGACCGTCGCCGTCCGGATGCTGCGCCTCGACGACCCGCCGTGGCCCGCCCATCGGCGCGCCCTCGTCCCCGTCCTCCTCGCCGCCGGTCGGCTCGACGCGCTGGCGACTCTCCTCGATCGAAGCTCCGGGCTGCTCGCCGACGTGGGCGCGGCCGAGGGCCTCGTCGCGGCGATTGTCGGCGGCGATGTCCGGGTCCAGGAGCGGGTGCTCGCGTCGGTCCTCACGCAGGCGCGGCGCGCCGCGCGGGATGCCGGCGATCGGGAGACGCGGCGGCGCTGGCAGGCGCTCGAGGCCGGGCTCCGCGCGCGGCGTCTCGAGGCGGTCCTCCTCGATGAGGCCTCGAGCCCCGGTCGAGTCGCCGAGGTCGCGAGCGCTCTCGCCCCGCTCCTCCCGGCGATCGGCTGGCGGGTCGAGGGGATCTCGGATGCGGCCGTCGAGCGCCTGATCGCCCTCTCGACCGGTCACGAGATCGAGATGGACCTGAGCGTCGAGGAGCTCGTGTCGATCCTCGATGTCGCCGCCAGCGTCCTCGACGTCGACGACCCGAAGGCCGCGATGCTGATCCGCTCGCTCCAGGCGGCTCACCTCGAGGCGATCCAGATGCAGGACGACGCGGATCGGGAACGCGCGCTCGCGATCGCCATGATCCTCCAGCGCCTCGGCGAGTGGCCGTGGTGGTGGAGCGAGATCCACCTGTACGCTCCACGGACCGACGCCCTCGACGAGCGCGCGCGGATGCTGCTCGACGCGGAGGACGTGACCGCCCTCGACCCGATCGAGCTGGTCGCCTTCGCGGCGGTGCTCCTCGAGCGCCGCTTCTACGCGATCCTCGAGGGGAAGAGCCAGACGCCGGCGCTGGGCCTGGTCGCGCGCCGCGACGCTCTCCAGCAGGAGGGCCGCTGGCTGGCGCGCGTCCTCGAGCGCGAGCGGCTCGGCTCGGACCTGCCGGGCTGGGCGCTCGCCTGGGTCGGCCGGCAGCTCGATATCTCGGAGGTCTGGTCCGACACCGATCCCGCCGCGCAGCGGCACCCGCTCCGCGAGCTCGTCGTCGGAGAGCTCGCCACGGCGCTCGACGTCGACTCGACGCCGACGGCCGTCATCGATGCGCTCTTCCGGCGCGGGCTCGATCGCGAGCGGACTCGGCCCTCTCTCCGGCGCGACCTCAAGATGCTCATCGAGGCTGCCTGGTGGCTCCATCACCGCGGAGGGGACGCGTCGGATGAGGAGGCTCGGCGCCTCGTCGACGAGCTCCTCGAGCTGGTCGCCGAGCGAGAGCACCTGGGGGTGATTCACCTCGCCGACTCCCAGAGGAACCACCTCGGCGAGCTCGTCTACTGGACCGGTCGGGCGATCGCGGCGTCCGCCGACGGGCACGACGGCGACGCGGAGTGCGCCGAGGGCGTCCGGATGGAGGCCTACCTCGAGCGCGCGAGCGCGGTGGTCGACCCCGTCTCGAGCAACATCATGGGCGTCCGTGCCCTGCACTGCGCTCGCCACGGCGAGATCGCCGACGCGCGACGGATCCTCCGGGCGGTGCCGTTGAGCGGTCGGGAGCGACGCCGACCGATGATGCTGTACGTCCATGCCGTCCAGGTCCTGTTCGCCGCGGGTCGGTTCGAGGACGCGGCCGTTCTCATCGAGGACACGCTCGACTTCTCGCCCGAGGCGATCGGCGTCGCCTGGATGCAGAGCCTCGCCGACATCTGGACGCAGGTCGGGCATCCCGATCGGGCCGCGGCCGTCCTGGCGGCCCGCGCCGAGCTGGTCGAGCGCGAGAGGCGTCGTCGACGATGACTCACCCGTCGGGGATGGTCACGCCGCCCTCGTCCTCGGACTCGGGTCGGCTACGCCGGAACGCGGCGCCCGCGTCGGGGCGCCGGTTCGGTCCCTACGTCGTCCTCGAGGAGATCGGGCGCGGCGGGATGGGCGCCGTCTACCGGGCGAGGCACGTCGAGACCGGCGTCGACTACGCTCTCAAGGCGATCCTCCCCGAGATCGCCGCCGCGCCCGACCCCGACGACCTCGTCCGGTTCGACCGGGAGGCCGAGGTGCTCGCCCGGCTCGACCATCCGAACATCGTGCGGGTCCACGCCCACGGCGTGGAGGGGGCGATCCGCTGGACCGCGATGGACCTCGTCGCGGGGCGCTCGCTCGAGGCGCTCGCGCTCGAGCGGCCGATCGAGCCGAGGCGCGCGTCCCGCCTCGTCGCGAAGGTTGCGCGGGCGGTCGATCACGCCCACGGACGCGGCGTCCTGCATCGCGACCTCAAGCCGGCGAACGTGGTCGTCGATGAGGCCGACGAGCCCCACGTGCTCGACTTCGGCCTGGCGCTCGTCTCCGGCGCGAGCCGACTGACCCTGACCCATCAGGTCGTGGGGACGCCGGTCTACATGGCGCCCGAGCAGATCGACGAGCGTCAGGGTCACGCGTCGCTCGGGCCCGCGACCGACGTGTACGGCCTCGGCGGGCTCCTCTACTCGGCGCTGACCGGCGATCCGCCGTTCGCGGCGACGGACGCGGTGAGCGCGCTCACGATCGTCCTGACGGAGCCGCCGACGCCGCTCCGGATGCGCGACCCCGATCTGCCGGCGGAGCTCGATGCGATCTGTCTGCGCGCGCTCGAGAAGGACGCCCGCGCCCGGTACCCGAGCGCGGTCGCCCTCGCCGACGACCTCGAGCGCTGGCTCCGCGGCGAGGCGACCGAGGCGCGCCCGCCGTCGGGCTTGATCCGCGTCGTCCACGCCATGACGCCGCCCCCGCTTCGCGGGCGTCCGGTCGTCACGCTGGCGCTCGTGGGGCTGCTGAGCGTCGCCGCCGTCGCCTGGTTCGTGTCGAGTCGCGCGGCGCGGAGCGCCGAGGCCGAGCGCGTCGTCGAGGTCGAGCGGCTCGGCGCGGAGCTCGACGCGGCGTTCGAGGCGGTCCTCGACGGCGACGTCGGCGCCTGCGCGCGGGCGGATCGCGCGGGAAGCCAGCTCGCGGTCTTGCTCGCCGACGGCCCACCCGCCGACGCGCTCCGGAGCCGACTCGAGCTCGTCGACGGCTTCCGCCGAGCGTTCGCGACGGACAGGTCGTTCCTGATGCAGGTCGGTCGGTCGGCGCGATGGAGTTCGCATCGTCCGGCGCTCCTCCGCGCGCTCCGGGGAGCCGGCCGCGTCCAGGCGCTCGCCGTTCTGATGGAGCGCGCGGAGCTCACCGTCGAGGAGACCGACGCGATCGCCAGAGGCGTGATCGAGGGCTCCCTCGAGCCGGACGCGGGGCTGGTCGAGGCGCTCCTCGCTCGCATCGACGCCGTCGAGGCGACGGCCGGCCTCGACCTGAAGCCGGATGAGGCGCGCGCGCTCGACGAGCGCCGGGTCGAGCTCGGGTTTCGCCTGCTGGCGGCGGCCGTGAATAGGACGGGCCTCGAGGCCGCCACCTCGATCATCGTGACGTTTCGCCCGGCCCTCCGCCGCCTGGACGATCCGCCCGCGCTTCCCGGGAGCGTCCTCGCGGCCCTCGAGGCGCGGGTCGACGAGCTGATCGGGGGCGATCTCGACGCGGAGAAGCTCGCCCTCTTCGAGGTCGTCCTGGCGAGCATCGACATCGACACCGAGATGGGGATGAAGATCGCCACCGAGCTTCGAGGCGACCTGCTCGAGGAGCATGGCCGCTCGCTGGCGACGGTCACGGGGCTGGTCGTCCTGCATCGGCACGGGGCCGTGACCGAGGGGCAGTCGAACGTCCAGTCGCCGCCCAGGGCGATGCTCGAGGCGCGCGCACGATCGCTCGTCGCCGACCTGGACGACCCGCGCCGCGCCGACCCGGTCGAGGCCATGAAGATCCTGGACCTCCTGGCCGAGGCCCGCCGGAACGAGCTGCGGGAGGAGGAGGACTCGCGCGTCCGGGCTGGCCGAGAGCTCTGGTGGCTCGCTGCGCCGATCCTCGAGCGGGAGTGGAGGCGCCAGGAGATGTCGCCGTGGGGGCGGTCGCGACTCGCGACCTACATCGGCTACCTGGACCTGGACCCTGACGGCATCCGCGAGCGCGGGCCGGTCGAGCCGAGCCTGGCGGAGGTGGTCGGCGAGGAGGTGACCGCGGAGTGGGTGGCCGGCGAGCTCCACCGAGGCGCGCTCGAACGCGATCGGCTCCGTCCGATCCTCTCGCGACACGTGGTGGTTCCGATCGACATGGCGCGCTGGGATCTCGGGTTCGCCCGCGACGCCTGGGGAGGGCCGCATCTCGCGCCCGCGGTCGATGCGTGCATCGAAGCGCTCCGGGTCGCGGTCGAGCAGAGGACGAAGCTCCGGCTCTCGAACTTCGACTCGGCGGTCGACGTGGCGCACGACGTCGGGCTCGTCATCGCACGCGACGACGACGCCCACGGCGAGGAGGGCTGCCTCGAGACGGGTGATGCGGCCCGCGTCCTCGCCCTCGTCGACCTGCTCGGCGCCGAGACCTCCGAGGAGCGGCGACGGCTCGCCTCGTACCACCTGTTCCGCCACCATCGGACGCAGGAGGGACTCGACCTGCTCGTGCCGCACGCGGCGGACGAGCGCTTCGACTGGGAGGCGATGATCAACGGGGCGCGCATCCTCCACTCTGCGAAGGCGCTCGAGGACGCGCGCCGGGTGCTCCAGCGCTCGCTCGAGTTCGATCCTCCCGGCAAGCACAGCGCGTTCAAGGAGCGGGCGAAGCTCTGGCGCTGGCTCGGCGAGCCGCAGCGAGCGGCGGCCGACCTCGCGCGGACGGGGGGACGGCGATGACGACGCCCGCGCCTCCGCATTCGTCGCCGCGTCGACCATCGGATCGGGTCGTCCCTCTGCCGCCGACGGCCGGGCAGCGGGTCGGCGCCTACGAGGTGCTCCGCGAGCTCGGGCGCGGTGGGATGGGCGCGGTCTACCACGTTCGCCACGTCGAGACCGACGTCGACTACGCCCTCAAGGTGATCCTCCCCGAGCTCGCGGTCTATGCCGATCCCGAGGACGTGGCTCGCTTCCGGCGCGAGGCCGAGACGCTCGCGCGGATCCCGGCGCACCCCGGCATCGTCGCGGTCCGCTCGTTCGGCGAGGAGCGCGGCATGCTCTTCTCGGTGATGGACCTGGTCGAGGGCGACGACCTCCGCGCCGTGGCGGGCGCGCGTCCGATGGACCCGGCCCGCGCCGCGCGCATCGTCGCGCAGGCGGGCGCCGCGCTCGCCCACGTCCACGAGCACGGGATCGTCCATCGCGATCTCAAGCCCGAGAACATCGTCGTCGAGCGCGGCACCGGGCAGGTCCGCGTCCTCGACTTCGGGCTGGCGGCCGACCTCGCCCGGACGCGCCTCACCGCGACCGGAGAGGTGCTCGGGACGCCGTCGTTCATGGCCCCCGAGCAGATCGACGCGACCCTGTCCGGCGGCGATGTCGGTCCGCGGACCGACGTCTGGGGCCTCGGCGCCGTCCTCTACGCGCTCCTCACCGCCATGCCGCCGTTCGCCGGGCGCGACCCGATCGCGGTCATGGCGGCGGTGCTCGACGAGCACCCCGCGCCGCCGCGCCGGGTGGCGCCGAGCGTCCCCGCGGCGCTCGAGACGATCTGCCTCCGGGCCCTCGAGAAGCGCCCCGGCGCTCGCTACGCGAGCGCGGCGGACCTCGCCGCCGACCTCGAGCGCTGGCTCGCCGGGTTGACGCCCGCGGTCGAGAGCCGGTCGAGCATCCAGCGGATCTGGCGGGCCATTGTCCCGGCGGGGAGGCGGTCCCGCCGCAACCGCGTCGCCATCGCGATCGTCGCGGCGCTCGCGCTCCTGATCGCCGCCGCGGGAGGCGGTATTCTCCTCCAGGCGCTTCGCGATCGGCGCCGCATCGCGGAGGCGCGCGTCGCCGAGTCGAACCGCGTCGGCGAGGAGCTCGCCGATGCGTGGCGCGCCGTCGAGGAGGGAGCCGACCTCCAGTCGCTCCTCGTTGCGGCCGAGCGGGTGCGAGAGCTCGGCAGGGACCGCGCGGTCGAGGTCATCGGGGAGGCGGGCGTCCGGAGGATCGAGGCGCTCGCCGGCCTCGCCCGCGGCGGTCGCGTCGGCCTTCACCTCGTCGGGTCCGAGGCGGACGCGACGTTGGCGACGCGGGTCGCCGTCCGTAGCCGAAACGAGCCAGCCCTCGCGGCTCAGCTCGGGCGAACGCTGGATACGAACCTCGCCGAGGCGATCGTCGATGTCCTGATCGAAGACGCCGCGATCGAAGGCCCGATCGCGGTCGCGGTCCTCGACCGGCTGCGCCAGCTCGCGCCGGTGAGTGAGACGGGTCGGCGCGACCGCCTCCGCGCTCGCCTCCTCGCGCGGCGCGTCGCGGCTCATCTCGACGATCCGGCGCCGGCAGAGAAGCTGGTCGCGTCCGCGGACGAGCTCGCGGCGATCGTCGGGAAGACCGACGAGCCACCCGAGCTTCGGCCCGACGAGGCTCGACGGCTCGTCGAGCTCGTGCTCTCGCCGGTCGACGAAGAGGTGCTGGCGGCGACGTTCGAGCTCGCCCTCTGGTTCCCGAAGACGACCAGCCGTCTCGAGGACGGGAGCCTCAGCCCCGATGACGAACGTCGGATGATCTTCGACAAGGCGAAAGAGATCATGTTCCTCTCCAGGGTCCCGGACGCCTCCCTTTCGGAGCCCGGACTTCGGTTCGGAGTGGGCCTCGTCAGGATCGGCGCCTGGCTCTACTGGGCGGGTGATCTCGCTCACATGACGTCGTCTCAGGACGCGATCGTCCGGCGATTCGAGGCCCTCCGCGGGGAGGTCGGCCGCGTCGACTCGAGAGAGCTCGTCGACCCGGGCGAGCTCGCCCTGTATCTGGCGGGCTTCATCGCGACCCGGTCCGCCGAGCATCTCGAGGGACAGCTGCGGAGCGACCCGCTCGCGGGCCTGGCGGAGGCCCGGGCCCTCGACGAGGGATGGTGGGCCGTCCGGGCCCTCCTCGATCGCGAAGCGAGTCGAGGCGACCTTCCGAGCTGGGTCCTGGGCATCCTCGTCCGGAATCTCATGGTCTCTGGTCTCCCGACCGCTCCTCCAGAGGCGAGCCTTGATCCGAAGCTCTTCGCGCGCCTTCAGGACCGTCTTGCGGCTCGCCGCGAAGACGGCGAGGTTCTCGCGTTCATCGCCGACCTGGCGGAGCGCGCGCGGGCGCGCGACCGCAAGCGCCGTTCCGATCGACGCTCGTTCCAGGTGGTCATCGACCTCTTCCGGATTCGGCTGGCTCAGGGTCGGGCGGCGATCGCCGATGCGGAGCTCGATGAGCTGGAGGAGAGCGTCGAGCGATTCCGCGAGCTGAATCGGGATCTCGGCCTTACCGGGCCCGGTTCGCAGCGCAGCACGTTCGGGTCGATCATCCGAGGGCTCGGTCGTCACGCCCTCGGGTCGACGGTCCCCGATCGTGACGCCGACCGCGCGTACGCGCGACTGCGCGAAGTCGCGAAGAGGCTCGACCCCGAGAGCCCGCTGTCCGACGAGCTCGAGGCCTATCGGCGACTGAGGCGCGGAGAGCTCGAGGCGTCGATCCGCGCGCTCGAGAACACCGCGGGGAAGGTGGACCTCGACGGGCGCGGCCCGAGCTGGGAGACCTTCTCCGGGGTGGCGTGGCACCTCCACGCGGTCGTCCTGGATCAGACCCGCGCCAGGAGGGTGATCGACCTCGCGCCCCACATCCCGGCCCCGCGGCGGAAGGCCATCCTGATGGCGATCGAGGAGCGCGAGAGGAAGACGGGGAGGCGGGAGGATTGACCGCGGTCGCCACCCGACCCGATCCGGCGCCCGGTCGTCGCCCGGGCCCCTGCGAGCTCGACCGCGACCTCGGGCTCGGCGGGCGGGCCGGCCGGTGACCGACTACGAGCAGAGCCATCGCCGGCGGACGACGCTCGGGCCGTACGACGTGATCGATCGGATCGCGCACGGCGGGATGGGCGCGGTCATGCGCGCGCGGCATCGCGGGACCGGCGCGATCCACGCCGTGAAGGTGATCCTCGCGCACCGGCTCGGCGGCGAGAGCGCGCAGCGCGCCGTCGCGCGGTTCCGCCGCGAGGTCGAGGTGCTCGCCCGGGTGAGCGAGCATCCCGACGTCGTCACCGTTCACGCGTTCGGCGTCGAGGACGGCGCTCCGTGGTATGCCATGGACCTCGTCGAGGGGCGGGCGCTCTCGGACATCCTCGAGAAGGAGGGGCCGCTCCCGGTCGAGGACGCCGCCCGCGTGGTCGTCCGGGTCGCGCGAGCCCTCGACTACGTCCATCGCTACGGGGTGCTTCATCGCGACATCAAGCCGGACAACGTGATGATCGAGCCGGCGGGGAGCGGCAGCGACGAGGTGGGCGGGCGGGCGAGGATCGTCGACTTCGGCCTCGCCTACGACGTCATCGGCGAGACGATCACCCGCACCGGCGAGATGATCGGCACCCCCGCCTACATGTCGCCCGAGCAGGTGCGCGGCTCGTCGGCCGACGAGATCGGGCGCGAGGCCGACGTCTACAGCCTCGGGGCCGTCCTCTACGCCGCCCTCACCGGCGAGGGGCCGTTCGGCGATCGGGGAAATCTGCAGACGGTCCTCGTCGCGGTGCTGAACCAGGTGCCGGCCCCGCCCTCGTCGCTTCGGCGGGAGGTGCCGATCGAGCTCGATGCCATCTGCCTCAAGGCGCTCCACAAGGAGCCGCAGCGTCGATACGCGACGGCCGTCGAGCTCGCGGACGACATCGAGCGTTGGCTCGCCGGGGATGCGGTCCTCGCCCAGCCGACGGGAAGGCTCGGTCGCGCGGCGCGACGGGTGGTCCGGCGTCTCCGCAGGGACCGGGCCCTCCAGGGGGCGGGCGCGCTGCTCGCGGTGACGGTCGTGGTCGTCGCCGCGCTCGCGGGCACCGCCCTCACCGGCGTCCTCGGCGGCGGGGCCGAGTCGGCGGGCGGTCCCGTCGTCGAGGCGAACGCCCGCGCGTTCTCGGCCGCGTTCGAGCTCGCGCTGGCCGGCGACGCGAGCGCGCTCGCCCGCGCGGTCGAGCTGGCGGCGCGCCCCGAGAGTCGCCGCGCGCTGTCGGACGAGGACGTCGCGCTGGTGGAGATCCTCGGAGAGATCGCGCTCGGTGAGCCGGCGGCCGCTCGCCTCGCACTCGACCGGCTCGACGTCGGCGTCCGGGCGCGTCGGATCGACCGGCGCGGCCTCGCGCGCCTCCTCCTCGGTGTTGGGCGCTCCGAGCTGCTCGCGCGGCTGGTCGAGCGCGCCCCCGAGCTGCTCGACGACACGGAGCTCGTCGCCGCGATCGCGGCGGCGGCCGTCGCCCGGGAGCTCGACCTGCCCGGCGAAGGGGCGCTGGCTCCCGTCGAGCTGGCGGCGGCGCAGGAACGAGGCGTGCGGGGCGCGAGCGTCGAGGAGCGCCGCGCGGCGGCCGACGTTCGCGTGGCTCTCCTCGGCGGCGCCCTCGGACGAACCGCCATGACGACGCCGGAGGAGATCCGCGCGGCGACGCCGACGCTCATGGGCCTGGCCCGCGCGCTCCGCGCGGGCCGGCCGAGGCCGGCCCTCGACGAAGACGCGCTCTCGGCCGTCCTCGCCCTCGCGGAGCACGGCGGCGCGCCGATTCCGGTGGTGATCGCCGCGCTCGAGGTCGGCATCCTCGCCCTCGACCTCGACGATCCGCGGGTCGAGCCGGTCGTCTCGCACCTCTACCGGATCCTTCTCCAGAGCAAGCGCCTGGCGAGCGAGGACGAGGAGCGTGAGCTCGCCGCGGTGTCGCTCGCCCTCGCGCGCGCAGGTCTGTGGCCATTCTGGGTCGAGGAGCTCGTCCCCGCCGGCTCGGAGCGGGGCTGGGTCGAGCCGCGCCTGGCCGAGCTGCGAGATCGGCCGGACGAGGCCGACCCCGCCGAGCTCGTCGGGCTGACCGCGCATCTCTTCGCGGTCGAGCTGCAGCGGCAGCTCGATCGGCAGCGCGCGGCGACTCCCGACGGGGTCGAGGACCGGTCGGCCGCGGTCATCGAGACGGCGTTCGTGCACGTGCGGCCGCTGGTGCGCCTCCTCGAACGGCACCGGCGCCGCGGTGACGTGCCGGCGTGGGGTGTCGGCTGGGCGGTGTGGCGCCTCCGCGGTCTGTTCCGACCGTCGGCGCCCGCCGAGCGTCAGCGGCGCGCGCTCGAGCGGCTTCGTGAGGCGGTGGAGTCGGAGGACGAGGCGCACACGATCCTCCTCGGGCTTCTCGACGAGGTGATCGGCGTGGAGCGCGCCCGGCCGATCGAGCGACGCAGCTTCCTCGCGATCACCCGGATGCTCGAAGAGCTCGAGGAAGAGGGGAGGGGGCAAGTGGCCCTCGCCGTCGAGCTGACCGCGGCGGCGCTGGAGATCTGCGAGGCGAAGCGCGGCCCGGGAATCGGGCGCCTCGTCGACGAGGCGCGAGCCCAGCGGGAGTCCCTCCTGACCAGCACGAGCTACGTCTTGAGGCGAATGGCCGCGCACGAGGCGGCGACGCCCGCGACTCCCGAGCTCGGCGAGTGCCCCGGCGAGGAGCTCGCGGGGTTGCTCGCGCTCGTCCGGCGGATCGACCCGACGGCGCCGGAGGCCTACGAGGTCGCGGCGGTCCACGCCTGGCGGCACGGCGACGACGCGGAGGCCGAGCGGCTGCTGGTCGAACGGGCCCGCGTCCGTCCCGGCGTGCCGCTCCCGTCGATGACGTTCGTCTTCGCGGCGCGGGTGTTGATCGAGATCGACCGGTTCGACCTCGCCGAGGAGCTCCTCGACCGGGCCGCCCCCGATCCGATCGCCGAGAGGTACGTGAGCGAGCTCCGTGAGTGGCTGGCCGCCGAGCGGGCGCAGCGCGAGCCCTCGGGTGACGATGGCGAGGGGCCGCGATGATCGGGCCGGGCGCGAACGGGTTGCCTGGAGCCTCGCCGCGCCGAGCCTACGGCCCCTACGTCGTCGAGGGGCCGATCGGGCGGGGAGGGATGGGCGCGGTCTACCGGGCGCGGCACCGCTCGACGGGGGCGGTCTGCGCCCTGAAGGTGATCCTGGCCGCCCGCCTCGGCGCCGACGCGCCCCGCGCCCTCGCGCGGTTCAGGCGGGAGGCGGAGGTGCTCGCCCGGATCGATGGTCACCCGGGGATCGTCCGGGTGCACGCGTTCGGGATCGACGCGGGCCTTCCGTGGTGCGCGATGGAGCTCGTCTCGGGGCAGTCGCTCGCGGACCGCCTCGAGGCGGGGACGCTCGATGACCTCGTCGCGGCGAGGCTCGTGGCGGATGTCGCCCGGGCGGTCGAGCACGCCCACGAGCGCGGCGTCCTCCACCGCGACCTCAAGCCGGGGAACATCCTCGTCCAGAGCGCCCCCGGGGCGCCGCCGAGCCGTCCGCGGGTCGTCGACTTCGGGCTTGCCTACGACGCGTTCGCGGACACCCTCACCCGGACGGGCGAGCTCGTCGGGACGCCGGCGTTCATGGCGCCCGAGCAGGTCGCGCGATCGAGGTCCGGGTCGGAGGAGGGCGCGGTCGGGCGGCGGGTCGGACCGGCGACCGACGTCTACGGCCTCGGCGCGGTTCTCTACGCGTGCCTCGTCGGGAGCCCGCCGTTCCAGGCGAGCGAGCCGGTCACGCTCCTCTGGCAGCTCGCGAACGAGGATCCGACCCCGCCCCGGGCGACGCGTCCGGGAGTCGCGCCGGGCCTCGAGGCGATCTGCCTGAGGGCGCTCGAGAAGGACCCGGCGCGTCGTTACGCCTCGGCCGCGGCAATGGCCGACGACCTCGAGCGGTTCGGGCGCGGCGAGGCGGTGACCGCGCGCGCGCCGGGTCGTCTCGACCGGCTGCGGCGACGGCTCCGGCGCCGGAGCCGCGGAGCGCTCGCCGCCGCGGCGGTCGCCGCGCTCGCCCTCGTCACCGCCGCCGTCGCCGTCACGTTCGGGGTTCGCGGCGGAGCGGCCGACGGACGCGGGGCGAGCGACGCGGCCAGCTTCGAGGGCGACCTCGATGCGGCGCTCGTCGCTGCGGCGGCGGGGGAGCGCGCCGCGCTCGAGTCGGCGGCCGCGCTCGGCGAGCGGGCCAGGCGGCTCGGGCGCGACGAGGAGCCGGCCGTCCGCGAGCGGCTCGAGGTGATCGCCGGGCTCGCGGCGCTCGCCGCGGGAGACCCGGTCTTCGTCCGGACGGCCGCGCTCGACGCGCCGCCGTGGGTCGAGCGGAGGGGCGCGGTGATCACCGTCCTCGTCGAACACCGCCGGACCGACGACCTGGTCCGGATCCTCGACCGTGTCCCGACGCTGATCGGTCCCGTCGGGGCGGGCTTGATCGCGGATGCGATCGCGGCGCGGCGACTCGAGGCGGACGACGACCTGGTCGCGATGACGGTGGCGGCTCTCGGCCGGGCGGCGGCCGGCGCCCGCGACGCGGCGCACCGCGAGCGGTGCGCCGAGCGGCGGCGGGGCGTGCTGGTGCGGCGCCTCGAGCGGCTGGTCTCGGCGGATCGGGTCGAGGTCCGGGACGTCGGCGCGGTCTGTCGGGCGCTCGTCGTCGACCTCCGGGCCGGGGCGCGAGGCGTCCCGATCGAGCCCGACGCCCTCGAGCGGTTCATCGACGTCGCCTTCGAGATCTACCGCGAGAGCGAGCTGGAGCCGGCCGATCAGGAGCGCCTGCGCGACGCCCTCGCGATCGTCGAGGCGGCCGTGCTGCTCCACCCATCGGAGCACAACCGGGTCGAGCAGATCATCGACGCGGTCACCATGCAGGTGGCCGTCTGGCAGACGATGCGTGACCCGTTCATGCTCGAGCGGGCGTTCGCGTTCGCGCTGCTGCTCCAGCGGCTCGGCGGCTGGCCGGACGCGGTCGAGACGATCGAGCAGTTCGCGCCGAAGGCGAAGGAGAGCGACGCGCGCCTCGCCGAGGCGATCGCGGACGCCGACGGGTTCGACCCCACCGAGGTGGTCACCCTCCTCGCCGTCCGGGTCGAGCAGCGCCGGCGGCGGAAGGGCGACGCCGGGCGGGTGACCGCGATCATCAAGGACTGGTCCGCCTACGAGGCGGTCCTCGCGCGCGAGCGACGACGCGGCGATCTGCCGGCCTGGGCGCTGACCTGGCTCGCGAGCGTGTTCGTCGACGCGAACCTCGTCGGTTCGCGCGCCCGGAATCGCGAGGGAGCCGGCGCCGATGTCGTCGTGAAGCTCGGCGCGGCGCTCGCCTCCTGGAGCGCGCCGGGCGCGAGCGACCCGGGGGAGAGCGCGATCGATCGCCTCCACGAGCTCGGCTGGGAGCGAAGGGCGGCCCTGCCGCCCGGGCGCCGGCACGTCGCCGCACCGCTCGCCTACGCCGAGTGGGCGGCCCGCGCGGGCGCGTCGGAGGCGTCGGTCGCCCGCGCGGCCGAGGTGCTGATCGAGGGCCTCGGGCCGGTCGCCGACGAGGAGCCCGACGCGCGACCCGAGGCGGCGACCCACCTCGGTCCGCGCATCGCGGCGGCGATCCTGGCGACCGGGCGGCGAGTCGCCGCGGTCCACCACCCGAGCCCGAAGGAGACGGTCGATCGACTCGCCACGATCGCGAAGCGCCTCGTCCCCGACGACGAGGCGGGAGGCCTGCTCGAGGCGCTCGTCGCGCGGCCGAGGCCGGGGGAGGGACGATGAGCGAACGCGACATCCCGCTCTCGGTCGGCTGGGCGGGCCAACCGCCCGAACGCCCGAACGAGCGCCGGAGGCCGTCGGAGCGAGCGCCGGGCGGCGGCAAGCGCTTCGGGCCCTACGTCATCGAGGCCGAGCTCGGGCGCGGCGGGATGGGCGCGGTCTACCGGGCGCGGCACGCGCAGACGGGCGTCGTCTACGCGCTCAAGGTGATCCTGAAGTCGGGGCGGGTCGAGGAAGACTATTCCGACCGAGCCCTCGCCCGGTTCCGGCGCGAGGCCGAGGTGCTCGCCCGGGTCGATCAGCACCCGGGCATCGTCCGGATTCACAGCTTCGGCGTCGAGCGCGGCACGCCCTACTGCGTGATGGAGCACGTCGAGGGGCGCTCGCTCGCACAGGTGCTGAAGGAGGACGGCCCACCGAGCCCCGAGCGCGCGGCCGAGATCGTGATCGCCCTGGCCGAGGCGCTCGAGCACGTCCACGGCCACGGCGTGCTGCATCGAGACCTCAAGCCCGCTAACGTCCTGATCGACCGCGAGGGGAGGCCGAGGCTGCTCGACTTCGGGCTCGCCTACGACGCGTTCGCCTCGACGTTCACGATGACCGGCGAGATGCTCGGCACGCCGGTCTACATGGCGCCCGAGCAGGTCTCGATCAAGAGCAAGGAGCTCGACGCGCGGACGGACGTCTACGGGCTCGGGATGATCCTCTACGAGCTGCTGGCGGGGAGAACGCCGTTCGAGGATCGACGGGGGGCGGCGTTGCTCGCGGCGATCGTGAGAGAGGAGCCGGCGCCGCCGAGCACCTATCGCCCGGCCGTCCCCGACGGGCTGGACTCGATTGCTCGGAAGGCGATCGAGAAGGAGCCTCGGTGGCGATACAACGAGGTCGGCGCCCTCGCGATCGACCTTCGCGCCTGGCGCGACGGGGGCCGGGTCACGGCGCTGCAGCCAACTCCGTTGCTCACCATTCGTCGTCGCCTCGCCACCCGAGAGGCACGTTTGGGCGTCTCCGTGATGCTGGTGGCCACGGTGATCGGAGCCTCGGCGATCCTCCTCGAACGAGGCCGGAGGTCGTCGCAGGAGAGGACTCGCGCGCAGATGGCTATCGAGCGAGCGTACCGGGAGCTTCGGACTGGCGATCTCGAGGCCGTCGAGACGCTCCGCGAAGAGGCCGGGCGGTTCGAGTCGGCGGGCGGAGTGTGGGATGGCGACGCACGCCTCGAGGCGATCGAGCACCTCGCTCGCGTAGCTGAGGGCGACTCGCGATCGGTGGCGGCGCTCTTCGACGACCGAACACGCTGGCGGAGCGAGGCCGACGCCGACGCCGTTGCGCGGGTCCTGCTCGCGTCAGATCAGTCGATGACGCTGGTCCGTCTCGCCGAGCGTGCCCCTTGGATGCTTGCTTCCGAGGATGTGTTGCTCGCGCTTGCCGAAGTCGTCGTTGAACGCGACGACGTGGTGGCTGTCGTCGGTCCCCAGTTGATCGCGACGTTCGAGTCCCGGTCGAGGAGCGATCCGAGGCTCGCGTTCGCGGCCAGGCGGATCTCGTACCGCGGGCTGCAGCTTGCTCTCGACGGAGAAGACCGGGCGGGCTTGGAGGCGCGCTGTCGAAGTCTGATCGCCACGCTGAGACAAGAGGAGGATCCTCGCGCGTTCGTGACGGACGTCGATGTCGAGCGACTGGGGCGTCGCGTGTCCGACGGCCCGCCGGAGATCATCGAGGCCTTCCTTCACTTCCTCGCGCCGGGCGACGCGCGACGAGAGAGAACCCTGATCGCGCTCGCAGATCGACTCCTTCGGATCGTGACGGAGGCGCAGGGTCGGGGTCCCCCGTCGCCGGTCGTCTGGCAAATCACGACGATGCTCTTTCGATTCGGGGCGCTCGAGTCCGGATCCGCCTTGCTGGCCCAGATCGCCGTGAGTGTCGTCGAGTCGAATCGTCTCGAGGGCGATGGTCCGGTCTCGCGCGATCTGGAGCGCCTCGCGCGACTCGTCGCGAGCGACCGCGGCCGAGGGCCGGATCCCGAGTTGGCCTTGACGATTCTGTCGAGTCGAGATGTTGGAGAGGGTCTTCATCCCGTGCTCCTCTGTGGCCTCGAGTCCGCCTTGGGGCGGCTCTGGACCGAGGACAGGGAACTCCGCCGTGGTCGAGGATTCGAGTTGTCCCTCAGGTCTGCCGGCCTTGGGAGTCTCGACGAGTGTCGCCGCGACCTCGTGGTCGAGGCGCGGAACGCGATGGACCGACAAGTCGCCCGGTATCGCTCGCCGGAGCCGCTCGTGCTCTTGGCAGAGTCGGCGCGATCTTCGGACCGTCCCGATGCCCCGGAGGTGATCGGGGACGCGCTCGCGGCGTGTCGCGGCCGGCAACACGGACTCGACGCACGGCTGGCTAGTGTCTTGCACCGCTACGTCTACCGTCTCCTTCAAGGCGACAGGGGTCTCGAGTGCGTGGTAGCGGAGGAGCTGCGCTGGGCGACGCGGGAGCTCGAGACGCTCGCGATGAGCGCTCGGCCCGTGTTGAGTTCACCGCGGGCGGTGATGACGCCAGAGCAAGCGCTGTCTGCCACGCAGAAGCTCGTCGGCGATCACGCCCGCCGGCACGGACGCTGAAGCCGAGGTTACTTCGGTCAGGATGTTCTTGACTTCGCGCCCCGCCTCGGGAAAATCGTCCCTTCGATCACGTCGCTACGCCGCGCCGCGGCAACGACCGCGAGCGCCCTGCCGGGTAGACGGACCTCCGCTGATGTACAGAAGCAGCTATTGCACCCTCGCCATGGCGAGCGCGGTCGCGCTCATCCTGGTCGCCGCCCTCCTCGTTCCGAGCTCCGCCTCCGCGCGGCCGCCGTCGAGCCCGCCGAAGCCGGTCTGGCCGGTTCCGAACCCGGGCTTCGCCGACGCCAGCTTCGCGCCCAGCAGCAATCAGCGGCTGGTGAGCGGGATCTACGGCCCGCGGCTCAAGTGGGGCGGCGGACGCTACGACCATCACGAGGGGCTCGACTTCTACGCCTTCTTCGACAAGAAGCAGTGGCCGCGCGGCGACCATCCGATCGTCGCGGTGCTCGACGGCGTCGTGTCCGAGGTGATCGATCCGGCGAACCCCGAGCGGACCGAGACCGGCCGCAAGGTCGTCATCACGCACGCCGCCACCTGGAAGCAGTACAAGGCTCCGTCCGCGTGGGGCAACGTGAAGACGGGGTATCTCCATCTGAGCCGCATTGCGGTGAGCGCCGGCCAGAAGGTGAAGAAGGGCGAGGTGATCGGCTACGCCGGCGAGACCGGCTACACCTCGACCGTGCATCTTCACTTCAACGCGTATCGGCCCGGCCCGGGTCGCGATGTGAACGTCAACCCGGCGCGGCTCTTCAGCCCGAAGCTCTTCCCCGGCCGCGTCCTCCCGATCCACGCGAAGACGGTCGAGGTCGATTGGCTCGCGCGCGACAAGGCGGCCGGCACGGCGCTCGTGCGCGTGCTGCTCCCCTACAACGCCTACACGATCGACGGCTTCGTCCTCGCGGTCGACTCGGACAAGAGCCGTCAGGTCAGCTTCGAGCACATCTCCGCCGCCCGGCGCGATGAGCGCGATCGGGGCGACCAGGACCTCTTCGCCGGACTGCGCCTCTTCCCGATGCGCTACAACGGCGGCGGGGCGGTCGACCGGGTGAACGCCGACTCGATCCCGAGGGACTGGCCGCTCGCGCGGCATCGGGTGGAGTCGGGCAAGGGCGTTCGCCTCGGCTTCGACATCCTCGCCACCGACGTCCCCGAGAAGGCGAAGAAGTTCAAGCTCACCGTCCACGGCGTCACCGGCGACAAGGTCACGGTGACGGCGAAGGGCTTCCGCGAGATGGTGGCGCAGTAGCGCTCGCTCCGGTCTCCCGCGTCGCGCTTCTTCGCCGCCACACGATCGCCCCTCGCACCAGGCTGGCGAGCGCGGCTCCCATACCGATCGCGGCGCCGACGACCGGGCCGAGCCCGATGATGTCGGTCCACATCTTGCCGTGGATCGCGCCGTGGACGACGAGCCACCCGACCACGACGAGCGCCGTCGCCTCGAGCACCAGGAGCGTGACCACACCCGCCCGCCAGGGGCGCGGCCCGAGGCAGGTCGCCGCGCCGATGCCGAGGAGCGGTCCGAGGACGAACACGGCGAAGGCGACCGTCAGGTGGACCGGCCGGTAGAGCGGGTGGGTGAGACCGCAGTAGGCGCCGAGCGCCCCCGCCCAGAGCCCGACCGCCGCGATCGTGGCCGTCGCTCCGGCGGCGGCGAGTGGTCCGCGGCGGATCCGCATCGCGAGGAGGGCGGCGGCGCCCGCGATCGGGACCGCCGAGCACCCGACGAGCCACGCCGCCGGTCGGAGCATGGCCGGGCTGCCGAGCCAGCCGAGCGGCCCCGGGAGCGTGGCACCCGTCTCGTAGAGCGCCGCGTGTCCCGTTCCGCCGACGAGCGCCGCGGCGTGGGCGAGGAGCGTCAGGCGCAGGGCGCGCTCGGAGAGCGGCGCGGGCGGGCGCTCGGGCGCGGCGTCGTCGGTCGGTGAGCTCACGAGAGGCCGGCCCGGGATCGGTCGACCGACCAGCGAGTGAGGGTCGCGGCGAACGTGGCGACGCCGACCGGGATCGACACGACGAGCCAGGCGAAGAGGAGCTCGGTCTCGGCCTCCGGGTTGACGACGAGGTCGGCGACGGTCGCGCCGAGCGGCACGATGGCGCTCACCTCGAGGGCGAGCAGCGCCACCAGGCCCGTGGTCCGCCGCGCGGGCGGGAGTGTCGCGCCCGAAGCGGCGCCGAAGAGGAGGGGCAGGACGAGGATCGCGAGTCCCAGCGTGATGGGCACCTCGTCGTCGACGCTCCCGGCGAGCCCGACGAACGCGCCGAGGGCGCCGGCCCAGATGCCGGCGGCCGCGATGGTCAGGGCGCAGCTCGGCGCGGCGAAGGGGCCCCCGTCGAGCCGCCGGGCGAGCCACACGGAGGCGGCGGCGATCGGCACGAACGATCCCAGCGCACCCAGGGCGATGACGCGAAAAACCCCCGGCGAGCCGAGCGTGTCGAGCGGCTCGGGCGCTACGAGGTGTCCGTGAGCGACGAGGGCCGGGGCCGTTGCGCCGAGGAGCGCGACCGCGTGGGCGAGGAGGGCGAGCCGGAGGATGCGCTCCGACCACGGCGCCCGCGGCAGCTCCGGCGGCAGCAGCTCCGGCGGCGGGGCGGCTCGGTCGATCTCGGAGGGCTCGCCCATGTCCGATGGTACGCGAAGAAGCCGGGCATCTCCTCGTCGGAGGCCCGGCTTCCTCATCTCGCCGCGTCGGGAGCCTCGAAGGTCAGGGAAGAAAGATCACCCGGACCGTCGTCACGCCGGCCGGCGCCTCGAACGGGGTCATCTTCAGGATCGCGATCCGAACCTCGGTGGGATCCTTCAGGTGCTCGGGGGTCATGTAGACCTCGAGCGTCTTGCGCTTCGCATCGTAGGTCGTGAACGCGACGTCCTGCTCCCAGAGCGAGAGGCCGACCTCGACGGTCTTCGCGCTCTCGTTCAGCACCCGCGCCTCGATGTGAGGCATCTTCTTGCCGGCCGGACCGTGGTAGCGGAAGTCGACCTTCGTCTTGGTCCCGTTGAGGTTCATCGACGAGATCGCCTGGCCGGCGCCGCCGTGGAGACCGGGGAAGCCGTCGTCGCCGGCGCGGGTCGCCGTGGCGGAGACGGTCAGGAGCAGCGCGACGGTGACGGCCAGAGCGGCCGGGGCGATCGATCGGATGGTCTTGGCGTTCAAGGTGTTTCCTCCCCTTGAGTCGAGTTCGAGGTACAGAGAGCCCCCCGGCTGCTCGGTTGGACCGTCGGCTCGCCCGGTCGGTTCCGGGAAAGTCTAACGCCCGGCGCGGCCCTGCGTTCCGTCCCTTGCGCCCCGGGCGCCGCGGCCTAGGATGGCTCGATCCCGAGGAGGATCCATGACCACCGTCCGCGCCCGACCCATCTCCGCCGTCCTCTCGGCGATCGCCGCCGCCATCGCCGTCACGATCGGAGCCGCCACCCCGACGGCGCAGGCGACGCCAGGCCCGTCGGCCGACGCGATCACCAAGGCTCGCCTGGAGCGGATCTTCTCCGAGTACTGGGAGAAGAACCTCGAGAGCAGCCCGACGTGGGCCACCTACCTCGGCGACCATCGCTGGAACGATCGGCTCGCCGACGAGAGCGCCGATGCGTATCACGCGTGGACCGCGCTGTGCCACGCGTATCTTCGTCGGAGCCAGGACATCGACGCGGAGCGCCTCTCGGCCGAGGACCGGCTGAGCAAGCGCCTCTTCGAGCGGAGCCTGACCCAGCGGATCGAGGAGGCGCGGTTCGAGCCGTTCCTCCTCGCGATCAGTCAGCAGGACGGGATCCACATCGGCTTCCCCCAGATCGTCCACAGTCACCCCTTCCGGCGGGCCGACGACTACTGGAACTACGCCGCGCGCCTCACCGCGTTCGGTCGGAGCGTCGAGCAGACGATCGCGAAGCTCGAGCAGGGCATCGAGAAGGGCATCGTCCCGCCGCGGGTCACGGTCGCGAAGGTGGTGCCGCAGATCGAGGCGCTCATCGTCGCCGACCCGAAGGAGAGCCCGCTCTGGGGGCCGCTCGCGAAGGAGTGGCCGCGCGAGGTCTCGCCGGCGTCGCGCGCGGGCATCGAGGAGGCGATCGCGGCGACGATTCGCCACGTCGTCGTGCCGGCCTACCGCCGGCTCCGCGACTTCGTCCGGGATCGATACCTCCCCGCGTGTCGGGAGACGGTCGGAACGAGCGCGCTCCCCGACGGCGAGGAGCGCTACGCGTTCCAGGTTCGGCGCTACACGACGACCGATCGGAGCCCTCGCGAGATCCACTCGATCGGCCTCCGCGAGGTGGCGCGGATTCGCGGCGAGATGGAGGAGATCAAGAAGAGTGTCGGTTTCGAGGGCGATCTCGGCGCGTTCTTCGAGCACCTGCGGACCGACGAGCGCTACTACTGCAAGACGCCGCAGGAGCTCGAGGATGGCTACCGCGCCGTCCTGAAGCGCGCCGAGGCGATGCTGCCGAAGCTCTTCGGGACGCTGCCGAAGGCGAAGTGCGACCTGCGCCGGATCGAGGCCTACCGCGAGGCGAGCGCGCCGACCGCCTACTACTACAGCCCGCCCCTCGATGGCAGCCGACCGGGCTACTTCTACTACAACGCCTACGACCTCTCGAGCCGGCCGAAGTACGACATGGAGGCGCTGACCTACCACGAGGCCGTCCCCGGTCACCATCTGCAGATCTGCCTCTCGCAGGAGCGCCAGGGCGTTCCCGAGTTCCGGAAGCATCTCGGCTTCACCGTCTTCGTCGAGGGCTGGGCGCTCTACTCCGAGGCGCTCGCGAAGGAGGTCGGCGGCTACGCGGATCCGATCAGCGACTTCGGGCGCCTCACCTACGAGGCGTGGCGGGCGTGTCGCCTCGTCGTCGACACCGGGATCCACGCGATGGGGTGGAGCCGCGAGCGCGCGATCGAGTACATGAAGCAGAACACCGGGCTCACCGAGACGAACATCGTGAGCGAGGTGGAGCGCTACATCGCCTGGCCGGGTCAGGCGCTCGCCTACAAGACCGGTCAGATGGCGATCCTCGGGCTGCGTCGGGAGGCGGAGGCGGCCCTCGGCGCGCGCTTCGACGTCCGCCGATTCCACGACCACCTCCTCGGCGCCGGCAGCCTGCCCCTCGACGTCCTCGAGGACCGGATGCGTGCGTGGCTCCGCGCCGAGATGCGGCGAACCGGGAAGGTCCGCCCCAAGCGCCGCACCTACTAGTCGGGCGAGCGTCTTGGGTCGCGCGCGTCCGCACGTCACCGCCTGCTTCGCGATGAGCGTCGACGGGCGGATCGCTCCGCCCGCCGGCGGCGCCGGGTTCGGCAGCCGGCGCGACCGTCGCCGCCTCCACGAGGCGCGCGCGGCGGCGGACGCGGTGCTGCTCGGCGCGGCGACGGTGGCGGCCGACGATCCCCCCGGCTCGGTCCTCGCCGACGACCTCCGCGACGCGCGCCGCGGGGAGGGGCGCTCCGCCGAGCCGCTGTTCGTCATCGTGAGCGGCCGGGCGAGCTGCCCGCCGGCGGCGCGGCTGCTCGCTCCGCGGGGCGAGGAGCGTCGGCCGATCGTGTGCGTCGCCGCCGACGCGCCGGCCGATCGGGTCGCCGCCCTGTCGGAGCGGGCCGAGGTTCGGCGCTCCGGAGGGTCGGGCTCGGTCGCCCTCGACCGCGTGCTCGAGGAGCTCGCCGAACGCGACGGGATCCGTCGGCTGCTCTGTGAGGGCGGCGGCGTCGTCAACGCGGCGATGCTCGCGGCCGGTCTCGTCGACGAGCTGCTCGTCACCGTCGCGCCGGTGCTGCTCGGCGCGGGCGGGTCGGCCTCGCCGGTCGACGGAGCGCTGCCCCGGACGAGCCTCACCCTGCTCGAGGGTGAGGTCGTCGAGGGCGAGGTGTTCGCGCGCTATCGGGTGGGGGGGGTCTAGTTGACCAGGTCGAGGACGGCCTGGACGACCGTGCCGAGGTTGAGGACGAAGATCGTCCCGAGGATGAGGAAGCTCACCCCGAAGGCGGGCGAGGGCCGCTCGACCGGCGCGAGGGCCATCGAGTCGCCGCGGGCGATCGGACGTTGACCGGCAAGCTCGTTCTCGTTGCGGGCGTTCATCGGATCTGTCCTCCGTTTCGCGAGCTCGTGCGCCGCAGGCGTCGCGGCGCGGCTCGGATCTGGAAATTACGACGCGCCGCGTTTTCGGTTGATTCGCGAGTTCTTCGCGAAAGTCTCAAGTTACCAATTCGAAGGATCTTGAGGTGCTCGCGTGGCCGATCGAATCCCGAACTCGTCGGTCGAGAGGGCTCAGGGCTGCCCTGGAGTCGGCGGACCGGCGACGACGAAGGTCTGCGCGAAGTCCTCGCTCGTCTCGTCGTGGTTGGTGACTCCGTTGCCGAGGAACGGCGTCTCGGCGCCCTCCTCGAGGTCGACGCGCTGGATCGACTGGCCGTCGAGGTGGCCGGGGATCAGGTCCTGAAGCGGCCCATCGAGCTCGCCCGCGTAGGTCGAGGTCGCGGTGTCGGCGTCGGGACCGTCGATCGCGAGCGCCGTCTTGTCGACGAAGTGCTCGGCGTTGCTCGCGCCGAAGACGAGGTAGTCGACGTCGGCCACGAGGTCGCTCGTCCCGTCCCAGCGATGGACGACGATCGTGTCCGTGTTCTCGAGGCGCGCGTCGCGTCCGACGGCGGCCGAGACGACCGGCCGCATGTCGGCGACCCCGTCGGTCGAGCCGTCCTGGACGAGCTCGTAGGTGGGCGGCGACCCGTAGGTCGAGACGAAGCGATCGGAGTCGATCGCGATCGTCTGCGCCTCGTTCGGCGCGATCGTCGCGCCAGCGAAGAAGCGGACGTGCCAGTCGAAGACGCCGCCGGCCGCCTGCGCGCCGCCGAAGTTCGCGCCGGTGGGAAGGCGCGCGTAGAGCTGCCCGCGGCTGCGCTGCGTCCCGTTGGTGACGAAGTGCTCGGAGAGGTCGATCGGGTCGGCGGTCGGGTTGTAGATCTCGACGAACTCGGCGTCCGTCGGGCGCGTGCACACCTCGGTCACGAGCAGGTGGGTGTTCACGAACAGGCGAATCGGGGGCGATGAGAGGGCCGGGCCGGTGACCGGGACCGGCGTCGTCGTGCCGGCCTCGCGCGCGTCGACGTCGCCCGCCGACGCGACCGAGAAGACGATCGTCTCGCCCGGGTCCGAGCTGCCGGCGAGGGTGACGCTGACGATCAGGTCGACGCTGCTCCCGGCGGGGATCGTCGCGAGCGGCCCGGCGATCGATGGCAGCGTCGTCGTCCCGTCGTCGCGGGTGAACGGGTTCACCCCGAACAGCACCTGACGGTCGGCCCCGCCATCGACGAAGCCGTTCCCGTTCAGATCCTCGAACAGGCGGATCAGACCGATGTCGTCGTCGTCGTTCGCCGTGCCGCTCGCGGTGATCGTGAGGGCGGCCAGGTCGACGTCGAAGCTGGTCGCCGTCAGCCGGAGCCCGAGGAGCTCCGCCTGCGCGGCGTCGATCCGGACCGGGCGGCCGACGGCGCTCTGCGCGACGGGGATGACCTCGAGGCGGAGGCCCGGGGTCGTCGGCGGCGGTGGCGGCGGTGGCGGCGGGGGCGGCGGTGGGGGTGGAGGCGTCGTCGGCGGCTGCGTCCCGGGCTGCGTTCCGCCGGGCGGCGCCCCACCCGCGGCGCCCCGCGGTGCCCCGGCGGCCCCCCCGCTTCCACCACCGCCTCCACACCCGACGAGCAACCCAGCCGCGACCACCGAAGCGAGGACGAGAAGTCGACTTGTCATGGCGGGACCCCTTCCCGGATGCGGGCTCCTGGCCGGCACCCCGAACCCGATACGCCCTCGCCCGTGGCCGTCTTTCAGTGGGCTTGCGGGCCGACGCTCGGGCGGTTGACCCGCCCGAGGGGCTCGCCGACGATGACCGCGGGAGAGTGACCGATGACCCGTTCGCGCCTGCTACCTTCGATTCTCGGCGTCGCCCTGGCCGCGACGTGCCTGTCGTCGGCCCTCGCGGCGGGCTGGGAGCGCGAGGCGAAGGCTCGCCTCGGCGCCGACGACGAGGCCGAGGTCGAGCGCGGCGCGGCGATCTGCGTCGAGAACGATTCGGCCGATGCGGCGAAGCTGCTGTGCGCCGTCATTGCCAAGCCGCCCCGCGACCTGGCGAAGCTGCGCGCCGAGTATGCGAAGAGCGTCGCGGCCGGAGACGCGCCCGTCCGGCTGGGGAAGGCGCCGCGCCCGGCCGGCGCGCCCGGCGCTGGCGTCCCCGAGCCCGACGACGGCGGCCGGAGCAAGGAGCTCGCCCTCGCGATCAACGCGCGGATGGCGATCGAGCGCCACGTCGTCGCGGCCCTCGCCAAGCTCCGCTCCGACGACGCGGTCGCCTGGATGCTCGACAAGGGCCTCCGGCACAAGGCGTGGAAGGTGCGCGCCGAGGTCGCCTACGCCCTCGGCGTGGCCAAGCAGAACGACGCCTCCGCGAAGCTGCAGGAGCTCATCGGCGACAAGCATCCGCTCGTCCGCTCCCTCTCGATCGACGGGCTCGCGGCGCTCGGCGATCGATCCGCCGTCGCTCGCATCGTCGCGGCGCTCGAGGACGAGCGCTGGCAGGTGCGCGTCTCGGCCGTCCAGGCGCTCGTCGCCCTCCGCGCGATCGAGGCGACCGGTCCGCTCATCGACCGCCTCGAGAAGGAGGAGGGGCGCCTCGTCACCGACGTCGACGCCGCCCTGACCGCGCTCACCGGTGAGCGCTTCGCCGCCGACCCGAGCCGCTGGCGCGACTGGTACCTCGCCCACAAGGCGGAGATCGACGCGGGGACGATGAAGAAGGCGAAGGCCGGCGACGGAGCGACCGTCGAGCGTCCCCTCCACTCGGAGTTCTTCGGGATCCCGGTCGACAGCAAGGCCGTCGTCTTCGTCATCGACTACAGCAAGTCGATGAACCGCGCCTTCGATCGCGGCGGCGCAGGAGAGGGCGAGGGCGAGGGCGGCGGCGAGCGGCGTCCCGAGACGGGCGGCGCCCCTGGGTCCGAGCGTCCGAAGACGCCGCCGATCGAGATCGATGGCGACACCCGTCTCGCCGAGGCGCAGGAGCAGTCGCTCCGCGTCCTGCACGCGTTCCCCGACCGTACGCGCTTCAACGTGATCGTCTACCACTGGGGCGTCGTGCGGCTCGCCGACACGATGCTCGAGGCGAGCCCGGCGAGCAAGAAGCAGATGCACGACCGGCTCCTCGAGGAGGAGCTCGGCCTCGGCACCAACATCTTCGACGCCCTCGACCGCGCCTTCGACATCAGCGAGACGGGTCACTTCGAGACGAACTACCAGTGGCCGGTCGACACGATCTATCTGCTGACCGACGGCGCGCCGACGTCGGGGCGGACGGCCGACCTCGACCAGATGCTCGAGCGGGTTCTGTTCTGGAACCGGACCCGCAAGATCCGCATCCACACGGTGCTGATCCGCAGCGTGGCGCAGCCCGACCCCGATCCGTCCGGAAAGCCGCGACGCAACCGCGGGATGCGGGGCGCGATTCGCTTCATGCGAGGCCTCGCCGAGAAGACCGGCGGGCGGTTCGTCGACGCGCGGACGGACGAGGCGGAGTAGGGACAGGCAGGAAGTGCGAGAGCGGCGGGGGAGGCTACTCGCCGCCGCCCATCTTCTCCTTCTCGAGCGCCGCCTTCTTCTCGGCGGCCTCCTCCTGCTTCCGCTCGCGGTAGGCGGCGAGCTCCCCTTCCGGGTCCGCCTCGAAGAGATCCTTGCAGCCGCTGCAGCAGACGAGGTAGGTCTTGCCGTCGTGGGTGACGGAGATCGTGCCGAGGCCGCCGGTGATGATGCACTCGGGGCCGCCGCTCCCGGCCTTGCCGAAGCCGCTGCCCTTGCGGGTCAGCCCGAGCTCGGCGATCCGCTTGAACGTGCCGGTGGCGCGCTTGCTCTCGTAGAGCATGAGCATCCGATCGCCCTTCGCGACGAGGTCGATCGTGACGCGGGCGGGCCGACCGTCGCCGACCTCGCCGGTCGCATCGAGGACGAGCTTCTTCCCCTCGGCGAGGGTGCCCTCGAACGTCTCCTCGGAGCCGTCGGGGCGCTTCGCGACGAGCCGGAAGCTTCCGTCGGTCTCGGTCGCCTCGACCCGCCCCTCGACGTAGTACTTGCCGTCGGGCGAGGTGAACCGGAGCGCCGCGCCGCCGTCGAACGCCCACGCCCAGGCCACCAGCTCGCGCCACGCCCCCTTGGCCGAGCCGCGCTTGGGCATGCCGATGCCCTTCCAGTCGCCGACCCAGTCGCCGAAGCCGGCGAGGGCGGCCTTGCCGGCCTTCCGGCGGGCGGCCGCGTCGTCGTCGTCCGCCCGGACGAGGGTCGTCGCCGCCGCGCCGAGCGCGAGCGGGAGGGCGAGGCATGCGAGGAGGAGCGCGCGAGGGCGTCGGGTCATGGATCACCTCGGATGTAGTTCGGTTCTTGATAGGTGGGGTGCCGCCGACGACTCGATTCTAGCCGCCTGGCGGGCTCGACGGTATCGTTGGGCCTTTCGCACTCGCTCGAACGTCGCCAATGGAGAAACGAAGAAGATGCACTCGAGGTATCGCGCCGTTTTCCTTCTCGTCACCGCACTCCTCATCCCCGGCGGGCTCGCCCGCGCCCAGGAGGGTGAGCAAGCCGCGCCGTCGCCGATCGATGCGCAGATCGAGCGCGCCCGCGCCTCGATGAAGAAGATCGTCGAGATCCCCGACGGGGAGCGCACGTTCGAGAACACGGTCGGGGCGATGGACGACCTCGTCGCGACCTTCTTCAACGATGCGCGGATGACCTGCTTCATGGAGAGCGTTCATCCCGACGAGGCCGTCCGCGAGAAGGGGACGGCCGCCACCCGCGCGATGGGTGAGTTCTTCATCGAGTTCGAGCAGCACATCGGGCTCTACCGGGCGCTCGAGGCGTTCGCCAGGACCGAGCCGAAGCTCGAGGGCGAGCGGGCGCGGCTGCTGAAGCACCTGCTCCGCGACTTCCGCCGGGCCGGCATGGATCTGCCCGACGAGAAGCGCGAGCGGATGCTGGCGCTCGAGAAGGAGCTCAACGACCTCTCGATCGAGTTCCGCAAGAACATCCGCGAGGACGACACGAGCCTGCTCCTGACCGAGGCGGAGCTCGCCGGCGTCTCGCCCGACTTCCTGAAGACCCTCCCGCGGATCGGCGAGCTCTACCACTGCAAGCTCAACGGCCCGATCGCCGGCCGCGTCTTCAGCCGTTGCGAGGTCGGGGCGACCCGCCTCAAGTTCTCGGCCGCCTACGGCCGCCGCGCCCTCGACAACATCGAGGTGCTCGAGAAGATGCTGAAGCTCCGGGCGGAGAAGGCGAAGCTGCTCGGCTACGAGAACTTCTCGGCGTTCCAGGTCGAGACGCGGATGTCGAAGACGCCGGCGAACATCAAGGCGTTCTACGACGACCTCCGGCCGAAGCTCCGGGAGAAGGCGAAGCTCGACTTCGCCGAGCTCCAGGCGGCGAAGCGCGCCCACACGGGCGACCCCGACGCCGTCCTGAACGCTTGGGACGCCTCCTTCTACATCGACCGGCTCAAGGTCGAGAAGTACGCCGTCGACCAGGAGAAGATCCGCGAGTACTTCTCGCTCGAGGAGGTGACCAAGGGGCTCTTCTCGATCACCCAGAAGATCTACGGGATCGAGTACACCGACATCACCGCCGAGGCGGAGAAGCGCGAGCGTCCGATCTGGCACGAGGACGTGAAGCTCTTCGAGGTGAAGGACAAGGCGAGCGGCGAGGTGCTCGGCGAGTTCTACATCGACCTCCACCCGCGCGAGAACAAGTACAACCACGCGGCGCAGTTCCCGCTCCACCTGCGGAAGCGCTGGGCCGACGGCAAGCTCAGCCGGCCGCTCGTCGCGCTGGTCTGCAACTTCACCAAGCCGACCGAGGACAAGCCGGCGCTCCTGTCGCACTCCGAGGTCGAGACCTACTTCCACGAGTTCGGCCACTGCCTCCACTCGATCCTGACCGAGGCGAGCTTCGTCCAGTTCTCCGGCACGCAGGTCGCCCGCGACTTCGTCGAGGCGCCCAGCCAGATGTTCGAGAACTGGGTCTGGGACGCCGAGGTGCTCGGCACGTTCGCGAAGCACTACGAGACCGGCGCCGCCTTCCCGAAGGAGCTCCTCGACGGGATGCTGAAGGCGCAGCACCTCGGCTCCGGGCTCCGCGCCGAGGGCCAGGTCTACCTCGGCCTGATGGACTTCAGTTACCACATCGACGAGGACGGCGAGCTCGACACCGACGCGATCCGCGAGAAGGTCTACGCCGAGGCGCGCCTCTTCCCGCCGCTGCCGGGCACCCACAGCCAGGCCTCGTTCGGGCACCTGACCGGCTACGCGTCGGGCTACTACGGCTACCTCTGGTCGCTCGTGTTCGCCCAGGACATGTTCACCCGCTTCAAGGGTCGCGCCCTCGACCCGAAGATCGGGATGGAGTACCGGAAGAAGATCCTGAGCCGCGGCGGCACCGTCGACGAGCTCGACATGGTCCGCGACTTCCTCGGCCGCGAGCCGAACGGCGACGCCTTCCTCGAGCACCTCGGGCTGGGCAAGAAGAAGGGCGAGAAGGGCCCGGCCGACAAGACGCCGGGCGGCTAGCCCGAAACTCATGCGCGGAGCGAAGAGAGCGATGAGGCGCCGCCTCCTGGCCGCCGGCGTCGCCGCCGTCCTCCTTGGAGGCTCGGCGGCGCCGGCCATCGTCGCCGCCCGCGACGCCCAGCTCGAGCGCAAGCTCGAGCGCGCGGATGCGAAGACGGCGAAGCTGTTCGCCGACGACGCGGCGGTCGCCGAGAAGAACGGTCTCTTCCTCGAGGCGGCGCTCGACTACCGCCTCGCCCTCGGCTTCGACCCCGACCACAAGGCGGCCCGCAAGGCGCTCGGCTACTCCGGTCGGGCGGGCAAGTGGCGGGCCGGTCCGCGGACGCTGCCCGATGAGAACACCGCGGGCGAGGACGCGTCCGAGGCCTACGCCAGTCGGCGGGTCGCCCGCGGGCAGAAGGCGGCCCGCGAGTACGCCGACATCGCCAAGTGGGCGAACGGTCGCGACCTCGGCGGCGCGGCCGCGGCGGCGTGGAGCCGCGTCCTCTCGCTCGACCCCGACCACCGCGGCGCCCGGAAGGCGCTCGGCTTCGTTCCGCTCGTCTCGGGCGGCGACGGAGGCTGGGTGCTCGAGGCGGACGGGGCCAGGCTCGAGGCGGCGAGCACCGGCGAGGAGCTCGGCGCCGGACCCCTCGCCAAGCGCACCGGCCTGAGCCTGCGTCGTCGGCGGGGGCCGACCGTCACCGTCGAGGGCGCGGCGAGCCAGCGCGAGCTCGGCGAGGCGATCCGCTTCGGCGAGGCCGGCCACGACCTCTTCCTCGAGCTGTTCGGGCCGGCCGAGCCCTCGGCGCTGAAGGTCGGGCTGCTCGCCGACGCCGGCGAGTTCGAGTCGTTCCTCGAGGCGTGCCGGCCCGACGAGGGGGCGGACGTCCGCAAGACCAACCTCGAGGAGTTCTCCTGCATCTGGAGCGCGGTCGACGACCACTACGGGATCACCGCCTGGGAGCAGAGCGACCGCGAGGACGGCGTCCTCGGCCACCTCGTCGCGCAGCACCTCGAGGAGTGGAACGCCGCCGCCGTCGCCTACCCCTGGATCGGCGAGGGCCTGGTCGCCTGGTTCACCGTGAGGCTCCACGCCACGGCCGTCTACTACTCGGTCGGCGAGGAGTCGATCGACCCCGAGCTCGAGCGGATCTCGGGGCCGGCGGGCTGGCCGCTCCGCGCCCGAATGCTCGTCCGCACCGGGGAGGCGCCGTCGCTCGCCGCGTTCGTCGCGATGAACGAGCTGAACACGTTCTCCGCCGATGACCTCGCCCTCGCCTGGGCGCTCATCCGGTTCCTGATGGAGCGATCGTCCGAGCGGTTCGTCGTCCTCGTCCGATCGCTCGGAGAGGGAGTCGACCCGGTCGCCGCCCTCGAGGAGGCCGCCGGAGCGCCCGTCGCGGAGCTCGAGGCGGCGTGGCATCGCTGGGTCCTCGAGCGGTTCTGAGATGCGAGGTCAGGACGTGATTCCCAGAGCTCCGATCGCCGTCGCCACGCTGGCATCGATCCTGGCGGCGGCCTGCGGCTGCGCGGCCGGCCCCTTCGTCCCGACGCGCGAGATCGACGCGTCGCTCTCGAGGATCTCGGCGGAGGCCGAGATCCGCAAGGTGACGCGTAACGGGAGCAACTCCCGCGTCATCAAGCAGGTCACCTTCTCGGACGACAGGATGTCGTTCCGGCCGAAGCGCCCCGCCTACCGATCGGGGTCGTTCAGTCAGTGCGATCTCGTCTTCGACAAGACGCGCTGGATCGCGACCGAGCCGGTCGACCGGGGCGACGGGGTGTTCATCTCGACCGTCCGCTTCGGCGACTTCGAGCACCACTACGACATCGAGCGCGGCGGCGAGACCTTCGTCGACGAGATCTCCGACTTCTACGCGATCGAGGCCTACAACATGATCTTCGTCGAGGGCGGCGACGATGAGGTGTTGAAGTTCCTCGACGCCCTGACGAGCCTCGGCATCGTCGGTGACGACTAGCGTATGCCGATCGGGACGCTGTGGCGCTGGTCAGGTGCGATCGGGGTTCACCCCGGGCTGACGCCGCACGAGCAGAAGAAGATCGCCGTCGCGAACCACGCCCTCGGCCTCGGCCTGACCGCCAGCGTCGGCTACTTCGTCTTCTACGCCCTCGCCGGGGTGCTGGCGGCCGCGTTCATCAACCTCGGTGCCGTCGCTCTCTACGCCTCGGCCCTGGGCGCGAATCACCTTCGCCATCCGCGGGCCGGGCGCCACATCGCGATGGTCACCGCGAACTGCCACATCCTCTCGCTCTCGGTCGTGGCCCTCGGGCGCGAGGCCGGCGTCCACTACTGGTTCTTCATGTTCATCGTCCTCGCGTTTCTGCTGTTTCCGAGGACCGAGCGGATCGCGATCTACGGCTACGCGGCGGTCGCCGTCGCGCTGTTCTCCGGGGTCGAGAACGGGCTGATCAGCCTCGGCGAGGAGCCCGAGATCTCCGAGCGCCTCGCGTTCGCCCTCCACCTCGTCTCGACGGTGACCTCGCTCCTGGTCATCACCGCGGTCGTCGATGTCTTCGATCGGGAGACGGCGAGGGCGGAGCTCGCCTTCGCCCGCGAGCACGAGCGGTCCGAGCGGTTGCTCCTGAACATCCTCCCGCCGTCGATCGCCGATCGCCTCAAGGACGAGGAGGCCGAGATCGCCGACAGCTTCCCGGAGGTGACCGTCCTCTTCGCGGACATCGCCGGCTTCACCAAGATGTCGGGCGAGCTCGACCCGCACCGGATCGTGTCGCTCCTGAACGAGGTGTTCACCGAGTTCGATGGCCTCGCCGAGAAGCACGGCCTCGAGAAGATCAAGACGATCGGCGACGCCTACATGGTCGCCGGCGGCCTGCCGCGCCCCCACGAGGACCACGCCCACGCCGTCGCGCACATGGCGCTCGACATGGCCGAGGTCGCCACCCGTCACCGCAAGCCCGACGGCAGCCCGTTCGAGGTCCGGATCGGGATCAACACCGGGCCGGTCGTCGCCGGCGTCATCGGGCAGAAGAAGTTCATCTACGACCTGTGGGGCGACGCCGTGAACACGGCGAGCCGGATGGAGTCGACCGGCGTGATCGGCGAGATCCAGGTGACCGAGTCGACCTACGAGCGCATCCGGGACCTCTTCGACCTCGAGTCGCGCGGCGAGGTCGAGGTGAAGGGCAAGGGCCCGATGCCGACGTGGTTCCTGCGCGGCCGCAAGACGGAGCCGGTCGCGGCGTAGCCGGCTGGCCGGGCCGTCCGAGTCGCGCTACGCTGTTCGGGCACCCGTTCGAGGGAGGTCGCCGTGCCCATCTCGCGAGCCGCCTGCCGCGCCGAGCCGATCGAGCTCGCCGTTCGACGCCTGCTGCGCGACACGGTCGAGGACCTGCGCGCGAGCGAGGCGACGCTCTGGGTCTTCTCCGAGGCCGGGGATCGCCTCGAGGCGGCCCTGAACGACGGCCCCACCCGCGAGATCGTCGAGGCTCAGTCGGTCGCGGTCGACGGGTCGGTCGTCGGGATGGTCGCCTCGGTCGGGATGGCCGAGTGTATCGGCCCCGGCGACGCCCACGACGACACCGTCGACGAGGCGACCGGGACGGACACCTCGGCGATGGCCGCCGCGCCGGTCGTCCTGGGCCGCGGCGGCGATGTCTTCGGCGTCCTCTCGGCGATCAATCCGACCGACCGCGCCTCCTTCGACGGCGAGGCTCTCGAGAAGATCGCGTGGCAGGCGTACCTGATCGGGCTGGTCGTCTGCGACGGCCTCTCGGAAAAGGGGGAGGCGCGGCGATGATCTCCGAGGATCTCGCGGCCGAGGCGCTCGAGACCCTCCGCGCGGCCGGCTGGCACGTCGGGCTCGAGCGATTCCGGGCCGTCGCCGAGGACGAGGATCGCGGGCGGCTCGGCGGGTGGCTCTCGGGCCGCGCCGAGGTCGACCTCGCCTCCGGCGACTTCGCCGACGCCGGTCGCCACGAGGCGCTGCGGGCCTGGGCGTGCATCGGTCGAGGCTTCAAGGCCGTCTCTTTGCGCTCGTACGCCGACGCGACGCGGTGGCTCGATCGGGCCGCCGCGGCGGCCGGCGAAGGCGACGGCGACGAGGTCCACCTCCGGGCGGCGACGGCCCACGCCCGCGCCGTCGTCCTGTTCCACCGGGGCGACCTCGGCGGCTCGCTCGAGCTGTTGAGCGAAGCGCTCGAGGCGGTCGGGCCCGACGCGGTCGAGACGGGGATCTTCCTCGACACGATGGGCATGGTCCACACCTCGAAGGGCGCGTTCGGGGCGGCCCGTGAGCTCTACGAGCTCGCCGCCGAGAAGAAGAAGGCGAGCGGTCAGGAGAACGGCCTCGCGATCACCTACGGCAACCTCGGTCGGCTCTTCTACGAGTGGGGCCACCTCGATCGCGCCGAGACCTACTTCCTCGAGGACCTCAAGCTCGTCCGCGGGCGCGGCGGGCCGGCCGAGGCGGGCATGTACAACTGGCTCGGCCGGGTCGCGCTCGCCAAGGGGGCGACCGACCAGAGCAAGCTCGAGGACGCCGAGGCGTGGCTCGAGGAGGCGATCCGCTGCGCGAAGGAGGCTGGCTGGACCCACACCGAGGGGTTCGCCCGGAAGGACCTCGCGATGGTCCACCTCGAGCTCGGCGACTTCGAGGCGGCCGAGCGCGAGCTCGACGAGGTCGATCGACTCCTCGACTTCGAGGAGGGACACGCCCACGCGAGCATCGTCCGCGCGGCGATCCTCCGCCGGACGGGGAGGCTGCCCGAGGCGGAGCGCGAGGCGCTCGAGGCGTTCCGTCACTTCGACGCTCACGACGAGCGGTCCGAGGCGACCCGGGCGAAGCTCGAGGAGGCGCGGATCCTCCGCGATCGGCGCGCGCCGCGACCGCTCGTCCTCGCGGCCCTCCGTGACGCCCTCGAGCGGGCCGAGATGAGCCGTCGCCCGAACCTGCTCGACGAGATCGAGGCCGAGCTCCGCGCGTTCGACGAGGCGGCCTACTGCCGCCACGCCTACCGGCGGGTGCGTGGTCGGCTGATCGAGAAGGACTCGGTCGCTCTCCTTCGATGGAAGCGCGAGGCCCTCTCGGTCGCCTTCTTCGACATGGAGGGGTTCACCCAGTTCTCGACGACGAGCGACCCCGAGCTCGTCATGCTGACCCTGAACGACATCTTCGCCGACCTCGTTCACATCCTCGAGGAGCACGAGGCGACGGTGAACCAGTACCTCGGCGACGGGTTCATGGCGCTCTTCCGAGGCCCGCACCACGCGCGGCGAGCGGTGACGGCCGCCCTCGAGCTCGCCGCCGCCCTCGAGCGGTTCAATCGCCCGCGGATGGTCCTGGGGCTGAAGCCGCTCCGGGGACGGATCGGAATCAACACGGGCGAGGCGGTGCTCGGAAACGTCGGCACGCCCCACAAGATCGACTTCACCGCCGTCGGCCCGACGACGAACAAGGCGGCGCGCCTCCAGTCCGCCGGAGAGGTCGGCCGCCCGTGCATCGGGCAGAGCACGTTCGACGCCGTCCGCAAGCGGTTCGAGTTCTCGAAGGAGAGCCCCCGCGAGGTCGACATGAAGGGGCTCGGCGTGCAGAAGGTCTGGGACGTCGTCCGGGCGCTCTGACCCCTCAGCTGCCCGCCTCGCGTCCGGCCGCGAAGACCGAGGGAAGGTCGATCTCGAGCCCAGGGAGGAGCGACGTGACGATACGCTCGTCCGTCGCCTCCTCGCTCCAGCGGTCGCCCTCGCGGCGTAGGAGGGTCGCGTCCTCGCGTCCGGGGTCGACGATCCAGGACTCGCGGACGCCCGCCGCGAGGTACTCCTCGCGCTTCTCGATCCGGTCGCGCGTCCCGCTGCTCTTCGAGACGACCTCGACGACGATCTCCGGCGTCCAGCGACGCCAGGGCCGTTCTCCCGGTGGGGGCGGGGTGAGGTACAGGGCCAGGTCGGGATGGCGCTGGCTCACGAGCGTGGGGAGGGTGATCGAGCACTCTCCTCCGCCGGCGATGACGACGATCGCCCCCTCGTTCGCCTCCGAGTAGGACCAGAGCCTCCGCTGGATGGCCTTCAGGACGAACAGATGGAGCAGGCCCGGAACGTCGCTCACGACGACGACGCCGCGCGCCAGCTCGTAGAGCGCCCCGTCCTCGAGCTCGGCCCCGGCGAACTCGTCGAGCGAAAGCCGCCGGCCCTGGTCGCTCGGGCAGAGCTTGATCCGAACCTCGGGCATCGAGACCTCCAGACTCCGGACGAGATGATGGCGGTGGCCGTGGTCGCTTGCAACGCGTGATCGCTCCCCGAGGGCGATGAGCGATCGGCGTGCCAGCGTCATCGGTCGGCCCAAGTCCGGAAGGTCATGCGTGTCCCGAGCCGCCGCGCCGAGCCGTCGCCGCCACGGACCCGCGGCGCGATGGAACGATCGACCGAGACGCTCCCCGCGGCTACGGGTTCACGGGCTCGGAACAGGTCGCCTAGAACGGCAGCCCGTCGTCGTCATCCGCGTTCGCCCACAGCGTCTGCTGGTCATCCGGACGCTCCGCATCGGGGGGCGGCGGCCCCTGATCCCACGCGTCGTCGGGCGGCGGACCGTCCTCGTCGGGCTCGGCCTTTGGCTTCGCCGCGGCGGGCTTCTTCGACGCGGACGCGCGCCGGCCGCCCGCCGGCGCGCTCTTCTCCGCCGGCGCGCTCTTCTTCGCCGGCGGGGCTTCGGGGGTCTTCCCCTGCGGCGCCGGGGGGGCCGGCGGCGGCGGCGGTGGCTCGGCGACCGCGTCGAGGCCGGCCACGATCTCACGGACGCGCGCCTCGGTCGCGTCGATCTTCCGGCGGCAGGTCTGGATGAGCTGCGCCGCGCGGTCGACCTTCGGGGCGAGGTCGTCGACGTCGATCCGCTCGTCGCGGATCTCGCTCAGGATCGCCTCGAGCTCGGCCATCGCCTGCGCGAACTTGAGCTCGTCCGGTCTGGGGGTCTCGTCACCGGCCACGGTCGGTCCTCTCTCCGCTTCCGCCGTCGTCGTCGCCGTCGTCGGATCGCGTCGCGGACACGACGCTCTCGATCGTCCCGCCGGCGAGGCGCGTCGTGATGCGCTCGCCGGCGGCGACGGCGTCGGCCCGACGGAGCGTTCGCCCGTCGGGGCCGAGGGTGATCGTGAAGCCGCGGGCGAGGGCGCCCTCGGGGCTGGCGAGGTGCACCTCGCGCTCGCTCCGGGCGAGCTCCTGGGCTCGCCGCGCCAGCAGCCGCTCCGC
>JAJDCQ010000046.1 GCA_029260755.1 Planctomycetota bacterium | reverse complement strand
GGGCCTTCGCTCAGGTCGATGAAGAGATGAAACCACGGAGGCACGGAGGCACGGAGCAGTTTCGGATGATGCCCCGTCGCGGACCGATCCCGGCGCTCCTTCTCTTGGCTCCCGTCGCCTCGCGTGACCGAGACCGAGAGGGAGCCATCCCTGGAGCCGGTCGGCGCGCGCGAGCCGGGATACGGCGCCCTCAGTCGCTTCTCCGTGTCTCCGTGCCTCCGTGGTGACATCTGCTCGCCGAAGGCGAGCCCGTCGGACCTGAGCGAAGTTGATATCCCCTATCCGGGCTAGGCGACGGCGGCCTCGAACCCTCTCCTCCGAAGACTCCGACCGGGAGCGACCCGTGACCTCCTCGACCGACATGCGCGGGCGGCGGACGAAGATCGTCTGCACCCTCGGCCCCTCGAGCAACGACAGCGTGGTGATCCAGCAGCTCGGCGAGGCCGGGATGGACGTCGCCCGGCTCAACATGAGCCACGGCACGCACGCGGACCACGCCTCGGTCCTCGCCGCGATCCGCGCGGTCAGCCGCAAGCTGAACCGACCGATCGCCGTCCTCCAGGATCTGTGCGGACCGAAGATCCGGACGACCAAGGTGAAGAACGGCGGCGTCCAGCTCGAGGACGGCGCGAAGATCGCGATCGAGGCCGGCCGCGAGCTCGGCGACGCCGAGACGATCGGGACGACGCTCGACTCGATCGCGCAGGACGTCCAGGTCGGCGACCGGATCCTCCTCGACGACGGGCTGCTCGAGCTCGCCGTCACCGGCATCCGCGGCCAGCGGGTCGAGTGCGAGGTGAGAAACGGCGGCGTCCTCAAGGACCGTAAGGGGATGAACCTGCCCGACACCGAGCTCGGCGTCGAGGCGGTCACCGAGAAGGACCTCGTCGACCTCGCCTGGGGCCTCGAGAACGGCGTCGACTACGTCGCCCTCTCGTTCGTCCGGCGAGCGTCGGACCTGCACCGCGTCCGTGAGCGGATCCGCGCGGCGAAGCTCACCGGCGAGGTGAAGCTGATCGCCAAGATCGAGCGCCCCGAAGCGGTCGTCCACATGGAGGAGATCGTCGAGGAGGCCGACGGGATCATGGTCGCGCGCGGCGACCTCGGCGTGGAGCTGCCCGTCCACGAGGTGCCCTCGATCCAGAAGCGGCTCATCCGCGAGTGCATCCTGCGCGACCGGCCGGTCATCACGGCGACCCAGATGCTCGACTCGATGATGCGCAACCCGCGGCCGACCCGGGCCGAGGTGAGCGACGTCGCGAACGCGATCTACGACGGCACCGACGCGGTCATGCTCTCGGGCGAGACCGCCGCCGGGAAGTACCCGGTCGAGGCGGTCGAGACGATGGCGCGGGTCGCCCTCGAGGCCGATGTCCGGCTCGCCGAGTCGCGACCGACCCACTTCAAGAGCCGGATCGACGACAGCAGCTTCGCCGACGCGATCTGCAACGGCGCCTGGCGGATCGCCGAGGACGTGAACGCCGGGCTGCTCGTCTGCTTCACCCGATCGGGTCGGACCGCCCTCTTCATGTCGAAGTACTTCGCCTCGGTGCCCGTCGTCGGGGCGAGCAGCGACGACCGGGCGCTCCGTCGGATGGCGCTCTACCGCGGCGTGACGCCGCTGCCGGTCGACCGCTGCGAGCTGCTGTCCGAGCTCCTCGACAAGACCGACGCGGCGATCCTCCGCCACGAGCTCGCGGAGCGGGGCGACGTGATCGTCTACGTCGGCGGGACGCAGCTCACCGCCGGCGAGGCGTTCACGAACATGATCAAGACCCGCCGCCTGCCTTGAGGATCCGCAGGATCGCGACGGCCGCGGCGACCTGCACCTCGTCGATGTCGGCCTCGAAGACCAGCACGCCTCCGCCGCCCGACATCTCCGGCGCGGCGGCCGCCAGGCCTCGCTCGAGCAGCCCGACCAGCGCGCGGAGGTCTCCGCGATCGCCGACGCGGCCGAGGAGGTCGATCCAGTCGACCAGCAGGCTCGGCCGGAGCTCCGCCGCCTCGCGGACCACGCCGCGGGCCGCGCCCGCCGCCGACTCCGGACGCGGGTCGGGACGAGCCCGAGCGGTCCAGGTGGCGGCCCGGTACGCGGATCGGGGCCAGCCCGGCGCGCCCCCGGCCGCGTGCGCGAGCCGCTCGAGCGCCCGCCCGTCGCCCGCCTCGTCGAGCCCGATCACGTAGTCGAGGCGCCACGCCGCGGGATCGGGGAGCTCTCCCTCGACGACGACCGGACCGGCGTCGCCGCGCGCCGCCTCGACCTCCGCCGCCGAGAGGAGGAAGACGTCCTCGAGCCCGCGACGCTCGACGACGCCCCGCGCGAGGAGCGCGTCGACGACGGCCGGCCGGAGGGCGGGCCCTCGTCCGGCGAGCCGCGCGACCGCCCGCGTGACGACCGTCCGCGCGCCGGCGCGCGTCTCGTCGAAGGCCGCGAGGAGGAGCGTCACGTCCTCGGGCCGGTCCGCGGCGCCGGCCAGGACGATCGCGGCGCGGACGATCCGGTCGTCGTCCTCTCCCTCGAAGACCAGGCCCTCGGTGTCGCCGACCCCGCCCAGGATACGACGCGCCCAGCGGGCCGCCGACGCATCCCGCTCGTCACGAAGACCCCACGCGGCCTCGTCGGCGGCGAGCTCGTGCGCCCACGCGTCATCGTGCTCGTCGTGGCCGGGCGCGGCGAGCCAGGCGAGGTCGGCCGCGAGCGAGTCGCGGAGTCGCGCGGCGTGCTCCTCGTCGCCCGCCCGGGCGAGGAACGCCGACGCCTCCGCGCGCGCGTCGGGATCGCGCCCCTCGTCGTCCGCCCGCTCCCGAAGCCACGCGTCGACGACCGGGTCGCTCCGAGCCAGCACCACGACGAGCTCCTCGAGCATCCAGACCGCCAGCGTTCCGCCGAGCGTCCCGGCCCCGTCGTGCCGACTCCAGGCGCCGTCGTACCAGATGCTCGTCCCCGGGCTCGGGAAGGTCAGGGAGTCGTCGAGCTCGGGATCCGGATCCGCGACGAGCCCATCCCGGAGCTCGCGTCGCATCGGATCGAGCCCGAGCTCGACCGCCCCGCCCATCGCGATCCGCCGGACCTCGTAGCCCTCGGCGTCGGCGGCGATCACCACTCCGGCGGCCAGCTCCTCGAGCAGGACGACGTCATCGCCGCCCCGCGCGGCGACGCTCGCCGCGTAGGCGGCGAGCGCATCGTCCCAGCGCTCCTCCACCATCGCGGCCCGGCACGCGCGCGCGTGCCAGGCGACCGGGATGGCTCGCAGCGCCAGCCAGGTGAGGGTGCCCGCGAAGAGGACGAGGACCACCCCGAAGACGAGGGCGCGCCGACGCCCGACCGTGGGCGCCTCGCTCACGAGGAGACCTCCGCCGTCTCGAGGCGGCCGTCGCGCATCCGCACCGTCCGCGGCGCCCGGCGCGCGATCTCGAGGTCGTGGGTGACGACGAGCACCGTCGCGCTCCGCTCCTTCGCGAGCTCCTGGAGCAGCGCCACGATCTCGGCGGCGGTCTCGGTGTCGAGGTTGCCGGTCGGCTCGTCGGCGAGGAGCAGCGGCGCCTGCCCGACGAGCGCCCGGGCGAGGGCGACGCGTTGCTGCTCGCCGCCGCTCAGCATCGAGGGGAGGTGGTCGAGCCGGGCCGCGAGCCCGACCCGCTCGAGGACCGCCGCCGCCCGGTCGCGCCGCTCCTTGCCGCCGACGCCGGCGTAGCGGAGAGGCATGGCGACGTTCTCCAGCGCCGTCAGGGTCGGCAGGAGGAGGAACTGCTGGAAGACGAACCCGACGGTGTGCCGCCGGTGGAGCGTGCGTCCGGCGGCGTCGAGCTCGGCGAGGTCGCGCCCGAGGACGCGCGCGGTTCCCGCGGTCGGTCGGTCGAGGCCGCCGAGGATGTGGAGCAGCGTCGACTTTCCGCTTCCGCTCGCGCCGGTCACGGCCAGCCACTCGCCGGCGGCGACCTCGAGGTCGAGGCCGCGGAGCGCGTGGACCGCCCGCTCGCCGACCCCGTAGGTCTTGGTCAGGCCGCGGAGCTCGATCGCGCTCGCCGATTCAGAGGGCACGGAGCGTCTCCACCGGGTCGGTCCGGGCCGCCCGCCACGCCGGGTAGAGCCCGGCGGCCGCGCCGAGGCCGACGCCGTAGACGACCACGATGAGCCCGAGCCGGAGCGTCGGGCGGAAGATCGTGTCGCCGGTCTCGAGCTGGCTCGCGACCCAGGGGTTCAGGGCCGCGACCGTGGCGAGCCCGCCGAGCAGCCCGAGCGCGGCGCCGATCGCCCCGAGGGTGCCGGCCTCGATGAGCACCTCGCGGGCGATCTGGCCGCTGCTCGCCCCGCAGGCGATCCGGATCCCGATCTCGCGGCGCCGCTCGAGGACGCTCATGGCCATCGTGTTCACGATGAGCAGCCCGCCGACGATGCTCGCGATGATGCTGATCACGAACGTGATCACGATGAACATCTGCCCCGCCCGCTCGATCTCCTCGGCGAGGCGCTCGGGCGAGATCACCGCGACCCCCGGGGCGATCGCCTCGATCCGCGCGGCAGTCGCGGTCGCCCGGTCCGGCTCGTCGATGACGACGACCCACAGGAGGTAGCGATCGCGCTGGTCGCGGATCAACCGCTGGGCGAGGGTGGCCATCGTCATGGTCGCCGGGTCGACCTGAACGCCCGCCTCCTCGAGGAAGGCCCGGGCGGCGTCGGCGCTCGGCGCCTCGAAGCGCTGCCGGAGGCGCTCGATCGGGACGATTCCGTCGGGGAGCAAGCCCATGGGGACCTCGGGCGTCGTGTAGATCCCGACGAGGGTGTAGCTCTCGCGCCGGATCGTGACGGGCTCGCCGACCCGGTAGCCCCGCTTTCGGGCGATCTTCTTGCTGACCATCGCGCCCGGTCCGTGCGGGAGACGGACGCGGTCGAGCCCATCGTCGGGCAGGCCGTCGGCGCGCTCGAGCCAGCGGCCGTCGACCACCTCGAAGCCGCGATGGACGAGCGGGGCGAGCTCGGGGTCGACGCCGTCGACGAGCGCCTTCGGCATGAGGAACGTGAGCGGATCGCTCTGGAGATCGAACCCGTCGAACAGGAGCGTCAGCTCGGAGGTGACCGCGGCCACGCCCTCGAGCTCGCGGATCCGTTCGAGCAGCTCCGGCGGGATCCCCGGGTTCTGGCCCGACGCGTCGGTCTTGGTGACGAGCCGGACCGAGCCCGACACGTAGTCCTTCGCCGCGTCGACCGACGCGCGGAAGTGCTCGGCGATCGAGCCGAGGACGAAGAGGGTGTAGATCCCGATCGTGATGCCCGCGATCGTCAGGACCGCGCGGGCGCGGGCGCGGAACGCCTCGCGGATGACGACCGGCAGGGCCAACCGCGACTACCCGCCGCCGCCCCGGCCGACGACGACGCTCACGAGCACGCCGACGACGACGAGGAGGACGACGACGAGCGCGACGACGAGCATCATCAGCTTGCGGACGAGCGCCTCGTTCGCCTCGATCCTCGCCTGCGCCCCGGCGTCGATCGTCGCGGCCGTCGAGACGGCCGGCCCGCCGCCGGGCGCGGGCGCGACGTCCTTCATCACCGGGAGGCGATCCGAGGCCGGCCGGACGTGCCCCTCGCGGGCGTCGCGCGCGATCGTCGGCGGGATCCCGTCGTCGCCGACCTGACCGGCCTGGATCGCCTCGACATCGGTCAGCAGATCCTGGGCCGTCGCGTAGCGGTACTCGGGGTCCTTCTCGAGGAGCTTCTCGACGACGGCCGTCGTCGCGGCGCTCACCTCGGAGCTCTTGTCGCTGACCCGCGGCGCCGGCTCCTTGACCAGCTTCTCGAGCACCTGCGTCCGGAGCGTCGCCTCGAACGGCAGCTCGCCGGTGAGCATGAGGAAGATCGTCGTCCCGAGCGAGAAGAGGTCGCTCCGGCCGTCGACGTCGTCGCCGCGCGCCTGCTCGGGGGACATGAACGGCGGCGTGCCGACGCGGATCCCGTCGGTGATCGGCGCGATGCCGCCCTTCTTCTCCTCGTCGGGGTTGCGTCGGATGAGGCCGGTCCCGATGAGCTTCACCTGCCCCTCGTCGCCCACGAGGATGTGCTCGGGCTTGATGTTGCGATGGACGAGGCCGTGGCGGTGGAGATGCCCGAGGCCGCGCGCGAGCTGGAGGACGATCCCGAGGACGCGGTCCTCCTGGAGCTTCCCGCCCGACGCCTCGAGGACGTCCTGGAGGGACCTCCCGGGGAAGAGCTCCATCGCGAGGTAGTAGTTGCCGAGCTCCTCGCCGGTGTCGAGGCAGGTGGCGACGTTCTCGTGCTTGAGGCCGAAGACCGACTGCGCCCCCCGGAGGAAGCGCTTGCCGACGTCCGGCGTCTTCGCGATCACCGCGTGCGGGATGACCTTGAGGGCGACTTGCTTGCCGCCCGGCGCCCGGGCGAGGAAGACGCTGCTCTTGGGACCACCGAGCTTTCGGACCAGCTCGTAGCCGCCGACGGTCCGCTCGATCGTCACCTCGTCGGGCGGCGGCCGAACGCTCCCGCTGCTCGCGGCCGGTCCGGCCGACGCGGTCGGCTCGGCCGGGACCTCGACGACCAGGTCCTCGGACGCGGCGCGTTCGTCGTCGGGATCCTCGACGGAGCTCTCGGTCTCGATCCCGCTCTCGTCGGCGCGGCTGACGCGCGAGGAGCTGAAGGCGGAGAGCTGGGCGCTCGTGGCGCTCTGCGCGGTTCGCCCCGGCACCCGGATCGGCGCGTCGCAGACGACGCACTTTCCCTTGCGTCCGCTGAAGCTGTCCGGAACCTCGAACTGCTTTCCGCAGATGCACGCGACCGTGATCGGCATCCGGCCCTCCACCGACGCGCGGGGGCGCCAACGCGGGTGATCGTCGGATCTTACCATGACCCTCTCGGGGCATCCTCCCGGCGGATTCGGTTGATGCCCCGGAGCCCAGCCCCTACCCTCGTGGTGCGCATCCGCGAGCCTCGTCGGCGGGACACCGGCCGCGGATGCGAGCAGCCCCGATCGGTCGGCCAGTCATGACCCCGAGCGCCCTCGAGGCGAAGATCCTGGTCGCCCTGGCGAGCTCCGGCCCGCTCACCGCGCCCGAGCTCGGACGGCGCTGCGGGCCGCCGGCCTCCGCCCGCGACTCGGCCCTCGCGCGGCTCGTCGCCGCCGGGGTCATCACCGCAGGCGACGGCGGCAAGCGGCTCCGCCGCTTCGAGCTGTCATCGGTCGGCCGCCGCCGCCTCGCCCTCGAGGCGGCCCTCCCCGACGAGGTGATCCTCACCGGCGAGGAGACGAACGCGCTCCTCGCCCTCGTCCGGGCCGAGTCGCGCAACGGCGCGGGCGCGTCGTCCGGGGCGGAGTCCGACGGCGGACCGACCGAGGGCGAGCTCCAGACGATGATCGTCACGCGGGCCCGCGCCCTCGACCAGGCCGGTCGGGGCAGCGGCATGATCGAGATCCACGCGCTCCGCCGGGCGTTCGGCGACACGATCGACCGCGACGCGTTCGACGACGCCCTGTTCGAGCTCGCCCGCGAGAGCGTGATCCGCCTCGGCAAGGTGACCGACGTCGCCGGGACCAGTCCGGACGAGCGCGAGGACGCGATCCACCATCCCCTCCGCGGGCTGCTCTTCTACCTGATCCTCGTCCAGCAGCCGGGGCTGGGCCCATGAGCACCGGCGTGGGCCGCTCGGGCGCCGCCGCCGCCGACGCCGCGCTCCGCGCCGCGACCGACCCGATCGGGCCGCTCTTCCTCGAGGACCCCTGGGACGCCAGCCCCATCGGCGAGAGCCCGCTCCTCCACGCGGCGGCGCTCGACCGCCTCGTCGGCGTCGCGATGGATGTCGGCGTGTCGGGGCGGAGCCGCGCCGCCCTCCTCCTCGGCGAGACCGGGACGGGGAAGTCCCATCTCCTCCGCCGCCTCCGCGACCGACTCGGCCGCGGCGTCTTCTGCGCCGTCCCCCGGGTCACGACGATCGACGGCCTCGCCCGGAGCGTCCTCGCGCGCGTCTGCGCCGACCTGCGGCGCGTCCGACCGGGCACCCGGCACCAGCAGGGGCACGGCCTCATCATCGATCTCCTCACGCCGGTCCACGAGCGGGTCGTCTCCGATCCGAGGCTCCGCCCGCTCCGCGACGCGATCGCCCGCGTCCCGAGCGGTCACTCGATCTACTCCGAGGAGCCGATCGTCGACTCGCTCTCCGTCGTCGCGAGCGGACACCTGGCCGGCAGCGGCCAGGCGATCGCCGCGATGGCCCGCGACGTCGTCGGCGCGCTCCTCCGCACGCGCGACCCGAGCCGGGAGGGGCTCGCCTGGGACTGGCTCCGCGCGATCGACCTCTCCCCCGAGGACCGCGCCCGCCTCGGCGTGCGGCGCACCCTCGCCGACGAGGGGGCGGCCATCGAGGCGCTCGGCTCGCTCGTCGCGGCGACCGGCGCCGGCCCGATCGTCCTCGCGTTCGACCAGACCGAGTCGATCCCCGACGACGCCGCCGGCCGCCCCGCGATCGCCGATCTCGCCCGGCTCGTCTGCCAGCTCCACGCGTTCGCCGGCTACTGCCTGGTCGTCACCTGCCTCCGCGACGTGTGGTACCACGACTACCGCGACCGCCTCATCGTCACCGAGCGGCAGCGCCTCGAGCGCGAGCTGGTCGAGCTCGAGGGCCTCGACGCGAGCCTCGGCGTCGACCTCATCGAGCGACGCCTCCAGCCGGTCTTCGACGACCTCGACCCGCCGCCGCCGTTCCCGACCTACCCGATCCCCGCCGCGCAGATCGAGGCGCTCTTCGACCGCGGCCCGCTGCCGGCCCGCGACCTCCTCGCCTACGTGGCCGACCGGATCGCGGCGCTCGGACGAGAACGACGCGCGGAGGACGACGACCCGGCTCGCCCGGCGTCGGGCGCCGCCGCTCGCCTCACCGCGCTCCTCCGCGACCGCACCGAGCGCCTCCTGGCGCCGGGCAACGCCCCCGTCGGCGGCGACCGCCTCCTCTCCGCCGCCGCGCTGCTGCTCGACCGGGCGGTGCAGCGCGAGCTCACACCGCAGATCGAGGGCGTCGTGCGCCCCGCAGCCTCGACGCCCGATGTGGTGATCGCGTCGGTTCGACGACGGAACCGACCGCCGCACCGGGTCGCCCTCCTCTCGTGCGAGAGCGGCGACGGGCGGACGTTCCACCGCGCCGTCACCGAGGCGGCGGAGCTCGTCGAGAGCGGCGACCTCCTCCGGGTCATCCTGACGCGCGCGGAGACCGTGCCCGCCAGCTGGGTCGCGGGGACGCGCGAGCTCGCGCGGTTTCAGCTCTCGGGCGGCCGGCGCGTCTCGCCGCGGCGGACCGACGTCGCGCGCATCCTGACCGCCGCCGCCCTCATCGAGGAGGCCGGAGACGGCGACGGCCTCGCCGCCGACGAGGGCCCGGCCATCCCGCCCGACGAGGTCGCCCGCTTCCTCTTCGAGGATGCTCGGATCCTCCGAACCACGCCGCTGAAGGAGCTGCTCGGATGACCGACATCCACTCGCCCGACCTCTCCGACCATCGCCGACGGCTCGAGCGGATGTACCTCGGCGCCCCGTGCAACCGTGATCTGGCGCCGACGATCGCGATCGCCGAGGGCTGCGCGGAGGTCCAGTTCGCCGTGCGCCCCGACGACCACTTCCACGCCGCCGGCGCGCTCCACGGCGCGTTCTACTTCAAGGCGCTCGACGACGCGGCCTTCTTCGCAGCGAGCTCGCTCGTCCCGGAGAGCTTCGTCGTCACCGCCTCGCTCCAGGTGCAGCTCCTCCGCCCGGTCGTCGATGGCTCGATCCGGGCGGTCGGCCGCGTGGTGAAGCCCGGCCGGACCGTCGTGTTCGCCGACGCGATCGCCTACGACGACGCCGATCGGGAGATCGCTCGCGCCTCGGGCGTCTTCGCCGTCGGGCGAACCCCGCTCGCGGACGTGCCGGGCTACGCCGACGACGCGACCGCCTGACGCGCGGGCGGGGTCCGGGTGAAGGGGCCGCGCCCGAGCGCTATGCTGGGAGGGCGGGGCGAGGCCGCGCCCCGCGGCTGGCGGACCATGTCGACCCCACGTCTCCACCCCGACGCGCGCTCCGCGCACTCCTGGCAGCCGGTCGAGCGCGGCTCGGCGAGCGGCGACGCTCCGATGCGGATCGGCCGCTACGAGGTCGCCGCCGAGCTCGGCCGCGGCGGGATGGGCGTCGTCTACCGCGCGGTCGACCCCGACCTCCGCCGCGACGTCGCGATCAAGCTCATCATCGAGACCGGCTGGGTCGCCGACGAGGAGGACATCGAACGCTTCCTCCGCGAGGCGCGCATCGGCGCCCGCCTTCGCCATCCCGGCATCGTCTCGGTCCACGAGGTTGGCCAGCATCAGGGCAAGCCCTACATCGTCCTGGACTACGTCGAGGGCGCCAGCCTCGAGGCGCTCCTGCGCGCCGATCGAGTCCCGCCGCGCCGCCTCGCCGAGATCGTCCGCGACGTCGCGCGCGCGCTCCAGCACGCCCACGAAGCCGGCGTGGTCCATCGCGACGTGAAGCCTCACAACGTCCTCGTCGACGGCGGCGGCCGCCCGCTCCTCACCGACTTCGGCCTGTCGCGCGACGCGGCCACGATCAAGCAGCTCACCCTCTCGGGCGACATCCTCGGCACGCCGAGCTACATGTCGCCCGAGCAGGCCCAGGGGTCCGCCGAGGGGCAGCAGAGCCCGTCGGTCGACATCTGGGCGCTCGGCGCGATCCTCTACCGCGGCCTCTGCGGCGCGCCTCCGTTCGAGGGGCCGACCGCGCTCGCCACGATGCAGCACGTCATCACCAGCGAGCCGACGCCGCCCCGCCAGCTCGACGCCGCCATCCATCCCGACCTCGAGACGATCGCGCTCCGATGCCTCGAGAAGGAGCCCGACCGACGCTACCGGCGGGCCGACGCGATCGCCGACGAGCTCGACCGTTGGCTCCGCGGCGACCCGATCGAGGCGCGGCCGCTCGGTCCGCTCGCCCGGGCCGGACGCTGGCTCCGGCGGCACCGCGCCGCCGCCGCCGTCGCGGCCGCGGGGATCGTCGTCGTCGCGGCGCTCGGGGTCGGGCTCGTCGCCCAGAGCGTGACCGCGCGTCGCGAGAGGACGCGGGCCGCCCTCAAGGCCGGGGCGCGCGCGGCGGCCGAGCGGGAGGATGCGCTCGCCCAGACGGCCAGGGAAGAGGCCACGGCCGCGTGGGAGCGCCTCGAGGCGAGGCGCGACGACCCGCTGCCGACCGAGAACGACGCGGCGCGACGCGAGCGCCAGGACCAGCTCCTCGCCCTCAGCCTCGATGCCCTCCGCGCGGCGACCCGCCTCCGCCTCGCCCGCGACGATCCCGAGGCGCGCCGGGCCGAGTTCGACGCGAGCCTCGCGCTCGGGCGAGCCGCCGCGGACGCGGAGCAGTGGAGCCTCGCCCGGATCGCGTTCGACGCCGCCCTCGACCTCGGCGTCGAGGACGGCATCGCGGACGCCGAGCTGTCCGGCCTCGACGCCGCCCGGAACGCGATCGCCGAGGCGCGCCGCAGCGAGGTGGCGGATGTGCTCGCCGAGGTGCGCGAGGGCCGCCTGTCCGAGCGCGTCGGCGGCTTCACAGCCGCCCTCCTCACGGTCGTCCGCCACCGCGACCCGCAGACCGTCGCCATCCTCGTGAAGACGCTCGACGAGGTCTCCGAGCGCCTCCGGGACATTGCCTTCGGTGTTCTCGCCTCGGCGAACGACCTCACCGACGAGGAGCGGGCGGCGGGCGAGCGCCCGATCCCCGACCTCGACCGCTCGCTCGCCTGGATGCGGGAGGTCCCCATCTGGGAAGAGAGGGGTCGGCGATCGACGGCGATCACGGAGGCCGAGGCGCGCCTCGAGCGCCGCCACGGGATGCGCCCGTTCAAGCTCCTGGCCGTCGAGCAGCGTCGCCTCGCTGGAGAGAGTCTCCTCCAGACGGCGGAGCTGTGCTGCGTCGCGCTCGAGTACATAGGCATTCGCGAGGGAGCGGTCGATGCGCTCCGGCGCTACCTCCTCACCCAGCACGACGAGCTCCGCGCGATCCCGCCGGCGGTCGCGCTCGTCCGCCTCGGCGGCGAGGAGGCTCGGCGCTGGGTCCGCACCCGCTCGACCGACTTCGACCCGCCCGAGGGGCTCGCGCGCCCCGAAGAGGACGGGTCGGTGACCCTCTTCTCCGAGGGCCCCTTCGACCGCGCCCTCCGAAGCGTGGGCGCGTACAACAACCGCGACCAGCATCGTCGCGACACCGAGACCGAGGACGGCCGGAACCGCCCGGACCGATGGCTGAACGTGTGCGCATCCGAGATCGAGCGGGGCGACCTCGCCGCCGCCCGCGAGGCGCACGACCGGGCCCGCGCCCTCGGCGGCGACGCGAGCTTCTACTTCTGGGACCTCGACGCCAAGATCCGCTACCGGCAGGCCGACTTCGACGGCGCGATCGCGTCGTGGACGAAGGCGATCGAGCTGGCGACCGATCCCAGCCCGTCGCTCCTGACGAACCGCGGCCTCGCCCGCCGCTCGGCCGGCGACCTCGCGGGCTCCCTCCGCGACCTCGACCGGGCCGTGGCGCTCGAGACGAGGTCGCCGATCACCCACAGCCACCGCGGCAAGACCAGGCTCGCCCTCGGCGACGTGCCCGGCGCGATCGAGGACTTCCGCGCGTCGCTCGAGCTCGAGCCCGGCCACGGATGGGGCTGGATCGGGCTGGCCCTCGCGCGGAGCACGATCCCGGACGAGCGAGACGAGGCGCTCGAGCACGCGCGCCGCGCGTGCGAGCTGGCGCCGAACATGACCGGCACGTGGGACGCTCGCGGCGTCGTCCACGCGCGCCGCGGCGAGCTGCCGGCCGCCCTCGAGGCGTTCGACCGGGCGCTCAAGCTCGAGCCGAAGAACCTCGAGGTCTACCGGCACCGCGGCCTCGCCCTCGCCGACGCCGGGCGCAGCCTCGAGGCGCTCTCGGACCTGAAGCGCGCCCGCGACCTCGCCCCGCCGCAGACGTGGTGGCGGGCGGACGTCGTCGCGAAGATCGCCGAGCTCGAGAGGCGCTGACGGAGAGGTGGCGACCATCGGATCCTACGAGCTCCGCGGCGAGCTCGGGCGCGGCGGCGCCGGCGTCGTCTACCGCGCGCACGACCCGAGCCTCCGCCGCGACGTCGCCCTCAAGATGCTCCTGGCGGCGCGGACCGAGGAGGCCCACCTCAAGCGTTTCCTGCGCGAGGCGCGGACCCTCGCGCGGGTGCGCCACCCGGGCATCGTCAGCGTCCACGAGGCGGGTCAGGACCAGGGCCGGCCCTACATCGTCATGGACCTCGTCGATGGAGAGTCGCTCGAGGCCCGCCTCGACCGCGACGGCCCGATGCCGCCGCGCGAGGCGGTGCAGTTGATCGTGACCGCGGCCCGCGCCCTCGAGGCGGCCCACGGCGAGGCAGTGATCCACCGCGACCTCAAGCCGGCGAACATCCTGCTCTCCCGAACGGGCGAGGTGCTCGTCACCGACTTCGGCCTCGCGAAGGACCTCGATGACCCGCGCCGGAGCAACTCGATCTCGGTCAGCGGCCGGTTCATGGGGACGCCGGGCTTCGCCGCGCCCGAGCAGGTCCACGGCGGCGCCGTCTCGCCGGCCACCGACGTCTACGGCCTCGGCGCGACCCTGTTCGCGATGCTCACCGGCGAGCCGCCCTTCACCGGCGATTCGATCGTCGAGGTCGTGATCGCCGCGACCGTGCGCCCGGCGCCGGCCCCGTCCGAGCGCGGCGGACCGGCCGACCCCGACCTCGACGCGATCTGCGCCCGATGCCTGCGGAAGCCTCCGGAGGAGCGGTTTCGCGCCGCGGCCGGGCTGGCCGACGCCTGCGAACGCTACCTTCGCGGCGAGCGGACCGCCGCGACCGCGCCGGGCGGGCGGGCGGGCGGCCTCTCCCCTGGAACGGTCGCCCTCGTCGCCCTCTCGATCCTGGCGGTCCTGCTCGCGGTGAGCACCACGGTGCTCGGCATTCGCGTCGCGACGAAGGACGAACCACTCGACCCGGTCGTCGACGGGTCGACCTCGCTCGCCGGGGCGAGCGAGCCCGGGCAGCCGCTCGTCAGCGGTGACGTCGAGCCGACCGAGCTGAGCGAGATCCCCGACGCCTCGGGGCGCACGTCCGAGGCCGAGACCGACGCGAGGCTCGCGCGCGGTCGAGAGGTCGCCGCCGTCCTCGCGCAGGTCCGATCCGGTCGGCTCGCGGACCGGCCGGGCGGCTACGACGACGCGCTCCTCACGATCGTCCGCCGCGGCGATGCGAAGACGGCCGCGCTCCTCGTGGCCGAGCTCGATCCGATCTCGACGCGCCTCCGGGAGATCGCGTTCGACGTCCTCCGCTCGGCGAACGACCTCACCGACGAGGAGCGGGCCGCCGGAGAGCGCGTCATCCCGGACCTCGACCGGACGATCGCCTGGATCGCCGAGGGCCCCCCCTGGGAGACGCGGAAGCGAAGCTCGACGTCCATCCACGAGGCCATCGCGCGGATCGAGCGGCGGGGAACCGATGTCCGCGAGCTCACCGCGCTCGAGCAGCGGCGACGGGTCGGCGACAAGCTCCTTCGGACCGCCGCCCTGTGCTGCGACGCGCTCGGCTATCTCGATGCCGGCGAGGAGGCGACCGGCGCGCTCCTGCGTCATCTCTTCGCCGAGCGTGACGCGACCCGGGCGATCCCGGCGGCGATCGCGCTCGCGCGGATCGGGGATCCCGAGGCGAGCCGATACGTCCGCCAACGGATCGCCGAGCTGCGACCGGACGTGGAGATCCCGAAGGGCAAACCCGTGGCCCTCGTGTCCGACGGGCCGCTCGAGCGCGCCCTCCGCGAGTTCGGATTCTTCGATCGAACGAAGGACCACCTTCGATCGAGCGAGACGCCGTCGGGCGAGACGAGCTTTCAGCGCTGGCTGAACCGGTCCTCCGCGGCGCTCGCGAAGGGCGACCTCGATGGCGCCCGGACCGCCCACGATCGCGCGCTCGAGCTCGGCGCCGAGGAGTTCCTCGGGACCTGGGATCTCGACGGGAAGATCCGCTACCAGCGCGGCGACTTCGAGGGCGCGATCGCCGCGTGGACGCACGCGATCGACATGTCGAAGAGCCCGCAGGCGTCGCTCCTGTCGAGCCGCGGGATCGTCCGCCGGTCCGCGGGAGACCTCGAGGGCTCGCTCGTCGACCTCGACCGGTCCGTCGAGATCTGGAGCAACGCTAACTCCCTGAAGCACCGCGGCAAGACGCGGCTGGCCCTCGGGGACGTCGACGGCGCCCTCGCCGACTTCGAGGCGAGCGTCGCGGACGATCCGGACTACGCCACCGGCTGGGCGTGCCTCGCGCTCGCGCGGAGCCTCCAGCCCGACCGACGCGACGCCGCCCTCGACGCCGCCCGGAGAGGATGCGAGCTCGGCGCGAACGACACGCGCACGTGGCACGCCCTCGGCGTCGTCCAGGTCCGCCGGGGCGACCTCCCCGCCGCCCTCGACGCGTTCGAGGAGGCGCTCAAGCTCGAGCCGAGAAACCCCGAGGTGTTCCGGGACCGGGGCTACGCCCTGGCCGAGGCCGGACGGGCGCCCGAGGCGCTCCTCGACCTCGCTCTCGCCCGCGACCGCGCCCCGTCGTACCTGATCTGGTGGCGGGCGGACGTCGTCGCGAAGATCGCGGAGCTGACCGCGGACGGCCGCTAGAAGCCGGAGAGCTTCTTCACGTAGGTCGCGTACTCCTCCTGGAGCGTCGCGACCGAGCCGAAGAACTTCTCGAAGAGGGCGAGGCGCGCCTCGTCGGCGTCGCCGTCCCGGCGGCCGGACGCGTTCGCCTCGATCGCCTGCTCGCGCACGGCGAGGATGTAGTCGAAGAACTTCGCCTTGTACTTGCGGAAGTTCCCCTTCATGAAGAGGAGCACGAGCGCCCACGACTGGGCGTAGGCGAGCCCCGGGTGGCGCATCTTGAGGAGCGGCCGGCTCGTCCCGACGACCTGCCCGAGGGGCATGAACTCGCCGCCGCCCTTGCCGTGCTGCGCCAGCGTCGTGATCCGGATCTCGTTGTTCCGCTCCGACAGGTTGCGCCCCTGCCAGAAGCCGTCGTCCTCGAAGAGCATGGCGAGCCCCTCGACGAGCCACTGCGGGTTACGGTCGCTCGCGACCAGGACGCCGGCGTTGTAGCAGAGCTGGTGGACCGCCTCGTGGATCGTGGTCGACTCGTTCGACTCGTCGATGTGATCCTCGGCGCCCTTCTCGAACTTGCGGAGTCGCTTCCGCTCGGTCCGGTGGAACCGGCTGAGCTGCTTGGCGAGCTCCCAGTTCTTCGCCTTCTCCGCCTGCTTCTGGCGCTCCTTGATCGCGTCGAGGTGCTGCTTGAACTGCTCGACGTTCCGCTCGATCCCCTTCGCGTTCGGGCTCGCGCCCTGGTCGAAGAAGTAGAGGCGGTTGGTGGCGGTCGTGTAGAAGCCGGCGGCCCCGGAGCCGAGCTGCGGGAAGTTCCGGGCGCAGAACTTCCGGAAGCTCTGCTCGTCCCCGAAGATGACCGCCTCGAGGCGCTTCTCGTGACGCTTCAGGGGGAATCCACGCTTCCCGAACTGCTTGTAGAATCCGGTCCGGACCCGCTCGATCAGCCCCGCCCGCTCCTTGGTGAACTCCGCGTCGGCGGTGCTGACGATCGCGAAGTGGTCGGTCTCGAGGAGGATCGCGCCGGTGCCGAGGACGGCCTGCAGGTCGGCCCGCTCGCCGGGCGTCATCGCCGGCAGCTCGACCTCGGGCGGCTCGGTGTTCTCGATCTCCTCGTCTTCGTCGTCGCCGTCGTCGCCGTCGGAGCTGCCCGACGCGGGCTCGTCGCCGCCGTCGGCGCCCTCGCTCCCGCCGCCGTCACCCGGCGGCGCGTCGTCCGAGCGGATCCACTCCTTGACGTCGGCCGCGGGGATCTTCTGCGATCCGAACTTCATCTCGACGACGTAGCCGGCGCCGTCGTAGCTGACCTTGCCCTCGAGGCGGCGTCCGTCCTTCAGGACGAGGACGTCTCCGCGGGCCGCGTCCGGCACGACCGCGACGACCAGCAGGACGACCAGGCCCGCGGCGAGGGCCAGCGCTCCGCTACCCCGTCGCCGACTCACCGAATCGCGCATCAGCCACCTCCCCCCGCGACGCCATCCAGACTCGCAGGCGCCGCTCGTCGCATGGATCGCGTCATCGCCCGCGCCGGGCGACTCGCCGCCATTCATCGAGATCGTCGGCGTCGAGGTCGGATCGATCGGTCGACCGCCGGAGCGCGTCGAGCGCCAGTCGGCGCGCGTTCGCGTCGGGATGACGCGCCACCACCTCGATCAGCCGCTCGAGCACGTCGCGCGTGCCGAGCTCGGCCAGCGCCCACGCCGCCGACTCGGCGACGGTCCGTTCTTCGTCCCAGCTCATCGCCCCGATGAGGGCGTCGGCCGTCTCCACCCGTCCGAGCGCCCCGAGGAGGCCGGCCGCGACCGCCCGGCCGCTCGGCCAGTGCCCGCGCTCGAGCACCTGCACGATCTCCTCGACGCCGAGGTCGGCGAACGTGCAGATCAAGGAGCGCTCGGCGTCCCGGACGTGGGGATTGGTCGACTCCCGGGCAGCGGCCAGGAGGGTCGCCTCGGAGTAGGGGCCCTTCGCCTCGTCGAGGATCCGGTCGATCGTGTCGCGGAGCTCGGCCGGGAGGCCGAGCGAGCCGTCCGGGAGGAAGACGAGCCCCCGACCGCGCGCGCGGATGCGCCCGCGGGCATCGATCGCGAAGACGCTCGGCCAGGTCCCGCCGAGCCCGAGGAAGCCGGGCTCGCGAAGGCCGTAGGCCTCCGCGACCGACCCGTCGGCGTCGAGGAGCACCCCGAACGGCACCCCCATCGCGTCGACCCCGTCCGAGACCTCACGGCTGGTCGCCTCGGTGAGCGGCCCCTTCTGCACCGCGACCACCTCGAGGAGCCGGCGATGGGGGCTCTCGACGACCGCGGCGACGACGCGAAGGAGCTCGCGTCCGGCGTGGGTGCGGAGGTCGACGGCGACGAGCAGGGCGGGGCGCCCGCGGAGGTCGTCGGGCACCGTGACCCGACCGGCGACGCCATCCCAGGTGACTCGCGGAGCCCGGGCGCCGACCTCGGGGCCGTCATCCGCCCGAGCGGACGCCGGCGCGAGACCCGAGCCGAGCCCGGCGAGGGCGATTGTGAAGGCGACGAGAAGAGAGAGTCTGCGCGAGAGCATCGACGGGAGCACCGAGCAAGGAGCCGTGATCCCGTCCATCGTAGCGGCCCGTCGAAGGCCGTTCAAAGGGCGCCCGGGACGAGCGGGCGCCGGCGGGAAGGGAGGATCAGTCCTTCTCGATCTTCTCGACCCGCAAGACGTTCCGACCGCTCCCTGTGTAGGGGATGCCCATGGCACGGTAACGCAACCCGATGACGAGCTCGCTCTCGAAGTCGGGCGACGCCCGCCCGTCGATCGGCGCCTTGATCGTGTTGACGACCGTCACCTTGCCGTTGTCGTCGAGGGAGAGACCGCCGACCCGACGGAACTCGAGCTCGACCCGCGCTTCGATCGTCACCCACCCGTCGCGGACGCCTTCGAGGGTGCACGTGAGCTCGGCGCCGGGATCCGCACCGAGCTTGCTGATCAGCGCGGCGAGCCCGAACGAGTCCTTCGCGAAGATCGTCCAGGACTCGCCGACGCGGACGGGTCGGTCGGGCCGAACGGTCTGCATCCCCGAGTGGATCGACCGGTTCACGCTTCGCCGGGAGTAGTCGACGACGAACGCGGGGAGCTCGGCGCCGGCCTCGGCCGGCGCGACCGTGACGAGCTTCTCGCCCTCCCGGGTGATCGTGACTCCGATCGGGCCATCGATCTTATCGGCGTCGATCGCGAGCTCCTCGAAGCGCCGGGCGAGCTCGACGGGACGCCCCTCCCGGTCGAGCCGGACGACGCGGTCGGTGAAGCGGGCCTGCTTGCGGTTCTCGTCGCCCATCATCCGGTCGACCTGGCAGCGAAGCACCGCAAGAGGCTTGTCCGCCGTGAACGGAGGGCGCCCGGCGAGCAGCTCCCAGAGGACGATCCCGGCCGCGTAGACGTCGGTCCGCGGCTCGCCGGCCTCCCCCTCCGCCTGCTCGGGCGCCATGTACTCGGGCGTGCCGAGGGCGGTGCCGGTCTCGGTGAGGCGCGTCGCGCCGTCGGCGCGGGCGAGCCCGAAGTCGCCGAGCTTGGCGCGGCCCGACGGCAGGACGAAGACGTTGGAGGGCTTCACATCCCGATGGAGGATCCCGTGACCGTGCGCGAACTCGAGCGCGGCGAGGACGTCCGACAGCAGGCCGAGCGCGCGCCGGAGCGGGAGGCTTCCGCGCCTGGCGAGCACCTCGGAGAGGTCGCTCCCCTCGACGAGCTCCATCGCGTAGAAGAGCCGGCCACCGTCCTCGAGCAGGCCGGTCCGGGCCGAGACGATCCGCGGATGCCGGAGACGGGCGAGGACGGACGCCTCCTTCTCGAAGCGCCGCCGGGCCGCGGCGTCGGCGACGAGATCATCGGCGAGCACCTTGACGGCCACGACCTCGCCGTCGGGGCCACGCCCGCGGTAGGCGGTGCCCATCCCGCCCCGGCCGAGGCGGCCCTCGAGGCGATACTCTCCGAGCGTCTCTTCGTCGGCAGCCACGGTGATCGAGTCTAGCAGGTCGGAATCCCCTGCGGATTGGACGCCCGCGAGGGCTCGACCGCACGCGGCGTCGTGACGCCCCGGTGACCTCGACCGCGGCATCGTGGCGGTCCGAGAGAGACGGAGATCGACGCCATGGTGATGCGACGACGAACCTGGACGCTGGCGCTGCTGATCCTCCTCGCCGTGCCCACGGTTCTGGTGGGAACCTGGACGCTCGTGCTCGTGCTCACGCCCGAGACGATCAGCCCCGAGGAGGCGACGGCCGCGTTCCGGGAGGGCGTCGCGGCGTTCGAGCAGGGCGACTACGAGGTCGCGGAGGCCAGCTTCGCGCGGGCGCTCCAAGGCCTGCCGAACGATCGGACGGCCCGGAACTGGCGCGACGAGGCGGGCTTTCGGTTCTGGATCGACACCCTCGCCCAGAAGCGAGCGCCTGAGCTCGCGCGGACGACCCGGCAGATCCTCCAGCTCGCCGAGCGGGCGACCATCGCCGAGGAGCGCCGGTGACGGCGCCGGGGTCAGCCCTCGCGCCCCGCGCCGCGGAGCTTCTCGATCTTCTCAAGGAACTCGGTCCGCTCGCGGTTGCGCTTGAGCTCGCCGGTCTTCTCGTTGACCCGGCTCCACGGCTCGGGGAGCAGCTCGGTCACATCGCGCTCGGGCTCCCGGAGCATCCGACCGAGCGTCTCGACCTCGAGGCGCGAGAGCTGCATCGCTTCCAGGCGGTAGTCCTGGAACGCCTCCCACGTCATCGGGACGACCTTCGCGACGATGTCGCCCATCGCGCGGGCGAACACCCGGATCTCGTGCTGGGCGTGGTCGTCGAGGCGAAGCGAGAGGAAGTGGAGCAGGTTGTGGAGGTCGATCTTCCAGTACCACTCGGTGTAGTTGCCGACGCCGAGCCCGGTGCGCGCGAGCTCGCGCGCGATCCCCATCTCCTCGAGCTCCTTGTAGCTGTCGTAGCAGCGGCGCGCGTCGTCCTTGATGATCTCGATCACCCGGGCGCAGGTCTCGGGCGGGACCGCCTCGTCGGAGCCGCCCTGCCGGTTCGCCGTGCTCTGAAAGCGGACGGCGTCGTCGGTCGGGACGTAGAAGTCGTCGAGGGCGGCCGAGTAGCGGAGGCTGTACTCGTTGACCGACGCGGTCCGGTGGCGGATCCACTGCCGCGCGACGAAGACGGGCATCCGCGCGTGGAACTTGAACTCGACCATCTCGAGCGGCGTCGTGTGGCGGTGCCGGATGAGGTAGCGGATGAGGCCGCGGTCCTCGTGGACCTTCTTCGTCCCCTTCCCGTAGGAGACGCGCGCCGCCTGGACGATCGCGGCGTCGTCGCCCATGTAGTCGACGAGGCGGACGAAGCCGTGATCCAGGCAGGGGATGGGCTCGCCCAGGATCGCGTTCGCATCGTCGACCTGCGGCCGCTCGATCTGTCCGAACTCGCGCTCGGGCGGCGCCTCGTGCTGGCTCATGGACACCTACCTCGTGGGGCTTGGCCTGCGAAGGGCGCGGATGCTACATCGGGCGCCCGACGATCGCGACCCCGAAGGAGGACTCCGATGGCGACGACGTTTCTGTGGAACGGAACCTGAAGCTCCTGCCGACCCGCACGAGGTCTCGTGCAAGAGCTCGCCCCCGACGTCATCGAGCGCAACTACCGCAAGGAGCCGCTGACGCGCGCGGAGGTGACCGCGATCCTCGCCAAGCTCCCGGTCGAGGAGGTCTGCAACGTCCGCCACGCGACCGCGAAGGCGAACGGCTGGAAGGAAAAGCTCCCGGGCAAGAAGGCGTTCACCGACGCCGTCCTCGAGGAGAGCAACCTCCTGAGGCGGCCGGTGATCCTGCACGGCAAGAAGGCCTACTGCGGCCGCGACCTCGACGCGATCCGCGCGCTCCTCTCGTGAACGGGCTCCGCTCCTCGTGACCCAGCTCGACGACCTCCTGAAGCGCCCCGCCTTCCCTCGATCGAACGGCTACGACGCCGAGTGGGTGGTGACCCACAACATGGGTCCGAACCCTCTGTGGCTGATGGAGTGGCTGACGGAGCGCGTCGAGCTGAAGCCCGGGATGCGGGTGCTGGACCTGGGCTGCGGCAAGGCGCTGACCTCGATCTTCCTGGCGAAGGAGTTCGGCGTGCGGGTGTGGGCGGCCGACTGGTGGATCGGCCCCGACAACAACTGGAAGCGCGTGTCCGAGGCGGGCGTCGAGGACCTGGTCACGCCGCTGCGCGTCGAGGCGCACGCCCTCCCCTGGGCCCAGGGCTTCTTCGACGCGGTCGTCTCGATCGACGCCTATCAGTACTTCGGCACCGACGACCTCTACCTCGGCAACCTGGCGGGCTTCGTGCGCCCCGGCGGCCCGCTCGGCGTCGTCGTGCCGGGGCTGACCGCGCCGTTCGACGAGGTCCCCGCGCACCTCCTCGAGCCGCAGGCCAACGGCAAGGTGTTCTGGGAGGACGACTGCGCGTGCTTCCACACCGCGGAGTGGTGGCAGGGCCAGTGGTCCCGCTCGGGACGCGTCGTCTCGCCCGTCGCGGACACCCTGCCCGACGGCTGGAAGCTCTGGCGCGACTTCGAGGCCGCCCTGGAGGCGTCGGGAAAGGGGCTCTTCCCCTCCGACGCGGAGGCGCTCGACCGCGACCAGGGCCGACACCTGGGCTTCGTCCGCGTCACCGCCACGCGCAGCGAGGCGCCTTCGATGAATCTCCTGGCGCCGGGACTCGGCGTCCAGTTCGGCGTCGACACCTAGCCCGCGCCCAGCCCCGAACGCGAGCCGCCCCGCGGCCGCCGGAGGCGGACGCGGGCAGTCGCTCGGCTCGCTCGCCAGCTACTCGCCCTAGCCCTAGTTCCCGTCCGGAAATGCGAAACACCCACGGGCGTCATCGGTTCCGCCGGTGATGCTCGCCTTCTTCTTGAACGCAGGGCGACGAGACGTTGGAGCGCCGTCCCATGCGAACGCCACCGACGTTCGCCGCTCCCCTTCGGGCGGACGTCGCCGGTCAAGGAGGGCGGGGAGGAT
>JAJDCQ010000045.1 GCA_029260755.1 Planctomycetota bacterium | reverse complement strand
GAAGGGGAGCGGCGAACGTCGGTGGCGTTCGCATGGGACGGCGCTCCAACGTCTCGTCGCCCTGCGTTCAAGAAGAAGGCGAGCATCACCGGCGGAACCGATGACGCCCGTTGGTGTTTCGCATTTCCGGACGGGAACTAGGCTAGAGGCTCGCCGCGGAGGGGCACGGTGATCTTGTCCCCCGCCTCGCCTCGGTCACCAGGGTCGCCCGGCGGCGGGCGGACTCGCTCCCCGAGGTCGGGGCGCCGCTCAGTCCGCGGCGGCGGCGAGGAACGCCTCGACCTTGGCCGCCGCCTCGGCCTCGCCTCGCTCGCGCAGGGCGGCCCCGTAGGCGGTGAGGGGAGCGTCCGCGGTCGGCTCGGACACGATCGCCTCGACGTGGACGAGGTCGGGGTTCTCGGCCTGGTCGAGGTCGCCCGCCTCCTTCGCCGCGCGGGCCCGGTCGATCAGCTCGGTGAGCGACTCGAAGTAGATCAGGCGCACGAGCGGGTTCCGGCCGAGCTCCTCGCCCTCGCCCGGCGTCTCGAGGAAGCCGTGGACGTCGAGGAGGCGCTCGCTCTGCGCCGTCGCTCCCTCGGCGGCGGCGGCGCGCGCCTCGATGAGGATCGACTCGGCCATCCGACCGAGCAGCTCGGGCTCGAGATCCTTCACGGCGCACTCGCCGATCCGCTCGTTCAGCCACGAGCTGAATCGATCCTGGCTCACGCCGAGGGCGGTGGCCGTCTTGGCCCGCCGGAGACCTCGCCCGTAGGCCCGACAGAGATGAAGGAGATGATAGAGAGGGAGGAAGTCGACCTCCCCCCGCTGAACCGCCTCGCCCGCGCCGCGGAACCGATCGTGGTAGACCCGACCGATCGCTCGCTGAAGGGCCGCGGGGTCCTGCTCCATGCCGGGCCCGTCCGCCGCGGGCTCGCTCGGCGTCGTCGGAGCCTCGCCCTCGCCTCCCTCGGGCGCGCCCTCGGCGGCCGGCCCCTGGCCGTCCGGCCCGCGGAGGTTCCGGGCGTACTGGAAGAGGGCTCCGGCCTCCTGGAACGAGATCACGGCGATCATCCGCCAGAGCGGGTTGTCGGCGATCGGCTCGCCGGGACGGCCCTGCGCGAGGAGCGCGCCGAGGGCGAGCGCCTCGCCCTCGCGCTTCCGGTCGGGCGAGACCGAGACGACGCGCGCCCCGCCCGCCTTCTTGAACGCCTCGTGGGCCCGGCGCCGGAACCCCTCGTCGGCGAGGAGGGGCACGACCCGTCGGAGCGCCTCGTCCTGACGCTTCCCGGCGTCCTCCTCGCCGTCGAGCTCGCCGAGCCGCGCCTTGACCTCCGCCTCGCGGAGGGCCGCCGGCTTGAAGCGGAGCTCGACGAGGAGCTCGTCGCGCTCGATGAGGGCGTAGAGGACCGAGAGGATCCGGCTCGTCTGCTCGCCGTCGAGGATCGCGCTCGAGAACGCCTCGATGTCGAGCAGGGCGGCGACCGGCCCGAGGTCGGCGGTCCGCTGGCCGCCGGCGGGGCGCCGGGCCGCCGGAGCGGCGGTCGGCGCCTCGGCCGTCTCGGTCGCGGTGGCTTCCGGCGCCCGCGCGGCCGATGCTCGGGCCCGGTCCGCCAGGCGCTTTCGACGGCGCAGCTCCTTCTCGTGCTTCTTGCGTCCGCGCGTGTTCGCCGACTTACCCATGGTGTCCCTACCTCGCCGTGATGGCCGTCCCCGCGCTGGAATCGGGGCGCCAACGCTACCCGCCGCGTCACGGAGGGTCAAGCCGAGCGCCGTTTCGCCGACCGGAGGCTGGTGATAGACTTCTCGCGGTCGGGTCGACCGCGGAGGAGAGAGCGCGTGGACACTCCCGAGACCGTCGTCGTCGCCGCCGCGCAGATGCAGAGCGGCGGCGATCCGGAGGAGAACAGGGGGCGCGCCTCGGAGCTCGTCCGTCGCGCCGCGGGCCGCGGCGCCGCCGTCGTCGGCCTGCCCGAGAACGTCCTGTTCGAGGGAGCGCCCGGCGAGCCCGTCGTCCACGACGTCGTGCGGTGGTCCGAGCGCTTCGCCGCCCTCGCCCGCGAGGCGTCGGTCTCGATCGTGGCCGGGACTCTGGGCGAGCCCTCGCAGCCGGGGGCGCTCCCGTTCAACACCACCCTCGCCTTCGCCGCCGACGGTCGGTGCGTCGGTCGCTATCGGAAGATCCACCTCTTCGACGTCGACGTCCCCGGCGGCCCGAACGAGCGAGAGAGCGCGCGCCTCTCGAGCGGCGAGCCCGAGGCGGTCGTGGTCGACCTGCCCCCGCTCGGCGCGGTCGGCCTCTCGATCTGCTACGACCTCCGCTTCCCCGAGCTCTACCGGGAGCTCGTCGCGGCGGGCGCCCGGACCCTCTTCGTCCCCGCGTCGTTCGCCATGGGGACCGGCCGCGACCACTGGGAGACGCTCCTGCGCGCCCGGGCGATCGAGAACGTGGCCTGGGTGGTCGCGCCCGCGCAGCACGGAACGACGCCCGACGGCCGCGCGAAGTATGGCCGCGCGATGGTGGTCGATCCGTGGGGAACGGTCCTCGCCGTCGCGCCGGACGGACGAGACGGGCTGGCCGTCGCCGAGCTCGAGATGGGACGTCAGGACCGGATACGGCGGGCGCTGCCCTGCCTCGACCACGCCCGGCTCGGACCGCTCGCGGCGCGCTGAGACCCGGAGCGGGTCACTTCGGGGGCTGCGGGTCCCTCAGCATCATCTTCTCGAGGCGGAGCTGCCCGGCGTCGCAGTCGAACCCGATCTTGACCGCCGCCGACACCTTCGAGGCGCCGAGCGACACCCCGTTCACGAAGACGCGCACCGCGGAGCCGTCGTGGACGGCGAGGAGCTCGCGCTTGGCGTCGGGGAAGGTCGGCAGGGTGAAGCGATGCGGCTTCGGGTCGTCCTCCGCCTCGGCGGGCGGCTCCCAGAAGATGAGCTGGGCCGTCGCCGCGTCGACCACGCCGAGGTCCATCGTGATGATCGGCCTCGCGTAGCTCTGCCCCGTCCGGATCGTGAACGCCCCATTGCTCCGCCACTGAAGGCGGTTGCCGTTGAACTTCGGCCCGGACACCGTCCCGAACGCGCCGGTCCCGAGCTTCTGAGGCTTCGACGCGCGGATCGCCGCCTCGGTCGCCTTCCAGAACGCGGCGATCTTCTCGGCGGCCTGGCGCGTCGCGGGCGCGTCGCGGAGCCCGGTGACGATCAGCTCCTGCAGCCTCGCCTCGCCGCGCGCGACGGTGATCGTGACCGCCGCCGCCGCCGCGTCGGCGGGCACGGCGGTCTCGACCAGGTCCGCCTCGTCGATGCGCCCGACCGCCCGCCCGTTCGCATCGACGGAGAGCTCGAGGAGGAAGCCGCGGTCGGGCGCCTCGGGCAGGTCGGCCGACGTGAGCGGGCTTCCCTTCGCGTCGACGATGCTGAGGGTGGCGGCCTTCCCCGAGACGACGAGCGAGAGGCCGGCGCCGCCGCCGGCGATCCGGAGATCGACGCCGCCCTTCGCGGCGAGGCCGTCGACCTCGAGGGTGAGCCGGAACGGCAGCCCCACACTAGCCGGCACGTCGATCGAGACGTTCCGGGCCTGGAGGTCGGAGCGATGGATCGCGGCGCCCCAGAGCGGATCCGCCTCCTCGACCCGGGCGACGGCGAGCATGCCGACGTGCTTGCCCTCGGTCAGGTCGAAGGTCACCTGCGTCGTGCCGCCCGCGGCGAGCGCCGGCGAGAGGGCGTCGGCGACCGGCGCGAGCTCGCGGAAGGCGGCGACCGCGGCGCCGACCTCGGCAGCCGCATCCGTCCCCGCGAACTCCTTCTCGAAGTCGGCGACCTTCTGGAGCACCCGCTCCGGCGTCGCCTTCGCGTAGGTCTCGCACAGCTCGGCGAACGCGTCGCCGGCGTGGCGCTCGCGCTCGAGGCGGCGGGCCGTCTCGAGCTTGGTGATGAATCGACCGACGTCCGCGCCGGTCGCCGCGGCCGCCTCGAAGTGCTTCTGGGCGTCCTCCGCCCGCGCCGAGAAGAGGAGGTAGATCCCCGCCTTCACCCGGTTCGACGGGCCGGCGCCGCCCTCGGACGTCAGGTCGGCGTGGTCGGCGAGGTCGCCGGGGTCGATCCGGGTCGCGTCGATCGTCGTCTGGCCGGCCGGCACCTCGATGGTGATCTGCCCGTCGGTGATCGAGACGATCGTGCCCTTCAGCCGCCGCCGCTCGCCCCGCATCCGCAGGTCCGCCTCGCGTCCGGCGAGGCGCTCGAGGCCGGCGATCGCGAGCTGCTGGAAGGCGGCCGCCGCCTCGAGATCGCCGAGGAGCTGCTCGGCGGGGGCGACGACCTCCTCGGGGATCTTCGACGCGAGGAAGCTCCGCGCCTGAGCGACCGCCTCCTCGAACCGTCCGCCGAGGCCGAGCTCCTCGGCGCGGGCCTGGAGCTTCTCGAGCTGATCGCGCGCCCGCTCGAGCGCGACCCGCTTCTCCTCGATGAGGCGCGCCTCCTCGGCCGCCCGGCGCGCCGCCGCCTCCTTCTCGATCGACGCGACGCGCTCGAGGCCGCTCTGGGCGAGCTCGACCCACGACTTCAGGCCGAGGTCGCGGAGCTTCTCGTAGGCGATCTTCGCCTGCGGGAGCTGCTCGGCGTCGAGCGCGGCCGTCGCCGCCTGCTCGAGCGACTTCGCCAGCGTCTCGGCCCGGTCCTCGAGGCTCGTCTGCGCTCCCTCGAGCTTGCCCTTCCAGCGCGACTCGGCGCCGGTCACCTCCGAGGGCAGCACCGAGAGGAGCTCCATCGCTCCGCTCGCCGACCCGTCGATCTCGAGGATGGCGTCGGCCTTGTCGACGACCGCGCCGAACGCGTGGGCGCTCGCCTTCTCGGCGGTGATCAGCTCCTCGACCTCGATCTCCCACTTGCTGTTCGCGGGGAGGCCCTCGAGGAGCGCCTCGGCCGCCTCCACGATCGCGTCGGACTCGGCCAGTGGGCTGGCGGCGAGGTCGCGGATCCGCTCGAGCTCCGCGGACTGGGTCGAGTCGAGGGTGAGCGCCGCGGGCGCCCCGCCGCCGGCGTCCCCTTCGTCGCCACCGGAGTCGTCGGCCGCGCTCGCGGCGCCGTTCGCCTCGGCCCGCTTTCGCTCGAGCTCGGCGATCTGCTCGGCCAGCGAGCGGCGCTCGGCCTCGCCCTCGGCGGCCTTGAGCTGCGCCTGGAGCTGGGCGATCACCGCTTCCTGACCGTCGCCCGAGCCGAGGAGGCCGACGACGAGGACGATCAGCCCGACCAGGACGACCGCGGTGATGCCGACGGCCGCAGCGGCGCGGGGCCGCGCCTCGGCCATCCGCATCAGGCGGCGGAGCGGGCTGACCTGGCGCGTCTTCACCTTCGAGCCGGCCAGGTAGGCGGCGAGGTCCTCGGCGAGCTCGGACGTCGTCTGGTAGCGGTCGCGCGGGTCCTTCTCGAGGGCGCGGAGGCAGATCACGTCGAGGGCCGCCGGCACGTCGCTCACCTGGCTCGGCGGCTTCGGCTGGACCTCGAGGATCTTCATGTAGACCTCGGCCGGGGTGACGCCGCAGAACGGCGGCTTCCCGGTGAGGTGCTCGTAGAGGATCACGCCCATCGCGAAGATGTCGGCCCGGCCGTCGATGTCCTGGACCTTGGCCCGGATCTGCTCGGGGCTCATGTAGAACGGGGTGCCGATCGCGCTGCCGGTCTTGGTCAGGCGATCCTCGCCCTGGATCATCGCGAGGCCGAAGTCGACGATCTTCGGGCAGTCCTGGTCGTCGACGATGATGTTCGCGGGCTTGAGGTCGCGGTGGATGACGCCCTTGTCGTGGGCGTGCGTCATCCCGCGGGCCACCCGCTCGAGGATCTCGATCCCGCGACGAACCTCGAGGTCGGGGTCGCCGATGAGCGCCTGGAGCGTCTTTCCATCGACGAGGTCCATGACGTAGTAGGCGAGGTCGCCCTGGCTGCCGACGTCGTGGACGGCGGTGATGCTCTCGTGGCGGAGGCTGGTGATCGCCTTCACCTCGCGGAAGAACCGATCGCGTCGGGCGGCCATCGATCGCGGGTCGCCGCTCGGGAGGAGCACCTTGAGGGCGAAGGCCTTCTTCGTCTGGGCGTGCTCGACCTTGTAGACCGCGCCCATCCCGCCGCGACCGATCTCCTCGATCACCTCGTACGGGCCGATCCGCGGGCGCGTCGGCGCGATCGGCTTACCCGTCGCGAGGGCGGCGACGTTGCGGCTCGCGACGGCGCCGTGGCGACCGGAGCTCGCCTCGACCCGGAAGCGACCGCTCGACGGACCGGTCGGCTGCGGCTGGGGCGAGGCGAGGGCGGCCATCCGACCGCTCGACGCGCCGCCCGGCGGAACCGTCGGCGGCAGCGGGGGCATCGGCGCGGGCGAGTTGCCGCCGAGCGCGGGCATCTGTCCGCTCGAGCCCGGCCGCGGCGCGGGCGGCCGCGGCGGGGGCAGCGCCGGCATCGTGCCGCTCGATCCCGGGGCGGCGCGGGGCGGCGGGGGAAGCGGCGGCGGTCCAGGGATCGTGTAGCGTCCGCTTCCGGGCAGCGGCGGCGGGCGGACGGCTCCCGGCGGCAGCGGCGGCGGCGGCGTCGCGCCCGACAGGGGTCCGATCGGCGCGGGCGTCGGCCCGCCGGGCTGGGGCGTCGCGCCGGGGTACGGGGTCGTCGGAGGGAAGCCGCCCCGGGGAGCCGGAAGGGTCGATCCGAGGCCCGGCCCTCGACCGGTCGGCGCAGTGAGCCCCTTGGCGGGGCGCGCCCGGATCACCCGGGGACCTCCGGGTTGGGGCGCGGGCGTCGAGCCCGCGGGCGCGGGCGTCGCGCCGGGCGGGGCAGGGGCGGGCGTCGTCTCGCCGGGCGAGGGCGTCGCGCCGGGCGCGGCCGGCGCGGGCGTCGACCCCCCGAAGAGGGCCTCGAGCGCCCGGGACTTGAGCCCCTCGGCGAACGCCTCGAGGTCCGAGCAGGCCGTCGACGACGAGAGCGGAACGTGGCAGCGCGGGCAGGCGGTCAGCGGGGCGACCGCCTCGGTCGGGAGGAAGTAGCCGATGACGCACGCGCCGCACAGGAGCACGGCGAGGCCGGCGTCGCCGTAGACGGTGAGGAGCTGCTCGACGTCGATGGTTCCGTCGGCGAGGGCGATCTGGACGGGCGAGAGGGGGGTCTCGCCCCGCGCCCGCCGAGCCGCGCCGTCGGCGATCATTCGCGAGACCTTCGCGCCGTCCGCCCAGCCCCTCGCCTTGAGGAGCTGGCCGAGCTTCAGGTCGTTCGCGACGACTCCGCCAGCGGTCGTGCTCAAACCGTCTCGTCTCCCAACGAGCCACCGCCCCGCGCGCGGGTGACTCGCTCGATGATCACGGTTGCCGGAGCTGGTCCGGGGGCCGCGAAGAGAGCCAATGAGTCTAGAGCAGGGGATGAGCCGATCGGATGATAGCACCGGCCGGAGAGTGCTGCCATCGAGCCCCCGGCTCGGCGCGAGCCGCCGGGCGAGAAGCCCCGCCGGCTCCGGCCGCGCCCCCAACTCCGCTCTCTGCCCGAGGATCGCGTGTCTCCCAACGTGCACAGACGGGCTGCGGTATTTGGGAAAGTCAGACCGGGACCTTCGTTCACGCACACCGGAGGCCAACGTGCATCAATCAACGTTGCAAGCGGTTGAAACCAACCCGACACCATCCCCGAGTTTGGGTATGCGGTTCGCATCCAACCGGGGTGCGAGCGGGCTCCAGTCCCGCGACGAGGGGTCTAGCTCTCCGTCCTGAAGTCCAGTCGGATTGCTTTCTCAACGACGGCGGACAAGCAATAGGGGGCATGTCCATGGTCGGTCTCCGGGGTCGAACTCTGCTTCTCGGCGTCACCGCGATCAGTCTTTCGGTGATCGTCGGTTGCAGTAGCGGCAGTCGAAACAAGACTCCCATCGGCACGACCGCCGGTGGCAGCGGCAGTGGCACCACCGGCGGTGGCACCACGACCCCGCCTCCGGGCGGCGGCGGCGGCGGCGGCGGAACTCTGCCTCCTCCGGGTGGTGGCGGCGGCACGCCGGGTGGTGGCGGCACGCCGGGTGGCGGCGGCACGCCCGGTGGCGGCGGCACGCCCGGTGGCGGCGGCACGCCCGGTGGCGGCGGCACGCCCGGTGGTGGCGGCACGCCCGGTGGTGGCGGCACGCCCGGTGGTGGCGGCACGCCCGGTGGTGGCGGCACGCCCGGTGGTGGCGGCACGCCCGGTGGTGGTGGCACCCCGCAGGCGATCCTCATCGCGGCTGACCTGGCGGATACGGACAACAGCGGTGACGTGAGTCGTGACGATCAGCTCACCCTGACCTACTCGGTCGACGTGAACGTGAACGCCAACGGCGACGCCGCGGCGAACTTCAACCTCCTCGTCGCCGGCGACACGTTCGGCACCGGCGCGACCCTCTCGGCCGGCGCGCAGCCGAGCGAGGCGATCGTCACCCTCGGCGACAACCCCGTCCTCAACGCCGGCGGCGCGTTCGACGCGGCCAGCACCGCCGCGGGCGACCCGTCCGGGATCGAGACGCAGGCGACGCAGGACATCACCGATCAGGCGAGCGGTCAGTCGATGGCGCCGGGCGTCGCGCTCGACGTCGGCGGCTCGATCAACGCAGCCCCTCCCCCGCCGCCCCCCCCTCCTCCTCCCGCGTCTCAGGCGGTCCTCGTCTCGGCGGATCTGGCGGATACGGACAACAGCGGTGACGTCAGCCGTGACGATCAGCTCACGCTGACCTACTCGGTCGACGTGAACGTGAACGCCAGCGGCGACCCCGCGGCGAACTTCAACCTCCTCGTCGCCGGCGACACGTTCGGCAGCGGCGCGACCCTCTCGGCCGGCGCGCAGCCGAGCGAGGCGGTCATCACACTCGGCGACAACCCGATCCTCAACGCAGGCGGCGCGTTCGACGCGGCCAGCATCGCGGCGGGCGATCCGTCCGGGATCGAGGCCCAGGCGACGCAGGACATCACGGACCAGGCGAGCGGTCAGTCCGTCGCGGCGGGCGTGGCGCTCGACGTCGGCGGCTCGATCGGCGCTCCCCCGCCGCCGCCCCCTCCGCCGCCGCCTGCCGGTGGTCCGTCGGTGGTGAGCGTCCTCTTCGAGGATCGCGACGGCAGCGGGGACGTCTCGATCGACGACGCCCTCGTCGTGACCTACTCCTCCGAGGTGGTCGTGCAGGGCACGTTCGACCCGACGCTCGACTTCAGCCTCCCCGTCGCCGGCGACACGTTCGGCAACGGCGCGACGATGGGCCCCGGCGCCCAGCTCGTGCAGGCCGTCATCGTGCTCGGCGACCAGGCCCAGATCCGGGTCTCGGGCGTCTTCGACGCGGCCGCCGCGCAGGCCGGCGACCCCTCGGGCCTCGACATCGTCGCCTCGGCGAACATCGCTGACGCGTTCGGTAACCAGGTCCAGGCGCTCGCCGCTCCGATCGACGTCGACGGACCGTTCGACGAGGCGTTCAACGCGAGCTCGCTCGCGCTGAACCACCCGCGTGGTCTCCACACCGCGACGACGCTCAATGACGGCCGTGTTCTGGTCGTCGGCGGCGTCGATGCGCAGGCGGCCGGCACGACGTTCATCCCGCAGAGCGAGGTGATCGACGTGGCCGTCAACCAGGTGACCGACGCCGACGACGCGTCGCTCGGTGGCAACCCCGGCGGCTTCATGGCTGTTCCGGTGAGCGCCAACCAGGCGATCGCGACGGCTCGCTTCCTCCACGAGGCGACCAAGCTGAACGACGGCCGCATCCTGGTCACCGGCGGCTTCGGGATCGAGGCGCTCGATGCCAACGGCGCCGCGATCCAGAGCGAGCTCGCGAGCTGCTTCCTCTTCGATCCGACGACGAACAGCTTCACCCGGACCGGCGACCTGGGCTTCCCCCGTCGGAGCCACTACGCGACGCTCCTGCCGAACGGCAACGTGCTCGTGACCGGTGGCTTCAACGGTCAGCTCAACAACGGCCAGGGCAGCACGCTCCCCGTCGCGGAGATCTTCGACCCGGCCACGGGTCAGTTCTCGCCGATCAGCCAGACCGGCCAGGACATGCAGATCCCGCGTCAGGACGGCAGCGCGACGCTCGTCGGCAACGACGTGCTCTACGTCGGCGGCCTCGCGTTCGTCCTCACGCAGGGCGCGACGGCTCCGCAGGCGTTCCTCGCGCCGGGCGCCGAGACGTTCGAGTCGGCCAACACCGCCTTCGTGGCGAGCCCCGGCCCGTCGCAGGGTCGTCGCAACCAGGCGGCGGCGTCGCTCGACAACGGCGACGTCCTGCTCGCCGGTGGCGACGCGAACGCCAACATCGACCTGCTCGAGCGCTACGATCCGAGCAGCCAGATCTGGACGGGCGCGGGCAACCTGCGCACCGGCCGGACCCGGGCGAACGCGGAGCGCAGCGGTCGGGACGTGGTCGTCATCGGCGGCCAGGTCGTCGACTTCGCCGCCGGCAGCTCGCCGCCGCACGGCGACGCCGAGGTGTGGAGCGACTCGATCGGCGACGTCGTCGACGTCCTCCCGCTCGGGACGGCTCGGACGAGCGCCGCGACGGCGGCCCTCAACGACGGCCGGATCCTCCTGACCGGTGGGTTCGGTGGCGGCACCTCGATGCTCGGCCTCGACGGCACGAGCGTCGGCGCGAGCGAGATCTACTCGCGCAACTAGCTTCAATTCAATTCTCGCGGGTCGCCGCGAGGAACGGACGATTCGATTCGAGAGCGACGGGCTCCGGTCTTCCGACCGGGGCCCGGCGTTTTGTACGCTGCCGGCCGATGAAGAACGCCGACGCCGTCCACCTCGTCCTCGCCGCCGGCGCCGGCCGCCGCGCCGGCGGTCCGAAGGCGCTCGCCCGCTGGGGTGACGAGACCGGGCTCGCCCGCGTCCTGCGGCTCGGCCGCGAGGCGGGTCTCGCCCGGGCCATCGTCGTCATCGGCGCGCGCGCCGCCGAGGTCCAGGCTGCCGGCGCGACCGCGCTCGCCGCGCCGGGAGTCGCCACCGTCGTCCACGACGGCTGGGAGGCCGGTCGAACCTCATCGCTCCAGGCGGGGCTGGCCGCGAGCCCCGCCGACGCGGGGGCGATCGTGCTCCACCCGGTCGACCATCCGGCCGTCGCGCCGGCCACCATCACCGCGCTGCTCGAGCGGTGGCGCGCCCCGGCCGAGGACGCGGCGATCGTCCTGCCGCAGGCGCCTCGCGCGGATGGCTCGCCCGGACGAGGCCATCCGATCGTCATCGACCGCCGGGTGTTCGAGGAGATCGCCGCGCTCGGCCCCGACGAGCCGCTCCGATCGGTCATCCACGCCGACCGCGGCCGGGTGGCGATCGTCGAGGTCGGCGACGCGGGCATCCACCTCGACGTCAACGACGCGGCGGCCCGCGAGCGCGCCCTCGCGCTGCTGCGGTCGCGCGGCGAGTCGCTCCGATGATCCTGGTCATCGACAACTACGACAGCTTCACCTGGAACCTCGTCCAGGCCTTCACGGCGCGCGGCGCCGAGACGCGCGTCGTCCGCAACGACGCGGTCGACCCGGCGACGATCCTCGACGCCGACCCGGCGCCGGTCGCCGTCGTGATCTCGCCCGGCCCGAAGGACCCCGGCGACTGCGGGAGGAGTAACGACGTCGTCCGCGCCGTCGCCGGCCGCGTCCCGCTCCTCGGGGTGTGCCTCGGCGCGCAGTGCATCGCGACCGTCTTCGGCGGCCGGATCATCCGCGGCGACCCCGTCCACGGATCGACGAGCTCGATCCATCACGACGGCTCGGGAGTCCTCCGAGGCCTGCCCGACCCGTTCGAGGCGGCCCGCTACCACTCCCTCGTGATCGAGGAGGCGAGCCTCCCGCCCGACCTCGTCGTGACGGCCCGCACCTCCGAGGGCACGGTCATGGCGCTCCGCCACACGCGCCTGCCCCACGTCGAGGGCGTGCAGTTTCACCCCGAGAGCTTCCTCACCCCGACGGGCGAGCGGCTGATCTCGAACTTCCTCGAGCAGATTTGAGGCAGCGGCTTCGCCTTCGGCGAAGAGGATGGCACCACGGAGACACGGAGGACACGGAGGATGAAGGAGAAGCGCGGGCAGCGCCTACCGGGTTGGGTTGGTGTCGCTTCACGACGGGGACGAACTGACCACGGAGATGGGGGGCGGAGGCGGAGGAGCTCTGGGGGCGCCTGATCTCCGTCGAAGAAGAAGGGCGCGCCAGCCCGGGGCGAGCTACTCGTCTCTCTCCTGAATCCTCCGTGTCCTCCGTGTCTCCGTGGTGACATCCCGCTCGCCGAAGGCGAGCCCGCCTCGAGCGCCAGCCGCTTCCCTACTCGAAGACCTCCGCCAGGTCATCCGCCGTGACGCCCTCGGTGCCCGCGCGCGCGTCGTGATACGCGATCGCCGCGGCCGTCGCCCGGACGAGCCCGAAGATCATGCTCGTGACGACGCCGGTGAAGAGGATCACGGGCGAGCCCTCGAGGACCGCCTGGATGCCGCGGTCGAGCATGTTCTCGACGATGTTGATCGCGAAGAGGATCCCGAAGATCTGGAGCTTGATCCCGTTGGTCAGCGCGTAGCTTCGCTTGAGCGACTCGATCACGCCCGGGCGCTCGACGGTCGCCGCCGGGACGGCGAACCAGAGCATGCAGGCGACGATCACGCCGGGGATGATGCACGCGACCAGCCCGGCCAGGACGCAGATGAAGACGAGAACGCCCACCGCCAGAACGCCCGGCAGCCGGGTGAGCCCGGCGCTGAGGCAGTCGCCGACGCTGGCGTGCTTGCCCCGGAGCTGCTCGAACACCCCGTAGCAGACGGTCGAGACCATCAGGTTGTCGAGGAGGAGGCCGAGCGGGATGCTCACCCCGACGTAGATGAGGATCAGCTCCTCGGTGAGCTGAGGCTGCATCGCGACCCAGCCCGCGAACAGCAGGAACGGGGAGTAGATGATGAGGGCGAGGATGCCGAACGAGACGAGGTTCGCGCCGACCGTCGAGACCGCCCGCGACAGAACGCTCCCGGCCTCGAGCCTGGACTGGCTCTTCCACGCCTCGGTCGCCGAGCGTCGCTTCTGCGGGCCACGCCGTCGTTCGATCTCGATCTCGGCGCCGCACTCGGAGCAGTCGATCGAGCCTCCGTCGAGGTCGTCATCGACGCGCTCGCGGTGACCGCACTCCTCGCACTCGATCCGGATCGCCACGGGATCGCTCGCCTCCGCTGGCCGACGGTGAACGGGTCGTCGACAGGATACGCGGGCGGTCCCGCGCGGGGCCACCTGGCGGGCGGTCACGCGCCGAATCGCGGGCCGCTCCAGCGGTTGCGCGCCTCGGGGCCCACTGCTACCCTCGCGCCTCGCCATCCGTAGACCTCGGACGAGACCGATGACCCCGTTCCTCCACGAGTCGAGCCCCGAGCAGGCGCGCGAGCGCGGCCTGTTCCAGCTCGTCCTGCCGATGGACCTGCTCACGCCGGTCCGCGCCTTCCTCTCGCTGCGCGGGTCGGGCCATCGCGGCTGCCTCCTCGAGAGCGCCGAGGGCCCGACCGGTCTCGCCGCCTGGAGCTTCATCGGCGTCGACCCGAACGCGACCTTCCGGGCGGACGGGGACGCGTGCTCGCTGTCGGTCGGCGAGGGCGCGGCCGAGCGGTTCACCGCGACGCCGATCGAGGGGCTGCGGCGGGCGGCGGCGCGGCTGCCCGCCCACGCCGCCGACCCCGAGCTCCCGCCGCTCGCCGGCGGCTGGATCGGCTACCTCGGCTACGACCTCGCCCGGGTGCTCGAGCCGCGCGTGCCCGATCACCCGAGCGTCGACCGGCCGCGCCCGCCGACGGCCCACTTCGAGTTCTTCGGCGACGTCGTCGCGTTCGATCACGTCCGCCAGCGCGTCCACGTCCTGACCGATTGCGCGGTCACCGAGGTCGCGGACGATCCGGTCGCGGCCGCGCGCGAGCGGGCGGTGAAGATCGCGTTCGACCTCTACGGCGAGCCGGCCATCCCCGGTCCGGTGACCCTCTCGGATGACGGTCCGAGCTCGGTCATGTCCGAGGACGCCTACCGGGCCGGCGTCGCCTCGCTGCGCGAGGCGATCGGCCAGGGCGAGATCTTCCAGGCGGTCCTCGCCCGGCGCCTCGAGCGACGGATCGCGGGCGACGCGTTCACCCTCTATCGGGCCCTCCGGATCGCGAACCCGGCGCCGCACATGTTCTACTTCGAGTCGCCCGAGGTGACCCTCGTCGGCAGCTCGCCCGAGCGACTGGTGAGCGTGCGCGGGAGCACGATCGAGACGCGCCCGATCGCGGGCACCCGCCCGCGCGGGCGCGACGGGGCGGAGGACGATGCCCTCGGCGTCGAGCTCCAGCGCGATCCGAAGGAGCGGGCCGAGCACGACATGCTCGTCGACCTCGCCCGCAACGACGTCGGCCGCGTCGCTCGGATCGGCAGCGTCCGGGTCCGCCGCTACCAGAGCCTCGAGAAGTTCACCCGGGTGCAGCACCTCGTCTCGATCGTCGAGGGCGACCTCCGCGCCGACCGGGACGCCCTCGATGCGCTTGCCGCATGCTTCCCGGCCGGGACGGTCAGCGGCGCGCCCAAGATCCGGGCGATGGAGCTGATCGCCGCGCTCGAGCCCGAGCCGCGCGGGCCGTACGCCGGCGCGTTCGGCTACCTCGATCGGATGGGCAACCTCGACACGGCGATCATCCTGCGGACGATCCTCGTCGAGGGCGATCGAGTGAGCGTCGAGTCGGGCGCCGGGATCGTCTTCGCGTCCGACCCGACCGCCGAGCTCCGCGAGACCGAGCACAAGGCGCGCGCGCTGCTCGAGTGCGTCGAGCTCGCCGCGTCGCCCGTCTTCGGGCCACCGGGGGAGTGACTGGCGCGCGAGTCCCGGAGCGAACGGTCTCCGAGGAACGAGGACCCGGACGCGTAGGAAGCGAGCGGCATCGGAGCGAGTCCCGGAGCGAACGGTGTCCGAGGAACGAGGACCCGGACGCGTAGGAAGCGAGCGGCATCGGATGGTACGGGCATGATCCTCCTGATCGACAACTACGACTCCTTCGCCTGGAACCTCTACCAGGGCCTCGCGATCGCGGGCGCCGAGGTGGAGGTCGTCCGCAACGATGCCCTCACCGTCGACCAGGCGATCGGGCGCGACCCGCAGGCGATCGTCATCTCGCCCGGTCCGGGGCACCCGAAGGACGCGGGCATCTGCCTCGACCTCCTCGCCGCCCTGCCCGAGAGCGTCCCGGTGCTCGGCGTCTGCCTCGGCCACCAGGCGATCGTCGCGTCCGAGGGCGGTCCGCTCGAGGTCGACGCGGTGCCGGTCCACGGGATGGCGTGCCTCGTCCATCACGAGGCGGCGACCCTCTTCGACGGCCTCCCGAACCCGTTCACGGCCGGCCGCTACCACAGCCTGCGCGCCGTCCGCGAGGAGCTGCCCGAGTCGCTCCGTCTCGTCGGATGGACCGAGGACGACATCGTGATGGGCGTCGAGCACCGCGACCGCCCGCGCTACGGCGTGCAGTTCCATCCCGAGAGCATCCTGACCCCGCAGGGGCAGCGGGTGCTCGAGCAGTTCCTCCGCGTCGCCGGGTTCGCGGTGAGTCGGGCCTGACGTGGCCGACGACCGCGCCCTCGCCGACGCCCTCCGCGACGTCCTGGCCGGCGACCGCCTCGACAGCGACCGCGTCCGCGGCCTCTTCGAGACCTGCCTCGACGGGGAGGCGGACCCCGTCGCCCTCGGCGGCCTGCTCGTGGCGCTCGCCCAGCGCGGCGAGACCGCCGACGAGGTCGCCGGGGTGGCGGGCGCCCTCCGCTCGCGGATGGAGCCCTTCGCCCACGACCACCCCGACGCGATCGACACCTGCGGCACCGGCGGCGACGGGCTCGGCACGTTCAACGTCTCGACCGCCTCGGCGATCGTCGTCGCCGCCGCCGGCGGACGCGTCGTCAAGCACGGCAACCGCGCGGTGAGCAGCAAGTGCGGCTCGGCCGATCTCCTCGAGCGGGTCGGCGTCGCGATCGACGTCTCGCCCGAGACGGCGCGGGCGTGCCTCGAGCAGACCGGGATCACGTTCCTCTTCGCGCCGCGCTACCACGCGGCGATGCGGCACGCGGCGCCGGTCCGCCGCGCGCTCGGCGTCCGGACGATCTTCAACCTCGTCGGGCCGCTCGCGAATCCCGGCGGGGTGCGTCGGCAGGTGCTCGGGGTGAGCGAGCCGCGGCTGCTCGAGCTCCACGCCCTCGCCCTCGAGCGCCAGGGAGCCGAGCGGGCGCTCGTCGTCCACGGCGCGGGCGGCGCGGACGAGCTCACCCTCGCCGGACCGAACGAGGTCCGGGTCGTCGGCGCGACGGCGGCGCCGAGCTTCGACGCGGCCGCCCTCGGGATCGCGAACGCACCCGTCGACGCGCTCGCCGGCGGCGACGTCGGCGAGAACGTCACGCTCCTCGGGCGGGTGCTCGCCGGCGAGCCGAGCCCGATCGCCGACGCGGTCTGCCTGAACGCGGCGGCGGGCCTGTGGGTCGGCGGCGTGGCCGCAGACGCCGCAGCCGGCCTGGCCGCGGCCCGCGAGGCGGTCGCCTCGGGCGCGGCCAAGGCGACCCTCGAGCGCTGGATCCGCATCTCACGGACCGGCTGACGAGCGAGTCCCGACGCAAGCGAGCGATCACCCCGATGCCCGCGCCCGCCACCCTCATCCCCATCGTCGCCGCGGTCCGCCGCCGGCTCGAGGCGCGTCGCGCCCTCGAGTCGCTCGACGCCCTGCTCGCCCGACTCACGCCCGATCCGACCCGTCGCGAGGCGTTCCGAGCGGCCCTCGCCGCGCCCGGCCTCTCGGTGATCGCCGAGCACAAGCGGGCGAGCCCCTCGAAGGGACCGCTCACCGACCACGGACGCGACCTCGCGGCGACGGTCGCCGCCTACCGGGCGGGCGGCGCGGCGGCCCTCTCGATCCTGACCGAAGAGGACCACTTCGATGGCCGGCTCGACGACCTCGTCGCCGCCAGCGAGACGAGCGGGCTCCCGTGCATCCGCAAGGACTTCGTGCTCGATCGCTCGATGATCATCGAGGCCGCCCTCGCCGGCGGCAGCGCCGTGCTCCTGCTCGCGTGCCTCCATGACGCCGCCGCCCTCGCCGAGCTCACCTCGGAAGCCCACGCCGCGGGGCTCGCGGTGCTCCTCGAGGTGCACGACGAGGCCGAGCTGGCCGCCGCCGCGGGCGCGGGCGCCGATGCGATCGGCGTCAACGCGCGCGACCTGCGCACGTTCGAGGTCGACCTCGCCACCGTCGAGCGCCTCCTCCCGAAGGTGCCCGAGGGAGCGCTCCGCGTCGCCGAGAGCGGCATCCACGGACCCGAGGACGCCGCCCGGGTCCGCGCGGCCGGCGCCGACGCGATCCTCGTCGGCGAGTCGCTCATGCGCGCCGAGGATCCGGTCGCCGCCCTCGCGGCGCTGCGGGCGGCTCGGTGAGCGCCCCCATCATCAAGGTCTGCGGCCTGACGAGCCTCGAGGACGCTCGCCACGCCCTCGCCGCCGGGGCGAGCGCGCTCGGCTTCGTCGCCGTGCCGAAGAGCCCGCGCGCGATCGAGCCCGCGGCCGTCGCCCGGATCGTCGCCGAGCTCCCCGCGGATGCGTTCACGGTGCTGGTGCTCGTCGAGCCCGACGCCGACCGCGTCGTCGCCGCCGCGCGGGCCGCCGGGACGACCGCGGTGCAGCTCTGCGGCGCCGAGCGACCGGGCGACCTGGCCAACCGCGGGCTCCGGATCTGGCGTCGCGTCGGCGTCGACGACGGCGCCGCCGATGAGATCGCCGCGTGGCGCGAGCTCGCCGAGGCGTTCGTCCTCGACCACCCCGCGGCGCCCGGCGGCACCGGACGCACCGTCGACCTCGAGCAGGCCGCGGCGCTCGCGCGCTCCGCCCCGTGCATCCTCGCCGGCGGCCTCGACGGCGACCGCGTCGCCGACGCCATCGCGGCGGTCGCCCCGCGCGGCGTCGACGCGAGCAGCCGCCTCGAGCGCACGCCGGGCCGCAAGGACCCGGCGAAGGTCGACGCGTTCGTCGCCCGTGCGCGCGCCGGCTTCGGCGTCTAGCCCTAATGCCTGGAGGTTAAGCTCCAACTCCCTGCCGCGAAGCAGCTTTCCCTCCCTCCTGAGCTCGTCTGCTCGAGTTGAGCCCCTCTACAAGCGTGTCGATCAGACTCACCGCTCGCGCTGGGCAGGCTCGCCCTGGCAGACCTGGGCTTCCATCGCGAGGAGGGTCCCTTCGCCAGGAAGCACGCTCCCGTGCCGAGACCCTCCGGAGTC
>JAJDCQ010000044.1 GCA_029260755.1 Planctomycetota bacterium | reverse complement strand
TGACCGGCTCCCCGAGGGGAGCGGTCACCGAGCCGACGACGCGTCGCCTGCTCGGCGCTCCCGCCCGACCGCCCGTCTCCGGCTCCCGACGGCGCCTCCGGGCACCCCGTCGCGGATCGCGTGGCGATCGTGGACGCCGGTCGGGGGCTCTCGCCTTGTACCGCCCTCCCGGAAGGGGGTGATCCGATGATCCGTCGCATCCGCATCCTGCGCCACGAGCGTGGCATCGTCCGTCACCGCGACGGCTGGCCGATCGCGTGGCTGCGCCCCGGCGTCCACTGGGTCTTCGGCCCGGGCCGCCGCGTCGATCGCGTCGCCGGTCGGCTCGACCTCGAGCCGGCCGACCTCGACCTCGTCCTCGACCTGGACGGCGCCGGCGACGACGTCGCCGTGACCGACCTCACCGACGACCAGCGCGCGATCCTCATCGTCGATCGGCGCGTCGCCGACGTCGTCGGTCCCGGCCGGCACGCGTGGATCCGCGGCCCGCGCGAGGCGCGGTTCGAGGTCCACGACATCGCCGAGACCCGGCTCGTCCACCGTCAGCTCGCCGCGGTCCTCGCGACCGAGGGCGGCCAGCGTCACCTCTTCGACGCGAGCGTCCCCGCGGGAAGCCGCGGTCTGCTCCACGTCGACGGCCGGCTCGAGGGCGAGAACGACCTCGCGCCCGGCCGCTACGCGTTCTGGCTGGGCGTCGGCAAGCTCGCCCTCGTCACCGTCGACCTGCGCGAGAGCGCGATCGACGTCACGGGCCAGGAGATCCTGACCGCCGACAAGGTCAGCCTTCGGGTGAACCTGGTCGCCGCATACAGGGTCATCGAGCCCCGCGTGGCGCACGAGGCGACCGCCGACCTGAGCGGCGCCCTCTACCGGGAGCTCCAGCTGGCGCTCCGCGAGAGCGTCGGCCGGCGGGAGCTGGACGAGCTCCTGGCGAACAAGGAGCGGCTCGGCGACGAGATCCGCGCCGCGGTCGAGGCCAAGGCGCGCAAGCTCGGCGTGGAGCTCGGGAGCGTCGGCGTCAAGGACGTCATCCTCCCGGGCGACATGAAGCTGCTCCTGAACCAGGTCATCGAGGCGCAGAAGCGCGCTCAGGCGAACCTGATCGCGCGGCGCGAGGAGACCGCGGCCACCCGAGCGCTCCTCAACACCGCCAAGATGATCGAGGGCAGCCCCGCGCTCCTGCGGCTGAAGGAGCTCGAGGCGGCCGAGCGGATGGCGGCGAGCATCGACAGCATCCAGGTCGTGGGTGGCCACGGCCTCGACGCGGTGCTCGAGCAGCTCCTGCCCGGCGGCCGGCGCAGTAACGGGCATTGATGATGGATGAAGGGGTCTCCCGCGAGGGGGACCCCTTCTTTCTGTCTTGGTCCCGTCCCAGGAACCCCGATGCTCCGGGTGCAGCAGCGACTCGGCGCCGACCGGAACAGTCCGCGCAATCCGCGCAATCCGCGGTTTCGTTCTCTCGGCGCGAGCCGAAAGGAACCGCGGATTTCGCGGATGACGCGGATTGACGCACCTGCCGAGCCGTCCCGGTTCACCGCCATCGCGTGAGACTGCACACCTCAGTCAGGCGTTCTGCACGCCCACGATCCGAAGATCCACAATCCGGTAAGCCGCCCCCGCATCGACCCCCGCCGCCCGCACCCTCGCCCCGATCGCCGCCGGCTCCCCCCGGACCCGCGCCGCGTCCAGCTTGCCGACCGCGTCCGCGAGCTCGACGGCGATCCGCCGCACGAGCTCGTCGACGCCGATCCCCGTCGCCGCATCGTCGAGGCTCGCCCGGAGCGACAGGCGCGCCCGCACCCCGACCGCGTGACCGTCCGACGTCGTCGCCCGGACGACGCCGCCCTCGGCCGGGCAGTCCTCGTTCCTCGACCCGAGCGCCTCGCGAACGAGCTGCTCGGGGTCGCGTCCCGCCCGTTCGATCGCGCACGCGTGACCCCAGGTGAGCGCGACGCCGCCGCGGCGCGCGGCGATGACCGCGGTCGCGACGTGGCGCGGGTCGCCTCCGGCGAGCCCCTGGGCCAGGATCTCGTCGAGCGATGGCACCTCGACGCCCGACCGAACGAGATGGGCCCGCGCGTCGACGGCCGCGTCGACCGGCGCGCCGCGGAACCGGAGGCGCGCGAGCCGGAACAGGCCGACCGGCGTCCCGGCCAGGCGCGCCCGGATCCAGACCGCGCCGACGAGGTAGAACACGACGAACCACGCGACGACGGCCAGGCCGAGCAGGCCGGCGAGGGTGGCGACGACGACGTCGTAGGCCTCGACGGCCAGCGGAGCGGGCGGGATCGGAGCGGTCATGGGGCGGGCGCGCTTTCGCGGGAACGACGCGGGGAGTAGTCTATCCGCGCGATGGTCCCACCGGAACCCGAGCCCGACCGCCCCGGCATCCACCCCGACGACGCGCGCTCGTTCGCCGAGGCGGCGGCGTTCCGCGCCGGCTTCGACGGCGCGACGGGCCGGGGCGTCCTCGTCGCCGTCGTCGACAGCGGCGTCGGCCAGCACAGCCACCTGATGGGTCCGGTCGAGGACGGCCTCGGCCTGATCCGCGAGTCGGATGGCTCGGTCCACGAGATCCCCGACTTCGTCGACCGGATCGGCCACGGCACCTGCATCACGGCCGTCATCCGGCTCCTCGCGCCGGAGACGAAGATCCTCCCGATCCGCGTCTTCCACGACCGGATCGACAGGACGTGGAGCAGCGTCCTCGCCCGCGCGATCGAGGTGGCGGCCGAGCGCGGCGCGCGGGTGATCAACCTCTCCCTCGGGACGACGAACCTCGAGCACCGCGACCTCCTCGCCGGCGCGTGCGCGCGCGCGCGCGAGGCCGGCGCGACCATCGTCGCGAGCGGCGGCCTGCTCGTCCGGAGCGCGCGCGGGATCCCCGACGGCCCTCCGCCGCCGCCGCACCACCTCCCCGCCGCCCTGCCCGATGTGATCGGCGTCGTCGCCGACGCCGACCTGCCCCGCCCTCGGATCGAGGCGATGCCGGGAGCGGCGACGCCCTACGAGGTCCGGGCCCACGCCTTCCCGCGGGCGCTCGCCGGGCGACCGCAGCCGGCGAACTTCCAGGGGCCGTCCTGCGCCGTGCCGCACGTGACGGCCGCCGTCGCGCTGATGCTCGAGCGCGAGCCCGACGCGACCAAGGACCGGCTGGTCGCGGCGATCGTCGAACGGACGGTCGGGGACCGTCAGTAACCGGCCCGCGCCCGATCGGCCGCCGCTCGCTCCTCCTCGCCGAAGAAGCTCCAGAGCTCCGCGCGGGCGGCCCACGTCTCCGGTCGCTCGATGAAGGGATCGGCGAGCTCGAGCAGCTCGCGCGCCTCCGCGCGGTCGCCCGCGGCGTCGATGAGCATCGCGCCGTGGACGAACGCCCGGGCGCAGTGATCGCGCGGGCCTCGGAATGGGGGGCCGATCAGCGCACGCGCCTCGTCGCTGCGCCGGTGGCGCCAGAGCCCGAGCGCCTCGATCTGTGCGCCGGTCGGGCTGTCGGGCTCGACCGCGCGGAGCCGCGTCACGAGCTCGCCGATGGGGACGCAGGCCGCGCAGCGCTCCGCGTCGAGCCCGTGCCCCATCCCCTGCGCGACGGCGAGGCCGCCCCAGTAGCTCCGGTCGGTCACCTGCTCGAAGAGGCCGCCGCCGGTGAACGTCTCGGTCGCCCCGACGAAGAGCGCGCGCCGCGGCGCGAGCGCGTCGAGCGCCGCGAGGATCGCATCGAAGGCGCGCGGGTCTCGGAGACCGGCGAGGCGAAGCGCGCGAGCGATCGGGATCTGGACGGTTCGATCGGCCGGGTCGAGGTGCTCCTCCCGCCGGGTCGCCTCCGCGAAGAGCCGCTCGACCACGCGCAGGGCGATCGCGCGGTCGGGGTCGTCGGGCACGCCCCACCGGATCCGTCGGTCGATCGATTCGCGGATGCGCCCGAGGAGCGCGTCGCGCCGGTCGAACGTGGCGCTCGCCCCCTCGCCCCAGCGAACCGCGGTCGCGTCGACGGTGAGGTCGCCGATCCGGTAGGCCATCCAGCCGAAGATCCAGCCCGGCAGTCGCCCGTCGGGCGCGAGGGCATCGAGGTCGAGGAGCTCCTCGATGAGCGACCAGCGTCGATCGAGCGTGTCGACCGTCGCGCCGAGCTCGGCGACCGGCTTCGGGACCTCGGCGCTGGCCAGGTCGACCCGTCGCAACCGCATCTCGGCCTCGACGAGGACCGCGATGAGGCCGCCGAGGCGAGCGGGGGCGCGCCGCTCCGGGCCGCGCTCCCGCTCGACCGCGATGAGGTCGAGGGCGAGATCGGTCGGCGCATCGACGCCCGCCAGCGCCGACCAGTCGTCGACCCAGTAACGGCGCCGCAGGCCGATGAGGGTCGACGCGAGCCCGTGGTCGCGCCGCCCATCGATGTTGCTGACCAGGTAGATCTGCGCGACCGTCTGCACGACCGCGGTGCGCTCGGGTCCCGAGAGGGGGAGGTCGGCCGCGCTCAGGATCTCGGCGATGGCGAGCTGCTCCTCGACCGCCTCGCGCGGGAGGCACTCGATCAGGCGGCGCTCGGTCGCGCCGGCGAGCGTCGGCCGGAGACGCTCGTCGAGGATCAGCTCCTCGACGAGGCGGGCGCGCCGGGCCGCCGGCAGCTCGCTCCACGACGCGCCATCCTCGACGCGCGCGTCGAGCCAGCGCACCAGGAGTCGGGCGCGCGCCTCGCACGCCACGGCCGCTTCGGCGCCGCGGTCGCCGGTCGACGCGGTCCGGTCGAGGCAGGCGAGGGCGGCCGCGAACGCCTCGTCGTCGCGAGGGTCGACCGTCCGGCAGAACCGCTCGATCGCGGCGCGAGCCCCGGCCGTCGCCGCGAGCGGCGGGTGGCGCTCGAGCATCGTCTCGAGCGCCCGGGGTCGTCCGGCGGCCAGCGCGACGCCGGCGAGCTCGCCGCCGAGCGATGCCCACGGGGGCTCGGCGAGGGCGATCGTCCGGAGCGTCACCGGATCGCCGGCCGCGACGCCGCGGAGGCGCCGGACGATCTCACGGCGCTCCGCGCCCACGTCAGCGCCGGCGGCGAGCGCCTCGACGTCGTCGAGCGCCGCGAGCTCCCCCGCGGCGAGGCGGGCGAGCCCCTCGGTCCAGGCGGCCTGGAGCGCGACGGCGGCGACGACCCCGCCGGCTTCCTCGCCGGGATCGGAGCCGCCGATCCGCCCGCGAGCCACGACCACGATCGCCCCGCCGGCCGCGGCGAGGAGCGCGACGGCGGCGACGACCCCGCCGACCGCGCGCCGGCGTCGTCGGCCGTCGGCGACCCGCGCCGGCGTCGGGCCGCTGCCCGCGATGACGCGCTCGAGGTCGACGGCGAGCTCCTCGGCGCGGCCGTAGCGGTCGGCCGGGCGCTTCCGCAGGGCGCGCTCGCAGACGGCGTCGAGCTGCGGCGGCAGGCCGGAAACGAGCTCGCTCGGCGGGGGCGGCGTGTCGTTGATGACCTTCACGAGGACGGCGGCATCGTTCGTCGTCCCGAACGGCCCGCGCCCGGTGAGCGAGGCGAAGAGGAGGGCGCCGAGGCCGTAGACGTCGACGGGCGGCCCGAGCCCCTCGCCGCCGGCCTCGCGGACGACCTGCTCCGGCGCCATGAACGATGGCGTGCCGATGAGCTGGCCGGTCGCGGTGAGCGACTCCGCTCGCGGGTCGTAGGCGATCCCGAAGTCGACGAGCTTCGGCCGGCCCTCGATCGTGAGGAGGACGTTGTCCGGCTTGACGTCGCGATGGAGGACGCCGTGATCGTGGACGTGCTGGAGCGCGCGGGCGAGCGCCGCGACGAGGGTCGCCGCCTCGATCGGCGGGAGCGGCCCCTCCCGGGCGAGCCTCGCCGAGAGCGTCTCGCCCTCGACGAGCTCCATCGCCATCCACGCGAGCCCCCCGCCGCTCGAGCGACCGCAGGCGTGGACGTTGGCGATGGCCGGGTGGGCGCCGACGCGAGCGAGGGCCTCCGCCTCGCGGGTGAACCGCGCGAGCGCCCGCTGACCGGCCTCGTCGCCGCTCTGCGCGCGCAGCGCCTTCACGGCGTGCGCGGCGCCGGACTCGCGGTGGCGGGCGCGGTAGACGGTGCCCATCCCCCCGCGCCCGAGCTCGCCGAGCAGCTCGTAGGGGCCGAGGCGGCGGAGCTGCCGCCCCGTCGATGGCGTCATCTCCGGAAGATGGTCGTCCGGCATCGAGAGCGAGTGTAGCTCGCCCGGCGGGGCGCGCGCCACGAGGTCCGCGGCGCGGGAGGGCCGACGCCGCTCACCGACGACAGGGGTAGTCGATCGAGTCGATGATGAGCCAGTCGAGATCGACGAGGAGCGCCCGCTCGCCGAGGACGCCCTCGGAGGCCGCGGCGCCGCGGGCGATCTCTCCCGTCCCGATCCGGCCGTCGACGACGCCGACGACGACGTGCGCGGCCGAGGGCCCCCCTTCCCCCGAGAGGAGCGACATCGTCTCGACCAGCACCGCCTGCTCCGCGCGGCGGACGATCACGCGCGGCTCTCCGACGGGGTAGAGCCCATCATCGGGCCGCACCCATCGGTCGCGAAGACGGCCGTCGGGCCCGACGAGGAACGCCGTGAGGCCGGGCGCGCCCCAGCCGCCCAGGACCACGAGGTGGCCGCCGGCAACTCGAGTCGTCGCGAGGACGTGGGGCGGGACCTGGAGGGTGACCGGGGCCTCGTTGCCGTCGACGGCGAAGGCGCCCGGCCAGAGCGTCGTGACGAGCGGATAGACCTCGGCGAGCTCCTCGGGGGTCGGCTCGGGGCGCTCGAGGATCGCGAGGAGGCGGCGCCAGCGCCAGCGCCGGACCGCCTCGGGCGTGAGGGCGACGGCGACGACGCCGAGCGACGCGACGCCGACGAGGAGGCCGACCGCGGCGAGGCGGGCGCGGGAGGGTCTCGCGGCGGCCATCATCGGCCGAGCCAGGTGTTCGCGTGGTGGTCGCCCCAGAAGGCGCCGGGGGCGAGCTCGGCGATCCGGAAACGCTCGAGGTCATCGACGTCGGCCGGGTGACGGATCAGCCACAGGCACGACGGATCGTCGAGCTCGACCGCGAACCGCGCGAGGCCGCCGAAGGCGGACTCGGCGACGACGAGTCGGCCCCCGTCGAGCCAGATCGCGAGCTGCTGCTGATCCGCACGCCCTCCGGTCCACCCGCGGGTGACGGAGAACGCCGACCGGCCGGTGGTCTCGTCCTCGACGAGCTGCACCGCATCCTCCCACGAGGCGTAGCCGTCGGGCGGCCCGTCGACCCGCTCCTCGAATTGCCCGGAGGCATCGAACGCGATGACCGAGAAGCCTCCGGCCGGTCCCGGCTCGAAGTAGAGGACGAACTTGCCGCCGCCCGGCTCCGCGAGCCACGCGAGGCGGCCCGACCAGGGCGCGGGGTCGACCGAGAGGGTCGGCCCGGTGCCGCCCTGGATGAGCGCGGCCGGGTCCGGAGGTGGGCAGAGGAGCGCGATCAGATCCGCGATCTCGCGGCGCTCCTCCGGGGTCCCCATCTCGAGCGTCGCGTCGCCGGCGAGCTCGCGGAGGCGGCGCCAGCGATGCTGGCGAAGCGCCTCGGGGGCGAGACCGACGGCGCTCGCGACGAAGGCGATCGACGCGAGGAGCAGCGCGATGGCGGCGCGGCGACCGCGGCGTCTGCGAGGCGTGGGCGGAGAGGTCATCGGTCCTCCTCGCAGCGCTCGATCACGAGCGCGGCCGCCTCGGCGGTCCAGCGATCGTCCCCGTCCGCGAGGCGGCGAACCGCCGCGAGGATGGCGGCCCCGTTCCGAGCCTCGACCTGCGCCGCGCGCGCCCGCTCCGTCTCATGCCAGTCGGTGAGCTCGGCGAGGGCGGCGAGGCGCGCGCGCCACGATTCGCCCTCGAGCGCGGCGAGGAGCGTGAGCGGATCGACGACGGCGCACGCGCCATCGTCGAAGACGCAGTGACCCACCCGCGGACCGACGCCGTAGCTCTCGCAACGGACGGAGACGAGGTCATCGTCGACGACGGTGAGGATGGTCGACTCGACGCCCGACGAGCGGCAGCCGAAGGTCTCGCGCTGGATCCGCAGGAGGACATCCGCGCGGCCGGGCGGCCGGACCGGCTCGACGCGCGTGATCGGCCCCGAGAGCCGACGCATCGTCCGGCGGGCCAGGATCGCGCCGCCCTCATCGAGAAGAAGGAGCCGGCCCCCCTCCTCGGTAGAGGCTGCCACGCCACCCGGAAGGACGAGGACGAGCCGAGGCGCGCCCCCCTCTCCATTGATCGTCCGCGCCGCGAACCGACCGTACTCGGGCAGCTCGGCGACGGTCTCGTCCGGATAGAGCGCCCGGATCGCCCGCCACGCCGCGGGCGCCGCGGGCTCCTCGGCGGGAGGTCCGTTCACCCAGAGGACCGGATCGAGATCCGAGGACGAGCGCTCGGCGAAGGCGACGAGCGTCCGCCACCGATGCGCCCGCAACGCCAAGGGAGCCGCCCAGGCCGAGGAGGCCGCGAGCCCGACGACGGCCACGGAAAGCAGAAACGCAGCACGTCGGCGACGTAAACGACGCGAGGCTCGGGAGGTCATCGGGGCGGGTCTCCGTCGTTGCTAAGAAGGAGACCGGCGAGGCCCCAGGTTCATTCCCGACGCTCTGCTCGGGCCGCAGGAGGCCCAGGACTCACACCAGCCCCAACGCAGCCTCGGTTCGGGCGATCCACCGCGGGCCGGCATTGGGGGTCAGTGTCGTCCGCTTGCCGCTTGGAAGAGGAGCCCGCTTCGGCAACTCCGCTCCGACCAAGCGGCAAGCGGCGCTCTGACCCCCGCGCTGGCTTCCCCGAAACGTTCCGATCGGGAAACAGCGGCCCGGCCAACCCGCGACCGCCGAAGCAGGCCGCCCATCCGCGACCCCCGCCCGTCGGCAACGACCTCGCCCAGGGTTCGGCAACGGCCCCGCAGAAGAGGCGCCCGCCTCTACGGCGTCTTCGCGCCCTCGGGCACCGCGCGCGCCACGACTCGGAAGCCGAGGAAGAACACCGGCATCTCGTCCACCCGCAGCCCGACGTCGCTCTGCGCCGGGGATGACTGCCACGACCCTCCGCGGAGGAGGTGGTGACCCGCTCCGTCGCGCCCGACGCACCACTCGGCCGCGTTGCCGATCACGTCGAACAGGCCGTAGGGGTTGGGCTCGTAGCTCGCCACCGGGGCGCTTCCGATGGCGCCGTCGGCGTTCGGGAAGGTCGGCCGCTCGAACCCGAGGGCGGTCTTGGCGGGCGGATCGTAGAGGTTCGCGAAGCGGTGGGCGGCCCGCTCGTCGTCGCCCCAGAACCAGCGGTCCTTCGTTCCTCCGCGCGCGGCGAGCTCCCACTCGTCCTCGTCGGGCAGGCGGTAGAGCCCCTCGGCCCCGTCGCGCTCCGAGAGCCAGGCGCAGAAGTCGATCGCGATGCTCGGCCGCGGCGTGATCGCCGGCTGGAGGTCTCCGTCGAGCGAGCCGGCGCCCTTGAACTTGGGGCTGCCGTGCCGGAGCTGGAACGCGCGCATCTGCGCGTTCGTCACCTCGGTCACCGAGATGTAGAACGCCTCGCGGGCGACGATCTCGCGCAGCTCCTCGCCGGGTCCCTGGGGCTCGATCCGCATCGTCCCCGCCGGCACCAGGACGAAGCGCATCCCGAGCTCGTTCTCGAACCATGCGGGACGCTTCGCGCTCGCGGCGGCCCGCTGCGCCTCGGCCGCCTCCCACCAGGCCTCGGGCCCGTTGAGCCGGGCCGGCGGTCGACGCGCCGCCTCCGCCGCCGCCTCGAGATCGGCCGCGGTCGGCTCCGGATCGGGCGCGGCGGCGATCCAGGCGATCTCGATCTTGCGGACCGCGCGGTTGCCGGCCGGGTCGGTCGCGACGATCTCGATCACGTTCGCGCCCGGCTCGAGCCGGCGCGACAGCTCGAAGCTGCGCCCGGAGACGGTCACCGGGATGCCGTCGATCGTGAGGCCGCACCCCGCTTCGCCGAGCCGGCCTCCGACGGTGAGGTCGCGCTCGCCCCCCTGGATCTCGCGCGGCGGCTCGGGCAGCAGCTCGATCGAGGGCGAGACCGTGTCACAGAAGACCGAGCGCCGCGCCGACGCCGCGTTTCCGGCGACGTCGACGGCGACGACCTCGATCGCGTTCTCCCCCTCCTCGAGGGTGACCACGACCCGGAACGCGCCGTCCTCGCCGACGGTCGTCTCGTTCTCGCCGACCCCGACCGTCTCGATGCGATGCGCGTCCGTGACCGTGCCCTGCACGATCACGTCGCGCACCCGGGTGAGGATCCCGTCCTGCGGCGCGGCGATCTCGAGCTTCGGCGCCGCGGTGTCCCGCACGAGCCGTAGCGAGACCGGCTCGGCCGCGCGACCGGTCCGATCCTCGCCCTCGAAACGCGCGGAGCGCGCGCCGCCATCCACCTCGGGCATCGTGACGGTCGCGACGAACGAGCCGTCGTCGAGCAGGGTGACCGACTCCCCGTCGACCCGGACCGAGCCGGGGTGCTCGTCCTGGAGGCGACCGTGCACCGGGACGGTCGGCGAGCTCGCGATCACCTCTCCTGCGCGAAGCTCGAGCCGCGGCGGCTCGAGGTCGAGGGTGCCGACGATCGTCGCGTTCGTCTCGTTCCCGGCCTGATCGCGGGCGACCACCTCGAGCTTCCACGGGCCGGACCGGTCCGGCAGCGCGACCGGACCGATGAAGCCGCCCTCGGCGCCCGGCGGGAGCAAGGTCTCGCCCACGCGCACCGCCTCGAGATGCTCGTCGACCGCGTCGACCGACACCTCGATGGTCGCCGCGCCGCCGACGTCGCCGTCCTCCGGCGCGCGCACGGTCAGCTCGGGCGGCGTCCGGTCGATGTGGATCGTGCCGAGGAGCGACGCGCCGACGACGCCCTCCTCGGCGGCGACGGCGCCGATGACGTGGCTCCCCTCGGGGAGGTCGACCGGCCCGACCCGGAACCGCTCGCCCGGCGGCACGGGATAGCGCTTCGGGCCGACGGTGATCGCGGCGAGCAGCCCGCTCTCGATCGAGCCCTCGACGACGACGGGGCCGCGGGTGACGACCCCGTCGGCGGGCGCCGTCACGCGCACCACGAGCGGATCGGGCGCCGGCGTGAGCAGGGCCGGACCGACCTTCCAGCCTGCCACCCCGACCACGGCGACGAGGAAGACGACGAGCGCGATCGAACGACGGCGCCGGGCACCCTCGGGCGCCTCCGAGGTCGGCGTCACGCCCGACTTGGAGAAGGCGTGCGGCGGCGCCGCCGGCTTGCTCGCGGGCGTCGCCGCCGCGACGGCGGCGACCGCGGCGACGGTCTCGGGGGAGAGCGCCGCCGAGGCCGCCGTCGACGTTCCCTCGGGCGCGGCCGCCCGGGCGATCTTCCCCGACGAGGTCGACGGGGAGGGCTTGTCGACCTTCCCCGACTCGGACCCGGGACGGCGGAGCTTTCCCGACGCGCTCAACGCCTGGATCCGCGCCGATGAGGTGCCGGGCACCCGGATGCGGCCCGACGAGGAGATCTCGGGGATCCGGATCCTCGCCGACGACTGCGGGCCGAGCGGCCCGTCGCGGAGCTGCTCGGCGATCGCCTCGGAGAGCTCGGTCATCGACGCCGGCCGCTCGGCCGGATCGGGCGCGAGGCATCGCAGCACCAGTCGGTCGAGGGTCGGGGGGAGCTCGGGGTTGATCGTCGAGGGCGCCGGCGGGAGCGTCCCCACGAGCTCGCTGATCGCCTTGGCGCTCGCCACCCCGTCGACCATGAACGGCGGGCGTCCGCTCGCCATCTCGTAGAGGACGGCGGCGAGGGCGAACACGTCGGTCCGCGCGTCGACCGTCGCGGTGCCGTCCACCTGCTCGGGCGCCAGATAGCACGGCGCGACGATCGGCTCGGTCCGCCGGCCGACCTCGGGGTCATCGGCGAGGACGCTCACGAGGGCGAAGTCGGTGATCGTCGTCCGACCCGCCCGATCGACGAAGATGTTCTCTGGGCGGATCCCGCCGTGGAACACGTCCTTCTCGTGCGCCCGGTCGACGACGGTGGCCGCCCAGCGAATCAGGCCGGCGGCGTCGCGCGGCGTGATCCCCCGGTCGAGGCGCTCCCGGAGCGGCTCGACCGCGACGAGGTTGCGCACGATGTAGGGCTTCCCCTCGACGTCGCCGACATCGAGGACGGCCGCGATGCCCGTCCCGCGCACGAGCATCGCCGCGGAGACGTCGTCGAAGAACCGCTCGAGCGCGCTCGAGGTCGCGTAGCGGGCGACGTCGATCAGCTTGACGGCGACCTCGCTCTCCTCGGTCGGATCCCACGCCCGGACGATCCGCCCCCGACCGCTCCGGCCGAGCTCCTCGAGCAGGATGTAGCGCCCGAAGCGCATGCGAGGGTCGGCCGATGCGGCCGCGACCTCGGCCTCGAGCGACTCGAACAGGCTCTTTTGCGCGTCCGCGTCGACGTCCGCGGGCGCGTCCTTCGGTGCGACGAAGGCTCCCGACGGCGGCCGCATCGCCACCGGCGCCGCGGGCTCGCCGGGCCCCGCGGCCTTCGGCTCGCTCGGCTCCGGCGACGGAGGCGGCGAAGGAGCCGCGGGCGGCGGGCCGGAGGGAGGCGCGGGCGCCTCCCCGGGCGGCGGCGGCAGCCCGGCGGAGAGCGACTCCGCGTCGCCCGGAAGGCCGAGGGGATCGCCCGGGAGGTCGAGGGCGTCGCCCGTGAGATCGAAGGCGTCGCCGGGGAGGTCGAGCTCAGCGCCGGGAAGCGGCGCGGGGTCGGCGCCGGGCTCCCCCGGGACGGAGGGCGCATCGGGCACGGAGAGGGCGTCCTCGGGCAAGGCGAGGCCGTCCGGCTCGGGCGCGCCCGACGCTCGGTCGGGCGCGGCCTCGGGTCGCTGTCCGTCCGACGACATCCGGAGGGTCTCCGGGCGATCGATGGGGGGGCCGTGAGCACCTCGATGCTGGCGGCGCTCGCCGAGGGTGTCAATCGCCCGTGGGTCAGCGTCCGTCGGCGGCGAGCTGGCGGAAGAGCCCCTGCGCCTCGGGGTCGTCGGGGGCGAGACGGAGCGCGCGCTCGACCATCGTCCGCGCCTCGGGCTCACGCCCCGGAACCCGCGCGAGGACGCGGCCGCGTCCGAGCAGGGCCGTCCGGTCGTAGGGGAAGCTCTCGAGCTCGCGGGCGTAGGCGGCGGCCGCCGCCTCGAAGCTGCCCCGCGCTTCGAGCAGCCGCCCGATCTCGAGCTGAAGCCCCCCGCGACGGAGCTCGCCGGCGAGGAGGCGCTCCCCGAGGACGCGCTCGTCGGCGGCGAGCCCGCGCACGATCGCGAGCATGCGCCGGTCGCGACGCTCGACCTCGGCCTCGCGGTCGTGCTGCCCGGCGAGGAACGGGCTCTGGTCGTAGAAGGTTCGCAGGATCGCCGCCGTACGAAGCTCGTCGAGCGGGCCGTAGCCGAGGAGCTCGGCGGGCGTCACCTCGCCGGGGCCCGGGAGCGGCCGGGAGGCGCCGAGCCTCGCCGCCGCGCGCGTCTGCAGGACGGCGTCGGCGAGGAGCCGGCCGATCTCGACGACGCCCTTCGGCGTCGGGTGGACGTGCTCGCCGAACAGGTCGTCGCCGGCCACCCCGGCCGCGTCCGCCTCGTCGAGGCGGCGCTCGACGTCGGCGAGGGCGACGTCGCCGCCCACCTCCGAGCCGTCGCGCGCGGCCGAGCGGACGACGTCGCAGAGGACGTCGCACGCCCGGAAGTGGAGCGGATCGCGATCACGAGCCGCGCGAAGGGCGACCCGCGCCGCGGGGAGATCGCCCGCCGCGGCGAGGTCGCGTCCGCGCGCGAAGTCGGCGTCGGCGTCGCCGGTCGCGAGGGGGGAGAGCCCGTGGAGGTTCGAGGCCGGCGTGGCGAGGACGCATCCGACGTCCGCCGCCCGGGCGAGCGCGACGAGGTCGGCCAGGTTCGCGGCCAGGTTGGCCTCGGCCAGGGCGTGCTCGGGCCCGTCGGGGCGGACGCGCGCGCCGCCGGCGATGAGCTCGATCAGCTCGCCGGAGGGCTCCGCGTCCGCGGAGGCGGAGCCGCCGCCGCGGACGAGCCGCCGGATCAGGCGCGCGGTGCGGAGGCGGCGAAAGCTGGCGGCGGCGCGCGTCAGCGCCCGGGAGCCGCCGCCGACCTGGAGCGCGCTCGCCGCCCCCCAGACGCCGTGGAGCTCGTTGTGACCCGAGTAGACGACGATCACGTCGGGCGAGTACTCGACAATCTCCTCGGCGATCTCGAGGACGGCGAACGAGGTCGTCGCGACGACGCCGGCGTTCACCACCTCGACCTCGACCGTCCGGTCCGGCGCCGCCCGCTCGAGCCAGGCGCGGAGCGAGGCCGGGATCGCGAAGCAGGGCGGCTCGGGGAAGCCCTGAACGCTCGAGGCGCCGAGGACGAAGACGCGGAATCGCGCGCCGCGCTCGGCCGGGAAGCGGGCGAAACCGAGCTGCGGAGTCTCGATTCGCTGGCCGGAGACGCGGTCGGTCGGGAAGAGTCGGAAGCTCGCCGCCGGGTTGGTGGCGAGGGCGGGCTCGCCGAAGGCGACCTCGGGTCGATAGAAGGTGTCGGCGCCGCCGAAGCCGGCCGCGCGGAGTCCGGCCTCGAGGAAGAGCAGGATCCCGCCGGCGACGAGCAGACCGCTCAGGAGCTTCTTCCAGCGGGCCGGCTCGGGTTTCGAGGGCGCCGGGGCGGCCGGCGGGTCCGGCTCGTCGCCCGGGGACTCCGGGGCCGACGCCGGTGCGGGCCCGGAGGCAGCCTCCGACGCGGGCTCGGACGCGGCGGCTGGCGGCGAACCCTCGACCGATCCGGGCGGTGCGTCATCCGGCGTCGGTTCGACCTCGGACGGCCGTTCGGTCTCGGAGCCCATGTGGCGGCGGTTTCCAGCGGCTGCTACGCTGATGATGCCAACACCTCAGGAGCAGCGCAATGAGCGCCAAGAACCACCGAAGCTCGGGCTTCACGCTGATCGAGCTTCTCGTCGCGATGGCCCTCGCGAGCATCCTCATCGGGGTGATCGCGTTCACGTTCCAGCAGACGCGCGCGGTCCAGAACCTGACCGAAGCGCGCGTCGAGGGCGCCAGGGCGGTCCAGGGCGCGTTCGACGACATGGAGGAGGATCTGCGCCGGGTCCTCCCGACGACGATCGTCGGGCTGCGGTTCCGCGCCCAGCGCCTCGACCAGGCGACGACGATCCGCGCCGACCTCCTCGAGTTCGTCTCCGAGACGCGCGTCAACGGGGAGCTGCGGCCCGCGCGGATCCGCTACGTCCTCGGCTCGGGCGACCCCCCGACCCTGAGCAACCCGCCGCGGCTCTTCCGGCGCGTCGAGGCGCTCGTTCCGGCGGGCGGGACGTTCACGATCGACCCCGCCACGCCGGCGACCGAGGAGGTGCTCGTCGACTTCCTCGAGTCGTTCGCCATCCGGATCCTCCCGCGCGGCGGGCAGGACTTCGTCGACCCCGACGTCCAGAACGGCGCGACCGACGACGGAACCGCGTTCGTGGTCAGCGGCGCCGACGGCGAGATCCGACTCCAGAACGGCAAAAGCACCCTCGTCTCGGTGAGCGAGCAGGCGCGCCTCGCCCTCCTCGCCCCGGGCGACCGCGTCACCCTCGTGCCCCCCAACCCGCTCCCGCCGGGTTTCGCCGCCGGGCCCTACTCGGTCTCCCGCACGACGGCCAACGAGGTCTTCCTCTCGGAGACGCCGCCCCCGACGGTCGGCGTCAACTTCGAGACGACCCTCTACCCGCGCGGGATCCAGATCGAGGTCCGGCTCCGCGGACGGCTCGGCAGCGCCAGCCTGATCCGCGAGTTCCGGGTAGGCGGAACCGGCTCCTAGGCCCTCGCACCCCGCAACGGATCCGGCCATCGGGCGCACCCGCCTGGTGTGAATCGAGGGGTCATGAATCGAGGGGTCAGGTCCAGGAATCACACGAGCGAATCTGTCGCAGCTCGCCCTTCTGGTGTGACCTGGCCCCTTTGGTGTGATTCCTGGACCTGACCCCTGGAATCACAGCAGCGAATCCGTCGCTCTCGCGAGCTCAGTCAGTCGCTCTTCGCCTCCAGGCGGCGGAGGCAGATCTCGGCGGCCATTGTCGCGAACGCGGTCGCCAGGACCGGGTCGTCCTCGCCCATCGTCGGCTCGGTGTTCTCGAACGAGCCGTCGGGGCGCTGCTCGCGGGCCAGGGCGTCGACGAGCTCGACCACCCAGTCGCGCGGACCGTCGGCCGTCTGGAGCGGGTGCTCGTCGAGCTGGTCGAGGGCGCGGGCGAGGCCGTGCCACCAGTAGAAGCGGATCGCCTGGGCGTAGGGGATCGGGGAGTCCTCGGGGAAGCCGGGGTTGCGGTCGAAGACGAGGTTGCCCCGGAGCCAGTCGGCCGCCGCCTTCACCCTCGGGTGGTCCCGCGGGACCCCGAGGTTGAGGATCGTGCGGAGCCCGTCGGCGGTCGCGCTCCCGTACGACGGGTAGATCACGTCGTCGTTGGTCAGCGGCACCATGCCGACCTTGCTCTCGCGCGGGCTGAACGCGAACCCTCCGTCGAGCGCCTTCGCCGTCTCCTCGGCGACGTCCTCCCGGACGCTCTGGCACGCGAACGCGAAGATCCGCGCCTTCTTGAAGGTCCTCGAGTCCTTCTTCACCCCGGCCCGGGCGAGGCCGTCGACGACGTGGGCGAGCACGCTCATGTCGGCCCGGACGTGGCCGCGCCGGTCGATCTCGTAGTAGTTCCACGCCCCGTATTGCCAGTCGAGGGTGGTGAACCCCTCCTTCTCGTCGATCTGGCAGCCGATCAGGTGCTCGTGCATCTTCGCCCGCCACGCCGCATCCTCCTCGCGGTCGAGGGCGGTGAGGGCGGCCAGGGTGAGCGGCGTCGCGTAGTTCTTGTAGGCGCTCGCCCGGTCTGGCTCGAGCACCCGGCCGTTCGCGTCGGTTCGACCTCGGAGGAAGCCGATCGCCCCCTCGATCGATGCCTTCACCTTCTCCTCGCCGCGGATCGCCTCGGGCGTCTCGACGAGGCATCGGAGGGCGAGCGCCGCGACGGGAACGCTCGGCGTCTCCACGAGCCGCTCGGGGTCCGCCCAGGAGCCGTCCTCGAGCTGACGGGCGACGAGGAAGTCGACCGCGCCGCGGAGGACCGCCCGGGCGATCTTGGCCGGGTCCTTCGGCGAGGGCACGAGGACGAGGCCGACGGGCTCCTCCTCGCCCGCGCGGAGCACCTCGACCTTCGTCTCCTGCCCGACCGCGAGGCCGCTGAATGCCTCGAAGAGCCCCTTCGCCGACACGATCTGCGCCGCGCCGACTCCGACGATGACGTCGCCGGGGAGCAACCCGGCCTCGCGAGCCGGGGAGCCGGGCACGGTCGCGATGACCCAGGCGCCCCGTCGTTCGAGCCGGCGACGCTCCTCGACCTTCAGCGGCCGGTAGGAGCAGCCGATCCAGGCCTCCTCCGCGTCGCCGGTCGCCGGCGACGGCGGCCCGTCGGCGGTCGCCTGGCCGCCGGGAAGGCCCGCGCTGACGATCAACGACGCGCCGAGCGCGACGATGGTGGCGAGACGCCAGGAGACGCCTCGGGGCTTCTCGGGTCGCATGTCTGTCCTCGAAGTTTTTTTATGTCTCATCGGCCGAGGGCTTTACCGCAAGGGGTCGGTCGATCGGGGGTGGCCACAAGGGGTGAGCGGAAGCGCCCATCTCGGCGTTAGCGGGAGTGTCTCCCAAAGACCACACCGGCCAACGATCCGTCCGAGCGGTCCTCTCCAATGAGCAGTCGGGGCGGCCGGCCGAGCGGTTGCTCGATCGATCGCCCCGACGCGTTCATCGGAACTTGGAGAACTCGAACTGGTGTAGCTAGTTCGAGTAGGTGACGGGCACCTCTTCGCTCTCCTCGTTCAGCTCATACTCTTCGCGCTCGGAGTTGGTGGTCACTTCGGTCTCGCCGAAGACACCCTCCGCCTCGAGCTGGGCCTCGATGATGTTGATGACGCTGTTCAGACCCGACCGGTACCACGAGTTGAACGTCATGGTCTTGCCACCGGGCGTCGTGACCCGATAGTGGTGGTGGCCGAAGCGGAACTTCAGCCCCGGAATGTCCTTGTAAAGATCATCCAGCGTCGCAGCGTGGACCAGACCGTGAGACGTGCAGGCCTCGGCCGGCTGCTGGGCAGTGAGCATCGTCACCGCCAGCACCGCCACAAGACCGGCCGCCGCGAAGATCATGGCGCCTCTCATATGAACTCTCCTCCTCGCTTCCGGTCCCAGTCGCGAATCACGGCCGGGGTCGGTGTGTTTCCTGGGTGTGTTGTTCGTTACGTGGGTTATCTAGCAAACACCAGTCCCACTCGGAGCGCCCCGGTCGCGGGGCGCGATTCGTTTCAGTCGCCTCCTCCCTCGCCGTCGTCCTCATCGTCACCCTTCCCGGGCTCCGGCGGGAGCATGCCGCCCTCGGCGTCCTGCTTCCGCATGCGCTCCCGCTCCTCGTCGCGGAAGGGCTGGAACTCGGGGGCATCGAGAATCTTGAAGGACTCGCAGATCTCGTCGAACGCCTTCTCGACATCCTTCTCCTTGCCCTGCGGGACGACGCACATGACGCCGTAGGTCCGCTTGTGCCAGCGGCAGAACAGCTCGTACTGACGCATCCAGAACGTCCGGCCCCGCTCGGTCACCGTGAAAGTCTTCTCGAGCCCCGGACGGATCCCGCCGGGCATCGTCGAGTCGGGCACCTTGAGCTTCTTGATGGAGATCTCCTTGTAGCCGGCGAACCGGTTCGGGATCGCCAGGGTCGAGCGCCGGGCGAGGTCCTTGAAGTCCTCCGCCATCGGGAAGTCGCGAATCTCGACCATCCCGACCACCTCGCTCGCCTGCGCCTCCTCGAGGGTCGCACCGGGCCGCAGGCGCAGCCGCGCCGTCGGATGCGCCATCCGGAAGTCGAAGATCCACGTGTCCGGCCGCGTGATCTCGAACTTCGAGACGTACGAGCGGTAGGTCTTCTTCTCGTTGCTGAGCTCGCCCTTCTCGTCCTGGGTCAGGTCGAACGGACGCCAGGGCGGCATCCGCTTGGCGCCCAGCGCCTTGTAGACGGCCATCGCCTGCTGCGGGACCTGCTGACGCAGCACGTCGCGATCGAACGACTTCTCCCCGCGAACATCCTCGGGCGGCTCGACGCCGATCCGATCGCCGAGCTCTCCGGCGGCCGCCGCGAACCACTTGCGGACGGTGATGAGGAGCGCGTCGAACCGGTCGGCGCCGTCGGGATACGGCGAGAGGAAGAGCTTCTTCTTGAGCTCCTTCCACTCGAACTTGAGGTTGCGATACCGCTCCGACCAGAAGTCGTCCATGGCGCGCTGCCAGTGGCGACGCATGTTCCGCGTCTCGGAGGCGGGGATCTTGTCGACCGAGCCGTGCTTGAGCTCGAGGACCTTCGCCTCGGTGTTGAAGTAGGTCTCGTACTGCGAGAGGTTCAGGAAGATCGTCCGGACCTCGTCGAGCATGTCGTAATGGCGCTGCCGGACGGCGCCGAGGGTGCTCTCCTCGGCCTCGGGGTCGCCGAGGAACATCTCCTTGGTCGCCGGGTTGCCGACGGCCGCCTTCTGCTCCTCGGTCATGCCCTGCGTGACGCGGCGCGGCTGATCCGATGCCCCGACGATCTCCAGGATGTAGTTTCCGGGGACGACCATCGACTTGATCGGCCCGATCCGCGCCTCGAAGGCGTTCCCGATCACCTCGGTCCGGACGACGCCGCCGAGGCGGCCCGCGAAGCGAACGCCGACCTGGACGACCGTGCCGCGCGGCAGATCGGCGGTGCCCTTCACGAGCACGGCGACCCGCTCATCCTCGGCGATGATCTCGGCGGTCTGGAGAACGAACGGAGACGGCCCCTTCGGCTCGTCCGCCTTCTTCTCCCCTCCCTCGTCGGGCTTCGCCCCCTCGTCGGGCTTCGCTCCGTCCGCCGGCTTCGGCTCGTCGTCGGGCTTGGCCTCGTCATCCGCATGGACGTTGGGGCCGGCGACGAGCGCCGCGAGGGCGACCACGGCCGCCCAGGTGATCGTGCGGGGTCTGCTCGACTGCTCGCCCCGTCGGTGGTCGATCGTCATCGGGTTGCGATCTCACTCTGCTACGACCAGTTGCCTGTACGTACGCGCGATCGACCCGGTCCGGATCGATCGCGCGCGACAAAGAAGGTTCTACCGCCGGTCGAGGAAGACCGGGCTGCCGACGGCCGTGACGGTCACGTCGAGCAGCGCGAACGGCGTCTCGTGCGCGTTCGCCGTCCAGTAGTTCTGGGCGTCCGCCGAGTTCTCCCGGACCCACTGCAGGCCGTAGAAGAAGTCGCCGCCGTTGCCGACCCGGTCCCCACCGAGGACCACGCCCTCGCCGCGGAACGTCGCGTCGGCGCCGCCCTCGGCCACCGCCGGGAAGAGCGGCTGATTGGCGGGATCGAACGCCACGTCGCCGTCGGCCGCCCCGAAGGCGATCCCGAGATCGAGGACGCCCTCGATCGCGCCGCCGCCATCCCGACGCTCGGGGTGGAGAACGGTGAAGGTCATCGTGCCGAGGCGCGCGCCGGGCGGGAGCTCGAGGCGACCCTTGTAGGTCGCGGGGAACGCGCGACTTGCGACGTTGTAGCGCGGCTTCTCGATGCCCTGCCACGGCTGGACGCCGTTGTAGACCCGGACCTCGTCGATCGTCGAGTTCGTGAACCGGCTCTTGGGCGCGGTGCCCGTGTTGAAGTTCACGTGGAAGATCGTCGCGTCCTCGAACGGAGTGTAGGCGTAGCCGCCGAGCTTGAACTGATCCTGCGCCGTGTTCGAGCGGAGCTGGAACATCTGGACCTCGAAGGTCCGGGTCACCGTCTCGGTGATGACCGTCGTCGTCACGTTGTTGGTCGTGGTCGTCACCCGCCGGATCTGACTCCGGAACGTGTCGCCGCGGACGTCGTTGACGGTGTTGCCGATGACGGTGACGCCGCCGCCCGCGTTGTTCACGAAGACACGGCCGAGACCGACGCTGTCATCGGCGGTCAGCCGCTCGAACACCCGCGCCTGGCCGTTGAAGTCGAAGCCGGCCGCCGTGAAGTCGTCGGTGCCCGAGCTCGTGCTCGTCTCCGAGCTGAACTGCTCCTCGAGCTCGGTCTCGCTGAGCGTCTGCACCTCGACGGCGCGGAGCCGGAAGGCGCTGCCCTCCGGCGCGCCGTCCGCGGCGCTGAAGCCGCCGGCGCGGACGCCGTCGACGAAGAGCTCCTGGAGCACGGGCGTCGGCGTCGCCTTGCCGGCGACGTCGAACCAGTTGACCGCGACGTGGTGCCACTCGCCGGCGTTCCAGTCGCTGATGTCGAACTCGATCTCGCTGAAGACGATCGGGTTGACGAGCGGGTTGTCCGCCTCGAACTCGAACGGGATCGGGTTCGGAAGGAGCGGGTGACGCGCCGGGCCAGGGAAGCCCCACCACGAGCGCGTGCTGATCAGCTTGGTGCCGTAACGCTCGAGGCGCCAGACGATTCCGTGCTGAGTGATGTCGGCCGGGACGGGCAGGTCGGAGCTCCAGTCCTGGATCATGACCGCGATCACCTCGTCGGTGCCCTCGGCCGGATCGGTCGCCAGCTTGACGAAGAGCTCGCTCGCCCCCGCCGTCTTGTCGAACGCGATCGTGTCGAAGTCGAGCTCGCGCTCGCGCGACGGGTCGCGCCAGCTGACGATCCCGTCGGGCGCCAGGTCGCCGCCGCCGGTCAGCAGGCTCGCGGCCACCTTCGTCCCCGAGGCGCCGTCGAGACCCTCGGAGAAGTCGGCCTCGAACTGCGGGTTCACGACGGGATCCGGCGAGAACGGCTTCCAGCCGACGTGGCCGATCGCGGCGCTCGCCGCGGGGGCGCCCAGGGCGCCGATCGGCTCGGGGAAGAACTCGACGTCGAGGAGCGGGCCGCCGGAGCCGGCGACGGTCGTCGAGGCGCCGAGCGGGCCGCCCATGACGAAGTCGCGCTCGGTCCGGTGACGGACGACGTCGAAGACCTTGACGACCACCTCGACGACGGCCTCGGCGGCGATGATGCCGTCGCGGCCGACGACGCGGCCCATCGACTCGATCTCGTAGAAGCCCATCGAGGAGAAGGACATCTCCGAGGTGCCCGAGTCGACCGCGTCGACGGTCGTCGTCCCGCGGTTGTAGAAGAGGTCGGTCTTCTGGACGCCCAACCGCAGGCAGCGGTCGGGGTTCCAGTCGTCCATCGCGGCGCTCGGGAGGGCGTTCGCGACGACCACGCGCTGCTGGAGGTCGGTCAGCGCGGCGCCGCCGCCGAGGCCGGCGAGGAACGTCCGCACCTGCTCGAAGCTGCGGAACGGCGTCGCCGTCCGCGCGCCGATGATCTCGTCGGCGACCGCGCGGGCCAGGACGACCGTGATGATGTCGGTGTCGGGCACCGACACGCGCTCGAGGCGCGCCCCGTCGGTCGGAATGCCCGCGATCGGGGCGTTGCCGTTGATCGGGTTCGGGTTGAGCGCGAGGGCGTTCGCCTGCGTGGCGACGCCGAGCTCGAACCCGCCGAGGTTCGCGAGCATCGCGACGAGGACCGGCCGCGGCGCGGTGTTGACGTTGATCGGGTAGCGCCCCCGGGGCGCGCTGTCGTAGGTTGCGCGGGGCACGACCGAGGGGGCCGTCGCCTCGGGCTTGGCCGCCGCCGTGTCGCGCCAGCCGTGGACCGCGACGAAGTCGTCGATGAGGTCGGCGCGGCGGTCGGCCTCGGCCGAGGTCACGCCGGCGATCGACCGGAACGCCTCGCGGATCTGGGTCTTGTGCTCGAACCGCGCGCCGGGCAGGCCGTCGCGGAACGCGACGATCGCGCCGCCGGTGCCGGCCGGAACCGGGTTCGCGCCGAGGCCGTCGGCGTCGATCTCGGCGCCGAGCACCTCGAGCATCTCGGGGAGGCTCGCCTGCTGGCCGTTCAGGTTGAGCTGCGCGGCGGTGTCGACGACCTTGAGGAGGAAGTGGTCACCCTCGTCGACGAACTGCCCGCCGGTCACGCCGGTGCACCGGAGCCCCTGAGCCGCCGCCAGCCCCGCGAGCGGACCGGTGAAGTTCCGCTCCCACGAGAGCCGCGGCAGATCGAGGAGCGGGACGCCCGGCTGGACCGCCCACGGCTCGTCGGCCCGGTCGAACGGGCGCGTCAGGGCCTGCTCCTGGAGGTGGGCGATCGCGAAGTGCACGCCCCCCTCGGCGATTCCCTCGGCCCGAGCCTGCTCGACGAGATGGCTCGCCGCCTGCCGCTCGAGGGTCGTGAATCGGTAGAACGCGAGCGCGAGCACCGAGAGCAGCGCGAGCATCGCCACGGCGACCATGAGCGCGGCGCCTCGGCGGGTGACATCAGTGGATCTCATCTAGACCTCTCCCTGAGTGGTTGGGTAGCTCGTTTCGAGCCGGCTGTACGTAATTAGCAAGCGCCGAACCCATCGGACCGACGCGCCGCGCTTCTCGGCCGAGCCCGTGAAGCCGAGACGGCGGCGAGGTTTTCCAGGCGATGGAACGATCCCGCAACGGAGGAGACCGCCCGGCGTCGTCGGAGGACGGCGTCCATCGGTGAGCGACCCTGTCGCACCGGAGGTGGCTCCGATTGGCTCCATCCGGCGACGCTCGCGGACGACCGCGGCGACGCACGCGGCCGCTGGCACCCCTCCGAGCGCGCTGGTACGCTCGGGGCGACCATGAGCCGAAGCACCACCGCCGCCCTCGCCGTCGTGGTCCTGGCCGGGATCGGCCTCATCGCCGCGATCGGCCTCCGACGCGGTGGAGGGCCGACGACGCCTCCGCCCCCGCCGCCGAGCGCGTTCGCCGGCCCGCTCGGCGACGTGGACCAGCTCGCGGCGACCGACCCGGCCGCCGCCGCCGCCCGCTGCGCCGAGCTGCTCGGCGATCCCGCCGGGGCCGGCGACGGCGCGAGCCTGCCGGCCTTCGCTCGCCATCTCATCGGACGCCTGGCGAGCGAGGGGCACTTCGCGGCGGCCGACGAGGTCGTCCGCGCGCTCATCGCCGCGTTCCCCGACGCCCCAGAGACCGACTGGATCCGGCGGGAGTGGCGCGAGCTTCGCCTCCGCTGGGCGACCGAGGCGGTCCTCGCCGGCGAGCTCGACGAGAGCGAGCGGCTCTTCGCGGAGATCCTCGCCGACGAGCCGCCGAGCGCGGGCTACCAGTATCTCGAGCGCTACCGGGAGCACCTCCTCGCCCGGTGGCGGGCGGAGCGAACCCTCGAGACGCCCGACGCCGAGGTCGCGATGGCCTACCTCGTCGAGGCGGCCGCGGTGCACACCGCGCCCGACGCCCCCAGCCCGGTGCTCAACGAGATCCTCCGGCGCGAGCTCACCGAGACGCTCATCGACCAGATGGCCGACGACCTGATCGCCAACGGCCTGACCGCGAGCGCGCTCGGCTTCCTCTATGCGGTCCGGGAGGCGCGCGCGCTCGCCACCGAGGCGGGCGGAGACCCGCCCGAGCCGGCGGTCACCGCGCGCCTCGTCGACCGGATCGAGGCCTGCCAGCTCGACGTCGGCCGCGCCGCCGTGGCCGGACGCCTGCGCACCGTCTCCTGGCGGGAGGCCGGCGCGTTCCTCGAGCACGTCGCCGGGGCGAAGGACCCGGTCCGCCGAGCCGAGGCGACCGCGCTCCTCGTCGACGTCGCCCTCGAGGAGGGACGGCGCCTCGCCGGCGAACGACGCTTCGAGGACGCCGACGCCGCCCTCCGCGCCGCGATCGGCCCGCGCGCCGCCGCCGCCTGGATCGCCGGGATCGAGGTCCAGGGAGGCGACCCCTGGGCGAGCCTCTCCGAGGACGACCGGGCGCGTCTCGAGGCGAGCGCCCCGAACGCCGCCGGCCCGGCCGAGCGCCTCGAGGCGCTCGCCGCCGCCGCCAGCGACGGCCGGATCTCGCCGCCGGCGGGCTCGCGTCGCGCCGTCGCCCGCCACGTCGCCCTCGAGCTCTCGGTCGACTGGGCCGAGCAGCTCCTCGCCCGCGGCGAGACGGCGCGCGGGATGACGCTCCTCTGGGCGGTGGAGCGCGGGAGCGACGCGGCGAGCACGCATCGCGCGCGCGCCGCCGAGGCCGCCGCTCGCGCCGCCGACCTGGTCCGGCTCGACCCGGCCGCCGAGGAGACCTGGCTCGCCCTGCTCGCGTTCCGCGTTCTGCGCGACCGCGACGCCGGCGCCGACGCGCTCGACGCCACGCTCCGATCGGACCTCCTCGCGATCGCGGCGACGCGTGACCAGCGCCGGGCGCTGCTCTGCGCGAGCCTCGTCGCGGTGGTCGCCGGGGACGGCTCACGGAAGCCGCCCGAGGTGGCGCCCGAGGTCGTCGCGCTCGCCGAGGAGCTCGCCGCCGGGGGCGCCTCGCTCGAGGCCGCCGGCGAGCCCGAGCCGGCGGCGCTCGACGGCCTCGCCGCGGTCACCCTCGTGAACGCGGCGAGCGAGCCGCTCGTCGTGGTACTCCACGGCGGACGGACGACGACCCTCGTCGTCGTCGCGCCGTTCGAGCGCGGCGTCGCCGTGTTGCCGCCGGGAACCTACCGGGCGACGGCCGTCGCCGTCCGCGAGGGCTTCGAGCAGACGGGCTCGATCGAGCTCCCCGCCGACGCCTCCCGGACGGTGCGCCTCGGCGTCGGCGCCGAGGCGGCGTCCCCGATCATCGGCGACGCGGACGCGCTCCTCGCTCGCGGCCCGTACACGCTGATCGCGGCCCCCGAGGGAGCCGCGATCGAGCTCGACCCGGCGACGGGTCGGATCGGCGAGTAGCGCTTCGCGCGACTCTAGCGACGGATGCGGCGACGCCGGCGGACCGGCCCGGTCGGGGTGCGCGTCTTCTCCCGCTTCTTCTCGCCGCCGGCATCCCCGAGCTCCTTGGCGCGGAGGGCGAGCTTCTCCTTCTTCGCCGCGACCTTCTTGAGGTTCGCCTTGAGCTGGGTCTTGAGCGCCTTGACCTCGTCGACCTGCTTCCCGATCGCGGCCTTCGCCTCGTCGAGCTTGCCGATCTCGGTCCGGAGGCGGTTCTTCTGATCCTCGAGGCTGGCCGCCTTCTTCTTGAGGCGCGCCCGCTCGGTCGCGAACGCCTTCTCGATCCTCTCCTCGATCCGGACGGCGACGAGCTCGTCGATCCGCTTCTCGGCGCCGACGACCTCCTCGTTCCGCTTGTCGATCTCGGCGCCCTCGGCCTCGAGGCGCTGGCTCGTCTCGCCGAGCTGCTCGCGCTCGGCGTCGAGCTGCGCCCGCGCGTCGATGAGGGCCTGCTCGACCCGCGCCGCGACCGAGGCGTCGATCTTCGCCCTCGCGATCTCGAGCTCCGCGCTCTTCGCGTCGAGCTCGGCGCGCTGCTCGGCGACGACGCGCGTCTCGGCCAGAACGCGGCGCTGGATCTCGGCCTCGATGCCGGTCCTCTCGCGCTCGAGCTCCTGCCGGTCGGCCTCGAGGCCGGCCCGGTCCTGCTGGAGCATCACGCGGTCCTCGTCGAAGCACTGCCGCTCGCGGTCGATCTCGACGCGGGCGGGGCGGACGGCGCCGTCGACGGCCTCGGCGAGGCGCTGCGCGAAGGCGCGCTGCTCCTTGATGACGCTCTCGCGCGACCGGGCGATCGCCTCGCGCTCGTTCGCCAGCTCGCCCCGCGCGGCGGCGAGCGCCTCGCGCTCGGTGGTGAGCTCGGCGCGGAGCGGGACGAGCTCCTCGGTGATCTTCTGCGCGAGGGAGACGTCGAGGCGATCGACGCGGTCCGACAGGGCCGCGCGGTCGCGGTCGACCTCCTCGCGGGCGGCGCGGAGCTGCTCGTCGACGCGGGTGGCGATCGACGCGTCGAGCTCGGCCCGCTCGCGACGGAGCGTCTCGGCCTGCGCGTCGAGCTCGCGCCGCTCGTCCTGGAGCGCGGTGACCTTCCGGGCGAACTCGGCCTCGAGACGCTCGCGCTCGGCGGCGCTCTGCTCGCGCACGGCCGCCGCGACGCGCGCGGACGTGGCCGCGGCGGGGGCGCTCACGGCCGGCAGCTCGCGGGTCGGACGCTCGCTCTCGGGGACGACCTGGGCGACGACGGCGACCGACGATTCGGGCATCTCATCGTCCTCGCAGACCTCCTCGACCTCGAGGTCGCCCTCGACCGACGACTCCGCCTCGAGCGTCTCCTGGATCGGAGGCAGGGCCTTCGTCCGCTTCATCACGGCCGGCTCGTCGTCCTCGTCGGCGAGATCGCTCTCGAGCTCGGACTCGGGCGCGGACTCGCTCGCGAGCTCCGCCTCGGCGTCCTCCTCCTCATCGGAGACGAACGCGGCCTCGACATCCTCGTCGAGGTCCATCTCGCTCTCGAGCTCGACGTCGCTCTCGAGCTGCTCCTCGACGTCATCGGAGAAGTCATCGGGCGGCGGCATCTTGGACTTGGGGCTCTCGAGGCGGGACGAGGTCGCCATGGTCATGCTCCTCTTGATCTCGGTGTCTCGGTCGTTCTCTCTCGACGTCTTCTTCGAATCGACGTTCCGGCGCGACCCGGGCCTCCGGTGCGACGCGGAGGCCCGGGACGACCGGGCCGCTCACCCGGCCTCGGCCTCGTTCGCGCGGGCGGCGAGCCACGTTTCGCGAGAGACCAGGTCGTCGTTGCCCTTCCGGCCCCCGAGATAGAGAAGGCACAGAATGGCATTCTGGGCGGACGCCAGGATAGCGAACACGATCGCGACCGCCAGGGTGCACCACAAAACGGTCGGAACGGCCGCGGCCACGACGCCCCAACCCATTCCCGAACCGGAGGCGGGCAGCGCGAAGTCAGATCCGAAGTCGATTTCAGGCATGACGTTCGAGTCGGCGCCGCCGAGGTCCTCGGAGGAGTCGTCGAAGCCGCCCAGGGCGGCGTCCTCGAAGCCGCTGAGCGCTGACTCGTCGAAGCTGCCGGGGCCGCCCGAGCCGAGCCCGCCGGCGATCATCGAGCTGCCACCGCCGAGGGTCACGTGACCCATCAGAGGCACGCCGATCACGACGGCGGCGACCGACACGACGATGAGCGCGAAGAGGACGTAGACGAAGGTCGGCCAGAGCGCCCAGAGGACGAGCCTCACGGCCGACCGGCGGACGAGGTCGAAGAGGACCTGGATCGTCCCCCCGATGCCGGTGCCCTCGAACGCGACGATGATCGGACCGAACGCCCAGATCAGACAGGACGCGACGGCGAGGAAGAGGGCCGCCGCGCTCAGGACGAGGTGTACCCCGAAGATCAGCCCGTTGAAGATCGGGCCGACGACCGGGATGAGGTCGGTCGCGAGGAGGACCGCCAGCGCGACGATCGGCACGCCCGCGAGGAAGCAGACGACCACCGGCGTGACCGTCAGCGCGATGGCGCGGCTCTTCGCCCAGCCGAGCGCTTCGCTCACCGATGGCGTCTCGCCGGACTCGATCTGGCGACGCGTCTGGTAGCTGAGCGCGCCCATCGCGATCTGCAGGAACACGTAGGCGGCCGGCGCCGCCGGCAGGGCCACGAGCAGCCCGAGGAGCGGGTGCAGGATCGCGGCGGCGAGCGGCGCGAGGGCGATCAGCGTCGCGACGAACATCGAGACGGTGAGCAGCTTCACCCGCGGGCCGCTCAGGGCGAGCCCGAAGGCGCCGGTGACGTCGCTTCGCTCGAGGCGATACGGCTGCTCGAAGGTGAGGGGGAGCTTCTCGGGGAAGAGCGCGCCCCGGATCCCGCCGCCCCCGGACCTCGGAGCGGCCTTCACGGCCGCCTTCGGGGCGATGGCGCCGCCCTTCTTCGTCGAGGCCGTGGTCTTGGTCTTGGTCTTCGCGCCGCTCTTCGTCGGCGCCTTGTCGTCGTGGGTCGCCCTCTTCTCGGGCGTCAGAATGGGCGCGCCGCCCCTCTTCTTCGGGACGATCCGATGGCTGTCGCGCCGCCGGCCGGTCGACTTCTCACAGACCTCGGCGCCGCCGCGATCGGGCTCGCCGTCGTCGTCGCTCGCGAGCTCGGGAATGTCGCGGACGAAGCCCCACTCGTCCATCCCCTCGCGCCACGCTCGGGTCTTCGCCGGAATCTTGCCCGCGGCCATCCGCTGGCGCACGCGGTCAGCGGTCATCGGACCTACCTGCTTGCTGCCGGCCTTGAGGTACCACTCCTTCGGCTGCATCTCGTTCTCCAAGCTTCACGAAGCGCCTGGACCCCCGATCGATCGGGGCGCAGACCGCGCGTGAAGCCATGGACCGACCGCCAGCGCGCGCATCTCCCCCCGCGCGAGCGATCGTCCGACCCTGGGAAGGTGCGACCCCCTCTCCAGAGCTGTCCGTTCGGTGGGTTTCGGGTGCTCGACGGGGAACCCGTCGGTCTCCTCCCGAGACGCAACGGCGGGTCCAATCCGACGAGCGCGGGGCGAGGCGCCTCGCGCAGCCGCAAACGTTATCGACGAAGGCTCTTGCGTCGAGTGACCGAACGGCGTCGGGGAACGCCCCAGGGGGACCGCTGTGTCGTGGAGGTCCCACATCGTGAGGATGTGCGCCTGGCGCACAGTCGCCCGACGAGGCGCGACGACGCGTCGGTCGGGCCGCGCATCGGTCGCATCGGCGAGCGAGGTCGACCGAAGCGAGCCTCACGGGTAAAACGGGTGGGTACGCTCGCGCGGACCGCTCCCCCCCCGCGCGCGCGGGCGGAGGTCCGATGGCGACCGAACGAGGCACCGCGCCGACGCGCGCCCGCGACGGCGACGTCGCGGGCGAGGGTGACGCGAGCGACTCCTGCCTGCACCGGGCGCGCTTCTCGAGCGAGCGGCGCACCTTCGATTCCATCCACGACGACCGAGACCTCGCCCCCGCGATCGACGAGGCGCGACGCCTCGGCGGCGCCCACCTCGCCCGGCAGCGGCTCCTCTCGGACGCGGTCCGGATCGACACCGGCGTCGTCCCCGACCTCGCCAAGGCGTTCCGCGACGTCGCCGAGCGAGCCCAGATCGAGGAGCCGCTCGAGGCCTACGTCCACGTCGGCGCCGAGATCAACGCGGCCGTCGTCCCCGCCCGCGACCGCAAGATCGTCGTCCTGAGCAGCGGCGCGATCGAGCGTCTCGAGCACAAGGAGCTCGACTTCGTCATCGGGCACGAGCTCGGCCACGCCCTCTTCGGCCACCTCGACCTGCCGGCCGGCTTCCTCATCGAGGGCGCCGGCGGCACGAGCGTCGAGCCGCGGCAGGCGCGGCAGCTCCTCGCCTGGAAGCGGCAGGGCGAGATCTCGGCCGACCGCGCCGGCCTGATCTGCTGCGGCGGGCTCGAGGTCGCCGCCCAGGCGCTCTTCAAGACGATCTCCGGCCTGAACGTGCCCGGCTTCCAGGTCGACCCCGACGAGTTCGCGAAGCAGTGGGACGACCTCGCCCAGGAGGTGCGGAGCGACGCGGCCGGCGACTACTGGAAGGCGACCCACCCCTTTCCGCCGCTGCGGATGCGGGCGTTGATCGCCTTCTGGAAGACCGATCGCGCGAAGGAGATGCTCACCGACGCGCCCGGCGGCACGCCGCTCGAGCAGGCCGACCGCGCGATCGACCGCGACCTCGCCCTCATGGACCCGCTCTCGCGGGACTCGACCGACGGCGACGAGTCCGCGGGCGGCGATCCGCTCCTCGCCGACTTCTTCCTGTGGGGCGGGCTCTACGTGGCCGCGGCGGACGGACGGATCGACCCGAGCGAGCTCCGCGCCGTCCGGGCGCTGGTCGGGCGCGACAAGGTCGACCGGACGATGGCCGAGGTGAAGCCATCGAAGACGACCTACCGCGAGCGGTTCCAGGCCGCCCGGGACGCGCGCCGCAAGCCGCTCACCGCGCTCGAGCTCCACGCGATCTTCAGCGGGCTCGCCGGCGTGGCGATCGCGGACGGGGTGATCGACCCGAAGGAGATCAAGGCCCTGCACGCGCTCGCGAAGGTGTGCGGCGTGAGCAAGGGCTTCGTCGACGGGCTCCTCCCCGACGAGGTCGACGACGACAGCGATGGTTACAGCGACTACGACGACGCCTGACGGAGAGACGATGAGCGACGACGACTCGAGACGGGTCAAGAAGGTCCGGAAGAAGAAGAAGACGCGGAAGTCGCACGTCCACAAGGTGCTCGACAAGGTCAAGAAGATCGCGCAGATCGCGGGCTTCAGCCTCGAGCAGCCGAAGGAGCTCGGGACGAAGACGCTCGTCTGCGGCTTCAACATGCCTGGCAACCGAAAGCAGATCGTCTACATCTCGCACTCGGGCGAGACGCCCGACGGGCTCGACATCATCTCGTTCGCCAGCCCGTGCATGGAGGTCCGCAAGGGGTTCCTCGGCGGCCTCGGCCGGAAGACGGCCGAGGACCTCCTCCGCCGCAACTCGATCCTGCCGCTCGGCGGCTTCGGCCTCGCCGACTTCGGCGACGGCGAGGTGCTGATCGTGAAGAGCAACCAGATCGTGGACACCTTGACGATCGAGGACTTCGAGGCCCACGTCAGCCTGGTGGCGCTGGTCGCGGACGAGTACGAGAAGGAGCTCGGCAAGGACGAGTTCTAGCGAGCGTCCGATGATCGGCTTCGCCGATCGATGGAATCTCACGCAAAGGCGCAAAGGCGCCAAGGAGCTCCGCCGGATCCAGATCACGGCTCGAGGCAACGACCCTTCGCGCCTTTGCGCCTTTGCGTGAGATCACCTCGCCTCGCCGTGAATTGAACCTCCCCGCGCCACCCCCGTATAATCCCCGGGCAAAGGAGCCCCATGGCCCTCGAGATCGAAGTCAAAGCCTGGCTGGATGATCCGAAGTCGGTCCAGGAGCGCCTCGACGCTCCGGACTCCGGGTTCGCGTTCGTGAAGGCGGTCCGCAAGGAGGACGCCTACTTCGCGGCGTCGGACGTGAAGCTCGACGACGTCGACCTCGACCGGGACCGGATGGTGCGGATCCGGCGCTCCGCGCGCGACGGCGGTGAGGAGCGGGTGGAGCTGACGGCGAAGGTCCGGATGACGAAGGACGGCACCGAGGTCAACCGCGAGATCGAGACGGCCGTCGTCGACGGCGCGGCGACCGAGGCGATCCTCGGCTACCTCGGCCTCGTCCCGCTGATCCGCAAGACGAAGCGGGCGCGCGTCTACCAGCGCGGCGACGTGACGGTCGAGATCAACGAGCTCGACGGGCTCGGGGCGTTCCTCGAGTGCGAGCGGGTGATCGCCGAGGACGCGGGCGCCGAGGCCGAGGCGGCGGCCCGCCTCGAGGTCCAGGAGGCGCTCGCGGCGGCGGGCGTGAGCGCCGATCGAATCGAGGTGCGCCGCTACATCGACCTGCTCCGCGAGCGGCTCGAGCGGAGGGGGGACCAGCGCCGGACGACCGACCGGATCGCCGTCCCGCCCGACATCCGCAAGGACGAAAACGGCGAATGAGCGACCCCCGGAGGGCCTGGCGTGTCCTCCGCGTCATCGCCCGCCTGAACACGGGCGGCCCCGCCCGACACGTCCTCATCCTCAACGGTCGCCTCGACCCCGCCCGCTTCACCTCGCTCCTCGCGACCGGCCACGTCGACCCGGGCCAGGGCGAGGAGGAGTTCACCGAGACCGACGAGGGGCGCCGGCTCGCCGACGGCGTGGAGGTCGCGCGCATCCGCGGGCTCGGCCGCGCCGTGAAGCCGACCGACGACCTCCGCGCCCTGCGCGCCCTCGTCGCGCTCTGCCGACGCTTTCGCCCGCATCTGGTCCACACCCACACCGCCAAGGCGGGCGCGCTCGGCCGCGTCGCCGCGGCGATCGCCTCGCGGACGCCGGGCGGCCCGCCGGCGCCCGCTCTGGTCCACACGTTCCACGGCCACGTCTTCCGCGGCTACTTCGGCCGGGTCGGGACGGCCGTCACGATCGCCGTCGAGCGCCTCCTCGGCCGACTGACGGACCGGCTCGTCACCCTGAGCCCGATCCTCCGTGACGAGATCGCCGAGGCGCTCACCCTGCCGCGGCGACACGCGCCGACGATCGTGCAGCTCGGGCTCGACCTCGATCACCTCCTCCAGGCCGAGTCGCGGCGCGGCGAGCTGCGCGGCGAGCTCGGCCTGCCCGACGCGACCCCGATCGTGGGCGCGGTCGGCCGCCTCGTCCCGATCAAGGCGTTCGACAGGCTCATCGAGGCGTTCGCGGCGATCCCCGCGCCCGGCGGCGGCCCGGCTCCGGTGCTCGTGATCGCGGGCGACGGGAGCGAGCGCGCGCGCCTCGAGGAGCTCGCCGCCGCCCTCGGGGTGGCCGACCGGGTCGTCCTCCTCGGCTTCCGGCACGACCTCGACCGGCTCTACGCCGGCGTCGACGTCCTCGCGATCTCGAGCAAGAACGAGGGCACCCCGCTCGCGATCATCGAGGCGTTCGCGGCCGCCACGCCCGTCGTCGCGACGGCCGTCGGCGGCGTCCCCGACCTCTTCCGGGCGACCGGACCGACCGCCGACGGCGTCCGTCCCTGCGCCGAGGGCGCCCTCGTCGCCGACCACCGCGACCGGGCGGGGCTCGCCCGCGCCCTCGGGGCGCTGCTGGCCGACCCCGAGCGGAGGCGCGTCGCCGGCGCCGCCGCCCGCGAGGGGGCGCGCGACCGGTTCGCGGCCGCCCGCCTCGTCCGCGACGTCGAGGCGCTCTACGACGAGCTCCTCGCCCGACGCTTCCCGAGGCTCGCCTCGTGATCGCCGAGCGCCCCGTCCTCGCCGCCCTCGCCGCCGCGGTGAGCGCCGTCGTCCTGACCGGGCTGGTCCGCGCCGTCGCGATCCGCCTCGACTTCGTCAGTCGCCCCCGGGGCGAGCGGTTCGCCCACGACGCGAAGCCGCTCGCGGGCGGGGTCGCGATCGTCGCCGCGTGGCTCCTCGGGCTGCTCGTCGCCACCTCGGGCCAGGGCGCCCCCGACCTCGGCACGATCTCGCTCGCCCTCGGCGCGGTCGCCTTCGCCGTCCTCGGCCTCGTCGATGACGCCCGCGATCTCCGCGCCCACGTGAAGCTGATCGCGCAGATCCTCATCGCGGGCGTTCTGGTCTACGTCTGGGAGGTCGCCCTCGGACAGCGCGCCGAGCAGCTCGGCGTGAGCGTCCTCCCGATCGACGAGCGCGCCCGCCTCCCCGGCGTCGGCCTGCCGCTCGACGACCCGCTCCTCCGCGCGCCGCTCACCGTCGTCTGGCTCGTCGTGGTGACGAACGCGGTCAACCTCCTCGACAACATGGACGGCCTCGCCGGCTCGGTGACCGCAGTGACCGCGACGTTCGTCGCGGCGCTGGCCGCGAGCGGCGGCAACGCGCCGACCGCGATCGCGGCGGGCGCGGTCGCCGGCGCCTGCGTCGGCTACCTCGTCTGGAACTTCCCGCCGGCGCGGATCTACATGGGCGACTGCGGAAGCCTCCCCCTCGGGTTCCTCCTCGCCGCCCTGGCCGCCCGCGGCGGCGCCTCGGAGACCTCCTCGTTCACCGTCGCCCTCGGCGCGCCGGCCCTCGCCCTCGCGGTGCCGCTCTTCGACACGGTGTTCGTCTCGGTCCTGCGCCGCCTCCACGGCCGGTCGATCTTCCAGGGCGGGCGCGACCACACGAGCCACCGCCTCGTCGTCCTCGGCCTCGACGAGCGCCGCACCGTCCTCGTGTTCTCGGCCCTGGCGGCGGCCGGCGGCGCGGCGGCGTTCCTCCTCGAGGGCAGCAGCCTCGCCCTGCGGATCGTGATCGTGGTCGGCGCGGGCGTCCTCCTCTTCGGGGTGGGCGCGTTCCTCGCGGAGGTGTCGGTCTACCCCGATGTGCCGAGGACGATCAGCGGGCGGCTGGCGATCCCGAAGGAGGCCCGCCGCGGCGGCTTCGTCGTCGTCACGAGCGCGCTCCGCGAGCGCGCCCAGACGATCATCCGGGTCGTCCTCGATGCGTCGGTCCTCTCGCTCTGCTTCCTCGGCGCGAACGTCGCCCGGTTCGGCGATGCGGTGCCCGACTACGCCACGGTCATCGTGCGGAGCCTGCCGCTCTTCGTCGGCATCAAGCTGGTCGTCTTCGTCCAGGCGGGGCTCTACCAGCGAACCGAGACGGACGAGGACGGGGGGACTGACGAGCTCTTCCGGATCGTCCGGGCCGCCGCCATCGGCAGCTTCATCGCGATCGCGGCCGCCGCCCTCGCCGTCCGCCTCGAGAACTACTCGCGCGCCGTCTTCGTCCTCGACGGGATCTTCACCGTCGCGGCGATCGGCGCGACCCGGCTGCTCGTCCCGTTCCTCCGCGACACGGTGGCCGGGTGGAGCAGGCCGACCGGCGCCGCGACGCCCACCGGCGTCCCCCGGCCGCGGGCGGTGCTCGTCGGCCCGACGGCCCTCGAGCCGCTCGCGCGCACCGCGTTCGCCCGCGCCGACCTCGAGCTCGTCGGCGTCGTCGATGTCGAGAGGACCGGTGACGCCGCCGACGATGCCGACGATCCCGACCCGATCGGCGCCCTCGTCATCGCCGCGGCTCACGACCTCGGCGCATCGACGGCGGTGATCCTCGGCGCCGACGATCGGGACGCGAGCCCGTCGTGGCGCGACCGCGCCCGCGCGGCGGGCCTCGATGTGCGCGTCCTCACCCTCGCCGTCGCCGACGCGAACCGGGACGAAGCGCGGTGACCGACGCGCCGCCCGCGGCCGGCCGCCCCCGCGCCCGGCGCGGCCGCCTCGCGCTCGTGCTCCTCATCATCGCGGTGGTCGGCGTGAGCATCCCGGCCGGGCTCCTGATCGTTCGCCGGATCACCGACGGCGAGCTCGTCGCCGCCATCCGCCGTGCGGTCGACGACCGCGTCGCCCCGGACGACTTCGAGGCCCACGTCGGACGACCGGCGGACGTGTGGCTGAACGAGGACGACGAGACCCGCAGCCGCTTCTCCATCCTGGGGGCGATCGAGTACGAGGACGCGCTCCCCGACGCGGTGCGGAAAGCCCTCCTGCGAACGACGGCGGACGACGCGACGCCGCCGCGGGGCGACGGCATGCGGGTCGCCTACTGGATCCTCGACGCCGAGGGGAACGCGGCCGGCCTTCCGCTCGTCGGCGTGATCTGGGACGAGGACGGCGACGCGGAGCTGTTCCGCGGCAAGATCTACCCGCCGTGAGCCACGGCGCGCGCGTCACGCCGACCCGATCTTCCGGACGGCCCCGAGGCGTGCGACAATGAAATGAGGGGGCCCCCTCGGGACCACGATGAGCGGGTCGCGACGACCCGCTTGCCGCGCGAGGGGTCGAAAAAGACCCCAGCCCCGCGCCGGCACACACCGACGAGGGGCTGGGTAGGGGCGTCTCTGTCTGATGGGGCGAGGCGCGGCTCGCCCGGGCGGCGTCAGTCGCCGCCGAGGTAACGCCGGATCTTCTCGATCGCCGAGCGCGCAGCGCCTTCGCCGTCGCCCACGGCGGAGCTCGCGGCTCGGATCGGGCGACCCTCCTCACCGACGGCCATCGTGGTGATCGGCCCACCGCCAGGCGGCGGGCCCGGGTTACGGCCTTCCTCACCGATCGCCAGCGTCGTCGGCATCGGGCCCGGGCCCGGGCCAGGCGGCGGCGGCGGCGGCGGAGGCGGGTTCGGACCTCGGCCTTCCTCGCCGATCGCCAGCGTCGTCGGCATCGGGCCCGGGCCCGGGCCTGGAGGCGGAGGCGGAGGCGGAGGATTCGGGCCGCGGCCCTCCTCTCCAACGGCGAGCGTCGTCGGCATCGGGCCCGGTCCGGGACCGGGGCCAGGCGGGGGCGGAGGCGGGGGCGGAGGCGGAGGATTCGGGCCGCGGCCCTCTTCGCCGACCGCGAGCGTGGTCGGTCGCGGCAGCCCGCCGCCGCGCCCTTCCTCGCCGACCGCGAGCGTCGTGAAGCGCGGCGGGCGCGGACGCCCGCGCCCCTCCTCGCCGACGGCCATCGTGGTGAACCGCGGACGCCTCGGTCCGCGCCCGCCCTCCCGGAAGAACCCGGTCGCGATGCCGGCCTTGCCGCCGCGGCCGGTGTCGAGGTCGGCCTCCGACCGGCCCTCCTCCCCGACGGCGTGGGTGGAGACCCAGAGGGTCGTCGTGCTCCGACGATGCTCGAGCCCCTCGATGAACAGCTTTCGTTCGCGCTTCGACTCGCCCATGGCGATTCCTCTCCAGATCCCGCAACGATCGCGGGCAGCGGAGGAAGGAGCGAACCACTTGCCAGTCGGCGGCGAGCTCGAGATACACCTCAAGAACTGACAGTCAGTGATGTTACAGGGGCGGCGACTCGAGCGGAGTGATGCCTGAAAGATCAGGCACCGCCCGGACGACCGCGCATCGCGAGGGACGCCACGACCGGCAGGTGGTCCGACGGCTCGCCCGGACCGGGCAACGGCGTCTCCGCCTCGATCGCCGGGAGCGAACGCGGCGTCGCCAGCAGGTCGGCGTCGTGGAAGATCCAGTCGATCCGCTTCGGTCGGCGATTCGAGTTCGTCGTCATCGCGTCCGGCCGATCGGCGAACGCATCGAGCAACCCCGCGGCGCCGACGAGCTCGATCACCTCGCTGCCGGGCGGCGCGTTCAGGTCGCCGCAGAGCACGCGCGCCGTCCCGGGGCGCGCCGGCCAGGCGTCGAGGAGCGTGCGCATCTGACCGAGGCCGAAGCGTTCCTCCGCCGGCGTGTCGACTCCGTGCCACTTCAGATGCGTTCCGGCGATCGAGACCGCCCGACCGGCGACCTCGAGCTCGGCGATCAGGGCGAGGTGACCGGTGCCGTCGTCGAACGCCACTCGCTCGACGGCGACGACGCGGATCGCGCCGTCGGTCCGGATGAACGCGGCGCAGCCGTCGGGCTTCCCGTGCCCCTTCATCCCGAGGTGCCCCGAGTAGCCGAGCGGCTCGAGGCGCGCGCGGAGCGCCTCGAAGCAGGGGCGTTCGACCTCCTGAAGACAGAGGACGTCGGCATCGAGGCCGGCCGCTCGCTCGACCACGGCGGCGAAGCGGCGCTCGGGATCGAGGTCGGCCTCGCTCGAGAACGGGAACCAGTCCGCGCGGACGTAGGCGGCCGCGAGGACGTTCCAGGACGCGACGACGATCATCACCAGGCCTGGCGGACCGGCTTCTTCGGCTCGGGCGCAGGCGTCGTCTCGGGCGCAGGCTTCGCCTCGGGCGCGGGGCGCGGCTTGGCGTTCTTCACGTGCTCGTCGAGCCAGTCGATCATCTCGGCGAGGACGTGGAGGACGCTCTCGCGCCCGCGATAGCCGTGACTCTCGTGGGGCAGCATGACCAGGCGCGCGTGCCCGCCGTTGCCCTTGATCGCGTGATACATCCGCCGGCTCTGCATCGGGAACGTCCCGGAGTTGTTGTCGATCTCGCCGTGGATCATCAGCATCGGCTCGTCGATCCGGTCCGCGTGCATGAAGGGGCTCACCTTGAAGTAGGTGTCCTTCGCCTCCCAGAACGTCCGCCGCTCGCTCTGGAACCCGAACGGGGTGAGCGTCCGGTTGTAGGCGCCGCTCCGGGCGATCCCCGCCCGGAACAGATCGCAGTGGGCGAGCAGGTTCGCCGTCATGAAGGCGCCGTAGCTGTGGCCGCCCACGGCCACCCGGTCGCGGTCGGCCACGCCGCGCTCGACGGCGAAGTCGATCGCCGCCTGGGCGCTGCCGACGATCTGCTTCACGAAGGTGTCGTTGACCGTCTCGGGGTCGCCGATCACCGGCATCGCCGCGCGGTCCATCACCGCGTAGCCCTGGGTCAGGAGGAAGAGGTGGCTCGTCCCGCGGGGACGGGTGAACCGATACGGCGACCCGCGCACCTGACCGGCCGTCGAGCGGTCGTTGTACTCGAGCGGATAGGCCCAGACGACGAGCGGGAGCCGCTCGCCCTCCTGGTGCCCGGGCGGGAGGTAGAGCGTCGCCGAGAGCGGCACGCCGTCGTCGCGCTCGTAGGTGACGAGCTCGCCCTCGACGCCGGCGAGCTCGGGCGCGGGGTCGACGAACCTCGTGATCGGCTCGCGCTCGCCCGACTCGAGGTCGCGCGCCCAGTAGTTCGGCGGCTCCGTCCTCGTCTCGTGCCGCGTCAGGAGCGTCCCGTCGCCGAGCAGCCCGGCGACCGTCTCGTAGCGCTCGCCCTCGCACACCCAGACGCGCTCGGTGGTGAGCGTCGCGAGGTCGAGACGATCGAGGAACGGCCGATCTCCGTCGGGCGTCGCCCCGGAGCCGGTCAGCAGGAGCGCCCCGTCCTCGACGCGGAGCACCGTCCGGCCGCGAGCGTCGAGGGTCTGCATCGCCCGGCCCGGATCGCCGTAGCGATCCTGGACGCTGCGGTCCCAGACCAGACGAGGCTCGTCGCCCCGCTCATCGATGTGGGTCAACCACGTCCGCGTCCAGCGGCGATCGCGGTCGTACTCGCCGATGAGCACCTGCCCGCGACCGCTCGCGAGGAAGTCGATCCCCCGGAAGCGATGCTCGGTCCGGTAGATCTCGCGCGGCGTGCCGCGGAACGGGGCGTCGCGGGCGACGAGTCGGTCGCGATGCTCGACCTCGCGCTTCGGGTCGCCCCCGTCGAGCGCCTCGAGGTAGAGGAGCGTCGCGTCGCGGTCGGGCCGCCAGCGGAAGCCGCGCGCGCCGGTCTCGACGCCGCCGATCGGGATCTCCTCGCGGAGGCCGGGCTTGGCGATCTCGACGCGCTCCTGTCCGTCGAGGCGGACGGTCGCGATCACCTCGGGGAACCGATACGCAGGCACGCTGTAGGAGAACGGGCGGGTGGTGCGCGAGACGAGGAGCCACTGCCCGTCGGGCGACGGATCGAGGCGCCGGTAGATCGCCGGCGGCAGGTGCGGCAGGTCGCGGCGCTCCCCGCTGCGCGCATCGACGAGCGCCGGCTGGCTCGTGCCGATCCACTCGAATCGCCGCGCGTCGGTCTCGTTCCGGAGCAGATCCTGGTAGGTGCGCACCGGCGCCTTCCGACCGGTCGACTCCTGGATCACCGGTCCCTCGGGCTCGCGGGGCGGCTCGGGTGCATCCTCGCGCTCGGGGTCCACGAACGCGCAGATTAGGCGGCGCCCGTCGGGCATCCACCGGAACGCCGCGCCCAGGGCGGCGTTGAGGCTCGGGTCGGTCAGGCGACGCGCCCGCGCCGTCGTGGCGTCGGCCACCCAGAGGGCGATGCCGTCCTCGGTCGTCAGGGTGAACGCGACCATCGTCCCGTCCTTGTTCCAGACCGGCGAGCCGATGTCGGCGTCGTCGGGGAGCGTGATCGGACGCTCCCAGCGCTCGGCGATCTCGAGGATCGTGAGGCCGACGCTGCTCCGCGGCCCGTGGCGGCCGTTGGTGCTCGGGTCGAGCCGATAGCCGCCGAGGCGCCAGAGCGGCCGCGCGAGATCGGCCACCGGCGGGTGGCTCGTCCGCGCGACCAGGAGCGCTCGCGTGCCGGTCGGGTCGAGGGCGAAGCTCGGCGAGGGCGGCGCGTCGACGATGCGCTTCACCACGGCCGGAGGCTCGCGGTAGTCCTCGGCGTGACCCGGCTCGGCCGAGCCGACGACGAAGGCGACGGCCGTCAGGACGACGGCGAGGAGCGTGACGAGAGCGAGCGAGGGCGTCCGGGTCATCGTCGAGAGCCTCCAGATGATGCCTGCGGGTGGGGCCGCGCGGATGGCGCGCGCCCCATCTAGGGCATCGATCGCGCTCGGGAAAACGGCGCCTGCCCCCCCGAACGAGACCCGTCCGCGGGCGCTGCGGCCGATTTTCTTTGACAGCTCCAGCCCCGAGGCCGATCGTAGGGGATCGACGGCCCGCCTGCGGCCGTCGCCACACCCACCGCGCCCGGCATCCCGGGCGCTCCACCGGGGAGGACCGACCGATGACTGCGACCCCTTCCACCGTCGTCGATCCCGCGGCGTCGAGCCTCCCCGACCTCTCCTAGCCTTCGGGCCTCTTCGGATCCTCTGAAGTCTTCGGACGTCGGCACGGCGAGCGTGCGCGGGACCTCCGCGTACCCCCTTCTTCGACCGACCATCCCCAGATCTCAGAGGATCGAGCATTGAACCGGCCATCCACCTGGGGCTTCGACGCGTTCTTCGCGTCGCAGCCGAGCCTCCCCGACACCGAGCCCGCCCGCGTGATCGAGCGCGAGCGCCTCTCGTGGCGGGTCGTCACCACCCGCGGTGAGCGCGACGCCGAGCTCACCGGCCGACTCCGAGCCGACCCGGGCGCCTGCCCCGTCGTCGGCGACTGGGTCCATCTCCGCCTCCGGAAGGGAGAGGCGCGCGGCGAGATCCACGGCGTCTACGAGCGGCGCACGGCGCTGGGCCGCAAGGGCGCCGGGCGGGAGACGACCCGACAGGTGCTCGCCGCGAACGTCGACGTCGTCGCGCTCGTCACGGCCGCCAACCGCGAGCTCTCGTTCCGACGGACCGAGCGCTGGCTCGCGGCCGCATGGGCGAGCGGCGCCCAGCCGGCGGTCATCCTCAACAAGGCCGACCTCCACGGCGACGCCGAGGCGCTCGCCGGGCGCCTCGAGGCGGTCGCGATCGGCGTCGACGTCCACGTCGCGAGCGCCCTGACCGGCGCCGGCGTCGGGGCGATCCGCGAGCGACTCGCCCGCGACCGCACCGTCGTGCTCGTCGGCAGCTCCGGCGTCGGGAAGTCGACCCTCGTCAACGCGATCCTCGGGCGCGAAGCCCAGGAGACCCGCGAGGTCCGCGAAGACGATGATCGGGGCCGCCACACCACCACCCGGCGCAACGCCTTCCTCGTCCCCGGCGGCGGCGTCCTGATCGACACGCCCGGGCTCCGCGAGCTCGCCCTCTGGGGCGCCGACGGGATCGCGTCGACCTTCCCCGAGATCGAGGCGCTCGCCGACGGCTGCCGCTTCCGGGACTGCGCCCACGAGGGCGAGCCGGGCTGCGCCGTCCGCGCCGCGGTGGAGGACGGCGCCCTCGAGGCCGGCCGGGTCGGGAGCTGGGAGAAGCTCCGCCGCGAGGCGGCCTGGCTCGAGCAGAAGGTCGACGAGCGCGCGCGCGTCGACGCGAAGCGCGAGCGGAAGCGATTCGCCAAGGCGATCCGCTCCCGAGCGGTCGGCGACCTGAAGCGAGAGCACCGCCGATGAGCGGTCGGCGACGCCGACCCACCGGCTTCGCCTTCGGCGAAGAGATGAAACCACGGAGGCACGGAGACACGGAGAAGCGACTGCGGGCGCCATGTCGCCGCGCGAACGAGCCGACCGGCTCGAGGGTGGCGCTCAGGTCGTCATCCAGAGAGCGGGGAGAGCCCGGAAGAGGACGCGCCACGATGGCTCCGCGACGGCGCGGTTCGCGGGGCCTCTCCGTGCTCTCCGTGTCTTCCATGGGAAGGCCCCTCCGTCAAGGGGAATCTCAGGGGGGCCGACGTGGCGGCTCCCCGTTCGTCCTTCCGTCTCTTCTCCCGGCTCCGATCCGCTGGAAGTGAATGCCGAATTCGCCTGGCTTCCATT
>JAJDCQ010000043.1 GCA_029260755.1 Planctomycetota bacterium | reverse complement strand
CAGCTCGCACTCCGCGTAATCCGCGTAATCCGCGGTTCCAACTCGTTGTTTGTTCTCCGCCGAAAGAACGAAACCGCGGATTACGCGGATTGCGCGGACTGTTCCGGTCGGCGCCGAGTCGATGCCGCACCGGAGATTCCGTCGTTCCTGGAGCGTGGCTCCCTAACCGTAGCGCTTCTGCTGGACCTCGATCGACTTCAGCATCTGGTCGGCCTTGCGCTTGTTCCCCTCGATCTCGGTCTCCTTCTTCGCCTTCTTGACGATCCGCTTCGCCGAGCCCCAGCGCCGCGCGCCCTGCTCCGCGACCGCCCAGGACGTCAGGAAGTGGAAGTGGGCCTGATCGAGCCGGGTGTCGTAGTCGACGGCCTTCTTCGCCCTCTCGTAGAGGGCGTCTCCCTTGCGCCATTCGCGATCGTTCCGGAGGTCGTTGCCCCACTTCAGGTAGGCGGTGACCATCATCTGGATCACCTCGTGGTTGGGGTCCTTCCGACCGGTCTCCGCCTCCTGGCCCTCGGCGAGCGCGGGCAGCGGAAGGGCGAGCGCCTCCTCGAGGAGCTCGACCGTCTTCTCGTACTCCTGACGGTTCAGCGCCTCCTCGGCCGCCTTGACGAAGATCTCCCGCGCGCCGACACCCGTGAGCGACGGATCGAGGTCCCTCGCCCGGTCGACGTGCTCGAGCGCCTCCTTGTAGCGGCTGAGGTGGAACGCCGCGCGTCCGAGGAGGAGCCACGCGCGCGCGAAGGTCGGCATCTCCTTGGTCGCGGCGGTGAACTGGTCGTAGGAGTCTTGCCAGCGCGCCGACTTGAGGGCGCGGGCGCCGTTGTGGAAGTGCTCGAGCGCCTTGCGCTCGGCCTTGAAGCGGGCCTCGGCCTCCGCGTTCGAGATCACCCGGAAGCTCTCGTGGAGCACGCCGAGCCGCGCGCGGAGACTCGCCTCGACCGGGGTCCTCGCGTGGGTCGAGAGCCGGACGAGATCGGAGCCGAGGTTGGCCACCGTGTGCCGGAGGAGCTGCTTGCCCTCGCCCTCGACGTCGCCCTCGCACGTCACGGTGACGACCTCGACGCCGTCGGCCGAGACGTCGGTGATCTCGCCGATCTTGACGCCGGGCGCATCCTCTCGGAGCGCGTCGCAGAGGCCCTCGAGACGCCGGAATGCGGTGCCCCAAGTCCCGACCGGCTCGATCTCGAGGTCGACGCGCGCGTTCTTCGCCTGGTCCTCCGGGAGGATGACGCGGACCGGATGCGTCATGTCGAACAGCTCGAGGTCGACCCGCCAGGTCGGCGCCGGCGCGTAGACGGCGAAGCCGGCGTCGAGGTCGATGTAAGCGCTCGGCTTGTAGTCGAGTCGATTCAGCACCTGGACCGACTCGGCGATCTTCGAGAGCTCCGCCAGCGTCTCCGGCCCCGCCCGGCCCGGCATGCGGGCGAGGAGCGAGTAGACCCACCGACCGCGGATCGCACGCGTCTCGCGGTAGGCGTACCCCTTCTCCGGCGCGCCGATCGGCGAGCCGACGTAGGTGAACTGGTAGGCCGGGAGGCCGTGCCACTCGGTCGCCGCGCCGCGCAGCGCCGAGAGGGCCTGGAAGCCGTCGCGCATCGAGGCGCCGATGGCGCGGGACCACTCGTGCACGGTGGTGCCGTTGATCTTCCGATAGACCGCCGTCTCGTCGGTGACCGGCTCGACGCTCAGGAAGGCGATCAGGTCGAGATCGTCGTTGCGAAGCTCGAGGCGGACGGCCGGCTCGACCGACCGCTGGAGGATCTTCCAGTCGCTCGGCCGCTCGATCGCGAACCCGGCGGCGTAGTCGACGAACCGATCGCCCGTGAACCGGAACAGGTTGGGCGCGACCGCCGAGGGGGTCTTGTCGCGTCGCGGCTTCCTCTCGGTCTTCGGACGCGAGCGCGGCGAGTCGCCGCCGTCGTCGTCGCCGCCGTCCGAGCCGCCGTCGCTGCCGCCGTCGCTGCCGCCGCCGTCCCAGCCGCCGCTGCCGCCATCGTCGCCGTCGCTCTCGACCTGGACCTTCTCGGCGCCCGCGATGAGCTTGCGATCCATCTCGGTGTCGGCGCCGCGAATCCGGAGCTTCACCTTGGCTCCGAGATCCTCGAAGATGTCGCTCTTGATCTCACGACCGTCCTTGAGCTTGATCACCCAGATCGTCTTCGTCGCGCCCGCCGGGCCGCCCGCGGCCGGCTCGGAGTAGATGATCTCCTTCACCTTGCCGCGCGGGTACTCCATCGTCCCGAGCTTCATGTGCACGATGACCTTGTGATACTTGTCGATGACCCGACCCTCGACGGTCCGGCCATCCTTGAGGACGACGCGCCCCTCGCGCCCCTCGTCGGCGAGCGCCGGAGGCGCCCAGGAAGCGGCCATGAGGACGATGAGCAAGGCGGTAGCGAGGGTGATGACCCCGCGGATCCGGTCGAGCATGATCCCGAACCTCCGGAGATTCGAAACGGCGAGGGAGCGATGGATTCTTGCGCCGTCATCGTAGCACTGCCGGACCGGCACCGCGAGGCACGCACGTCGATCGAGGCCCCCGGGCGCACCCCGATGAGCCCATGGGGGCGCACGTCTTCGGTCGACTCCCGGCGACCGCGAGGTCCCGCGCCGAATCTTCCGCGGCGACGGTTTCTCCGACTGGCGCGGGTCGTCGCTCGCCCGTGCCCCGGGCCCTATCGGTCGGCCTTGACAGGTCCCCCCCGGCAGTGCTCAATGGCGCGCCCTACGGCGGGGACCGAGCCAGCGAACGTGCGTCGTTCGCCCGCGGTCGAAGTCGAGGCAACGAAGGCGGCGGAGAGCCCTTGCGCCCCTCGGGCGATGTCTCACGGGCCTACCTTCGCTACTCCCACGTCGGGCTGCAGTTCGCGCTGACGATCGGGCTGTTCGCCGCCGGGGGGTGGTGGGTCGACGAGAAGCTCGGAACGAGTCCGCTCGTTCTGATGATCGCGTTCCTCGTCGGTCCATCCGCAGCGTTCTACAGCCTCTACCGGGCCGTCTACGACGGAGAGGAACGGTCGGAGTCGGAGCCCCCTGGCGGGGAGGATGACGAGGACCGGTCGAGCACAGGAGACGGGTAGACGGACGGGCGACTCACGTGTCGGTGCCATCGACTCGAACCTCGTCGCCCGTTGGATTGATCGTCGCCGCGGTGGTATCCGTTCTGGCCGCGGCGCTCTTGGTGGGAGGGCAGATCGCCTGGCGAGGTCCGGCCGTTGCGCCGGCGGTCGTGTGCGGCGTCGTCATCGGGTTGACCCATGCGTTCACGGGGTTGGCCTTCGTTTGGGCGACGACGGGATCGGCCGAAGCGCTCCGGTTCTTCGTCATGGGCGTGGGGATTCGATTCGTCACGTTCTTCGTCCTGGTCGGACTGGTGGGGCTCGCCCTCTCTCCGACCGACGTGCTGGTCGCGGCCGTGACGATCGCCCTGCCGCTGCTCTTCGTCGAAGCCGCTTTTTTCAGTGCCCGCCTCTCCGGGGAGGCGTCCAAATCACCCCGGAGCGAAGCACCTGACGCGGTGACGGCCGTCCCCGAGGCGGTGGTCCCTAAAGCACAAGGGAGGGGCTCGAGATGAGCCTCGACGCGCTCCTGCCGGTCCTGCCGAGCCTGCCGCTCGGATCGATCGAGTCGCACCTCGTCGACGTGGTGTGGCCGTCGCTCGAGCCGCTCTTCATCACGAAGCACGTCGTGATGATGTGGCTCGCCGCCGGGCTCGTGATCGCGGTCGGGATCGGCGCCGCGAGCGCCGGCGAGGGCACGCTGATCCCGCGCGGCCCCTTCCGGAACATCATCGAGGTCTTCCTCCTCTTCATTCGCGATGAGGTCGTCCGCCCGCAGCTCGGCAAGGACAGCGACCGGTTCCTCCCGCTGCTGTGGACGTTCTTCTTCTTCATCCTCTTCTGTAACCTCATCGGCCTGATCCCGGGCTTCGCCACCGCGACCGGAAACATCTACGTCACGGCGAGCCTCGCGGTGCTGGCCGCGACCTCGTACCACGCCGCCGGCGTCTGGAGCCAGGGGCTCTTCCCCTACGTCAAGAACATCGTCCCGGGCGGCGTTCCGCTCGCGCTGTGGCCCCTGCTGTTCCTGATCGAGATCGCGGGCCACGTCGCCAAGCCGTTCGCCCTCGCCGTTCGCCTCTGCGCCAACATGACCGGTGGTCACATCGTCATGCTCGTCTTCTTCGGCATGATGGACTACCTCGGTCCGGGCGCGGCCGTCGGCGCGATCCCGATGACGATCGCCATCTACTTCCTGGAAATCTTCGTGGCGCTCGTTCAGGCCTACGTATTCACGTTCCTCGTCACCGTGTTCCTCGGCGGGGCGTTGCACCCGCACTGAGTTCCACGGAACGCGCTCGCGACTCCATTGACGGCGCGAGCGACAGAGACTGGAGTCGATCATGTTCAGCCTGATTGCCCAAGCTACCATGCCCGCCGAGGCGGCCGGGAACGCCGTCAGCTTCGCGTCCGACGGCTGGGGCATCGGCCTCGCGCTCGGTCTGGCCGGCGTCGGTGCGGCCATCGCCGCGCTCGCTGCGGGCCTGGGCATCTCCCGCATCGCGGCGTCGTCGGTCGAGTCGATCGCGCGTCAGCCCGAGGCCTCGGGCGACATCCGCGGCGCGATGATCCTCACGGCCGCGCTGATCGAGGGCGTCGCGCTGTTCGCGTGCTCGATCTGCTTCCTCGTCGTCCTGTGGGCGCGCGACAAGCTCCCGGACCTGGCCGACTTCGCGAAGGCCGCTGGCGGCTAGCGGGCCTGGCTCCTCTGGCGAGGACGGCGCCGAGCGCCGGTCTCGGGGCCCGCGGGTAGGTTCGCGGGACGTGAGGGGCATCGGCATCGAAGCGCGGTCGCGAATCCCGAGAGAAGGGAACGACGATGTTCTTGGAGCTTGCGATTCTGATCGCGCCGCTGGCGAGCGATGCTCACGGCGGCGCGAAGCACGAGCTTGCGCCCGTCCCGGCGATCGTCTGGACGATGCTCACGTTCGTGCTCGTCTTGATCATCCTCTGGAAGTTCGCGTGGGGTCCGATCCTCGAGCAGCTCGGTCGTCGGGAAACGACGATCAAGGATGCGATCGAGGGCGCCCAGCGCGAGCGGACCGAGGCCGAGGCGGCGCGCAAGAAGCGGGAGGAGGAGCTCGCCAACGCCCGCGGCGATGGGCAGAAGCTCATCGACGAGGCGCGGGACGAGGCGAGTCGCGTCCGCGAAGACGGCAAGAAGGCCGGCGAAGCGGCGCGGGTCGAGCAGGTGGCCGCGGCGGATCGAGAGATCACGAGCGCCAAGACCGCCGCCCTCTCCGAAGTCCAGAAGCAGGCGGCGGACCTCGCGATGCTGATCGCGGGTCGGGTCGTCGGCAAGTCGATCGACGCGAAGGATCATGCCCGCCTGATCGAGGAGACGCTCTCCAAGATCGAGGCGAGCAGCTGATGCGTCGTTCGACCGATAGGCCCAGGATGACGGAGGTCACGCGGGGATGAAGACCGACCCCGTCGCCACCGCTTATGCCTCCGCCCTGCTCGACGTCGCCGTCGACGCGGGGCGCGACCCGGACGACTTCGCCGGAGACCTCATCGCCGCGGCGGAGGGGATCCACGGGGAAGACGAGACCGTCGCGCGGTTCTTCCGCGCGCCGGCCGTTCCGGTCGAGACGAAGCGGGCGTTCGTCGAGAAGGCGTTTGCGAAGGCCGACCCCGTCGTCCTGAACTTCCTCAAGCTCCTCGTCGACAACCGGCGGCTCGAGAGCCTGCCGGCGATCACGGAGGAGTACCGGGACCGCTGTAACGAGCACCACGGCCGCAGCATCGCGAGCGTGACGAGCGCGATCGAGCTGACGGCGCCGGTGCAGAAGCGGCTCCAGGCGTCGCTCGAGAAGATCGAGGGACGCCCCGTCGTCGTCGATCCGACCGTCGACCCGGCGATCGTCGGCGGCCTCGTCGTCCGGCTCGGCGACCGTCTCTGGGACGGGAGCGTCCGTCGCAACATCGAGAACCTCCAGCGGTTGCTCCAGAAGGTGCGCATCCCGCTGGAGGCTGGATTCTCCTCGTAACCGATCCGCAAGAAGCACACTCGAACGAGCTAGCTAGGAAGCGAGCGGCAGGCAGATGGCCACCAAGATCAAGTCCGGCGAGGTCGTCAGCGTCCTCAAGAAGGAGATCCAGGACTACGGCCAGGACCTCAAGATGGAGGAGGTCGGCCAGATCCTGGAGGTCGGCGACGGCATCGCCCGGATCTTCGGCCTCGAGACGGCCATGGCCGGCGAGCTCCTCGAGTTCCCCGGCGGCATCATGGGGATGGTCTTCAACCTCGAGGAGGGCAGCGTCGGCGCCGTCATCCTCGGCAGCTACCTCAAGCTGAAAGAGGGCGACACGGTCAAGCGGACCGGTCGCGTCGTCGAGGTCCCGGTGGGGCGCGAGCTCCTCGGGCGCGTCGTCGACCCGCTCGGCCGACCGATCGACGACGGTCCTCCGCTCGAGGGTCTGGCGACCCGCCCGGTCGAGTACCTCGCGCCCGGCATCGCCGGCCGCCAGCCGGTCGACGAGCCGCTCCAGACCGGCATCAAGCCGATCGACGCGATGATCCCGATCGGTCGCGGTCAGCGCGAGCTGATCATCGGCGACCGGTCGACCGGCAAGACGGCGATCGCGATCGACACGATCATCAACCAGAAGGGCAAGAACTGCATCTGCGTCTACGTCGCCGTCGGCCAGAAGGGCTCGACGGTTCGGAACGTCGTCGAGATTCTCCGAGAGGCCGGCGCGATGGACTACACGATCGTCGTCGCCGCGACGGCGTCCGACCCCTCGCCGCTCCAGTTCATCGCGCCCTACGCCGGCTGCGCGATGGCCGAGCACTTCATGTATACCGAGGATGAGGACACCCTCTGCGTCTACGACGACCTCACCAAGCAGGCGAACGCCTACCGCGAGCTGTGCCTCCTCCTCCGGCGCCCGCCTGGCCGCGAGGCGTATCCCGGCGACGTCTTCTACCTCCACAGCCGACTGCTGGAGCGATCGGCGCGCCTCAAGAACCACGCCGACGGCAAGAAGGCCGGGTCGCTGACGGCGCTCCCGATCATCGAGACGCAGGAGGGCGAGGTCAGCGCCTACATCCCGACGAACGTCATCTCGATCACCGACGGCCAGATCTACCTCCAGCCGAACCTGTTCTTCGCCGGCATCCGCCCCGCGATCGACGTCGGCGTCAGCGTCAGCCGCGTCGGCGGCAAGGCGCAGATCCCCGGCATGAAGAAGATCTCCGGCGGCCTGAAGCTCGACCTCGCCTCCTACTGGGAGCTCGAGGCGTTCGCGCAGCTCGGCACCGAGCTCGACGCGGCGACCCAGGCGAAGCTCGATCGCGGCAAGGCGATGGTCGAGCTCCTCAAGCAGGACCAGTACTCGCCGCTCGCGGTCGAGGATCAGGTCGCGATCATCTACGCCGGCACGAGCGGCTACCTCGACAAGGTGCCGCTGAACCGGATCAAGGAGTACGAGGAGCGCTTCTTCGCCTTCATCCGCGAGAAGCACGCCGGGATCCTCGAGGCGATTCGGACGACCGGCAAGCTCGAGGGCGAGAACAAGGATGCTCTCGATGCCGCCGCGACCGAGTTCACCAAGACGTTCCTCGGTTGAGCTCGTAGGGATCAGGAGAACTACCCGTGGCACAGCTACGAGAGCTCAAGACGCGCATCAAGAGCGTCCGCAACACGATCAAGATCACGCGGACCATGGAGCTCGTGGCCACGGCGCGGGCGAAGCAGAACCAGGACCGTCTCACCGGCGCGCAGCCCTACTTCGAGACGCTCGACCGGATCGCCCGTGACGTGAGCGGCGCCGGGGCGGCGGCCGCCAGCGGCGAGGGCGCCGAGCCGGCCCATCCTTTCCTCAAGGTTCCCGAGACCGAGAAGCGCGTCGCGCTCCTCGTGATCACCGCGAACCGCGGCTTCTGCGGCGGCTACAACAGCAACGTCCTCGCCCTCGCGTTCCGGAAGGCCGACGCCGAGCGGGCCAAGGGGCGGACGGTCGACCTCTACGTGTCGGGGAAGAAGGGCAACACGGCGTGCCGGTTCCAGAAGATCCCGATGGCCGAGTCGTGGCATCACATTGGCGACCAGCCGAAGTTCGCTGAAGTGGCCGAGATCGCCGAGACCCTGAGCCAGAAGTTCGTCGCGGGCGAGATCGATCGGCTCGACGTGGCCTACTGGCGCTATCTGTCGGCCTCGAACCAGGCCCCGGTCGTCGAGACGGTGTTGCCGATCCGGCCGGACGACGCGGCCGACGGCGACGACGCGAAGGTCGCGACCGACCTGATCATCGAGCCGAGCGCCGAGGCGATCTTCGAGTCGGTCATCCCGCTGCGCTACCGAACGAACGTGTTCCGCGCCTTCCTCGAGGCGGCGGCGAGTGAGCAGCTGGCCCGCCGAGCGGCCATGAAGGCGGCGACCGACAACGGATCCGAGATGGGACGCGTCCTGAACCAGCGGTACAACCGGGCGCGCCAGGCGCAGATCACCACCGAGATCCTCGAGGTGATGGGCGGCGCCGAGGCCCTCAAGTAGCAGGCGAATCGAAGCAGATCGAAGGGCGCCGCAACGCGGGCCCGACAGGAGCGTAGACGTGGCGAAGCGCGAGAGCGGACGAGCGAAGCGGACCTCGGGTCGAATCGCGAAGGCGAAGACCTCCGAATCGAGTCCGGCGGCCAAGAGCGCGAGCAGCGGCTCGGGCGGCGGCGGCGATGGCAACGTCGGCAAGATCGTCCAGATCATCGGCGCGACGATCGACGCCGACTTCCCCGGCAAGGTTCCCGAGATCTACAACGCCCTCGAGTGCTACATCGAGGTCGGCGACAAGAAGGTCAAGCTCACGACCGAGGTGCAGCAGCACCTCGGCGGCAACCGCGTGCGCGCGGTGGCCCTCGCCTCGACCGACGGCCTCCGGCGCGGCATCGACGTCATCGACACGGGCGCGCCGATCTCGGTCCCGGTCGGCAAGGAGATCCTCGGCCGCGTCTTCAACCTGCTCGGCAATCCGATCGACGACGGCGAGGACGTGACGACGGACGAGGCGCGCCCGATTCACCAGCCGGCGCCCGAGTTCGGCGAGCTCGACAGCAAGACGGTCGTCTTCGAGACCGGCCTGAAGGTAGTGGACCTGCTCACGCCCTACACCCGAGGCGGCAAGACGGGCCTCTTCGGCGGCGCCGGCGTCGGCAAGACGGTCCTCATCCAGGAGCTGATCAACAACGTCGCCAAGCACCACGGCGGCTACTCGGTCTTCGCCGGCGTCGGCGAGCGGACGCGTGAGGGCAACGACCTCTGGCTCGAGATGGAGGAGTCCGGCGTCCTCCCGAACACCGTCATGGTCTTCGGTCAGATGAACGAGCCGCCCGGCGCCCGTCTCCGCGTCGCCCTGACGGCTCTCACGATGGCGGAGTACCTCCGCGACCTGGGCGGCACCGACGTCCTGCTGTTCATCGACAACATCTTCCGCTTCAGCCAGGCGGGCTCCGAGGTCTCCGCGCTGCTGGGCCGCATGCCGAGCGCCGTCGGCTACCAGCCGACCCTCGCGACCGAGATGGGCGCCCTCCAGGAGCGGATCACCTCCACGAAGAAGGGCGCGATCACGTCCGTCCAGGCCATCTACGTCCCGGCCGACGACCTGACCGACCCGGCGCCCGCGGCGGCCTTTGCGCACCTCGACGCGACGACGGTCCTCGACCGTGGCATCGCCAGCCGAGGCATCTACCCCGCGATCGACCCGCTCAACTCGACCAGCCGAATCCTCGATCCGCGCGTCGTGGGCAAGGAGCACTACGAGGTCGCGAAGAAGGTCCAGCAGACGCTGCAGCGCTACCGCGACCTGAAGGACATCATCGCGATCCTCGGTATCGAGGAGCTGTCCGAGGAGGACAAGCTCGTCGTCAACCGGGCGCGCCGGCTCGAGAAGTTCTGCAGCCAGCCGTTCTCGGTCGCCGAGGCGTTCACGAACATGCCCGGAAAGTACGTCAAGGTCGAGGACACCGTCCGCTCCTTCAAGGAGATCGTCGAGGGCGTCCACGACGGCATGCCCGAGGACGCCTTCCTCTACGTCGGCACGGTCGACGAGGCGGTCGAGAAGGGCAAGAAGATGCTCGAGAAGAGCAAGTAGGTAGACGTCGATGGCGAATCGCATGACGTGCCGCATCGTCACGCCCGAGGCGGAGGCCTGGAAGGGGGACGTCCGTCAGGTCGTCCTCCCCGGCTCCGACGGCGAGGTCGCGTTCCTCAGCGACCACGCGCCCTACGTCGGCCGGCTCGGCTTCGGCGAGGCGCGCATCACCGACCTCGACAACAAGGTGACCCACTTCGCCGTCCTCGGCGGCTTCGTCACCGTCGGTGGCAACGAGGTGCTGGTCGCGGCCGAGGGCGCGGTGATCGCGAGCGAGATCGACCTCGACGAGGCCCGTCGCGACGCCCAGACCGCCGAGGAAGAGCTCCGGAAGATCCCCGTGCGAGACGAGTTCGAGCGCGACGCGGGCGAGATCAAGCTCGCCAGCGCCCGGGCGAGGGTGCTGGCCGGCGAGCGCTCGAGCAAGCGCAACACCTAGCTCGCGCAGAGAGTCCAGACGCCGGACGACGTGACGGGCCACGATCGACGCGATCGTGGCCCGCTCCACGTACGGAGCGGCCGGCTCGGTCGACTGGAAACGGAGTCTCGCGCGACGGCCGTGAACCCGGACTCGGCCACTCGCAATCCGCGCCAGCCGCGCAATCCGCGGTTCGCTCGTTTCGCACGGAGAGAACGAAACCGCGGATTGCGCGGATTTGCGCGGAACGCTCCGGTCGGCGGCGCCGGGTCGACGAGGGTTCGGCGTTCCTGGCGCACGCGCGCGCGATTGCCGTCGCGATGAACGATCCACAGATTTCACAGATTACACAGATCGCCGCGGGCGGGTCCGAGTCCTCGCCGATGCCGCGACGGCCTCCGCGCTTTGGCGAGGGATGACCGCCCTCGGCAGCTCTAAATCTGTGTAATCTGTGTAATCTGAGGATCGTTCCCCGTTCGTGCAAAGACCCGTGTCCTGGAACGAGCGTCCGCGCCACGCCGTTTCGTGGTCGCGCCCTCGCGTGAGATCATCATCCCGATCCCATGTCCGCCCCTCCCACCCACCTCGGCCGCTACCGCATCGTCTCCCGCATCGGCCGCGGCGGCATGGCCGAGGTGCTCCGCGTCCGCGACGACGACGTCGGGCGCGACCTCGCCGCCAAGGTGCTCGCGAACGGCGACGACCGGCGCCTCCTCGAGCTCTTCATCCGGGAGGCCCGGCTGACGGCGCGCCTCGACCATCCGAACATCGTCACCGTCCACGAGGTGGGCCGCGACGACGATGGTCGGGTCTTCTTCACGATGCCGCGGGTCCGCGGCGAGAGCCTCGCCGAGATTCTCGCGAGGTCCGACCCGCCCTCGCTCGCGCGTCGCCTCGAGATCTTCCTCCGGATCTGCGACGCGGTCGGCTTCGCCCACGACCGCGGGATCGTCCATCGCGACCTGAAGCCGGCGAACGTGATGGTGGGGCCGTTCGGCGAGGTGCTCGTGATGGACTGGGGCCTCGCCCGCCTCCGTCACGCCGCCGCCCCGGTCGCCGCCGACGGCATCCAGACCGACCGCGACGCGCCGCCCTCGGACGAGCCCGCCCTCCCCTCGCCGAGCGTGCCCCGGGCGCTCCGCGAGCACGTCGGCGAGCTCGGCGCGACGGCGCGGATCGAGCTCGCGACCCAGGCGGGCGAGCTCGCCGGGACGCCGGCCTACATGAGCCCGGAGGCGGCCCGGGGCGAGACGGACGCCCTCGACGAGCGGACCGACGTCTTCGGCCTCGGCGCGATCCTCTACGAGATGCTGGCCGGCCGCGCGCCGTTCTTCGGCAAGTCGACCGAGGCGGTGCTCGCGGCTGTCCTCCGGGCGGACCTCGTCCCGCCGAGCCGGCGCGCTCCCGGCCGGTCGATCCCGTGGGATCTCGAGGCGATCGTCGTGCGCGCGATGGCCCGCCGTCCCTCGGACCGCTACGGCGGGGTCGCGCCGCTCCGCGCCGACGTCGTCCGCTTCATCGAGGGCCGGTCGGTCGGCGCGGCCGACTACCGGGCGTGGCAGCGGCTGGGGAAGTGGGTCGGTCGTCACCGGACCGGCGTCGGGCTCGCGGCCGGCGCGCTCGCCCTCCTCGTCCTCGTCGGAGCGCTCGCGTCGGGGCGCTGGCGCGATGCGCGCGCGTTCGAGGGGCACCGGGCGGCGGCCGCCGAGGCCGTCGCGGGGCAGCGGTGGGACGACGCCGTCGCGGCCGCCGAGCGCGGCCTCGCCTTGCGCGTCGAGCCCGAGCTCGTCCGGATCCTCGAGGCGAGCCGCGCCGAGATCGCCGCCCGCGACCGGGCGGACCGCGCGGCGCTCGCCGACGCCGAGCGCCGGCGACGCCTCGACGAGCTCCTCCGGGAGGCCTCGGCCCGGATCGACGAGACGCGCCCGTGGTTCCACATCCCCGACGCCGCGATCCGGGACAAGCTCCTCGAGATCGAGCGCGTGCTCGACACCCTCGAGGAGGCCGCGGCGGACCCGGCGAACGACGACGTCGCCGAGCTCCACCGCCTCATCGGCATCGGCCGGAACGTCGTCGGCGACCCCGAGGCGGCGATCACGGCGCTGCGCCGGGCGATCACCCTGGCGCCCGAGGCGCCGAGCGCCCGCCTCGCCCTCGCCCGGCTGCTCCTCGAGCGCGCCCTGGCCGAGCTCTTCTCCGACGCCGGGGAGGAGGGACAACGACGGAGCGCGGCCGTCCTCGAGGAGGCGCGCTCGGTCGTGGGTGGCGTCCCCGAGACCCCCGAGACCGCGCTCGACCTCCACCTCGTGCGCGCCTACCACGCGTTCGTCGATCGCACCGACGATGGATCGCTCGCCGTTCGCCTCGCCGACGAGGGACGGCAGCGCTTCGAGGGCGAGCTCGGCGTCGCCGAGCTCTGGCTCCTCCTCGGGATCATCGCCGGCGCCGACCACGCTTCCGCCGAGCTCGCCCTCGCCGAGGCGCTCCGCCGCCGCCCCCACTTCCCGTGGGCCTTCTTCACGCGCGGCACCCTCCGGATGACGGCCGGAAAGCTCGACGCCGCGCTGGCCGACCTCGACGCCGCCCTCTCGATCCACCCCCACCTCGCCCACGTCCACCTCCAGCGCGGCGTCCTCAACGCGCTCCGCGGCGAACGCGAGGCCGCGATCGCCGACTACGACCGGGCCGCTCGAGCGGCCCCGGACTGGGCCCTCCCGGTCTTCAACCGGGGCAACCAGCACCTGGCGCTCGGCGACCTCGATCGCGCGGTCGAGGCCTACACCGCGGCCCTCGAGCTCGACCCGCGCCATCGGGGCGCGCGCATCAACCGCGCGACGGCACGGCTTCGCCAGGGCGATCCCGCCGCCGCCCTCCTCGATGCCGACCGCGCGATCGAGCTCCACCCCGACTCGGCCGCCGCCCACTTCACCCGCGGCGACACGCATCGGCTCCTCGAGCGCTGGGAGGACGCGCTCGCCGACTACGACCGAGGGCTCGAGCTCGACCCGCGCTCCGCCCGTCGTTGGTCGATACGAGCGACCCTCCGCGGTCAGCTCGGCCACGCCCAGGCCGACGTCGACGCCGACCGTGACCGAGCCCTCGCGACCGAGCCGGAGACGCCCGAGGACTTCTACGAGCGCGGTCGCATCCGCCGGATCCGGGGCGATGGCGACGGCGCCCTGGCCGACTTCGACCGCGCGATCGGCCTCGACCGCCGCTTCGCCAGGGCGCTCGACGCGCGGGCCACGATGAAGCTCGATCGAGGCGACCTCGAGGGCGCCGTCGACGACGCGATCAGCGCCGTCGCCGCCTGCAACGCCGACGACCCGCGCATCTGCTACAACGCGGGCGCGATCCGGCTCGCCCGCGGAGAGTGGGTGATGGCCCGCGACGCGTTCCGGATGGCCCTCTTCCCTCCCTCGCGCCGCTTCCCCGAGGCGCGGCGCGGGCTCGGGATGGCCCTCGCCAGGAGCGGCGACCTCGTCGGCGGCCTCCGCGAGCTCCGCCTCGCCGTGGAGCGCAAGCCGGAGATGTGGTCGGCCTGGAACGCGATCGGCCACATCGAGGAGGAGCAGGGCCGACCGCGCGCGGCGATCGTCGCGCTCCGGAAGGCGCTCGAGCTGGCTCCGGAGGCGCGGCGGGCGGAGATCGAGGAGCGGCTGCGGGCGCTCGAGGGCGGCTGACGCAGCCGAGGCTCGTGAACAATGCGGGCTAGGAGGCTCGATCCCGCGTCGGAGACTCCGTCGTTCCTGGAACAGCCCGCGCAACGGCAATGAACCGGACGCTGGCAACTCGCATTCCGCGTAATCCGCGTAATCCGCGGTTCCCACTGATTCAACGCCGACAGAGACCGAACCGCGGATTTCGCGGATTGCACGGATTGGTTCGGGCGTCGCCGAGCCATTGCCGTCGCGTCGCGGTACTCGTCCGAGACTCCTGTTCCAGGAACGGCCCGCGCAACGGCAATGAAGCGGGCGCTGGCAACTCGCATTCCGCGTCATCCGCGAAATCCGCGGTTCCACTCGTTCTTGCGCCGAGAGAACGAAACCGCGGTTGACGCGGATGGCGCGGACCGTTCCGGTCGGTGCCGAGCCTGTCTAGAGCGCGCCGCGGACGAACCCCTCCGCGTGGGTCGAGCCGGTCGTCACCTCGTGGCTCTCGGCGAAGACGGCTCGATACCGGGAGAGGCCGCGCGCGCCGTCGGCGTAGTCCTTGTCGCGGCACTGGCTCGCGTGGGCGGCGATCGCGCGGTCCTTCACGTCGACGAACGGACCGATGTCCACGAGACGGTCCACCTTCGGGAACGGGGACCAGATCTCGTAGAACCAGACATCGGGGGCCGCCGCGCCGGTCGCGGCGATGGCGGCGACGAGCGCCTGGAGGGTGACCTCGGCGACCGTCCGGTGCGTGGCGTGGCGGTCGAGCTCGGGGTGGGTGACGAACACCTCGGCGAGGCCGTGGTCGGCGAGCTCGCCTCGGAAGCGGGCCTCGAGCGCTTCGCGGGCGTCGCGGCGGGTCGCCTCGGACTTAACGTCCGGGAGGCCCAGGAGCTGGGGCGGCACGTCGAGGTCGAGCGCCTTCGCCGCGGCGACCGCCTCGGTGCGGCGGATCGCGGCCATCTCGTCGTCGCGGCATTCGAAGCTGCGGGGGCTGCGCCGGCCGTCGGTGACGACCACGCTGACGACGCGGCGACCCTCGGCGCGGGCGCGGGCGACGGTGCCGCCGACGCCGATCTCGAGGTCGTCGGGGTGGGGGGAGACGACGACGATCGAGCCCATGCGGAGAGGGGCGCTAACGCTTGACGGGGATCAGGGCGAGGAGCTCGGCGTTGTCCTTCGTCTCCTTGATCTTCGCCGTCAGGCGCTCCATCGCCTCGATGGTCCCCATGTCGGCGAGGACGCGGCGGAGGACCATCACCTTCTCCATCTCGCCTTCGGGGCGGAGCTTCTCTTCCTTCCGCGTGCCGGTCATCTTCGCCTCGATCGCGGGCCAGATCCGGCGCTCGGCGATCTTGCGATCGAGGACGAGCTCCATGTTGCCGGTGCCCTTGAACTCCTCGAAGATCACCTGGTCCATCTTCGAGCCCGTGTCGACGAGGACGGTCGCGATGATCGTGAGGCTGCCGCCGTTCTCGACGTTGCGGGCCGAGCCGAAGAGCTCGCGCGGCTTCTCCATCGTGCGCGCGTCCAGGCCGCCCGACAGCGTCCGGCCAGAGCTGAGGCCGCCCGTGTTGTAGGCGCGGGCGCAGCGGGTGAGCGAGTCGAGGAACAGGACGACGTCCTTGCCCTCGAGGACGAGCTGGCGCGCTCGCGTCAGGACGTCCTCACACAGCTTGATGTGCTTGTCGGCGCCCTGGTCGAGCGAGCTCGCGTGGACCTCGCCGTGCTCGACGAGCCTCGAGAACTCGGTGACCTCCTCGGGGCGCTCGTCGATCAGAAGGACGAGGGCGGTCGCCTCGGGATGGTTCGTCTCGACGGCCTGGATGAGCTTCTGGAGGAGCACCGTCTTGCCCGATCGGGGCGGCGCGACGATGAGGGCGCGCTGCCCGAAGCCGATCGGGGCGAGGAGGTCGACCACGCGGAGGGAGGTGTCGTTGAGGCTCCCCTCGAGGATGATGCGCTTGACGGGGTCGGTCGCGGTGAGCTCGCGGAAGATCTTCCCCTGCTCCTCGCGTTCCTTCCGCGTCTTGGCGTTGACGCCGCCGCGGCGGCCGCCGCCGCCACCGCTGCGACCCTCGCCACCGCGACCCTCGCCGCCACCACGACCTTCGCCGCCACCGCGTCCGCGGCGCCGGCGCTTCTTCTGACCCTGACCCTGACCCTGGCCCTGACCGCCGCCGCGCGGACCGCCGCCGCCACCGCGTCCACCTCCGCCGCCGCGACCTCCGCCGCCTCGGCCGCCGCGTCCGCCGGCGCTCCGGCCCTCGCTGCCGTTGCCGGCCGCGGTCATCATCGGGTCGATCGCGACGTTTCCGCCGCCACCACCGCCACCGCCGCCACTGCCGCCGCCACGACGACGGCGTCGCCGCCGCCGACCGCCGCTGCTGCCGCCACGGTCGTCGCCGCCGCCATCGCCACGATCGTCGCCGCGGTCGTCCGCGCCACGCTCGGGGCGGCTGCGATCGTCGTCGCGGGAATCGTCATCGCGGGAGTCGTCGTCGCGGGGCGCGTCGTCGCGGGGAGCGTCGTCGCGGCGAGGCTCGCTCCGGCGAGGCTCGCGTCGCGGCTCGCGCCGTGGCTCGCTCCGCGGCTCGCTCCGGCGAGGCTCCCGCCGAGCATCGTCTCGGTCGTCATCCCGGGGGGCATCGCCGTCACCGTCCTCGACGGGGACGAGGCCCGCGGGGCGTCTGGGGCTGGAGTCGGCGGCAGCGCCGCCTTCGGGGCGATCACCACGACCACCGCGTCTGGGTCCACGACGAACAGCCAATGTATGCTTCTCCGCCGAACCGCTTCGTCCTGGAGGAGCTCCGGACGAAACCGCGTGCTCGGTCTCGGGTCGGGCGGGAGCCGGCGCGCGAAGGTGGGGGGCGCACCGGACGACCCGGCCGGAGCCGGGCCTCGGGTGGCGCGTTGCGACGCGTCACCCTCGCCTCCCGGGCCGTGGACCACAAACGGGGGTCTCGGCGACCGGGGGAGGTTCCCGCAGTGATCTTCTTTTACACCGTTCCGGAGCCCGATGCAAGCCTTCCCGTCCGGAGTTCCCCCATGGCCCCGTTCATCGGGCCCCCGCGGGGTGTCGGGTCGGGCCGATCGGGCCAGGCTCTTGCCGTCTCAGGCGTTCCACGCCATCGTCGGGCGGCCGACCGACGGCCCTCACGGAGGACCATCTGATGAGAATTCGTTCAGCTTTCGGGCCTGCCGTCACGGCGGCGGCGCTCGTCGGCGCGGCGCTCGTCAGCGTCGCCGTGGCCGACGACGATGAGACGCTCCCGCCTCCACGCGAGGAGTACAAGGGACGGCGCATCGCCCAGACGATGCACTGGACCGGGGCGGAGTGGCTCCTCCGCGAGACGCGCGAGGACGAGGAGAACCCGGCCAAGCTGCTCGCCTGGCTCGACCTCGAGCCGGGTCAGACCGTCTGCGACCTCGGCTGCGGCAACGGCTACCACGCCCTCCGGATCGCGAAGATCGTCGGGCCGAAGGGCCGCGTGATCGGGGTCGACATCCAGAAGGAGATGCTGACGCTCCTCGCCGAGCGCGCGAAGGCCGCCGGCGTCGACAACGTCGAGCCCGTGCTCGGCGGCGTCGCCGACCCCAACCTCGAGGCCGGCTCGTGCGACGTCATCCTCATGGTCGACGTCTACCACGAGCTCTCCTACCCGGAGCGGATCCTGAAGCGGATCCGGGAGGCGCTCGAGCCGCGCGGTCGCCTCGTCCTCGTCGAGTTCCGGGCCGAGGATCCCGAGGTCCCGATCAAGAAGCTCCACAAGATGTCGAAGGCGCAGATCCTGAAGGAGCTCGTCCCGAACGGCTTCCGCCTCGACGGCGAGCTCGATGACCTCCCCTGGCAGCACGCGATGGCGTTCGTGCGCGACGACGCACCCGCGGATTAGCGGTCGCAAACGGCCAGGTGATATGATCCACCTCCATGTCCGAGCCGACCGATGAGAAGGGCGTCTACCTCCGCGCGCTGTTCACCATCGCGAACGCCGACGGCGAGGTGAGCCCGAGCGAGCTCGAGACGATCACCGAGATCGCGCGCCGGATGGGCCGGGTCGAGGACGACCTCGGGTCGATCCGGCCGAGCTCGCTCTCGCGGGCCGCCCGCACCATCATCAAGGATGAGTACCGCCGGGCGTTCCTCGGCGACGCGGTGGCCGTCGCGAGCGCCGACGGGGTGCTCCAGGGCGACGAGCTCCGGTGCATCAAGTTCCTCTGCGAGGCGTGGAAGGTCGAGCCGCCGCCCGTCGCCGGCGTCTCCTGGAAGCGCGTCCAGGGGATGGACCCGCGCAAGAGCGATCGCGTCTCGAAGGTCGACGGGAGCGGACGACGCACCGGCAGCGGGCGTGACCGGGCGCGCGGGTCGGGCTCGACGCGCGCCGCGGGGACGGCGGCTGGCGACCCGGTCGAGCCGCTCGAGGCGGAGGCGCCGGGCGGGGCGGCGCGCGTCTTCCTCGTGACCTTCGCGGTCGCCGGCCTCGCCGGCCTCCTCGAGAGCGTCTTCTCGATCCTCGCGAGCAGCGCCGGCAGCCTCGCGATCCTCGCGGGCGCGACGGTGCCCGCGGTGATCATGCTCATCTGCGGCGTCGCCGCCCTCGTGCCGGTCGCGCTCATGGCCGGCAAGATCGGCGCGCGCCAGGGCGAGGCCGGGATCGGCGGCGCCCTCGGCGTGCTCGTGATCATGCTGATCGGCCTCTCGCGAATCGCGTGGGCGGAGACGAAGACCGCGGACCAGGCGATCACGATCGCGCTCGGCGTCGTCGCCACGATCGGAGCGTTCGGCCTCGCCTGGGCGCTCTCGGGGTTGACGCGCCGCTGAGTCCTCTTCCGCTCTCCGCTATCAGCTATCAGCTATCAGCGATCGGCTTTCCGTTGTTCGTTTGGCTCTCGCTTGGAGGCTCCTCATGAACGCCCGGTCGTTCCTGGTCGTCGCGGCGATCGCCTCGGTTCCGGTTGGTGCGTCGGTCGCTCGGGCCGAGGACGGCGATGCGATCGTGGTCGCTTCGCGGGCTGCGGTCGCTTCGGCGCGCTCGCTCGAGATCGAGCAGACCCAGGACGTCCGCCGCAAGGCGAACGTCGGCGGCCGCGAGATGGACCTGCCGCCGCAGGTGCAGACATCGACGATCGCCATCGTCTTCGACCGCGGGATGACCGTGCGGATGACGACGCCCGGCGGTCCGGGCGGCCGACCGCTCACCGCGATCCGGACCGAGTCCGGCCTCGCGATCAAGCTCGGGGACGATGCCTGGCAGGCGCCGACCGGTCCGTTCGCGGCGCTCGCCGATCAGCTCGCCGACCCGTTCGCCTGCCCCCTGCCGCGGCCCGGCGAGGGAAGCCCCCGCTGGCGGATCGCCGCGGAGGAGACGATCGAGGGCGTCCGCTACCACGTCGTCGAGACGGTCGGCGACAGCGCCGTCGGCTACGCCCAGGCGCGGATCGCCGAGGCGATCGGGCGAGCGGTGCCCGACGCCGAGGTGACCGTGACGTCGTACGTGTCGCGGATGTGGGTCGCCGTCGAGACGCATCGCCGGCTGAAGGTCGTCCAGACATCGCGCTTCACCCTCGACATGGAGCAGGGAGGGCAGCCGGTCGAGCTCGAGATCGCGGGCGAGACGACGAGCCTCTACCGTGACTGGGACGCGGTGACCATCGAGATCCCCCCGGGGGCCCGCGCGATCCTGGGCGAGGCCGAGCCCGAGCCGAGTCCCGAGCCGAAGCCGCGCCGGCGCGGAAAGCTCTACTAGGAGTCGGCTGTCCGCTATCAGCTGTCAGCCGTCCGCGCTCAGACGTTGGTGGCCGTGATGATTGGGGCGGCGTCCCAAAGTGCGCCTCTCCTCGCCCAATCGGCGAGCGGAAAGCGGACAGCGCACACTGGACGGCGGACAGCTGATAGCTGATAGCTGACAGCTGATAGCGGACACCCACAAGGCTCCCACCGCGCTTGCCCTCGCCCGACACGACGGAGAGAATGCGTCCTCGCCGCCGACCGACGATGCGCCATGACCCCCTGCGCGGCGTGACGGGAGAGCCACCGTGTCCGACGACGCCCCCATGACCTACCGACGCCTCGGCGACACCGGCCTCAAGGTCAGCGCCGTCAGCCTCGGGAGCTGGCTGACCTTCGGGTCATCGGTCGCCGACGAGACGACGGCGAAGTGCGTCGCGGTCGCCCGCGACCACGGGATCAACTTCTTCGACACCGCCGACATCTACGCCCGCGGCGACGCGGAGCTCGCCCTCGGCAAGGCGATCGCCGGAATCCGGCGCCAGGACCTCGTCATCGCGAGCAAGTGCTTCTGGCCGATGACGGACGACCCCAACGACCGCGGCCTCTCGCGCAAGCACATCATCGAGTCGTGCGAGGGGAGCCTCCGCCGCCTCGGGCTCGACTACCTCGACCTCTATCAGTGCCATCGCTACGACGACGACACCCCGGTGCGCGAGGTCGTCCGCGCCATGGACGACCTCGTCCGTCAGGGCAAGATCCTCTACTGGGGCGTGAGCTGCTGGACCGCCGGGCAGATCCGCGAGGCGTGCGAGGTGGCCGACGCGACGCACGCGGTCCGGCCGGCGTCGAACCAGCCGCCCTACAACCTCCTCGAGCGCGACATCGAGGCCGAGGTCATCCCCGAGAGCGAGCGCTGGGGCCTCGGGCAGATCGTCTTCAGCCCGCTCGCGCAGGGCGTCCTCACGGGCAAGTACTCCGGCGGCAAGCGCCCGGCGGGATCGCGCGCGGCCGACGAGCAGCGGAACAAGTTCATCGGACGCTACATGGACGCGGCGACCCTCGCGAAGGTCGACGCGTTCGTCGGGATCGCGAAGGAGCTCGACGTCACGCCCGCCCAGCTCGCCCTCGCCTGGTGCCTGCGCCGCGACGGCGTGGCGAGCGTGATCATCGGCGCGACCAAGGTCGAGCAGGTCGTCGACAACGCCGGCGCCGTCTCGGTCACCCTCGACGCCGAGGTCGCCGCGCGCGTCGAGAAGGCGCTTGCCTGAGGCGGGAGAGGTCGCCTCGCCGGACGCGCCGCTCCCGGCCGTTCCGATCGCCACCGCCGCCCTCCTCGCCGGCGTGTCCGGCGCTTCGACGGGCGTCTGCCTCGCGACCTGGTCGCGGCTCGCGCGCGACGCCTTCGGATGGACCGGGTCGGTCGCGGCGAGCACGGCGGCCGTCGGTCTGGCCGGCGTCGCCATCGGGGCCGTCGCCGTCGGGTCGGTCGGCGGCGGGCGGCTGCTCCGGCGGGAAGACCCCTGGCGCGTCCTGGGCGTCCTGGCGCTCCTCGGCGCGCTCGGCGCGGCGGCGAGCGGACCCCTCCTCGGCGCGTCGGCCGCCATCTGGGTCGCGGCGGGCGGCTCGGTCGGGCTCGGCTCCGGCGCGGCGACGCTCCTCCGCGTCGTCCTGACCGGGGTCGCGATCGGACCGGCGACGGTGGCGCTCGGCGCGAGCGTCCCGGTGGCCGCGCGCGTCGTCGGGGTGGATCGCTTCCGCGGCGCGGGTCCCCTCGGGATCCTCGGCGGCACGTTCGCGCTCGCGGCGGCGGCCATGCTCCTGCCGGGGGCGACGGGGCTCGTCGCGATGCACGGGGCGAGGGGTGGCCTGCTCGGGGCGAGCATCGCCTGGGTGATCGGCATCGGCGTGCTCCTCGGCACCGTCCGGGAGCGGCGGCGCGCGCCCGAAGAAGGCGAGGACGGCGACGGGCGCGACGAGGCGGGCGGGCCGGCGGCCGGCGTGCTCGTCGTCGGCGGCGCGGTCGGCCTGGTCGCGGCGACGGTGCTCGGCGCGTGGCTTCGCCTGGCGGCTCCTCTCCTCGGGACGGGGGCGGCGGCGTCCGCCCTCGTCGTCGCGGTGAGCGGGGCGTCACTCGCGGTCGGCGCGCTCGCCGCCGCCGTCGCGATCGGCGCGCCGCGGCGGGCGGCCGCCAGGCTCGCCGGCTGGCTCGTCGGCGCGGCGGCCGCGCTCGGGCCGGCTCTGGTGATCGGCGACGGCCTGGCCGACCTCGCCTTCCACGCCCACGCGATGGCCCGCACCGGCTTCGGCCTCGCCCCGGTCGGGCACGCCCTCGTCGCGGCCCTGCTCGTCGCTCCGGCCTCCGCGGTCGCCGGCGCGTTCGCGGTCGAGCTCGTCGCGGCGACCGATGGCGCCGGCGCGCGCGGTCGGGCGATCTCGATCGGCCGGCTGGTCGCCGCGGTCGCCGCCGGGGCGGCGCTCGGCGCGGTCGCGCTCGACGCGGGCCTGCTCGCCGAGCTCGGCGCGGGGGGCGTCGTCCGCGTCGCCGCCGTCGCCCTGGTCGTCCTCGGCGTCGTCGTGGCGCGCTCGGCGCCGCCGTCGCGGGCCGGCCTCGCGGTGCTCGCCGTCGTCGCGGTGGTCGCGGCCGCCGGCATCCTCGCGCCCGGCCCGACGGCGATCTGGCGCCACGCGGCGGCCGGCGCCGGCGGCGAGCGCGCCCGGGTCAACGCTCGCGGCGAGAACGCCCGGCGCCGCGTCGTCCACGACCTCAACCGGTCCATCGTGCACGCGGTCGAGGGGGACGAGGCGAGCCTGGCGATCGTCCGGCGCGTCGGCCTCTCGCTCCGTCGCGACGGACGGCTCGACGGCGACGCCGCCGCCGACGCGCCGACCGCGGTGCTCTCGGGTCTGCTCGGGACGCTCCTGCACGACGAGCCGAGGCGCGCGCTCGTGATCGGCCTCGGGTCGGGACAGACCGCCGGATGGCTCGCCGCCGTGCCGAGCGTCGAGACCGTGCTCGTTCACGAGCGCGACGCCGGAGTGCGCGCGTGGGCGGAGCGCTGCGCGGCGAGCAACCGCGGCGTCCTCGAGCACTCGAAGGTCACCCTCGTCACCGGCATCGATCCGGCCGAGGCGCTCCGCTCCTCGACCGAGACGTGGGACCTCATCGTCGTGCGGCCCGGGCATCCCGCGCGCTCCGCGGCGGCGCGCCTCTACGCCGACGATGCGATCGCGGCGGCCCGCGCTCGTCTCGCGCCCGGCGGGCTGCTCCTGCTCCGCGTGCCGGCGGCGGGGATGGACGGCCGGGGCGTGGCGTTCGTCGCCGCGACTCTCCGTCGGTCGTTCGAGGCGGTGAGCATCTGGGCGTTCGGCGCCGAGGAGCTGCTCTTCGTCGCGCCGGTCGACGCCGCGGGGATCGACGTCGCGACGGTCCGGCCGCGGCTCGCGTCGCCGCCGTTCCGGGAGGCCTTCGGCCGGGTCGGCGACGTCTGGGATCTCGAGTCGCTCCTCGCCCGTCACGTCGCGGGGCCGCCGCTCGTCGACGCGATGGCGGGCGTCGTCCCGGTGGCGCGGGTCGACTCGGACGACCGTCCGCTCCTCGAGCTCGCGGCCGCGCGCGGCGAGAGCGCGCGGCGCGCGCGCCGGCGCGACGACCTCCTCAGGGCCGCGCCGCGGGTGCGTCGCGGTCGGGACCCCGTGCTCGTCGGCGGCGCCTCGCTGGACGAGGGGCGGCTCGCGCGGGCGCGGCTCGCCGCGTTCCCGACGCTCCGGGCCGCGGAGAGCGCCGCGGGCGGGTCGTCGGCAGCCTGGCTCGACGCGTGGGAGGCCGGCGACGACGCGGCGATGCGGGCGGCCGTCGCGGCCGGGTCGCCGGCGCCGCCCGCCCACGACCTCGGGATGCGCCTCGGGCGGGCCTGGGCGGCGGCGCGAGGGCGCGCCGAGGAACGCGGCGAGCTCGCCTCCGAGCTCGAGGCGCTGGCGGACGCGGGGCTCGCGACGGACGTCGCCTGGATTCGCCTCGAGCTCGCCCTGACCGACGGCGCGGGCCCCGCGATCGCGACGAGCGCGGCCGCCGCGTTCGAGGCGGCGCGGCGCGACCCGTGGGTGCGCCACGATTTCATCGCCCGGGCGCTCGCGCGGCTCGGGTCGAACCCGCTCGAGCCGTCGATCGCCGGCGGCGTCGGGCGAGAGCTCGCCCGCGGTCCGTTCGCCGACGAGCGGCGCGAGCTCGAGCGTCGCGACACGCTTCGCGCGGTGGCCGTCGATGCGCGCGACGACGAGCTCTGCGCCGCGAGCCTCGAGCTCGAGGAGCCGTGGGTTCCCTGGGTCGAGCCGATCCTCGACGTCCGGCGTCGCTGCTACGCGTCGGTCCGCCCCGATCGCGTCGCGCGCGCCCGCGCCGACTACGAGCTGTTCATCGAGCAGGAACGACGACGGCTCGATGAGCTTCTGCGTCGGGTCGCCGGCCCCTGACGGTCGGTATCTCTCGCCGTCTTCTCGGCGCCTTCACCAGGACGAATCACCAAAATAAAACCAAACCTAGGCCTGGACAAACCCGTCCATCGAGGCTATTCTCTCGATGTCAGGTTAGGTTTTTGGGCAGAGGATCTTCCATGGACGGCCAGAGCTCGGTGCACTCCGACGGAACGCTCGACCTGTTCTCCGGAGTTCTTCCTTCACCCACGGAGCGAAGCGCGAGCGCGCGGGTGCGCGCCCGAACGCGTTCGGCGGAGCGGGCGGTCGAGCGCTCCACCACGCTGACGACCGGCGTCGGCGCCCTCGACGAGCTCCTCGATGGCGGCCTGCCCCGCGGTCGCGTCGTCGAGATCTCCGGCCCGGCTTCGAGCGGCAAGACGGCCCTCGCCCTCGCGGTGCTCGCGAGGGCGTCGCATCAGGGCGAGACCGTCGCCGTGATCGATCGATCGTCCTCCTTCGGCGAGGAGACGTTCGTCCGGGCCGGGATCGACCTCGAGCGACTGCTCCATGTCTCTCCGGCCGGCGCCGAGGGCGTCGTCGCGACCGCGCTCGCGTTGCTCGAGGCGGGCGCTGTCGTGCTCCTCGACGAGCCGCTCGGCGAGGCGCACGGGGCGACGGCGGTCGTGAGGTTGCTGGCGGCGGCGGCCCGCTCGGGCGGGGAGCTGCTCGTCGTGAGCGAGTCGAGCGCGGTGAGAGGGGCGCGGCGCGCCGGGTGCGCGCCAATGCTGCGGCTCATCGTGCGACGCTCCGATGGTGGTCGGCGGGCGCTCGCGGAGGCGCAGGCGACCGTCTGGCTCGAACGCTCCGGCCGAACGCCGGAGCCTGCGAGGGTGTGTCTCGATGGACCGACTCGGCTGCCTCGTACTGCCTGAGCTGCGCGTCGCCGAAGCGCAGGCTCGCGAGCCGTCGCTGCGCGGGCGGGCGTTCGTGCTCCTCGAGCACGGACGGGTCGTCGCGGCGTCGCCCGCCGCGCGCCACGGCGGCGTCCGGACGGGGATGACGCCGGCGCAGGCGCGCGTCGTCTGCCGCGGCGTGCTCGTGCGCGAGGACGTCCCGGCCCGCGTCCGGGCGCGCGAGCAGGACCTCGTCGCCGCGCTGCGGCCGCGGGTGGGAGAGGTCGAGGTCGGCGCGCTCGAGGACCGTGAGGTCGCCGGCGGTCCCGGCGCGGGCGTGCTCCTCTTCGACGCGGGCGAGGCGGCACGGCGCGCCGGCTCCCCGGGCGAGACGCCGATCGACGGCGAGCGTCGCGCCCTCGAGCGGCTCGTTCTGCTCGTGGGCTCGCTCGGCCTCGAGGCGAGCGCCGCCTCGGCCGCGACGCGGTTCACGGCGCTCGTGGCGGCCCGGGCGGGCGGCGCTTCCGGCGGCGAGCCGAGCCCGCTCGAGGGGCCCGAGATCCCCGTGACGGTCGTGCCGTCGGGCGCCGAGGCGGCCTTCCTCGCGACCCGGCCGATCGGGGTCGCGCCGATGTCCGAGGATGAGTACTTCGTTTTGCGGTCGCTCGGGCTGCGGCGGCTCGGGGACGTGGCGACGATCGACCCCGGCGTCCTCGAGGCCCGGCTCGGACCGCGGGGGCCGGAGCTCGCGAGGCTCGCCCTCGGACGGGACGCCGCGGGCTCCTCGCCCGGTGAGGTCATCGTCGCGAGCGACCGCGATCGTCGCGGAGCGCGGGAGCGACGGCGCGACTCGCCGGCGCGGCTGGCGGCCCGCCTCCGGAGGATCGTCGGAGCTGGTCGGGTCACGACTTACGCGCCGTCAGTCGCGCCCCCGACGCGGCCGCGACCGGCGCTCGTCCTCCGTTCGGTCCGCCCGGCCCGCCCGGTCGAGGTCGGGATCGAGCAGGGACGGCCGGTGGCGCTCCGACGGGCGACGATGCCCGAGCCGATCGTGTCGGCACGTCGCGACGAGGGCAAGACCGAGGCCTGGGACGTCGCGCTGGCCGAGGGGTCGGTCCTGAGGATCGAGGCGGGCGCCGAGGGGTGGTGGATCGTGGGCCAGTTCGATTAGGCGCGCTCGTCGGAGACACGGGGTTTCCACGTAAAGACCGACTCGGTATAATCCGCGGCTTCGCTGGAACCCACCCGACCCGAGGGTCGCCGATCACGCGGCGCTTCCGTCGTCGCGAGCGACCTACCCCCGGGCCGTCGAATTCCCAGCTCGATCCTCGCCCCCGACGGCCCCTCCACGGCGCCATCATCGGGCGTGGACGGGCGTGTCGCATGGAGGACATGGAATGGTAGAGACCGCCACCAAGCCGATCGATCCCGCGAGCGTCACCTCGCACACCGAAGAGCCGAAGCCGACGACCGAGCTCGCGAAGAAGGTCTGGAAGCTCGTGCAGCGCGACGAGGAGAAGATCCTCAAGTTCCTCAAGGACATCTGCCGGATCCCGAGCATGGACTCGCAGATCGGCGACGTCGGCGAGCGGATCGCCGAGGAGATGCGGACGCTCGGCTTCGACGAGGTCCGCTTCGACAAGATGGGGAACATCCTCGGCCGGATCGGCGACGGCCCGACCAAGATCCTCTACGACAGCCACATCGACACGGTCGGTCTCGGCGACCCGAAGTCGTGGGACTGGGACCCGTTCGAGGGCAAGGAGGAGCGAGGCATCCTGTTCGCGCGCGGCGCGTGCGACGAGAAGGGCTCGACGCCGGGCATGATCTACGCCCTGGCGCACATGAAGGAGCTCGGGATCCTCGAGGGCTTCACCGGCTACTACTTCGGCAACATGGAGGAGTGGTGCGACGGGATCGCGCCGCACGCCCTGGTCGAGGTCGAGGGCGTGGTGCCCGACTACGTCATCATCGGCGAGCCGACCAAGATGCAGGTCTACCGCGGCCATCGCGGCCGGGTCGAGCTGACGTGCGTGACCAAGGGCCGGAGCTGCCACGCGGCGCACCCACACCTCGGTGACAACGCCGTCACGAAAATGGCGAAGTTCGTCGGCGAGGTCGAGGGCTGGAACGAGCACATCAAGAGCGACGACTTCCTCGGCAAGGGGACCGTCGTCGTGAGCGGGATCGAGTGCCACAGCCCGTCGATCAACGCCGTTCCCGACGAGTGCAAGATCACGATCGACCGTCGCCTCACCGCGGGTGAGACGAAGGAGAGCGCGATCGAGGAGCTCGGCAAGCTCCCGAGCGCCGATCAGGTCGAGATCCAGGAGATGTGGTACGACGAGCCGAGCTACACCGGCTTCGTCTTCAAGGTCGACAAGCACTTCCCCGCCTGGGCGCTCGACGAGAAGCACGCCCTCGTTCAGGCGAACGTGAAGGCCCACGAGTGGATCTTCGGCAAGCCGGCGAACACCGGCGCCTGGGGCTTCTCGACCAACGGCATCTACTGGAGCGGCAAGAACGACATCCCGTGCGTCGGCTACGCGCCGAGCGACGAGATCTACGCGCACACGACCGAGGACCAGGTTCCTCTGGCCGACGTGGTCCGGGCGACGGCCGTCTACGCCCTGATCCCGCAGGCGCTGAAGGAGTCCGGCGCGACGAAGTCGTAGGTCGTCGCACCACCTCTTCGAGACTCACCGAGGCCCCCGGCGTCCTGACGACGGGGGCCTCGTCGTGTCCGGTCCACGGCACGGAGCCCCCGATGCTCGCCCGGCCCATCGTGTTCGCGATCGCGTTCTGGATCTGGACGATCGGCGCGCCCGTCGTCGCCGTCCTGGCGGCTTCCTTCGAGCTGAGCGCCGGACCGCTCGCGTGCCCGGTCTGCGGATCGACCGCCGCGTTCTGCCTTCACCGGACGTGGCTCTTCGCGCTCGTTCATGTGGCCGGCAGCGTCGTGCTCGCGTGGCGCTGGACGATCGTGTGGAACCGAACGCACTCCGACCGGGTCGTCGCGACGCGACGGCCATGGCGCGCCGGCGTCGCCGGGCTCGTCGTCTTCGCTCTGACCGGGGCGCTCGCCCTCGAGTTCGCCGTCGATGTCGAGAGCGTCATGGGGACCGGTCCGATCGTCGCCGGGCTCGGCGGCCTCGTCGTGGGACCCGGCGGCGATCGGCTGACCCGCGCGGTCGGGGCGGTCGCGATCGTGACGCCGCTCGTCGGGCTCTACACGGTCGCTTCGCTTCGGCTCTCACCGGACGAAGCATGGATGCCGCTCGCGGTGATCGGGCTGGTCGGGCTCCTCGCGGCCGCCCTGCTCACTGCGATGGCGCTCGTCCGGGTCGGGGCGCGCGCGGCGGGGCTCGGGCCCGCGGAGAGCGACGAGCTCGGCGAGGGCGGAGGCGACCTCTAGTCGTCGCTGTCGGCGATCGCGCGCAGGCGCGCGGAGCTCTGCGACGAGGCCGGCGGCACCGGCATCCCCGCCTTCTCGAGCTTCGCCTTCTGGTACTGCAGGATCGAGCGCTGGTAGGTGACGAGGTCGTCGTAGCGCACGGTCTCGATCGGCATCCCCGCCCGGAACCGGATCAGGTTCAGGAGGAGCCGGGCCATCCGCCCGTTGGCGCGGATGTAGGGGTGGATCGTGATGAACTCGTGATGGACGCGCCAGGCGAAGCCTGCCTTGTCCTTCGCCTTGTCGAAGCCGATGTTCACCAGCCGGACGAAGCGGCGCATCCGGGTCGGGACGTCGGCCGCCGGGCTCTCGATCAGGAAGCCCTTGAGCTTGAGGTCGACCTCGCGGTACTCGCCGCCCGAGATCAGGACGCCCGCCATCATGCGGCGATGGATCTCGTTCAAGGCGGCCTCGGTGAGCTCGGCCGCGGCGCCCGCGAGCTTGCTGATGTAGTAGAGCGCGTTCCAGTGACTGGTCGCGTTCTCGGGCTCGAACTCGCGCCCGTCGGGCACGAGGAGCATCCCGTCTTCCTCGGGAACGAGCGAGCCGTCCAGCAGCCCCCTCGTCTGGCCCTCGGTGAGGGTGATCCCGTCGAGGCGGTTGCTGTGATAGACGAAACTCGTACGAGTCTCGATGTCGATCTCCATGTCGGCCCAACTCCCGGTGGCCCATGGACGAGCGTCGGTTCGCCCCGTGAATTGGCCGAGGATCGTAGCAGGAGGCGGCGTTCGCGGCAAGCGCGACCGCCGAGCCGCCCGCCAGCGTCCGAGGCCCCCATCGCTTCGGGACTTGAGGCGCCGTTTTACACTTCCATGACAGGGCGCCAGCCCTCGATCGCTAGACTTCTTGCTTCGTTACCCTAAACGAATCCTCGGCAATCGCGACATTCCCCAGGCCCACCCCGCGCACCCGCGCTGCCCCGCCCGCCGGGCGGAGGAGGTCGCTTGGTCGTTTCCTTCCGATTCTCGGCCCTCGGCCGGAGCTGCAGCCTCGCCCTCGCGATCCTCGCGGGCGCGTTCGCGCTGCTCGGAACGGCCCGCCCGGCCCGCGGCAACGACCTCGACCTCTTCGGTCTCGGGGCGCGCGAGATCTCGCTCGGCGGCGCCATGACCGCCTACTCGAACGAGTTCGCGGCGACCTACTACAACCCCGCCGGCCTGATGAACGGGCGCCACCTCGCCCTCTCGACCGGCTACTCGTTCGCCGACTACGCCCTCGACTTCGACAGCCAGCGCGGCGGCACCCTCGACGACGACGCGACCCGGATCCGCGACCTGGCCGGCATCTCGTTCGGCCTTTCGACGACCCTCGCGCCCGGCGACCCCGACGCGAAGTTCGCCGTCGGCTTCGCCCTGTTCCTCCCCGTCAAGCGCGCCCTCGACATCTCCGAGTCGACGGCGAGCGAGGTCCCCGAGTTCGTCCTCTACGGCGGCGGACGCGACCGCCTCGCGATCTACCTCGGCGGCGCGTTCCGTCCCTTCCCGTGGCTGAGCATCGGCGCGGGCGCCACCCTCTTCGCCGACAGCGACGGCGAGAACGTCAACAACATCCTCGTCGGCGCCGACCGGATCGAGTTCGAGCAGGACGCGAGCCACGATGCCGCGCCGGTGATCGGCGTGCTCCTCGAGCCCTGGGAGTTCCTCTCGTTCGGCGTCACCTACCGGGGCGAGCTCTCGACCAAGATCGAGTTCCGCTCGATCACGAACGACCTCGCCGACATCACCTTCGAGTCGATCACCCTGTTCAGCCCGCATCAGGTGGCGATCGGCGCCGCGTTCGACGCGACGGCCCGCCTGACCTTCGTCCTCGATGTGACCTGGTACAACTGGTCCGCCTTCAAGGACGCCTTCATCGTCGCCGAGGCGAACGGCCTCCTCGTCGGGAACCGCGTCGACAGCGGCTTCGATGACATCATCGTCCCGCGCGTCGGCGTCGAGTTCGAGGCGCTGCCCTGGCTCCTGCTCCGCTTCGGCTACTTCTATCAGCCGTCGCCGGCCCCCGAGCAGGACGGCTTCACGAACCTGATCGACAACGACAAGCACGTCCTCAGCATCGGCGTGGGGTTCCAGTACGACACCGATCCGCTCCTCCGCTCCAGCCGCCCCGCGGGCGTCGGGACGGCCGAGGCGACCCACGACGGCCCCCACGAGAACGATCGTGCGATCTTCCCGCGCGGGCGCTCGGGGGTCGACTTCGGTCCGGAGCGGATGCCCGCGCTGCGGAAGTGGCCGATCCTGAGCCTGGACATGTTCTTCCAGTACCACTTCCTGGCGCCCCGAGATCACGGCAAGATCGATCCCGCCGACCCGATCGGAGACTCCGACAGCGGCGGCTCGATCCTGAACTTCGGCCTTCAACTGACACTGCGGTTTTGATGGCGGCCGGGCCTCGCGGGCTCGGACCAGGACGAGAGAGAGAATCGCGCGTGTTGGCTCATCATCGAACGAGAAGCGTCTGCTTCTTCCTCGCCGTCGCCCAGCTTCTCTGGGTGCCGATCGGCTGCTCCGACTCGATCTCGGGTGGGCGCGGTCAGAGCGGCACCTTCGCCGGATCGATCGCGAGGCTGAACCTCGGCGAGTTCGTCTTCCGCCAGACGCGGACCGGGATCGTCAACGACCCCGACCACCGCCCCGAGCAGCTCCAGACGCTCGACGCGGCCCACGACGAGTTCGTCGCGGCCGTCAACACGATCGTCGGCGGCGACGCGCTCGCGAACCTCGGCCTGTCGGTCCTCGACGTCTTCACCCTCATCGATGACGGCACCCTCCCGGGCATCACGTCCGACGTCGCCGGTATCCTCGACCTGCTCGTCGCCGACCAGGACGCCCTCGATGCGATCGCCCGCCTCTCGGGCTCGCGCACGACCATCCCGACCGCCGACGTCGTCGCCCTCCTCGGGCAGATGATCGCCTATCCGCAGGTCGAGGAGGTCTTCACCACGACGGCGGACCTCATCGCCGACAACGACGGCGTCGACGAGAACGGCCAGCCCAACGGCGAGCCGACCCTGATCCCCGACCTGCTCCGCTTCGCCGCGTCGAAGCTGCGCGACGCCCACGCGAACGCCGGCGCCGGCGGCCCGGCCAGCTCGGGCAGCGTCCTGTCCGACATCTCCGAGGAGCTCCTCGTCGAGGCGCGGGTGGCTCCCGGCGTCGACCTCGGCGCCGAGTCCTGGTCGGTCCGCGTCGACGGCCACGGCAACGCCAAGGTGACCGTGGACCCGGCGACCGGTCAGCTCTGGGCGCCGTTCGTCGACGGCGACGGCGACGGCGACGCCGACGTCGACGCCTCGGGTCGCCCGGTGGACGCGGGCGGCGCGCCGATCGAGATCGGCGCGTTCGGCAGCGACGGGCTCCGCGACGGCCAGGGCCGTGCCCTCGAGCCGAGCGGCTCCGGCGCCTTCCTCTACGACTACTTCGACGCCAAGCGGACGCTCATCGGCCTGCTGCTGCGGGCCGTCGGCGACGGGATCGACCGAGACATCGACGGCGCGATCGCCCGGCTGATCGTGCCGGCGATGGGCCCGAAGATCGTCCGCGACAACGGGACCCCGACCGACCCGAGCGACGACTTCGAGACGTTCCGCGACGACAACGACATCGCGGACCTGCTCTACGGAACGATGGAGCTCGCGAAGGCCGACGAGCTCCCGAAGCTCCTCGAGGCGCTGGCCGCTCTTCTCGACAACGACCCCGACCTCGGCGAGCGGGTGCTCGTCACCCTCGGCCGGGCGATGGATCAGCTCGCCGCGCTCCCGCCCGCCGCGCCGTCGGCCGTCGGCGCGACGCCGACGATCGACACCCTCGTCCCGCTCGTCGATCAGATCGTCGAGCAGCAGGCGAGCCCGCGGCTCGGCACCGTCCCCTCGACGGCGCGGCTGCTCCTCGACGTCCTCCATCAGGTCCGCCGGGACGCCCAGGATCTTCCGGCCGAGATGGCGCCGCTCTTCCGCTTCAAGCGGGTCGAGAAGGAGAGCGCCCCCGACGGCGACCGGAACAACATCGACGAGGCGCGGAGCGATCCGGTCGACCCGACCCGGGCGCCGTTCTTCACCGACGCCAGCGGCAACACGGTCGACAACCGCTCGTCGGTCCATCGCAGCCTCGACCTCCTCGCGCGCAGCCACCAGTGCCCGATCTTCGGCAAGACGCTGGCGGTGATGATCCTGGAGATGATGGCGGACCTGAACCCGTCGACGGTCGGCATCCTCATCTCGCTCGTCAACGCGGTCCCGTTCATCTCGAACCTCCTCTGCCCGGGCACCGGGCCGGACCTCCAGTCGCTCGACGACCTCGCCAAGTCGGGCGCCCTCGACGTGCTCCTGCCGATCACCAAGGCGTTCAAGGACCGCGGTCAGGTGCCGCTCCTCGCCGACATCCTCACCGTGCTGCGCGATGCCTACGACCGCACCGTCCCGTCCGGCGAGGACCGCACGGCGCTGGTGATGGAGAGCGGCGCGATCGAGGAGATCCTCGACCTCCTCGCGATCGCCACGACCGTGCAGGTGCCGAGCACCGGCGAGAACGCCGCCGACGTGGTCGCCGACGCCCTCGAGGCGATCTTCGACGACGACGGCACCGTCCTCGACCGTCACGGCAGCCGTGTCCCGACCCTGCTCCACGGGATCCTCCTCCCGGCCCGGCAGGTCGACGCGCGCCTCGAGGCGGCCGGCGTGGGCGGCTCCGCGAGCGACCTCGGCTTCGACATCCTCGCCGTCCTCTCGGCGCGTCGGGTCGACGACGGCGGGACGCCGAACGACCCGAGCGACGACACCGAGGTGCTCCTGAACCGGAGCCTGGTGCCGTTCCTCGCCCGGGTGCTCCAGATCGTGTCGGACAACCTCGACCCCGACCCGGCCGTCCGCCGGGCGTCGCTCGCCGACAGCCAGCGCGACATGGCCGACTTCCTCGCCGACCGGCCGTTCGCGGCGATCGTCGACCTGATCGACACGATCGAGCACACCCCCGCGAAGCAGCGCTTCAAGGCGGCGTGGCGGAACCTCCTCTCGCCGCAGCCGACGTTCCAGGAGGACGCCCTCGCGGCGCTCCTCAAGGTCGTCTCGGCGGCGCTGCAGGTCCGGAACGTCGACTCCGATGCGCTGGCCCAGCTCGGCCGGTTCGGCGGCGACGTCGTCGACCCGGACAACGGCTACGTGACGAGGCTCATCCACGGGATCGAGCAGCTCCTCACCCGCGACGGCGGGCGGACTCTGATCGGCATCCTCCGCAACGCGCTCCAGGCGCCCGCCCCCGGCGTCGAGCCGCCGATCGCCGTCCTGCTCCGGATCTTCGATGACATCCGCGAGGCGGGCCGCGCCCCGGGAACGCCGCCGGGCGGCATGACCGCCGCGGAGGTCGAGGAGATGGCCCGCGACGCCGTCGCCTACATCCGCGACGACCGCCAGGGCCTCGAGCGGATCTACACCTTCATCCGCAACCGCCCCCGCTCCACGCGCTAGCCCGGACGTTCGGCGTCGCCTGCTTCCTCGCCGTCGGCGACGGACGCTCGAAGCTCGTCGAGGAGGTCTCGGACGCCCAGGCGCGCGCTCCAGCGTTCGAGGTGCGTCCAGTCGAGCGAGGTCGCCTGGGTCTCGGCGACGTCGAGGACGTCCTGCCACTGGCGGCCGGCGCTCCGGCCGCCATCCGCGAACGAGCGTAGCTTCGAGAGGATCGAGTCCTCCGGCGTCGCGAAGCGCGCCCGGGTGCCCCAGACCTCGAGCTCCTTCGCCCGGGCGAAGCGCTCGCGTTCGAAATCGGTGTCGGGACGGATGAAGAAGTCGATCTTCAGGCTCGTCTCGAGGTGGATCACGCTGAAGAGGTCGCGCGAGCGCACGGCTCGGCGGACACTGACCTCGTCGACGTAGAACTCACCCGCGAGAGCGTCGACGAGGGCGGTGATCGAACCCTCGTCGAGCTCGACGACGAGGTCGAGGTCGTGGGTGGCGCGCGCGTCGCCCCAGACGTTGCTCGCGAACGAGCCGACGACGATCGCCGGAATCCCGAGTCGCGCGAGGGTGTCGAGGATGAACCGCGCGACCGCCTCGTCCTTGGTCACGGTTCCTTGCCGTACGCCCGCCCGTTCGAAGAGCTCATCGCCGAGGATTCGCCGGATGCGCTCGCGCCGAACGTCCTCCTCGGACAGAGACGGGGCCTGCGCGCGGATGCCGGCCTCGATCACGTCGACGAGCATCTGGCGCGCAGACGCGGTCCGCGCGACCTTCTGCGCCGGCGACGCGCGCCGGTTGAGCTCGACGAGGACGCGTCGCGCCTTCGGATCTTCTCGAAGCCGTTCGGGTGGCCGGGCCATGGGGGCATCATAGCTCGCCGGCAGCTGGAACGGCGCCCGCCGACCCGCCACAATCGCTTCCATGGACGAGTGGCGCGACGAGGTCGAACGGGCGCTCGAGGACTTCTCGGGCGTCGTGCCGGTCTTTCCGCTCCCCGGGACGGTCTTCTTCCCGAGGACGGTGCTGCTGCTCCACATCTTCGAGCCGCGCTATCGAGAGATGCTCGCCGACGCGATGGAGGGCGAGCAGCTCATCGGCGTCACGATGCTCCGGCCCGGCTACGAGCTCGGCGGCGAGGAGCGTCCGCCGATTCACGAGATCGGCGGCCTGGGCAAGGTCGCCCGGGCGGTGCAGCTCCCCGACGGGCGGAGCAACATCGCGCTCCTCGGGCTCAGCCGCTTCGTCATCCGCGAGGAGCTGCCGCCCGAGAAGAGCTACCGCCTCGCCCGGATCGGCCTCGTCGGCCCCGACGGGGAGACGCCGCTGTCGTCCGAGGATCCCCAGGAGCGGGCGCGCCGGCTGACGTTGCTCGCCGAGCAGGCTCCGCCGTCGCTCGTGAAGGAGCGCGGCAAGCTCGAGGCGGCGACCAGGTCGAAGCTGCCGCTCGGCACGGCCGTCGACCTCGTCGTCGACGCCCTCGACCTGCCCGCCGACATCCGGCAGAGGGTGCTCGAGGAGGCCGACCCGGTCGCCCGGGCGGACCTCGCCATCGTCGAGATCAGCCGCCGCGTCGGCGACCCGACCAAGCGCCTCGAACGCCCCGGCGACTGGCGCCGACTCTGGCCCCCGCCGCCGCCGAGCGCGAACTAGCCCGAGCGCCGTTGCGCTCTCGACGCCCGCTCCGCAATGGGCTGTCGAACGGCCAGGGAATCCCCGGAACTCGGTGGTCCCAATCGGGGTTGGATCGCCATGGGAGTCGCGTTCGACACCGATCCGAAGCCCGTCCCTCGCCAACCGCCACGGCCGCGACTGGCCATCTCACTCCTCGCCCTCTGGCTTCTCCCGTTCGAGATCGTCGCCCTCGTCGCCCTCGTGCGGATCGCCCCATGGCTCGAGGAGAGGCAGTGGCGCTCGACGTGGCTCGTCCACCTCGACGTCGATCTCACCGCGCTACCGCTGCTCGAGCGGAGAGCCCTCGCCGAAGACGCCGAGATGCGCTGGGGCGCGGAGCTGCGGAAACTCGAGGGAAGCCAAGCACTCGAAGGCTACCGTCTCTCGGCCATCACGCGAGCGGGGTCAGACGCGTCGATCGTGGTGCTCTTCTCGCAACCGAGCTCGGCGTCACGGGCGAGCTCCCTCGCCACGATCCTCGTCGACGAGAGGGGCCACGCGCTCTTCGTGAGTGCGTCTCGAGAGCTCGAGGTCTTCAGGGTGAAGGCGCGTTCGAAGTCGCTCGGGCAGGCTCGGGTGACACGAATCGAGAAGTACTCGAGCTGGGACGACGACCACGACCCCCTCTCGGTCCAGTACGTGTCCCGCTCGGGTGACCGCCTCGTCACCGTCCGCAACGAGCTCCGCCGAGGGAGGCTCTTTCCGGGCTACGACCTCGAGCTCTCTCCGCCGCTCCCGGAGCGGTCTGTCGACGAGTGGGTGACGGTCCTCGAAGGCCCCGACTGGGCTGGCCGACTTGGGGCTCTCGTCTGGCTCTCCGGGGTCGCACGGTGTTACACGCAATCGCTGAACGCCGAGCAGAAGGCGGTGCACGCGGACCCGCGCGCCCGAACTGCCGTTGCCAAGCTCGCCCGAAGCGCGGACGCGTGGACTGCCGAGGCGGCAGGCTTCGTCCTCAGTCTGATGAGCGACGGCGCTGCGGTGAGTCCGACGACGACGGCTCGGCCGACCGGGGTGTTTCGAAGCAGGCCGCAGGACGAACAGCACGGCCGGCGGCAATCGCTCTCGCAGACAGAACCGAGCGGGGGCTACTCTCCCCGGACGCGCAGGCAGGCGCCGCCCCAGTCGCGGAGCTCCAGCTCGATCCCCTCGGTCGCGAGCGCCGCGCCGGTCCGGGTCGCGATCGCGCCCTCGCTCAGCAGCTCGTCGACGCGGTAGTGCCGTTCGGGGTCGAGGCCCAGGCGTGCCGCGTCCGTGAGGCGGAGCGTCACCTTCCGTGCCCGCTCGCCGCTGACGACGAAGACGAGCAGCCCGCCGCCGTCGATCTCGTCGGGCACTCTCCGCGCCCACGCCTCGATCCGCGGCGCGTCGGTCTCGATCACGGGGCGCACGCCCGCCGGGGCGAGGAGCTGCTCGAGGAGGCGCCGGCGCGTGTCGAACTCGGCCTCGGGGATCGCGAAGTAGCCCGGCATCCCGTAGACGTCGCTGATCGGAGCGCCGATGTGCACGACGGTTCCGCACGCGTCGTTCGACTCGTCATCGCCTTCGGCCGGCGCCCAGCTCCAGCCGACGGCTCTTCCGCGCGCATCGCGCGCGAGGATGCTCGCCCCCTCCGGCGGGCGGTGCGACGTCCACCAGCGCCCGGCGCCGATCTCGGCCGTCTCGCGGCCGCCGAGCTCGACGGTGATCCGACCCTGGGCGAGGCCGCCCCACCGCTTCCGGAGCGTCTGCTCGCGGCCACCGATGAGCTGCTCGAGCTCCCGATGCGCCTCCCGGCCCGACCGCCCGTCGTCGTCGAGGCGCCCGGGGCGGCCGATGTTGATGAGCGTCCCACCGGCGCGCACGAACGCAACGAGGCGCTCGGCCGCCGTCCGCGAGAGCAGGTCCGGGTTTCGGAAGACGATCGCGTCGTGCTCGCGTCGGAGGGCCTCGCCGGCTCCGTCCTCCGGGACGAGGGCGAGGTCGATCACGTCGGGGTCGTAGCCGGCCGTCGCGAGCCAGCCGGTCACGCCGGCGTGGCCCGATCCCCAGAGCTCGTGGAGTTCGTCCTCGATGAGCGCCGACGGCGCGAGCATGCACGGGCTTCCGTCGACGGCGACGGCGACCCGGGCGCGGACCTCGTCGCTGGCGAAGAGCGCCTCGGCCTGCGGCCTCGCGAGGCGCGTTCCGATCTCGCGGAGCACGTCCCAGCGCGGTCGTTCGTTCCCGTGGACGTCGATCGCCGCCTGGAACCGGTAGACCGAGAGGTCGGCGTTCCATCCCTCGGCCAGGATGTAGAACGCGAGCGCCTTGCAGCTCCGGCCGAGCAGCCGGAGCGCCATGTGCCGGGTCGCCTCGGGGTGGACGGTCGCCTCGAGCCCTAGCGGAAAGTGGAACAGCCCGCCCTGCGCCTCGACCGCGTAGCAGGCGCGTCCGGCCGGATCGGCCGCCCGGACCCCGTCGGGGAGCGCGTGGCGGTTGTACAGCTCGAAGAGCTTCGCCCAGTGGGTCGTGAGGAACGGCTGCTCGGTCAGGCCTCCGCCGATCGGCGAACCGGCGCGCGCGGGCCAGATCCGCGGCAGCATCTTCGGGTAGAGATCGAGGTTCGCGAATCCGCTCGCGTTCTTCCGCGGTCCGTCGAAGAGCACGATGTGCCGCACCGGTCGGGCGCTGTGCGGCGAGTCGTTCGTCGTGAAGAGGACGTCGGGCTCGGCGATCCCGAGCTCCTCCCACATCGCGCGCAGGGTGGCGAGGTACTCGGCGATCCCGTCCTGCGCGGCCTCGAACCAGTCGCGGACGAGCGGGTTCTCCTCGGTCCGGCGGGGCGGCGCGCTCGGTGGGGCGATCGCGTCGAAGCTCTCGTGACGGGTCCGCCAGCGGGCGTTCAGCGCGGCGAGGGTGCCGTAGCGCCGCTGCAGGAAGCGTCGCCAGTGCGCGAGCTGCGCCTCGTTGTGGTCGAGGGCGAACCGATCGCCGAAGAAGTGGTTGGTCTCGTTGTCGAGCTGGAGCATCGCGATCGTCGGCTCATCGTGGACGAACCGCTTCACGATCGGCGCCACCGCCTCGAACCACCGCCTCACCGCGTCGAGATACGCCGGGTGGAGCAGCGCCGGCTGGCGCGAGTCGGCCACGGGGAACAGCGGGTGGAAGTGGTAGAAGCGCCCGTCGGGGCGCCGGGCGAGCGCCTCGGGGTGCCGCTCCCGGAACCAGGAGGGGAGCGCGCCGAAGCTGCCCGGCCCGGTCGGCCACTCCGAGTTGATCAGCGGCCCCGGCTTGAAGTGGACGATCAGCCTTCGCTCGTGGCAGAGCTCGAGGAAGCGCGGCAGGTCGCGAGCGCCCTCGAAGTCGAAGCGACCCGGCGCGAGCTCGTGCCAGTCCCACGGGACGTAGGTCGTGACGTAGTTCATGCCGGCGTCGACGACCCGGTCGAGCCGATCGCGCCAGAGGTCGAGCGTCCGGGCGGGGTCGAGGCGGCGGTCGCGGATCCGGTAGTACTGGATCTCGCCGCCGTAGAGGAGCGCCGGGCGCCCTTCGGCGTCGAGGAGGCCGCGGGTCGTGCGCGTGAGGGGGAGGGGCATCCAGGCGTCTCGATGGGGGTAGGGTGCTTCGGGGATGCGCGAGCGCTTGCCGGGGCGCTTTTTTCGATCCACAGATTACACAGATTACAAAGATTCGAGCTGCCGAGAGCGTGCGTTCCCCGCCGATGCGAACCCGGACGCCGAGCGTCGTCATCGACACGGCTCCGTCCGCGACAATCTGCGTAATCCGTGTAATCTGTGGATCGTCGTCGTCGTCGCGTCGACCGCGTGGCGCGCCCGGCGCGATCAGACCCCGCAGCTATTCTCGAACCCCGCGCATCACCCTATAATCACCCCCATGACCGAGTCCAAGATCCACGGGACGACCATCCTGAGCGTTCGCCACGGCGGCCGCGTCGCCGTCGGCGGCGACGGCCAGGTCACCGTCGGCAACACGGTGATGAAGGCCGACGCCCGCAAGGTGCGGCCGATCGGCGAGGGCGGGAAAGTGCTCGTCGGCTTCGCCGGCGCGGCAGCCGACGCCCTGACCCTGCTCGACCGGTTCGAGATGAAGCTCGGCGAGCACCAGGGCCAGGTGCTCCGCGCCGCGGTCGAGCTCGCCAAGGACTGGCGGATGGATCGGGCGCTGCGGCGCCTCGAGGCGATGCTCGCCGTCGTCGATGAGGAGCACAGCCTCGTCCTGTCGGGCTCGGGCGAGATCATCGAGCCCGAGGACGGGATCATTGGCATCGGGAGCGGCGGCGCGTTCGCGTCGAGCGCGGCCAAGGCGCTCGTGCGCCACGCCAAGAACCTCTCCGCCGAGGAGATCGTCCGCGAGGCGCTCAAGATCGCCGCCGAGACGTGCATCTACACCAACGAACGGATCATCGTGGCCGACCTCGCGTCGACCCGGCCTCCGCCGGCGGCCCGGCCCGACCGATCCTGACCTCGCCCCAGCGGCGAGAGAAGAGACCATGAGCGCACCGGACATCAAGGAGCTGACGCCGCGGCGGATCGTCGTGGAGCTCGATCGCTACATTGTCGGGCAGGACGACGCCAAGCGCTCGGTCGCCATCGCGATCCGTAATCGCTGGCGACGGCAGCAGCTCTCGCCCGAGATGCGCGACGACGTCATCCCGAAGAACATCATCATGATGGGCCCGACCGGCGTCGGGAAGACCGAGATCGCGCGTCGCCTGGCGAGCCTCGTCCGCGCCCCGTTCATCAAGGTCGAGGCGAGCAAGTTCACCGAGGTCGGCTACGTCGGACGCGACGTCGAGAGCATGATCCGCGACCTGGTCGAGCGCTCGATCAACATGGTCCGCGAGGAGCTGCTCGGCGCGCTCCAGCCCGAGGCGCGGCGCCAGGCCGAGGAGCGGGTGCTCGACGCGCTCCTCCCGCCGCCGCCGGCGCGGAGCTCCTTGCCCTCGACGCCCGATGCCGAGAAGGGCGAGGCCGAGGACGAGCAGGCGCGCCACGAGAAGAGCCGGGCGCGGCTCAAGGAGCTCCTCGCCGAGGGCAAGCTCGACGAGCGCGAGGTCGAGGTCCGGGTCGAGAGCAAGTCGTCGGCGCCGTCGATGGACGTCTTCAGCAACCAGGGCGTCGAGCACATGGGCTTCGACTTCCAGAACCTCTTCGACCGCCTCTCGCCGAGCAAGTCGGTCAGCCGCAAGATGGCGGTCCGCGAGGCGATCGGGATCCTCCAGGAACAGGAGGCGGAGAAGCTGATCGATCGCGACAAGGTCCGGGCCGAGGCGGTCGAGCGGGTCCAGCAGGCCGGGATCGTGTTCGTCGATGAGATCGACAAGATCGTGGGCCGCGAGTCAGGCAAGGCGAGCGGGCCCGACGTGAGCCGCGAGGGCGTCCAGCGCGACCTCCTCCCGATCGTCGAGGGCAGCAACGTCCAGACGCGCCACGGCATGGTCAAGACCGATCACATCCTCTTCATCGCGGCCGGCGCGTTTCACGTGAGCAAGCCGGCGGACATGATCCCCGAGCTCCAGGGACGCTTCCCGATCCGGGTCGAGCTGAACCCGCTCCGGCGCGAGGACTTCCTCCGGATCCTGACCGAGCCGAAGAACGCCCTCACCAAGCAGTACAAGGCGCTCCTGGAGACGGAGGGGGTGACGGTCGAGTTCACCGACGACTCGCTCGAGGCGATGGCCGAGCTCGCGACGCAGGTGAACGAGCAGACCCAGAACATCGGCGCACGGCGCCTCCACACCGTCTTCGAGAAGCTGCTCGAGGACTCGCTCTTCGACGCGTCGGAGCGCTCGGGCGAGACGGTGCGCGTCGACGCGGCGTTCGTCCGCGAGAAGCTCGGCGACATCGCCGACAGCGAGGACATGAGCCGCTACGTCCTGTAGCCGGCTCGCGGGCCGTCAGTGGCCGCCGTCGTCTCGTTCATCCTCGTCGTCGGCTCCGTCACCGTCCGCGGCGCTCGCGGCAGGCGTCGACGCGACGACCTCCGCGGCGCGTGCCCGGAGCCTCCGCGCCTCCTCGGTCCGGCCGAGCTGCTCGTGAGCCTGCGCGGCGCGCTCGAGCGCCATCGCCGTCGCGATGAACGAACGGCGGTGGCCGCGGGCGATGCCCGCCGCCCCGGCCTCGATGGCGTTGCGATAACGGGTGAGCGCTCCCTCCGGATCGCCGGCGTTCGCGAGCGCATCGCCGGCCCAGCGCCAGAGCTCCGCGGTCAGCGCCGTGGCGGGCGGGTCGAGCCGGGCGGCGAGCTCCGCCGCGCGCTCGAAGCTGGCCGCGGCGCGACGCGACTCGCCGGCGGTCTGCCACAGCCGCCCGGCGGCGGTCGCGTCGCGGCGGGCCGTCGCCAGGATCGTCGCGTCGGCGCCGGCGCTGTCGCCCGCGCGGCTCGCCCGGTCCCAGCACGCGGCGGCGACCGCCGGGGCGCGATCCTCGACCCCCGCGCCGACATCTCGCCACTCTTGGGCGGTGATCCGCGAGACGTCGATCGTCGCCAAGACCTGCATGGCCGTGTCGGCCCGACCCAGCATGCTGCGCGCGAGGAGCCCGAAGTGGAGCTCGAGGAACTCGGCTGCGTACTCGTCCTTGCCCTTCAGCTGCGCAATGACCTCGAGGACCCTCGACCATCGCCCGTGCGATTTGTCGTGGATGACCTCGAGCTGCCACTGGCCCACCGTCTCGTCGTCGGTCTGGGTCTCCAGAGTCGCGATGACCGCGTCGATCTCGCCGCAGGAGTCGGGTCCTCCGGCGTCGAGGTGGACCAAGGCGCGGGCCGTGGCGGCAGCCTCGAGGTCGCGCAAGAGGCCCTCCTCGCCGGAATCGAGCGGGCCGATCGTCGCAGGCTGGCTCTGGCTCGGGCGGATCTGCCACGCCTCCAGCGCTCGCGAGAGCGAGCCGCGGGTGGGGCTCCGGGCGATGTGCTCGAGGTAGGCCCGGAGGGGTTCGCGGCGCCATCGCGGCTCGGTGGCGACGCGGCGGAGAGCTTCGCGATGGAGCGCGTGGATCCTCTCGTGCGGCGGGGCGTTGGCGTCGCCCGGCGCCGCGGCGAGGAGGCCGGCGAGCGTCGAGCCGGTTCCCCCCTCGAGATTGCTCGTCTCCTCGACGGCGGCGCCGAGCCAGCGAGCGACCTCGCTCAGCGCAGCGCCCGGGAGGTCGCCGGAACGGCTCTCGCGCTCGAGGATCGCCCCGATCGCGATGGCGAGGCGGCCTCGGTTGGCGGAGAGGGCCGCCGAGACGGTCATCCCCCGGTTGGTGACGAGATCGTTCGCGAGCAGCCGGAGCGCGACGGTGAGCTCGGCCGGGTCGCGGGTCTCGGGCTCCGCGCGGCGGCCCAGGTCCAGACGGGCACGCAGGTGATCGAGGGCGGCCTCGCGCCTCTCGCTCGACCACCTTCGCAGGAGCGCGATGAGGGTCGCGAGCTCGCCTGGGAGCAGACCCCGGGCGTGGAGGAGACGGCCCTGCTCGATCCGCGCAACGGAGCGAGTCTCGTCGGTACCGAACACGATCGGGGCGACCAGGCGCGAGAGCATCTCGCCCGCGAGCTCTTCGAGCTCGGGCGACTCGGGCAGGACCGCGATGATCTCGTCGAGGACCGCGTCGGCGGCCTTCGCGAGATCAGGGTCGGGGCTCTCCTCGCTCGCCACGAGCGCCGCTCGACCCCATCGGACGATCCGCGCGAGGGTCGGCGCGTCGAGAGCCGCCGGCCCCGCGACGCGTGAGAGGGCCGCCAACCTCTCGAGGAGACTCCGCGCCTCCTCCCCGGGGAAGGCGTCCGGATCGCTCGCCTCCTCGGTCCCGGCGAGGAGCAGGGCGAGCAGATCGCGCGACGCCTCGGGATGAGCGCGCTTGGACAGCTTCCGGATGAGGATGGCGGCGAGGCGGAGGCGCCGGTCCGGGGCGACGACGTCCCGGCCCTCGATGAGGGCGACGGCGAGGTCGGCGAGGGCGCACTGGAGCTCCACGACGCGCGCGGGCGCCGGGGGGACGTCGAGATGCGTGCGGGAGGCGAGGTGGGCGTCGTGGGTGTCGGGGACGAGGTCGTCCTCCTGGGCCAGGACGAGGGTCGCGATCGGTTCGAGCCGGCCGCGCGCCCGCAGGATCCGGAGGGCGAGGTCGAGGTCGGAGCGCCTCGCCTCGATCTCTGCCGGGCGCTCCGGCTCCGCGCCCCGACGAGGCTCGAGGGTCTTCGCGAGGTCGTTCCCGGGGTCGCCGTCGGCGGTCGCGGTCGCGGCGATGGTGCGGAGCAGGTCGAGTCGTGCTCCGAGGTCGGGTCGCTCGGCGCGGAGCCTCTCGTCGACGAGTCGGTCGAGCTCGGCCGTCGCGGCGTCGAAGGCTCTCGGGTCGCTCGCGGCGAGCGCATCGTCGCGCTTCTCCTCGGCAGCAGCCACGCGAGCCGCTAGCTTCTCGCCCTCCCCGAGGCCGTAGGGGTCGAGGAGCAGGGCACCGCCGACGAGCGCGGTCGCCACGATCGCGAAGGCCGAGAGCTCGGGCAGGAGGCGGCGGAGCCGTCCCGCCCGCGGGCCCACGAGGCGCCGTCGCCGGCGCTCGAGCGCGCCGAGCGGGCTCGCCGTCGTCGACTCGCCCGCTCGCCAGCGCTCGAGGTCGTCGGCGAGCGCTTCCGCGCTCGGGTAGCGGTCGGCGGGCGCCTTCGCCAGCGCCTTGAGGCAGACCGCCTCGAGCTCGCGCGGGACCGACGGCTCGATCGAGCTCGGGGCGGTGGGCCAGTCGGAGAGGACCTGCTGGAGGATCCAGAGCGGGTCGGCGCCGGCGAACGGGGGGCGCCCGGTCAGGGTCGCGTGGAGGATCGCGCCGAGCCCGTAGACGTCGGTGCACTCCGAGATCTCGGCGCCCGCGATCACGGGGTCGACCTGCTCGGGGGCCATGAACGCGGGCGTCCCGAGGATGTCGCCCGCCCGGGTCAGGCGGGTCGCGCGCAGGTCGACGGCGAGGCCGAAGTCGAGGACGTGCGGCGCGCCCGCCGGGTCGATGATGACGTTCGCCGGCTTGAGGTCGCGATGGAGGACGCCGTGGCGGTGAACGTGCGCGATCGCGCGGGCGATCCCGGCGACGATCCTGGCCGCGTCGTCCGCCGGCATCGGCCCGTCGCCGGTGAGGGTCGAGAGGGGCGCGCCCTCGACGAGCGCCATGACGCAGTAGAGGAGGCCATCGACCTCGCCGACCTCGTGGATCGGGACGACGCCCGGATGGGGGGCGACCCGGGCGAGGAGCTCGGCCTCGCGCCGGAAGCGGAGGACGTCCTCGGGGTCGATCGCCCCGCCCTGGGGCAGGATCACCTTGAGCGCGCGCACGACCCCCGAGGCCTCGTGGCGGACGCGCCAGACCGCGCCCATGCCCCCGCGACCGAGCTCGTCGAGGAGCCGATGGCCTCCGAGGCGAGCGCCGACCTCCAGACGGGGGCCGCCGTCCCCGCCACGGTGCTCCCGGGTCGGATCGCGGGCGGGCGCTCGCTCGGTGCGCGCCGCGCGGACGCGGTGGAGGATGGCGGCCGCCTGCGCCGGCGAGATCACCCCGCGCTCGCACAGGGTGCGGGCGGCGCTGGGAGCGCGAGCGCCGGCGGCGTCGGCGTCGATCCGCCATTGCAGGGCGAGCCGGGCGGTCTGCTCGTCGAGGAGACCGAACCGCACCGCCTCGGCGAGGAAGCGTCGGTCGGTGTCGGAGCTGGTCTCGATCTCGGTCGTCACGGATGGCTCGGTCGACTTCCCCGGTCTCGTCCATTCTGGCCGTGACGTCCGGGAGGGGCAACGAGGCGGGCCGCCCGCGCTTGCGTCGTCACGGGCGCCCCGGTCACCATCGCCGCGTGCGCATCGCCTACCTGTGCGAGTTTCCGACCCGGAGCGGCGGCGAGGCGATGCTCCTCGAGCTCCTCGGACGATCGGACCGGATGGGCGTCGACCCGGTCGTGCTCTGCCCGCCGGGCGGATCGCTGGCGGCCGACCTCGACCGCCTCGAGATCGCGCGCCGCGACTTCGTCTGGAAGGAGGCGGGCCGCGACGTGCTCGAGCGGGCGGCCGCGGTCGCGCCGCTCGTGAAGCGGCTCGGCGCCGAGCTCGTCCACGCGAACACCCTCGCCCTCGCGGCCGTGAGCGGGACGCTCGCCGCGGACGGCGGCCCCCCCGCGGTGGCGCACGCCCGCGACATCGGACGGATGAGCGCGGCCCGCGCGCGGCGGGTCGCCGGGAACGCGGCGGTGATCACCGTCTCGGGGGCGGTGCACGAGAGCGTCGTCGGGGCGGGCGTGCCCGAGGACCGGCTCCGGCTGATCGCCGACGGCGTCGACGCCGATCGCCTCGACCCGGCGCGGATCCCGGCCGGCGCGCTCCGGCGCGAGCTCGGGGTCGGGGCGGAGACGCCGGTCGTGCTGACGGTCGGGATGCTCGATCGGCGCAAGGCGGCCGACGTCTTCTTCGACGCGGCGGCGTCGGTCGCGACGCGGCGGCCCGAGGCGCTCTTCGTCCACGTCGGGTCGCTCTTCACCGGAAAGGCGGAGGCGCGGCAGTTCGCCGACGCGATCGGAGCCCGCGTCGACGCGCCGCCGCTCGCCGGCCGGGCGCGGCTGCTCGGCTGGCGCGACGACGCCGCGGCGCTGATCCGGGACGCCGATGTCGTCGTGAGCTGCGCCCGGCAGGAGCCGCTCGGCGTGGTGATCCTCGAGGCGATGGCGCTCGCGCGGCCGCTCGTGGCGACCGACGTCGGCGGCACGGCCGAGCAGATCGAGGACGGCGTGAGCGGTCGCCTCGTCCCGGCCGAGGACGCGGCCGCGCTCGCGGACGCGGTGTGGGAGCTGCTCGAGGACCCGCGGAACGCCCGCGCGCTCGGCGAGCGAGCGAGGGAGCGAGCCCGCGAGCGGTTCGATCCCGACCGGGCGGCCGACGCGGTGGCGCAGGTTCAGCGCGAAGCCGCCGGCCGCTGACCCGGGCACCTCGAGCGAGTCGCCGCGACCCGAAGTCGAACGGGGTCAGGTCTGACGGGTCCGACGTCCGGACCTGACCGGCAGTCAGTCGTCGTCGTCGGAGCGAGGCGGCACGCCCAGATGGGGGAGGGCCCGGCGGACGGTCTCGGTGGCGATCGGGGCGGCGACGCTTCCGGCGTAGCGAGCGCCCTTCGCTCGATCGGCGTGGTCGACGACGACGCAGAAGGCGACCTTGGGGTCGTCGGCCGGCGCCCAGCCGGCGAACGAGAGGACGCTGAAGCGCTGGCTGTAGCGTCCGCCGATCGCCTTGTTGGCGGTGCCCGTCTTGCCGGCGACGTCGTACTCGGCGATCTTCGCGCGGCGCGCGGTTCCCGAGCGGACCACCTCGCCGAGCGGACGCCGGAGCGCGAGGGCGGTCTCCTCGCTCACGGCGCGACCGACGACGGTCGACTCGTTCTTCCGGACGACCTCGCCCTCGGCGTTCCGCCACTCCTCGACGAGCTGCGGCCGGTGGAGGATCCCGCCGTTGGCGAGCGCCTCGTAGCCGAGCGCGACCTGGAGCGCGTTCGCCTGCATGGCGTAGCCCTGGGCCACGCTCGAGAGCGCGACGGGCGACGGGCGGTCGAGGCCGCGCAGGCTGCCGCGACTCTCGCCGGGCATCTCGACGCCGCTCCGTGTTCCGAAGCCGAGCCCGCGGAGCCCCTCGGCGAGGCGGACGTTGCCCAGCCGGAAGGCGAGCTTCACGGCGCCGACGTTGCTCGACTTCACGAGCACCATCGCGACGCTCAGCATCCCGTAGGCGTGGACGTCCTCGATCGCCCGGCGCCCGCGGACGGGGAAGCGACCGTTCTCGCAGAAGATCATCTCGTCGAAGCGGGTCAGGCCGCGGTCGACGCAGACGGCCACGACGAACGGCTTGATCGTCGAGCCGATCTCGTAGGGGTCGGTCAGGACGCGCAGCCGCCGCGCGTCGGCGGCCGCGGCGCCGGGGTCGCGCTGGTCGACGGCCGGACGGCTCGCGATCGCCAGGATCCGACCTGTGCCGACCTCGACGAAGACGCCCCACGCCGCCTTCGGCTCCCACTTCTCCATCGCCGCGTCGAGCGCCTCCTCCAGCGCCAGCTGGACGGTCCGGTCGATCGTCAGGACGGCGGAGAGGCCGGGCTGCGCCGGCGTCTCGTGCGTGTTCTCGGTGACGAAGACGCGGCCGGCGTTGTCGGTCTCGAGGTGGCGCTGGCCGGGCACGCCGCGCAGCTCCTCGTCGAAGAGGAGCTCGAGGCCCGAGAGCCCCTCGCCGTCGACGTTGACGACGCCGGCCACGTGGCTGGCGAGCGAGCCGAACGGGTAGGCGCGGCGCGGCTCGTCGCGCACCTCGACGCCGTGGATCCGGAGCGCGTCGATCCGGCCGCCGAGCTCGGGGTCGACGCGGCGGGCGAGCCACGTCCCGAGCCCGCGCCGGAAGCGCGCCTCGGCGCTCGCGCGCTGCGACGCCGACAGCCCGAGGATGCCCGCGAGCTGGTCGAGCAGGCCCATCCGGTCGGGCCGCAGCCAGGCGAGGGCGCGGGCGCGCCGCGGTCCGCCGGCCTCGATCTCGACGGCGATCCGCTCGCAGACGGCCTTGCGGTCGCGGAGCGAGGCGGCGAACGCGTCGCGCTGCTCGGCGGGCACGGCGAGGATCTCGGCGAGCTTGGGCAGCGCCCGCTCGCGCGTCGGGAGCATCTTGCCGAGCCTCTTGCGGAGCGTCTTCGGGGTGTAGGCGGCGATCTCGTCGCGGCGGCGCTGCGCGGTCGTCGGGTCGTCGAGGAGCTGCGGCGCGATGAAGACGCTGACCGCCCGGACCGACGCGCAGAGCGGCACGAGGCGGTCGCCGTCGCGGATGAGGACGTCGCCGCGCGGCGGCGGCAGGGTCTCGGTCCGCTGGCGCTGCTTCGAGGCGCGCTCGAGCCAGACCTCGTGCTGGGTCACCTGGAGATGGTGGAGCCGTAGCAGGAGCAGGAGGAGCACGACCCCGAGACCGGCGATCGCGAGCTCCGCGCGGATGCGCTCGCGCCGCCCCGGCGGCGGCGCCGCGGCCGTCGCCCCCTCGGGCGTGAGCGCGCGCGCGCGATGACGGGAGGAAGGCTCGGACGGCGAGACGAGGGCGGCGCTCATGACGGTCTCCCGGCGGTCGTGGTGGCGGCGCCTTCGATGCCGAGCTGCACGCCGAGGGCGCGGAGCTTCTCGGGCGTCGCCGCCTCCTCGAGGAGCAGCAGGATCTCCTTGCGCTGGCGGAGGAGCTCGGCGCGCTCGTTCTCGAGGCGGTGGATTCGGTGGCCCGCGCGGACGCGCTCGACGTGGAGCCCGACGACCCAGATGCCGAGGCCGATGACGGCGGCGAGGACGGTGAGGTAGTGGGTGAGCCTCATCGGGCGTCTCCTTCGGCGGGCGTCTCGCGGCGCGCCGCGCGGATCTTGGCGCTGCGCGCGCGGGGGTTGCTGGCGAGCTCGGCCGGGCCCGCCTCGCGCGGTTTCCGCGTGAGGAGCTCGGCCTCTCCCGCCCGGGACCGATCGCGGAGGAAGCGCTTCGCGATCCGGTCCTCGAGGCTGTGGAAGCTGATCACCGCGAGGCGGCCGCCCGGCGCGAGGAGCGAGAAGGCGCCGGCGAGGCCGGCCTCGAGCGCGCCGAGCTCGTCGTTGACGGCGATGCGGATCGCCTGGAACGTGCGCGTCGCGGGGTGGATCGTCGGGCCGCGGCGGCGACCGGGCGGCGGCCGGGGCGCCGGGGCGGCGTCGGCGATCACCTCGGCGAGTCGCCTCGTCGTCCGGATCGGCGCGCGGCGCCGGGCGCTCACGATCGCCGCGGCGATGCGGCCGGCGCGCCGGTCCTCGCCGAGGTCGCGGATCGCCTCGCGGAGGCGGGTCTCACTCCAGTCATTGACGATCTCGGCGGCGCTCACCGGTCCCTCGGGATCCATCCTCATGTCGAGCGGGCCGTCGTTCTGGAACGAGAAGCCCCGCTCGCTGCGGTCGAGCTGCATCGACGAGACGCCCACGTCGAGGAGGACCGCCTGAAACGGCGGCCAGTCTTCGGTCTCGGCGAGGGACGCGACGTCGCGGAAGTCGGCCCGGTACAGACGGACGGGGACCTGCCCCGCCGCGGTCTCGGCGTGGAGGCCCCGCGGCGAATCGGTCGATCCGTCCCCACCTCCTGGATCGACATCGGCGGGCGAAGTCTTGAGATCGCCGAACGTGATGTAGGGGGCCGCGATCGCGAGAGCGCCGGGGTCGCGATCGAGGCCGACGAGCTCGCCGCCCGGCGCGATCCGCTCGAGCAGGGCGCGCGCGTGGCCCCCGGCACCGATGGTGCCGTCGAGCACCCGGTCGCCCGGCTGCGGGGACAGAAGGTCGAGGACCTCGTCGAGAAGAACGGGGTGATGCGGTCGCATGGGCACGCATCTCCCTTCGGAATTCCTTTGACGGCAGGACACTCAGAAGTAGAATGACACGTCATTCCGGAGGTTCGACGTGCCACGACCCACCCCCGAGCAGCGCCGCGAGGCGATCGTCGCGACCGCGCGACGCCTCTTCGCCGAGCACGGCTACCACGCGACCAACATCGCGATGGTCGCCGGCGAGCTCGGGCTCGGGCACGGGACCTTCTACCGCTACTTCGACAACAAGCTCGACATCTTCGGCCACGTCGTCGACGGCGTCGTCGCCGACCTCGCCGCGGCGCTCGCCGACGAGGCGCCCGACGCCGCGACGAGCCTGAGCGAGTACCGGGCGCAGGTGGAGCGGATCGGCCGGCGACTCTTCGACGTCTTCACGGCCGACCCGCACCTCGCGCGGCTGATCTTCGTCGAGTCGGTCGGGATCGACGAGGCGATCACCGCGAAGGTGCGGACGGCGCTCGATCTCGTGGCCGCGCTGACGGCCTCCTATCTTCAGAACGGGATCGCGCGCGGGTTCCTGCGCCGCGATCTCGACGCCGAGGTCACCGCGCGGGTCATGAACGCGGCGATCCTCGAGGCCGTCCAGCAGGTGCTCGCCGCGGATGAGCGCGAGCGCGAGCGCGACCGCTGGATCGCCGGAGTCACCACCCTGGTCTTCGAGGGCATCGGAGCCTGACGCCGGAGTTCGGCGTCGGGCTCGCCCCGGGTCTCATTCGGAATGACGTGTCATTCTTCTCGGAGGTCGACATGGTTCAGGTAGACGTCTTCTGGTCCTACGGCATCGGCGCCGGGCTCGCCCTCGCCGCCTCCCGCCAGCTCGTCGCGGCCAGGCAGCGCGATGAGGATCCCCTCGCCGGGCCGCACTTCTCGCGGGTGCTCCTCTTCCTCGCGGCCGTGTTCGCGCCGTCGGGCGCCTATCTCCTCTGGGCGTTTCCGAGCTGGGAGACGATGCACGTCGGCACCCGCGACATGCCGGCGTGGCTCCCGTGCGTGTTCGCCCTCACCAACGTCACCCAGGGGGTGGCCGGCTACCTCGTGGCCAGGTGGCTGATCCTCCGCGGCCGGGCGCATCAGGCCTATCTCCACTGGATCGGCGGCTACTTCGCGATGTTCTTCATCCTGGTCCACGGCTGGGACGGCTCGGGCTACCGGCGGTTCTTCGCCGTCGACCACGATGCGTTCCTCACCTGGGAGCCCGCCCGCGTTCTCGAGTGGCTCGGGTCGGACGTCGCCCTCGCCCTCGGCGTGATGGGGATCGCGTTCATCCCGACGCTCCTCTACCTCACGGCCACCTGGATTCGCGACGGAGACCCCTCGCCGGCGGGTCGGTCGCGTTCGGGCATCGCGGCGATGAGCCTCGTCGCGATCTTCGGGGCCGGGCTGGCGCCGGCGATCGGCGCGAGCGTCCTGATCCGATTCACAGGCTGGGTGCCGGGCACGCTCCTGTTCGCGGTCGCCGCCTGGGCGCTCCTCGTGCGTCGGGCGAGCCCCGGCGGCTGGCTCTACGGTCGTCTCGTCGGCGCCGCGGGAGCGCGGTGATGGCCACGGCACCGAGCGCCCGCCGCGCCCTCGTCACCGGCGCGGCCGGCTTCATCGGCAGCCACGTCGTCCGCGCCCTGCTCGCCTCGGGCGTGGAGGTGCGCGCCCTGCATCTCCCCGGCGAGCCGCTCGACAACCTCGATGGGCTGCCGGTCGAGCGCGTCCCGGCCGACGTGACGGACGCCGGCGCGGTCGCGCGCGCCGTCCGCGGCTGCGAGCTCGTCTTCCACCTCGCCGCGGTCTACGCCCTGTGGCTGCCCGACCCCGATCTGCTGCGCGCCGTGAACGTCGAGGGAACCGCGACGGTGCTCGCCGCCGCTCGGCGCGCCGGGGTGCGGCGGGTCGTCTACACGAGCTCGATCGCGCGCTTCGGCGGCCAGGGCCGCGATCGCGACGCGACCGAGGCGAGCCCGTTCGCGTTCACCGGCGAGGCCTACGCGCGCAGCAAGAGCGAGGCGCACGAGGTGGCCCGCTCGTTCGCCGCCGACGGCCTCGACGTCACGATCGTCGCGCCGTGCGGTCCGATCGGCCCCGGCGACGTGCGGCCGACGCCGACCGGTCGGCTGCTCCTGACGGCGGCGCGCGCGCCGGTGATCGCCGTCGCCGACACGGCGGTGAACGTTCTCGACGTCCGCGACTGCGCCGCCGGCCACCTCCTCGCCGCGGAGCGCGGGCGAGCCGGGGTGAGCTACCTCCTCGGGAACGAGAACCTCTCGCTCCGGCAGCTCGCGGCGACCGCCCTCGAGGTGCTCGGGCGGAGCAAGCCGATCGTGACGGTGCCGTTCCCGCTCCTCGACCTCGCCGCCGCGTCGCTCGAGGCGGTCGCCGATCGGGTCACTCGAAGAGCGCCGCTCATCTCCCGCGGCGGCGTCGACTGCGCCCGGCGCGGTCTGCGCGCCGACTGCGCCCGGGCCTTCGGGGAGCTCGGGCTGCCGCGTCGTCCCGTGGCCGACTCGATCCGTGACGCCCTCCGCTGGTGGGCGGAGCGCGGCCGCCTCGCGCGGCACGAGGTGCGGCGGGTGGGCTAGCCCGGATAGGGGCTATCAAGCTCGCTCAGGCGGTTCCCGGCGCCTCTCGGTGTCCCTGCGTGAGCTTCCCGTTCCTGGAACAGATCAAACGCACCGGCGTTGAGTGGAATCCGGACCAGGGCAACTCGAAGTCCGCGCAATCCGCGTAATCCGCGGTTCCACTCGTCTTGCGCCGAGAGAACGAAACCGCGAATCTCGCGGACTACGCGGATTGGTTCGGACGTCGCCGAGCCTCGCGGTACGTGCAGATCCCGCGAGCCCCGTCGGACGGGACTCGCGGGATCTCCAGAGCGTCGTCCTGGAGGGTCGGCGCGTCCGTCAGGCGGCGCCCGCCTCGACCGCGGCGAGCGGCGTGGCGACCCCGATGCGCGGCGGCCGGCCCGGGCGCTTGACCGCGCGGAGGCGGGCCACCATCGCGGCCGTGTCGAAGGCGGTCCGCTCCTCTCGCTCGACGTACTCGAGCTTGCCGTCCATGAACATCCGGATCACCTGCCGGGCGAGCTTCTCGAGGAGCTCGTCCTGGCCGCGCCGATCCTCCCACTCCTGTCCACCAAACCAGAGTCCCATGGCGCCTCTCCCCTTCTGGCTGCCTCGTCCGCGTCTTCTGCTGCGTCTGCCCGTTTTTTCTTGCTTCAGCCCGACCGCCTACGACACCCGCTATCCGAAGAACTCGCGGGCCACCTCGTCGTAGCGATCTCCCTCGTACTCGTCGTCGAAGTCGCGCTGCCGTTCCGCCGCCCAGATCTCGATCTTGTGCGGCATCCCGATGAACACGATCTCCTTCTTGATGCCCGCGTGACCCAGGAGCCGCTCGGTGAGCGTGATCCGCCCCTGCTTGTCCGGCACGCCGAACATCGCGCTCTTGTAGAACGCCCTCTCGAACTCGCGCACCTTCGCGCTGCCGAGTCCGCCGCCACGCAGGTTCTGGAAGATCGAGTCGACCTCGCCCCACTGCGCCGCGGTGAACATCCAGATCGCCCCATCCAGGCCTCGAGCGAGATAGAACCCGTCGTCCGCCTTCCGCGGGTCGAGGACCTCACGGAAGCGCGCCGGAACGCTGACCCGGTGCTTGTCATCGAGCGAGTGGCGAAACTCGCCCAGCAGAACGGGGCCCATGAGGCCTTAACCAACTTATTGTTCGTGTTTTACGAGATCGGTAGGGTGTTTCCCACTCTCCCCCACCTCATACCACAGTTATAGACCTCTCCCCCACGAACGTCAAGCTTGCTTTCGGACGGGGCCCGCGCGCCACGCGCGATACCGCGAATTTAGGTCGAGAGAATGCCCATATGTAGGTCACGTGGGGGAGTCAACCACGATATACGGTGCTCTGAGCGGTCCGCTCCCCCAACGGCGACGATGGAGCGAAGATCGCCCTGGATGCGTCCCGGTCCCCGGGCGCAGGGGCGGAGTCGACGAAAACGTCTAGAGATGCGTCCGTGGGGGGCAGTGGGGAGCTTGCGAGCTTGCGCGGGAGTGGCGGCGCGCTCGAGCGCCCGCGCCGCGGGCGTTCACGCCAAACGGCCGATGGCAGGACGTTTAGGGTCGTGTGACCGACAACCGATGTTGGCTCGGGCGGGCCCGGAGGCCGGCCTCGGCGATCGGATGAGGGTCAGTCGCCGGGACGCGCGGCGACGCTCGCGCGCCGCGCGAGTCGCGCGCCGAGCGCGGTACAGACGAGCGCAAAACCGATCATCACGGCGGTCGCGACCGGCGCGCTGAACGGCGGCAGCTCCGCGGCGACGAGGTCGGCGACGTCGCCCGTCGGGGTGATCACGCCTATGTCGGCCGGGTCGATCCCGTGCTGGGCGGCGGCGGCGGCGACGAGGCTGCGCGCGTAGAAGTTGACCGTCAGCGCCTTCACGATGCCCGGCATGTTCGCGATCAGGATCTCGAGGAAGAAGCCCCACAGGAGCGAGCAGATCGCGGGGCGAGGGAGCGCCAGGCCGAAGACGGCGAAGAGCGGCACGAGGGCGACGACCGTCAGGACGGGCGCGGGCAGCAGGTGCAGGGCGAGCGTCAGGTCGGGCGCGCCGACGGCCGCGAACCCGGCGTAGGTGACGAGGACGATCGCGAGGGTCGAGGCGACGGCGGCGACGAGCCGGACGAGGAAGAGCTGGACCCGTCCGATCGGTCGCGCGAGGAGCGTCTCGAGCGTCCCCGCCTGCCGCTCCTCGTCCCAGACGCCGGTCCCGAAGGCGACCGCGGCGAGGACGGCGTAGACCTCGCAGAGGGCGTGGACCGTGATGTCCTTCACGAAGAAGACGATCTCGGGCCGGACGCCGCGCATCCGGAAGCCTGCCACGATCGCGATCATGAACGCGGCGAGGGCGGAGAGGGCGATCGCGCGGCGGCTCGCCAGGTTGCGGGCGAGGCAGAACGCGAGCAGCACCGGCGCGGCGCTCCTAGGTCGGGTGCTCGCGGCGGCGCCGGTCACGGGTGCGCCTCCGTCGCGTCGGAGACGCCGGCGACGATGTAGTCGAACACCGCCTCGAGGGTGTCGTCGAGCGGCTCGACCGAGACCGGAACGACGCCCCCGTCGGCGGCGGTCGCGGTGAGGCGCGCGAAGAACGCATCCCACGGGCGGACCGAGACGATCAGGCCGTCGCGCTGCAGCTCCACCCGGATCACCTCGCGCCACGCGACCAGGGCGGCCGCGCCCGCGCGCGGGTCGGGGAGCTCGATCCGCACCTGGAGGGGGCGGTCGGCGCACAGCGCTCGCAGCTCCGAGATCGGCGCCTCGGCGACGACCCGGCCGCGCTGCATCAGGACGACGACGTCGCTCACCGCCTCGACCTCGTGGAGGACGTGGCTGCTGAACAGGACGGTTCGGCCGCGGCTCGCCATGTCATCGACGAGGCGGCGCAGATCGCGCCGACCGGCCGGGTCGAGGCCGTCCTGCGGCTCGTCGAGGAGGAGCAGGTCGGGGTCGTTCGCGATCGCGAGGCCGACCTTGAGGCGCTGCTTCATGCCCTTGCTGTAGCTGCCGACCCGTCGTCGCCCGGGGCCGCCCTTGCCGGTGGCGAGGCCGACCTGCTCGAGGAGCTCGCGGGCGCGGTCGCGGGCGGCTCGCGCGGACAGCCCGTCGAGACGGAGGAGGAGCTCGGCGACCTGCAGCCCGGTGAGGTCTGGCCAGAGGACGTCGCCGTCGGCGGCGAAGCCGACGCGCCGCCGCAGCTCGGCGTTGTCGAACGGCGCCTCGCCGAGCACGCGGAGCTCGCCGCGGGTCGGCCGGTCGAGGCCGGCGATCAGGCGGAGCAGCGTCGTCTTGCCGGCCCCGTTCGGGCCGAGCAGCCCCGTCACGCCGGGGTGGACGCGGAGGTCGACGCCGGCGAGCCCGAGGACGGTGCCGTAGAGGCGCGCCACGCCCGTGGCCGCGATCGTCGCCGGCCCCTCGCGGGCCGGCCGGCGGGGCGGGCTCGCGGCCGGCGTGGCCGGAGCGGCGACCGGCGTCGCGGTGGCTGGCGGCGTCGTCGGGCTCGGAGCGACCGGGCTCGCCGCGACCGGGCGCGGCGGGATCGCCACCGAGCCAGGCTCATCGACGAGGAAGCGGCCGGACCCCGGAGCGATGGGCGCTTCGCTCGGCCCGAGGGTGGGCGGCGGAGACGCCGCTCCCTCCTGGGGGAGCGGGACGCGGGCGACGGCAGAGCGTTGCAGGCGCTCGCTCGCGCCGCCCGCGGACGAGGTTCGCCGTCGCGTGCGCGCGGAGGCGGTGTCCGGGTCGCCGGCTCGGGACGCGCCGTGGCCGTGGCCGTCGTCGGCGTCGCTCTCGGGATCGGACGCCAGCCGCCCCTCGCCGTAGCCCGATGCGTAGTAGCCCTTGATGAGCCGGCCCGACGCCGAGCGCCGTCGCACCCGGTGCCGGTCGGAGGTCGCCCCGCGTCCGTCGCCATCCGCCTCGACGAAGCTCACGGGTCGGCCACCACGTCGGTCGCCCGGACACGCGTCGCGAGGGCGGCGGCGCTCCCGCCCGCCACCCCGGCGAGGATGAGCGCGCTCAGCCACATGGGGAACCGGTGCTTCCGTATTCGGTCCTCGTCCCCGAAGGCGACGTCGCCGACCTGACGCATGTGCCGCCACATGCTGATCACGTAGGCGCGCCGGTCGTCGAAGCTCGCCCGCGCGATCCGCCCCGCGATCGGCATCATCACGAACAGCCCGATCCACGCGATCAGGACCGCGCGCGGATCGCGGAACAGGGCCGAGAGGCCGAGGGCGATCAGGGCCGTGAACATCGCCTGGAGCCCGCCGTAGACGATGATCGCGATCAGGACGCGCAGGTGGTCGACGACGTAGGCGCTGTCGGGGTCGAGCATCGCCGCCTCCATGAAGAGGAACAGCGGCGGCACGATGGTGGCCATCGCGGCGATCGTCGTCAGGGCGATGAGCTTGCCGAGGACGTAGTCGATCCGATCGACCGGGCGCGCCAGGTAGAACGGCAGGGCGCCGGTCCGGACATCGCGCGCGACGAGGCCGGCCCCGGCGAACGCGACGAGGAGGACGACGACGCCCTCCTGGATGAGCATGAAGTTGAGGAAGAACCGCGACGGGTCCTCGGTCCGCATGAGGATCGCCTTGAGGAACCCCTGACGGAACCGCGGCAGCGACGCGAAGTAGATCGTCATCGACGCGACGAGGAAGTGGAACCCGGTCAGGATCAGGAAGACCCAGACGCTCTTGCGCCGGAACAGGAGCGAGATCTCGGTCCGGGCGATCGGCCAGAATCGCCGCCAGCGACCGACCAGCCCGCCGGCCGGGCCGTGAGTGCCGTGGCCGAGGCGGGCGGCGCCTGGCGCGCTCGCGGCGCCGACCTCGGGGCTCGTCCGTTGCTCGTTCACCGGCTCCCTCCCGCGGCCGCGGCCGCGGCGGCGCCCGGATCCTGGCGCGCCCCCGTTCCGATCACCGCCCAGCGGGCGCCGTCGGCCGCCTCGTCCTGTCCGAACGCGCGGAGGTAGACCTCCTCGAGGCTCGTCCGCGCCGGGCGGCACTCGAGAACGCTCACCCCGGCCGACCGCGCCCACGCGAACACCTGCCGGGCGCCGCTCGCCTCGACGCGGGTGCGCGCGCCGTCGCCGAGCGATTCGGCGGCCTCGGCGCCGCCGGCCCGCGCGGCGCTCCGGAACGCCTCGGCGTCGCCGATCACGCGCACGATCCAGGTCCGCCCGCCGGCGTCGGCTTCCTCGACGTGGTGCTCCTCGACCGGACCCTCCGACACGACCGCGCCGGCCCGGAGGACGATCGCCCACCGGCACGCCGCCTCGACGTCGCGGAGGACGTGGCTCGACAGCAGGATGCTCACGCCGTCCCGCTCGGCGAGCGTACGGATCATCGCGATGACGTCGCGACGCCCCTCGGGGTCGAGGCCGTTGGTCGGCTCGTCGAGGACGAGGAGCTGCGGCCCGGCGACGACGGCCTGGGCGAGCTTGAGGCGCTGACGCATCCCGGTCGAGTACTGCTCGACCTTGCGGTAGCGCGCCTCCTCCAGGCCGACGAACGCGAGCGACTCGTGCGCCCGCAGGAGCGCGTCGCGCCGCGCCCAGCCGGCGAGCTCGGCGGCGAGGGCGACCTGCTCGACGCCCTGGAGGCCGGGGACGAGCGAGGGCCCCTCGGCCGAGTAGCCGACGCGGCGGCGCACCTCGCGCCCGTCGGTGACCGGATCGCGGCCGAGGACGCGGACGGTGCCGCCATCGGGGTGATCCATTCCGAGGAGGATCCGGACGAGGGTCGACTTCCCCGCGCCGTTCGGGCCGAGGAGCCCCGTCACGCCGGGCGGGATCTCCAGGGTGACGCGATCAAGGGCGGTGCGCGGGCCGAAGCGGCGGGTGAGGTCCTGGAGGGAGATGATCGGCTCGGCCATGGAACGACGAGGCTACGGGGCGGTTCCGAAGAGTGCAACGCGGGGAAGTTAAGGAAGTGGTTGGAGTCGCCGCCGATCGGATCGAAGGATGAGCGTGGCGCGCTTCGTCATTGCGACGAGGGGACGTCCTTTGGGTTCTGGCAGAGAGAGACAATGATGATGCGGAAGACGAAGGGGCGTTGGGTCGCGCCGGCCGCTGCGGTGATCGCGGGCGCCGTGGCGCTGGCCGGTTGCAGCAGCGGCGGGAGCGGAAGCGGCGGGGCCCTCGGATCGGGCACCACCGGTGGCGGCAGCGGCGGCGGCGCCGGCGGTGGTGGCTCAGGCGGCGGTGGCGGCTCCGGCGGTGGTGGCGGCGGCGCGGTCCAGCTCGAGGACCGGCTCCTGCTCGCCCAGTCCGACGGCAGCCAGACCGCGCGCAATCTGACCGGGCCCGAGGAGGTCGTCATCATCGACGACGCCTCGTGGACGGCGTTCTCCCAGGCCCACGACCCGGCCGGCGTCGTCCCGACGATCGACTTCGCCTCGAACGCGGTCGCCGGCGCGTTCCTCGGTCCGCAGGGCTCGGGGAGCCCGACCACCCAGGTCGTCCGCGTCCGTCAGGACGTGAGCTCGGGCGACCTCCACCTCGTCGTCCGCGAGCGTCATCCCGAGGCCTGGATGCTGCACACCCAGGCGATCACGAGCCCGTTCGACCTCGTCACCGTCGAGACGACCGGCGCCTCGGGCGCCGCGGTCGTGACGTCCCGGCAGGAGGAGCTCGGCTTCGAGATCCTCGACGCGGGCAGCAACAGCGCGATCGGCGCGAACGACTCGACCTACCAGGGCGAGCTGCGGGTCTTCCGTGACCAGGGCAGCTTCGACGCCCACTGGCAGCTCCACGCGCCCGGCCAGCCGCTCCCCGCGCCGCAGCCGGCGATCGACTTCGCCCGCGAGCAGGTGATCGCCATCCACGCGGGCTTCATCGGCAGCTTCGGCAACTCGATCGCGCTGCGCCGGATCATCCACGACGGCGCGAGCGACGAGCTCCGCGTCCACTACGACCTGAACCACTACCGCGGCGGCGCCGCCCCGCCGCCGGCGACCGAGACGCCGTTCATCATCCTCCGGACGAACGCGACGACCGGCACGATCCGTCGCGAGGCGCCGAGCTTCGCGCCGCTCGAGGCGCTCGGGAGTGATCAGGTGAGCATCTACGGCGGACCGCGCGAGGTGCTCGTCATCCGCGACCGGGCCACCCTCGACGCCATCTGGACCGCCCGGATCGGCGGCGCGGCGCCGGCGAACGTCGACTTCGCCACCGAGCAGGTCGTCGCCGCGTTCGCCGGAGGCGCGGGCGGAACGCAGTTCATGGGCGTCAGCCAGGTGCGGCTCCTCGAGGACGGCGAGGCGGAGATCACGGCGCAGACCCTGTCGGGCCAGACGCCGCCCCGCACCGGCGGGCCGTACTCGGTGATGAAGATGCCGCGGAGCTTCGCGCGCGAGTCGATCAGCATCGTCGACGTGACGCCGGTCCCGTAGGAATGTGATGAGCAGCAGCTTGCTTCGCCTTCGGCGAAGGGGATGTCACCACGGAGACACGGAGGACACGGAGAGTCCACGGAGAAGATCGAACGCCCCCTGAGACGTCGGGGCTCCCGTCAGTCCTCCGTGCGGCCCATCGACACCATCCGAAGGCAGAGAGGCCGATCGCACGACCGGCGCCCCTCCGTGCTCTCCGTGTCTCCGTGGTGACATCCTGCTCGCCGAAGGCGAGCCCGCCGCCGCTCCCCCCAGCTCAGGCGATCTCCAGCGGCTTCGCCACCTCCGGCCGGCGCACCTTCCAGATCCACCCGTCGTAGACGAAGTGGAGGAAGCTGCTGCCGACGATGTACCAGTCGAGGACGTAGACGTTCTCGACGATCCAGCCCGTTCGCCGCGCCGCGAAGAAGGCGCCGACCATCGCGGCGGCGAAGAGCGGCATCGAGATCCACCGCCAGCGCGCCGCGTGGGCGATCGGGCTCCGGGTCTCCGGTTGCCCGTCGAACTTCCGGCCGGCGTAGATCGTGACGAAGGCTATGTACTCGACCGCGTGGCTGAAGCCGAAGACGGCGTAGGCGGCGACGAAGTCCCACAGGAACACGCCGTAGAGTCCGAGGATCGAGGCCGCGAACAGCAGCTTCGGCGCGTTCCAGCCTCGTTCGCCGCGGGCCTCCTCGCGGATGAACAGCGCCGTCACGGCGGAGGCGCCGAGCACGGCGGCGCCCGCCAGCCAGGGGAGCACCGCGCCCGCCGGCTCGAGCCACCCGGCGAGGCGCTCGCCGATCGCCGAGGCGTCGCTCGCCTCCTTCAGGACGCTCGCGTTCGACGCCAGGACGAAGAAGAGCGCGCCGAGCCACGCGAAGACGAAGAGGCGGTCGAGCCACGGCCCGCCCGCGCCGCCCTTGCGCGAGTAGATCCGGAGCAGGCCGACCTTCTGCATCAGGGTGTGGTAGATCGTCCAGGCGACGCTCAGGCCCAGCAGCGCGAGGAACCCGGTCCGCGGCGCGACGAGGAGCGCGGTGAGCGTGGCCGCGAGGCAGACGATCGGCAGGACCGTGAAGCCGACTGGCCTCGCGCGGAGCTGCTCGGGGTCCGCGTACACGAGCGGCAAGGTGAGGTGGCGGTGGATGAAGTTCACCGCGAGGACGGTGAGGAGGAGCGCCTCTCGCCCCTCCCACCCCCAGCCCGCCCGCTCGGACCACTCGAACGCGGCGACGAGCGGGACCCAGGCGAAGGCGAAGAAGGCGAGGTCCGCGAAGGGGCCCCCGATCCAGCGCGATCCGGCGTTCACGGCGCCGATCATACCAAGCTCGGCGCCGCTGCGTTTGGTCGGCGTCGTGCGGCCGGCGCCCCTCCGATCTTGTCTCTCGACCTCTCCCCGGGTAGCTTCGAGCCTTCGGTCGGAGGTGGAGAGACCCCATGTCGAAGGCCTTCCCGGCGATCGCCGTCGTCCTCGCCCTCGCGGTCGCGGCGCCCATCGCGTGGCTGCTCCTCACCACGGGCGGCGGCGATGACGCGGTCGTCATCGAGGATGTGTTCGTCACGCCCGGGTCGAGCGTCGGCCCGCGCGGGCCGCATCCGTCGCCTCCGGTCACCGGCGCGGGCTCCTCGTCGGGGACGGCGTCGCCCGGTGGCGGCTCGTCGACGGGATCCGGCTCCTCGACCGGCGCGAGCGGCGGCGGCGCGCCGACCGGCGCCGCCGACGGGACGGCGGCGAGCCTGATCGCCGCCGCCCGGAGCGGCGATGCGGCGGCCACCGAGGCCGCCTTCATCCGGATGCGCGAGCGGCTCGAGGCGGACCCCGACGCCGCGGTCGCCGACATCCTCGAGGCGCTCGCCCGCGAGAACGATCCGCTCGTCCTCGATCGCCTCGCGGCGCTGCTCGCGGGGCGTCCGGAGCTCCTCGGCGATCCCGAGGTGCTCGCGGCGCTCCGGAAGATGGCGTCGGACGATCCGAACCCCGATCGGCGCATGGCCACCCTGATGCTCCTCGGCCAGCATCTCTCGCCCGACCAGGAGCACCTCGACCACATCGCGTTCGCGGCCGCGAACGACCGCGACCCCGACGTCCGGCTCGCCGCGATGGGCGCCCTCGCCGAGACGATCCGGGGCACGCCGGAGCTCGGCGCCGACGTGAACGCGCGGCTGATCGCCCTCGCCGCGTCCGAGGGCGACGCCGCGGTGCGCGCCTCGGCGCTCGGCGCGATCGCCGGGCAGTCGCTCGACGTCGCGGCGATCGGCCGGCTCGAGCGCGTCCTCGAGGGCGACGGCGAGCTCGGCGTCCGTCAGGTCGCGGCCGAGGTGCTCGGCGACGCCCCGGCGGCCCACCGCGACGCCGCCATGTCGACGCTCGCGCGAGGGCTCGGGCGCGAGAGCGACTATCACGTACGACGGACGATGATGACCGCCATTGTCCGGGCGGGCCGCAACGAGGCCATCCCGGCCCTCGAGCGGATCGTCGCGTCGGGCTCGAACATCGCCGACGACGCGGGCGACTACCTCGACGGGCTCCGCCAGGGCATCGTCGACATGGACCGCCTCTGGGAGCACAAGCAGCGCCGCGAAACCGAGCGGAACGGCCCGGGCGCCGTTCCCGGCGGCGGCGGCGACCACGACGACCACTGACGCACCCGACGAGGAGACCGCTCATGCTCCGCCTTCCCCGAGCCAACCTGGTCGCGAGCGCGTTCGCGCTCGCGGTCGCCGCGGGCGTCTGCGCGTCGGTGGTCGTGCCGACCCGGGCCGATGACGATGCCCCGGCGCGGGTCGTCCGCGAGGTGCCACGCGTCGTCGACCCGCGCGAGCATCGCCTGGGCGAGCTCGTCCCCGACGTCGCGTTCACCGACATCGACGGAGTGAAGCGCTCGCTCTCCGCGCTCGCGGCGGAGGCGAAGGCGCTCGTCGTCGTCACCCGGAGCGTCGGGTGCCCCGTCGGCAAGCGCTACGGCCCGGAGCTCCGGCGGCTCGAGGAGGCCTACTCGGCCCGCGGCGTCGCCTTCCTCTTCGCGGACCCGATCGAGAGCGACGACGCCGCCGCCCTCCGGGGCGAGCGCGAGCGGTTCGGCTTCGTCGCGCCGGCCGTCCTGGACGCCGACCGCTCGATCGCGCGCGCGCTCGGCGTGCAGACGACGACCGAGGTCTTCGTCCTCGACCCGGCGCGGACGCTCGTCTACCGGGGCGCCGTCGACGACCAGTACGGCATCGGTTGGGGCCGCGACGCCCCCCGCCGGCGCTTCCTCCGGGACGCCCTCGACGCGGTCATCGCCGGCGAGCCGCCCGCCGTCGAGGCGACCTGGGCGCCCGGCTGCCGGGTCGAGACGAGCGCCGGGGCGCCGGCTCCGTCCGCGGACGCGCCCACCTGGCACGGGCGCGTCTCCCGGATCGTCCAGCGCAACTGCCAGGGCTGTCACCGCGCCCAGGGGAGCGGGCCGTTCCCGCTCGAGAAGCTGGCCGACGTCCGGGGCAACCGCGAGATGATCTCGTTCATGGTCGAGAACGAGGCGATGCCGCCCTGGTTCGCGGCTCACGAGACGGGCCCGTTCGAGAACGACACCAGCCTGTCGGAGCGCGATCGGAAGGATCTCCTCGCCTGGATCGAGGCGGACTGCCCCGAGGGCGACGTCGCTGACGCCGCGCGGCCGCGTCGCTTCCCCGGTGGCGAGTGGTCGATCGGGAAGCCGGACCTGATCGTCGGCGCGCCCAAGAAGTTCGACGTGCCGGCCGAGGGGACGGTGCCCTACAAGAACGTGTGGGCGACCTCGCGCCTGAAGGAGGACCGCTGGGTCGAGGCGATGGAGATCAAGCCGGGCGCGCCCGAGGTGGTCCATCACGTCCTCGTCCTCGTCCAGTACCCCCCCGGGCATCCGCGGAAGCAGCCGGAGTGGCGCGGCGGGATCGAGAGCTACTTCTGCGTGATGGTGCCGGGGCAGACGGTCACGCGCTTCCCGGCCGGCACGGCGAAGTTCCTCCCGGCCGGCGCCCGCCTCCGCTTCCAGATCCACTACACCCCGAACGGGACGGCCACCACCGACCGGCCGCGCCTCGCGTTCAAGTTCGCGGACCGCGCGCCGGCCCACGAGCTCGTGAGCCAGGGCGTCCACGAGGAGCGGTTCGCCATCCCGCCCGGCGTTGCGGCGCACCCGGTGAAGGCGGACTGGACCTTCCCGAAGCGGGGCAAGCTGACCGGTTTCTTCCCACACATGCATCTGCGCGGGAGCGCGTTCCGATACGAGCTCGTCCGCACGGACGGGACGCGCGAGACGGTCCTCGACGTGCCGCGCTACGACTTCAACTGGCAGCTCTTCTATCGCCTCCGCGAGCCGATCGACGTCGCGAAGGGCGACCGGATCGTCGCGACGGGCGTCTTCGACAACAGCGCCGACAACCCCGCCAACCCCGACCCGACCGAGACGGTCCGGTTCGGCGAGCAGACGTGGGAGGAGATGATGATCGGGTACATCGACTGGTACCCGACCGAGTAGGGTCGACGCCCCGCGCGCCGGCAGCCGCCGGCCGGCGCGCCCGACTCGTGACTCACAGCCGTCCGGGGCGTCCCGTATCAGGGAGTGGGGTGTCACCCTAGCCCCGGTGGTTCGTCGCGCGTTTGCGAGGTCGTTGCCGTCGGAGCTAAGCTGCGATGGCACCAGGGCCTCGCTTCATGACCACGTCCTCCAGCGATCCATTCGCGCCCCTCCCCCCGGGGGGTCCTCCGCCGCCGGGCTACTCCCCCCTCCCGGGGCTGGTCACCGGCGACACGTGGACCGACGGGCCGCCGAAGCAGCTCGGTTCCTATGCCCTGGAGGGGCGGCTCGGCGAGGGCGCCCAGGCGGTCGTCTACCAGGCCGTCCACGCGGGCCTCGAGCGCCGGGTTGCCCTGAAGGTCCTCTCGCCGAAGCTGGCCGCCGACCGCGAGTTCACCGAGCGCTTCCATCGCGAGGCGCGCCTCGTCGCCCGCCTCGACCACCCCAACGTCGTCCCGGTCTACGACACCGGCGAGCAGAACGGGTGGAACTGGCTGGCGATGCAGATCGTCGACGGCGGATCGCTCGCCGACCTGATCGCCCGGAAGGGGCGGCTCGACGAGCGCGCCGCCCTCGAGATCACCCGCGGGATCGCCCTCGCCCTCGACGCCGCCTCCGGCGTCGGCATCCTCCATCGGGACGTGAAGCCGCAGAACGTCCTGATGACGCCTGACGGCATCCCGAAGCTGAGCGACCTCGGCCTCGCCAAGGACCACGAGCAGGCCGCCAAGAGCCTGACGGCGACCGGGATCGCGATCGGGACGCCGAAGTACATGTCGCCCGAGCAGGCGATGGCGATCGAGGACGTCGACGTCCGGAGCGACATCTACTCGCTCGGGATCATGCTCCACGAGCTGGTCACCGGGATCGTCCCGCTCGAGGAGCAGGGCGCCGTTCCGACGATGATGCGCCACACCGAGGAGGACGTCCCCGCGCCCTCGCGCCTCAACCCGGACGTGTCCGCCCGCACCGACGGGCTCGTCGCGCTGATGACCGCCCGCCGCCGCGACGAGCGCTACGAGGACGCCCGCGCCGTCGCCGATGACATCACCGACGTCCTCGACGGGCGCACGCCGGCCCGGGTCGCCGAGGCGATCCGTCGGAGCGTCGCGCGCTCGGCCGACGAGGTGTCGTCGACCGACCACGAGGGCCGCCCGGGGATCGCGACCGACGACGAGCTCGACATGCTCGAGACCGACGTCACCGGCGCGTCGGCCGCGAAGTCGGCGCCGCGGCCGGCATCGCCTCGGGCTCGCTCGGGGTCCGGGTCCGGCTCGGGTCGGTCGCGCGCGATCGGCGCCGGGCGTCCGTCGTCGTCGGGACGGATGCGGAAGCCGAGCGATCGGAGCCGGCGGCCTTCGGATCGCCAGGGCCGGGGCGATCTCGACTCTCGACGGGGACGGGTGCCGTCCTCACGCCGGGTCCGCGGCTCGGCGCGGATGCGCGGGACGACCGCGCGGCTCCGCGGCCAGACGGTCACGGTCCTGCCCGGAGGAGCGCCGAGCGCGCCCCGCGGCGGCGGCGGCAGCGGTTCGCCCGTCGCGGCGATCGCGGCGATCGTCGCCGTCATCGCGATCGTCGCGCTGATCGTCGTCGTCGCGAGCTCCGGCGGACCGCCACCCGAGACGGGCGGTGACGTCGCCACCTCGGGCGGCGACACGAGCGGCAGCGACGGTGCGCGCGCACCGGGCGACACCGGGTCGGTCGTCGTCGACCCGCCGTCCGAGCGCTGGGATCCGAAGGCGGAGGCGGCCCGGCTGCTCCGCGAGAACGGGCTCACGAGCGCGCTCAGCCATCTGGCGCGGCGGGCGGCCGAGGACCCCTCGCTCCGGACGTCGATCTTCACCGCGGCGCAGGGGCTCGTCGACGAGGCGCTCGGCGACCTCGCGACCGAGCTCGCCCGCGAGGTTCGTCCGCACGTGGTCGCCGGCGCGTTCGCCGACGCTCGCGACGCCCGCGCCCGGGTCGTCGCCAGCCTCGACGCCGTCGCAGCGACGGGCGACGGAGAGCTCGCCGACGCCCGCCTCACCCAGCGGACGAGCTACTTCGCCGCCGACGGGACGAGTCGGTTCTGGCGCGAGCTGCTCGAGGTCACCGAGCGGCGCGCGAACGCGATCGTGTCGCGCGCGACCGTCGAGGACGGCATCGTGGTCGAGGGCGCGTCGTGGGGAACCGCGACGATCGCCCGCACCGACGGCGCCCTGACGGTCGTCGACGAGGTCCCGTTCGCCGCCGAGGCCTGTGGTCCTGCGCTCCTCGCGATCCTCTTCGACCTTCGGCGCGGCGATCAGGACGCGGACTGCGACCTCGCCCTGATCTACGCGGCCTTCGCCCGGACCGACCGGGCGCAGGCCCTCTTCGTGAACTCGCCCGACGCGACGATGCGTCGAAAGCTCGCGTGGCGCGCCTCGCTCGCCGCGATCGAGGCGCCGTCCACCTGGCCGGAGCTGCGCGAGATCGAGACCCGCGGCGGAGCCGGCGAGCCGGGCGTCGAGGATGGCGGTGCCGACGGCGGCGACCCGACCCCGCCGACTCCCGCGGCCGACGTCGTCGAGGGCGAGCTCGCCCCCGCGATCGAGCCGCCGGCGGGGCGGCGCGTCGCCGGCGCGAAGGTGAAGCGACGCCAGAAGGCTCGCGCCCGGCGGAAGATCAAGCCGGCCCGTGACGACGCGCCGCCGAGCTTCGCCGATGCGAGTCGCCAGATCCGGACGTGGCGCGACCGCGGCCAGCCGCGAGGTTGCCTCGAGGTCGTTCGCGCCCTGAGGTTCGGTCGCGACCTCGATGGCCTCCTCCGGAAGCTCTCGGGCGAGAGCGACCTGAACCGCCGGACGATCCTCGCGTGGTTCGCGATGGACCGCGCCTGCGTCGGCGACCGCGACATCTGCGAGCGGGCCTGGCGCGAGATGGCGCGGGCGCACGACGCGACGCTCGCCGGCGTGATCGGGCCCGGCGGGATGGTCCTGGTGACCCCCGAGACCATGGGCGACCTCGTCCACATCGTCCGGGCCATGCCGCCGGCCGAGGGGATGCTCGACCTGGTCGAGGGCCTCCTCCACGCCGACGATCCCCGCTTCGCGGTGGAGCGCCTCGGACGGCGCCTCCCGCTCGAGGAGCCGTCGGCGGATCCGAACAGCATCGCGACCCGGGAGGCCCTCCGTTTCCAGGCGGGCATCCAGGAGAAGCCGACGATGGAGGAGGCCGAGGCCTACCTCGGGAAGGACACGGTGAAGGCGCTGCGCGCTCTCGCGCGAGCCCGCGCCGTCCTGCCGGCCATCGCGCGGGGCGAGCGCGACGCCGTCTCGTGGGCGGCGCCCGGGGCGGACGCCGACGCCGTGCTGCGCTCGCCGGACGACGCGCGCGCGGCGCTCGCCGACGCCATCGTCGCCGTCGATGAGTCGTTCCCCGACGACGACGAGCCCGAGCTGTGGTCCCGGATCGTCGATGTGCTTGCGCGGCTGGACGAGGACGAGATCCTCCTCGGAGACTCGGGCGTGTTGCGCGTGCGCCTCGACGATGCCGCGGGGCGGGCCGCGTTCCCGCGGGGCGGCGGCGACGTGGACTGGCCGATCGACGCCGACGGTCTCCGCTGCGTCCCCGAGGGCGGCTTCGGCGGCTCGCCCGTCGACCGGTTCCGCCGCCGCGCGATCTACCTCGGCATCGACGATGCCGATCGGTTCTTCGACGTCGAGCTCGCGACGCTGATGACGCCGACGGCGAAGCTCGCCGTCGAGCTGCGGGGCCCGGCCGAGGCGTTCGGCGTCTTCGAGGGGTCCGGCCGCGTGGTCCCGCCGGCCGCCGGGCCGGTGCCGCCGTTCTCGCGCGAGGTCCTCGACGACATCGGGCGCGGTCTCCGCGGCCGCTCGAAGCGCGCGGCGCGCATCCGCCTCGGCTGGACCGAGGTCGCCACCGACTTCCGGCTCGCGCTCTCGACGGACCGCGGCGAGCCGGCCGAGCTCCCGCTCCGCCGCGCCGAGGGCTTCGCCGGCTCGAGCCTGCGCTTCTTCGTCGGGCCAGGCGTCACCATCACCGAGGTACGGCTCCGGCTTCGCGCCCGGTGACGGCCCCGACTCGAACGCGGAAACTCTCGCGTCCAACTCCCGCGCTCGGCTCCCGTATCAGTGGGTGAGTTCCGGAGGAAGAGCGTTTCCAGGGAGCACTCCACGCGGGACGGTGGTCGGCGCACGAGCGCAACCCCCGACCCGTCCACTCCTTGGGGGATAGGAGCTCCGGAAGGGAGAGCCCGAACCATGTCCGACCACACTCCACGCGCGGCCGCCCTCATCCTCGCCTCGGCCGCGCTCGCGGCGGCGGCGTCGTTCGGCGCGGCGGCGAACGCCGACGACGCCGACGATGCCGCGGACGACGTCGCTCCGGGCGCGCTTCGCGAGGCGCCCCGCGCCCTCGACGCTCGCGAGCACTGGGTCGGGGAGCTCGTTCCCGACGTCGCGTTCGAGGACATCGACGGCAAGGCGGGGAGCCTGGCGGCGCTCACCGGGAAGCCGGTCGTCGTCGTGGTGCGCAGCGTCGGCTGTCCGGTCGGAAAGCGCTTCGCGCCCGAGATCGCTCGCATCATCGACGAGTACACCCCGCGCGGAGTGAGCTTCATCCTCGTCAACCCGATGGAGCAGGACGACGTCGGCTCGATGCGCGCCGAGATCGAGCGCCACGGCTTCGGCCGGGCCCGCTACGTTCCGGATGCCGAGAAGCGCTTCGTCGATGCCCTCGACGTGCAGACCACGACCGAGGCGTTCGTGATCGACGCGGGGCGGACACTTGCCTTCCGCGGCGCGATCGACGACCAGTACGGGATCGGCTTCGCGAAGGACGAGGCGAGCAACCTCTACCTCCGGCCGGCGATCGAGTCCGTCCTCGCCGGGACGCGGCCGACGATCGAGGCCGTCTGGGCGCCGGGCTGCCGGATCGAGGGGCGCAAGCCCCGCGCGGACGCTCCGGCGAGCGCGCCGACCTGGCACGGCCGCGTCTCCCGCATCGTCAACCGCAACTGCATGGAGTGTCATCGCCCCGGCATGAGCGGTCCGTTCCCCCTGACCAGCTACGCCGAGGTCAAGGGCAACAAGGACATGATCTCGTTCATGGTCGAGAACCAGGCGATGCCGCCCTGGTTCGCCGACGCCGACCACAGCCGCGCGTTCCGGAACGACCGGAGCCTGAGCGAGCGCGATCGCGCCGACTTGCTCGCGTGGATCGAGGCCGGCTGTCCCGAGGGTGACGTGACCGAGGCGGCCGCGGAGCCGTCGTGGGCGCCCGGCTGGTCGATCGGCGAGCCCGACGCGGTCGTCCAGCTTCCGCGGATGGTCCACGTGAAGGCCGAGGGGACGATCCCCTACAAGAACCTCGAGGTCACGACGAGCTTCGACGAGGACAAGTGGGTCACCGCCCTCGAGGTGCAGTCGAGCGCGACCGAGCAGATCCACCACATCCTCGTCTTCATCCGGTATCCCCGGAACCACCCGCGGTCGCGCGAGCAGCCTCGGTCGCGCGGCGGCCTGAAGGGCTACTTCGCCGCGATGGTCCCCGGGCAGGCCGACCAGGTGCTGCCCGACGGGATGGCGAAGTTCCTTCCGAAGGGGGCGCAGCTCCGCTTCCAGCTCCACTACACCGCCAACGGGACGGCCGTCGAGGATCGGCCGCGGATCGGCTTCAAGTTCGCGAAGGAGCCGCCGCGCCACCAGATGAAGACCGGCGCCGTGAGCAACACGATGTTCCGGATTCCGGCGGGCGATCCCAACTACAAGGTCGGCTACAGCAAGACGTTCTCGAAGCCGACCCGGATCCTCGGCGTCCTGCCGCACATGCACCTGCGCGGCAAGGCGTTCAAGTACACCCTGATCTGGCCCGACGGCCGGCGCGAGGTGATCGTCGACATCCCCCGCTACGACTTCAACTGGCAGCTCCTCTACCGGTTCGCCGAGCCGATCGACGTTCCGGCGGGAACCACCCTGCGGGCCGACGGGTGGTACGACAACAGCGCCGGCAACCCGGCGAACCCCGACCCGACCCGGCCCGTTCGCTTCGGCGAGCAGACCTGGGAGGAGATGATGATCGGCTACTACGACTACATCGAGCTCGACCGCGCTCCGGCGGCGCCGAGCAAGCCGGCGCCGCCGGCCCGGCCGCGCGCCGACCGGAAGGTCTACTAGACGAAGACACCGCTCGCGCGGCCGACCCCGCCGCGCGAGCGACGCACCCTCTCGCCCCTCACGAGCCCCGTTCGGAGTCCCTCACTCCGATCGGGGCTCGTACCTTTCTCGGCGCCTCGTCTGCTATCCTGAAGACGTGACGGACACGATCCGCGACCTCTCGGGAGCCGGCGGGCAGCCGCCGAGCGCGCGCCACGAGCCTCCGGAAGCGGGCGAGGCGATCGGCCCCTACCGCGTCATCCGTCCGCTCGGACGGGGCGGGATGGGCGCGGTCTATCTTGCGCGCCACCAGGAGACCGGCGCGGTCCACGCGGTCAAGGTGATGCTGCCGGAGCTCTTCGGCGAGGACGCCGTCGAGGCGATGTCTCGCTTCCGGCGCGAGGCGGAGATGCTCGCCCGGGTCGATGCGCACCCCGCCGTGGTCCGGGTGCACGCGGTCGGGCAGTCCGATCGCGGTCTCCCCTGGTGCGCCCTCGAGTACGTCGAGGGGGAGTCGCTCGCCGAGCGGCTTCGCCGCGGTCCCCTTCGGCCGCGGGGCGCCGCCCGGCTCGTCGCCACGCTCGCGCGAGGCGTCGAGCGCCTCCACGAGTTCGGAACGATCCACCGCGACCTCAAGCCGGCGAACGTCCTCATCGGCGCCGACGGACGGGCGCGGATCGTCGACTTCGGCCTCGCGTTCGACCTCCTCGATCGGCGCCGCCTCACGATCACCGGCGAGATCCTCGGCACGCCGGGCTACATGGCTCCCGAGCAGATCGAGGGCGGCGCGCCGAGCCCGAGCATCGATGTCTGGGGCCTCGGCGCGCTCCTCTACGCCGCGCTCACCGGGGACGCCCCGTTCACGGGGGCGGACGCGCACGCGGTCATGATCGACGTCTGCACGCGTTCGCCGGCATCGCCCCGCGCGCGGAATCCGAAGGTGTCCCCCGCGCTCGAGGCGGCCTGCCTGAAGGCGCTCGCCAAGGCGCCGGTCGACCGGTTCGCGAGCGCGGCGGACCTCGCCGACGCGCTCGAGCGGGCGCTCGCGGAGCCGGACGGGCCGATCGGGTCGCGGGGCGCGCGGGTCGGGTGGGTGGCCGCCGCCATCGCCGCGGTCGGCCTGGTCGTGGCCGCGGTCGTCGTCGTCGTCGTCGCGGCCTCGTCGGGGACCCGGGACGCGCCGTCCGCGGCGTCGGCGTCGGCGTCGACGGCAGCGTCCGGAACCGCGCCCCGAGGAGCGACGCCGATCGCCCCGGCGCCTCCGGCGGTCTCGCCGCCGAGCCCGGATCCCGACGAGGCGAGGCCGACGCGATCGCCGTCGGAGCTGGTGAGCGCGTTCGTCGTGGCCGTCCGCGCCGATGACGACGACGGCGCCGACGAGGCGCTTCGCGCCCTGGTCCGGCATCCCGACGCGCTTCCGGTCCTCGACCTCCAGGTGGTCGCCGAGCTGCAACAGCGGGTGAACCTGGGTCAGTTCGGAGCGGCGAGGGGCGTCGTTCAGCTCGAGCGCGCGCTCCGGATCGGCGCCTTCCTCGAGATCCACGGGCGGAGCCATCTCTCCGAGGCGCACATCGACGACGCCTGGGACGGGGTGCCGCTCGGCATGGTCGAGAGCGTCGCCGACGCCGAGAGCAACCTCGAGCCGGCGACCCGGAACCCGGCCGTGCTGGTCCTCGCGTCGCGGATCGCGGAGGAGGTCCGGAACCCTGGCACATCCGCGTCGCGCGAGGCGGCCCGAAAGCGCTGGATCCAGGCCGCCGAGGAGACGGGCGTCTCCACGCGATGGTTCCACGTCCTCCTCGCGGACGCCTGGTACGAGCTGAAGGACGGCGGCGATCACCACGAGGAGCGCGTCCGGGATCACCGTCGCCTCGCGGTCGAGGCGGAGCGCGGTCTGAGCGATCGCTGGCCGATCGTCGGCGCGTTCGAGCTCGAGGCCAGCGCCGAGGCGCTCGACGACGGAGCGGAGGAAGACCCGGACGCCGCGCGGGCGGCCCTCGCCCTCGCCCTCGACCTCCTCGGCCGCTACGAGGCGGCCGCGGACGCGGCCCGGTCGCTCGAGGGTGGGATGGTCGCCCTCGATCGACCCTGGATCGAGCTCCTGAGCGAGCCGCTCGCGGCAGCCATCCACGAGCTCGCGAAGTACTTTCGCGATCTCGACGCGCCCGATTGCTGCGGGCGAGACCTCGTCGTGGACGACGCCTCCTCGGGGCGGGCGGCGCTTCCGGGCGAGTCGCCGATCGACGAGATCTTCCGTCGCACGCTCGCGCTCTTCGACTGGAGCTGGGACAACAACGGCGAGGCGCGCGATGTCCTCAAGGACGCGGCCGAGCACCATCTCGAGCATGGCCGGATCGTCGATGCGCTCCGGCTCCGCGAGGAGTGGATCGCGCGACGTCGCGAGACGCGGGACGACGAGGAGCTGTGGCAGGTGATCCCGTGGTACCTCGCCGTGGCGACGTTGAAGATGGATGCCGATCGCACCGACGAAGCTCGTCGCGATCTCGACGCCGCGGCCGAGCTCGCCCGGATCCACCGCCGCGCGACGGGAGAAGGCGCGTCGCTCCTCGAGGCGCGCGCGACGGCGTTCGCTCGAGCCCGCGTTCAGCTCGTCCGTTCCCAGCTCCTCTCCGAGGATGAGCGCTCCGCCGCCCTCGACGAGATCGTGGCCGATCTCCGCGCGGCGGGCGTCGCGACCCGGGGATTGCTGCGGACCAATCCTCGCCACGCCCTCTCTCGTCTCGACGCGACCGTGGACGAAGCGCTGAAGGCGGCGATCAAGGCCGAGAAGGACGATGAGCTGCTCCGAGACTGGAAGAAGCAGCGGCGAAGCGCCCGGAGCTTCCTCGAGGACATCCGCGACCTGACGCGCGAGGACTGAGTCCTCCGGTTACGCGCACGCCGTTCACCCGGCGCCGATCGGCCACACCGATCGGGGAAGGGGATTCTCGCCCCGTCGCGCCGAGGCAGGCCCCTAAGTCTCATGATCCGAGCTGGTAGGAGTTTACTACGACGCAGCGTGGCAAAACGGAACGTCGTGTGCACGAAGGGGAGCCCGGGGTGGCTAGACCCGAGGGGAACGGGTCAGGTCCGCGAGAGAGGAACACACGTGCGCCGTCAGATCACCGTCGCCGGAATCTTCGTCACTGCCGCACTCCTCAGCCTCGGCGTCGCCTCCGAGGCGCAGGCCGCCGGCGAGTTCGTCTATCCGATCTCCGGGCCGCTGACCAGCACCTACTACTCGAGCCGCTCGTACGGCAACCACGCCGCGCTCGACATCGCCGGCGCGAACCGCGGCTCGGTCGGGGCGGCGCGCGGCGGGCGAGTCAGCTTCCGCGGGTGGTCCGGCGGCTACGGCAACCTGGTGAAGGTCGACCACGGCTCGGGCTACGAGACCTACTACGCCCACCTGAACGCATTTCGCGTGAGCAGCGGCCAGCAGGTCTCGACCGGGACGACGATCGGGCTCGAGGGCACGACGGGCAACAGCACCGGTCCGCACGTCCACTTCGAGGTCCGCCGCTGGGGCGCCAAGCAGTACCTTCCGGGTAGCCGCGGCAACCGCGTCACCAAGGGCCGCGCGATCGGCCAGACCTACTCGGGCCTCTCCGGGAGCGCCGGCGGGGGCGGCGGCGCGCCGGCCCCGACCAACGCCGGGCGCGCCGGCTGGCGGATCACCGCGGGCGCGCTCAACGTGCGCTCGGGTCCGAGCACCGGCTACGCGGTCGTCGGCAGCGTCCGCGCCGGCGAGCGGGTCGTCTCGGTGGCGCAGAGCGGCAGCAGCTCGTGGCGCAAGATCTGGTATCGCGGCCGCAGCGCGTGGATCCATACCGGTTACGCGGCGCGTCAGCAGACGACCGGCTTCGAGGTGACGGCGAGCGCCCTGAACGTTCGCACCGGCCCCAGCACGGGTTACGCTCGTTCGGGCTCGATCGCTCGGGGTCAGGTCTACGCGACGACCGGCAGCTCCGGCGCCTGGCGGAAGATCACCTGGGGCCAGGGCTCGACGCGCTGGTGCCACGGCGGCTACGGCCGGACGTTCACCGCGAACTAGTCCGCCTTGCCGCGATCGTAACGGTCGCACTCGTACGACAGTTGCGTCGATCGGCCGAGTTCGGGATCATGGACGGTCATGAATCTCGACCTCCGACTGATGGCCGCGCTCCTGGTCGTCCTCGTCGTGGTCTCGACGCCCGCTCCCGTCATCGCATCCGATGATGGCCCGAAGCGACTCGGCGTCGGCGACTACTGCGACCCGTTCGACGTCCAGGTCATCACCGGCCCGAAGCGGGGCAAGACGCTCTGCTACATTTGAGGCTACGGCGCCGCTCGTCCCGTCCTCGTGATCTTCGCGAGGTCGGTCGACGAGGGCCTGATCGGTCTGATCAGGCGCGCCGACACCCTGACTGCCGAGAGTGACCGCGGGGCCGCCTTCGTGGCCCTGCTGACCGACGATCCCGACGCGGGCGCGGAGCGGCTCCGCGCGGTTGCGGCCGAGACGAAGGTCTCGATCCCGCTCACGATCTCGGTCGACGGAAGCAAGGGCCCCAAGGACTACCGGCTCGATCCGGCCGCGAAGACGATCGCCTTCGTCTACGCCAAGGAAGGCCGGATCCAGGCCGCATTCCGCTTCGACGAGATCGGCGACGCCGAGCTCGCCCAGGTCGTCGCGGCGTGGGAGAAGGCCGTCGGGGATTAGGAAGAACACGCGTGTGGGTGCCCGGCCTGCGTTCTCGCGGGAGCGGCCGGCGTCGCCCGTCGTTTCGGGATTCCCGCGAAGGAGTGCTCCTCATGACCAGGGGACTTCGCCACGTCGCGCTCGCCGCGGCCGTGGTCTCCGTCCTCCTGGCGAGCGTGGCCGTACCGGCGTTCGCAGGAGACACGGGGCTGAAGGAGGGCGACAAGACCGCCGCCTTCCAGGTGAACGACGTCACCGGCCCCAACAAGGGCAAGCAGCTCTGCTACGTCTGAAACTACGGCGGTCGTTCCGTCCTGCTCGTTTTCGCGCGGGACGTGGACGAAGGCTTGGTCGGTCTGATCAAGCGCGTCGATGAGATGCTGTCCGACAACAAGGGGATGAAGGCGTTCGTGGTCGCCCTGGGCGATCAGGCTGCCTTCGAGGAGAAGCTCGCGAAGATCGCCGAGGAGAACGGGATCACCAACGTTCCCCTCACCGTCGCGGTCGACGGATCCAATGGACCGAAGCGCTACAAGCTGGACAAGGACACCAAGACGACCGTCCTCTACTACAGCAAGAAGACGGTCAAGAAGGCATGGGCTCTCGATGAGGTCACCGAGGCCGACATCGAGGCCGTCGTGAAGGCTGTGGAGGCTGGATAATGGCGAAGACGACAAGATACTTCGTCCTCCTCGCGCTCCTCCTCGCCCTCGCCATCCCGAGTGTGGATGCGTGGGCAGGTGGCGCGGCGAAGGACGAAGCGTTCGGTGAGGGATCCCTCACTGTGGAAGGCATGACCTGACCGAGTGGCTGACCCCCCCAGGTCAAGTCACTCCTGGCAGGAGTGAAGGGAACTCAAGTAACGGACGTGGATGTAGGAAGTAAAAGGGCCAACATTCGGTTCCCCGCGGGGACCAAGCTGTCGGCTCTCATCAGCGCCTTCGACAAGAGCGCCCGGTTCAGCGCGACGTTCAACGGACCGGTCACGATGAAGTCGAAGTCCAAGGGCATCGAGGCGTCCGCCACGACCGACGCGGCCAGCTACGCCGCCGAGGGTTCGGGCTCGGTCACCCTCGATGTCTCGGCCGCCGGCACCGGCTTCGCCGCCAAGAAGGAAGGCGACGCCGTGGTCAAGGTCACCCTCAAGCCGAGCAAGAACGTCGACATCGAAGAGACGACGCTCGAGCACGGCGAGGCGGTCGAAGACGGCAGCAACGCGTCGTTCACCATCCCGTTCGCGCTCGGCGCCAAGGCGAAGGGCGACCTCGGGATCCAGGTGACGATCGAGGCGACCACCGAAGGCGGTAAGAAGGTCAAGACGAAGACGGTGATTCCCATCCTCGTCAACTGACGTTCGAACCGACGACGTTTCGTCATGGCAGACGGCCGCTCCCTCGGGGGCGGCCGTCGGTCATTGGGAGCCGCCGTTCTTGGAACACCCGCGTCGGCAGTGAAAACCCGGAGCTGGCAGCTCGCAATCCGCGCAATCCGCGTAATCCGCGGTTCCCACTCGTTTCGCGCCCGAAGAGAACGAAACCGCGGATGACGCGGATTGCGCGGATTGTCCCGGTCGGCGCCGAGCCGCTGCCGCACTGAAGGCTCGGCGTTCCCGGAACAGCGCCCGTCAGCGGTCGTCGACGAACTCGACGCACATGGCCGTCGGGAGCGCGAGCTTCTTCCCCGTGAAGCTGAGCTCGCCCGTCGCCGGATCGACGCCGAAGACCGAGACCTCGCTCGAGCGCTGACCGGCGACCAGGAGCCATCGCCCGGACGAGGCGAGCTCGAAGTTGCGCGGGATCCAGACCTCGGCGCCGATCGTCTGGACGCGGGCGAGCTGGCCGTCCTCCCCGATCGCGAACGTCGAGAGCGAGTCGCGGCCGGCCTCGGTGAGGTCGCGGTTCGCGACGGTGACGAACCGCCCGTTCGGATGGATCCGGATCTCGGAGCAGCTCATCTTCTCGGGGTCGGCGCCCTCGGGGAGGGCGCTGATCGTCTGGGCCTCGGTGAGGGCGCCCGTGCCGGCGTCGCGGTCGAACACCGTCACCGTCAGGGCCATCTCGTTGAGGAGGTAGAGCCGCGCCCCGTCGGCGGTCAGCTTGAGGTGTCGCGGTCCGGACCCGGGCGCCACCTTCGCCTCGCCCGCGGGCGTGAGCGTCGCCGTCGCCGCGTCGAGGGCGTAGATCATCACCCGATCGATCCCGAGGTCGGCCGCGTAGGCGAACCGGCCGTCGGGGCTCGGGTGGATCGAGTGAGCGTGCGGTCCGGCCTGGCGCTTCGGGTCGGCGCCGGAGCCGGCGTGCTGCCGGACGGAGCCGGGCGCGCCGAGGGAGCCGTCTTCACCGATCGGAAGCGAGGCGACGCTGCCGCTCCCGTAGTTGGCGACGAGCAGCGTCTTCCCCGAGGGGTCGAGGGTGACGTGGCAAGGCCCGCTCCCCCCCGAGCTGCGGACCTCGCCGAGCGGCTCGAGCCCGCCATCGTCGGAGACCCGGAACGCGGCGACGCCCCCGTTCGGCTCGCCGCGGGCGACCTTGCGCCGCGTGGTGGCGTAGAGGAAGCGCCGGCTCGGATGGAGGACGACGAACCCCGCGCCGGGAAGGGTCGCGACGTGGCGCGGAGGGGCGAGATCCCCCGAGAGGAGGTCGAGCTCCGAGAGGTAGATCCCCGCCTCCTCACCCTTCGCGCCCGTGCCGAGATAGACCGGGACGGTCTTCTCCGGCTCGCTCGCGAATGAGGCGCTCGCGACGAGGGCCGCGAGGAGGGCCGCCGGTCCGACCAGTCGATTCATGGTTCCGCTCCGAGCGCCGGGGGAGCGATTGCGTTGCGGGGAGACGATCCACAGATGACACAGATCGTCGCGAACGGCTCCGTGGCTTCGAGACGAGGGCCGTGCCAGACTGACGAGTGGGCTGCTGCGATGCAAGCACCCGATGCGAGGGACTTCGTGCGCTTTCGGTTCTCGGCCGTGATCAGCCCGCTGCGGGTCGTGTGGCGCCTCTTCGACGCGCCCACCGTCGTCTTGTGGTTCAGGCTGTACAGCCTCGCCCTCACCTGGATCCTACTTGCCCACGTCTACTTCACCCGTGGCGTCGGCCTCCTTCACGGCGCCTACGCAGGCTTCGATCTCGCCATGGTCGTCTGCTTGGTGGCGCTCGCCCTCGTCTACGGCGGCGCGCACGCCGTGGCGTTCTTCCTCCCTCCTCGCCCCTGGGTGTGGTACTACGACCTGGTTCTCCTTGGCGTGGGCGTGCCTCCGATCTCCATCGCCCTGATCGCCGCGTGGACACGGCCGGAGACGAGGCAGTTCTTCGGCCTCGCCGGCGTCGACGCGGATGAGGATGCGGATGAGCTCTGCGCGGACTTCGTCGAGTGGAGCCCGCCGCCTCCGCTCGCTCCGACGATCGGGAAGGCGAGCTGACGGAGGGTCAGGCGCTCCCGGAGTCGCCGTCGGCGGGCTCGGAGCAGACGAGCGCCGGGAGGATCCGATCGCGTAGCTGATCGCGGAACGGACCAAACGACTGGGGGCACTCGACGGCCCGGTCGACGGGGTCTTGCGCGCCCGCGAGCTCGACGAGGAGACTCACTCCCGGCTTTCCGCGCCTGGCCTTCTCGGCGGCACGCCTGAGCACTTGCGTGGGGTGGTCGCCGTTCGCGTCACCCTTGGCGCCCCAGAGATCCTCCGGTGCGATCGGACTCGCGACATCGTTCCGGTCGATCCCCAGTGTGGTTCGAAGGGATCCATCGGTCAGCAGCCAGCCCTCGATGGTCTGCGTGGCCACGCCGAGCACGATCCGGAGGGACGAGTCGGGGTGGCGTTCCCGGAACCGTACTTCGCCGTCTTCGAGCCCGGCGCGGATCGCCGACCCGCGATTGTCGGCGTCCTGAACGTAGACGAGCGCGTCGCAGTCGCGGGCTTCGGCGAACAGCGCGGCGTCGAGCAGGCGTCGCGCGGGACCCTTGAGGCCCTCGCCGCGCTTCACGAGGCGCGGAAGGCTCACGATTCGGTGGCGGTCGAAGGCGACCATGGGATGCTCGTCGAGCGAGGCGGCGACGAGAACCTCGAGGGCGCCGGGCGAGCGTCGGGCTCGGCGTCCCGAGTAGGGAACCTCGCCGCCGACCTCGGACGAACCCTCGCCGGCGAGGAGGATCCGGAGCTCAGTCGCCCGACACAAGGTGCTCTTCGCCCACGTTGTACCAGACCTCGCCGAGGGAGAAGGAGTCGAGGAGGTCCCGGACCTTCGGGATCTTGTCGAGACGCCGGATCGTCGTCGGCCCGACCCCCCGGTCGCCACGCGTGCAGAGGAAGACCTCCTCGGGGGCGACCTCGTTCACCACGAGCGGGCTGTGGGTGGTCAGCAGAACCTGCGGGCCGCCATTGGCGGCGACCGAGCGGAGGAGGTCGAGGACGTCGCGGAGGCGCTCCGGGTGGAATCCGTTCTCGGGCTCCTCGATCAGGACGAGCCCGTGCCTCGCGTGGGTCTCGACGAAGGTCAGGTAGCCGAGGAGGGCGCGGACTCCGTACGAGACGCCCGAGGCGGGGACCGTCTGGCCCGTCGCCAGCTCGAACCACAGCTTGACGGCGCTTCGCTTCTCCTCGACGTAGAACTGCCGGACCGACGCGATCCGCTCACAGAGCTGCTCGTTGATCCGTTGCTTCCGCTCGGTTCCGTCGCGACCAAGGGTGAGCCGCTTGACCTGCTGGGCCAGCGTCGACTCGTCGAAGGCATACCGATGCGTGGTCCAGAGTCGTGCGATCTGGCGAATCGACGACGGTCCGGACTTGTGCGCTCGCTCGATGAGGGTCCTCGTGCCACCGGGAAGCGGGGGCGGAACAGGTGCCTCGGCCTCGGTCCGGAGCCGCTCGGAGCGGACACGAGGCCCGGGATCCGACTCCAGCGTGAGGTCGTACATCCACTTCGCGGAGTCGGTGCCCTCGACATGCCAGGCAACTACCGGACTCGCCGCATCCCACGCGATGAGCTCGAGGCGGCGATCGAGCTTGAAGAGCCGATCGAGCGGCGTGGCTCCGCTCTTGGACAGCAGCTCGAGCGCATCGAGCACGCTCGACTTCCCCGAGTCGTTCGGGCCGATGAGCACCGTCAGCGGCGCGAGCTCGAGCTCGACGTCCGCCAGACAGCGGAAGCCCTTGATCTGGACCCTCTGGATCATGGCTTCAGCGTACCGCCGGTCCCCGCCCCCGTCGAGGTGTCACCCTGGACAATGACCCGAGGCCCGGCGCTCGGAGCGCCGGGCCTCGGAGGCTCGCCGGAACGGCGAGAGGGCGCTACTTCTTCTCGTCCTTCGGCTCGTCCACGATCGTCATCCGCATCGAGTCCGCGTTGCCGCGGATCTCGGGCGCGTACATCGCGTAGCCGAACGCGGGCATGGCGTTGAACACGCCGGGCACCTCGGCTCTCAGCCGATACGTGATCCGGTGCGTTCCCTGGCGGAGCCACGTCACGAAGAAGACCGTCTTCTCGTCGCGGAGCTCCATGTTGCTGCAGAGCTCGCCGTAGCGGCCTCCGCTCCGGAGCGCGACGGGCTCGCAGCCGGCGGGCTTGGGGTCCTCGAAGGCGAGGTAGTCGTAGTCGTTCTTGCTGGTGAGATGGAGCTGCACCTCGATGAGGTCGCCGCTCTGCACCTCGTCGCCCTCGCTGATGAGGGTCCGCTCGTAGCGGAGGCGATCCTCCTTCATGTCCGCTCCCCGGGCGTCCTTCACGTCCTTCTTGGCCACGATCGGGGTGAGCTTGAGGTACTTCCGCTCGACCTTCACCTCGAGCCCGCTCGCGGGGATCTTGTCCTCCTGGGTGAAGTAGGAGAGATACGCGTTCCAGTAGACGACGCCGCGCCCCTCCTTGCTGATCGAGAGGGTGTGCTCGCCGGGGGTGAGGGCGTCTCCGTCGAGGGCGAAGGAGCCGTCGAAGGTGAAGATGTTGTCGCGGGTGATCCGGACCTCCTTGCTGACGGCCCCGCCGTCCCAGTCGATCTTCACCGTCATGTCGGGGGTGAGCTCGCCGGTCGCGGCGAGGTAGTCGCTGAACGAGCCGATCACCGCGGCGGTGTCGCGGGTGCTCCGCCAGTAGAAGCCGTTGCGGCGGTTGTTGAGGAGCCACTTCACCATCTTCGGAGCGTCGTCGCTTTCGGGGTCGATCGCGACGAGCGCGCGCAGCGCCACCGCGTTCGTCTCGATGTCGTTGTTCCACCACCACCACCAGCCCGCCTCCGGCGTGTCGACCCAGGCGGTGTGGTTCTCGTCGTCCTTCTCGAGGCGCTGCCACAGGTTCCGGAGCAGCTTCTTCGCCTCGTCGGTCTTGCCGAGGCGCTGGTGCGCGATCGCGAGGAGGCCGAGGCCGTAGGCCTTCGCGAAGTCGCGGTTCTTCATCACGTGGGCGAGCACCTCGTCCTTGTGCTGCTTGCGCCGCGCGAGGACGTAGGTGGCGAGCACCTGGACCGGCGTGCGGTGCAGCCCGAGCCGGGCGCGCCGCTGGTCCTTCGTCTCGGTCTTCACCTTCTTCTCGTTCTGGGTGGCGTAGTCGGCGAGCTCGCCGTCGAGCCAGCCCTTGAGGAACTGCATCCCGCCGGCGACGACGTCGTCGCGCACGGCCACGTCGGACTCCTGCGCCGTCAGCAGGCCGTCGACGACGAGCGCCGTCATGTAGGCGGAGCTCCGGTCGGCCGCCCACCAGCCCCAGCCGCCATCTCCGTGTTGCATCGTGTAAAGGCGGTCGAGGCCGTCGGCGATGATGTCGTCGAGGGTGTCCTTGTCGAAGACCGGCAGCTTGTCGTAGCCGAAGTGCCGGCGCTTGGTCGGGTGGTCGCTGTCCTGCGGGTTGAGCCGCGCGAACGTCCGGGCGAGCTCGTCGAGGTCCACCCCGGTGTCCTGGAGCGTCTTGCGCGTCACCGCCGCCGGCACGAACCGGTTGAGGGTCTGCTCGACGCAGCCGTAGGGGTAGTCGAGGAGGAACGGGAGCGCCTCGAGCATCGCGCCGGCCAGGCTCGGGCTGATCCGCACGGCCAGGGTGCTCTGCTCGGGACGGATCTCCTTCGGGATCGTGAAGGTCACGGTCTCCGAGTCCTCGGTCCGACCCGTCCTGGCGACCTGCCGGTCGGCGCCGTAGATGAAGACGGGGAACCGGAGCTGCATCGCGTCCGACTCCTCGTCGGTGAGCGCCTCGACGGTCACCGCCGCGATGCCCTGGCGGACCGCTCGGATGCGCCAGTCGACGCGCGCCTCGCCGGCCGCGGGGACCATCACCTCGGCCGAGAGCGGCACGCCGTCGAACAGGGCGAGCAGCTTCTCGGGGATCGTCAGGCTGACCTTGGCCTTCTTCTCGGTCGCCAGACGGTTCATCACGATCGCGCTCAGGACGACCTCGTCGCGCTCGACGAAGAAGCGCGGCGCCGCGAGGCGAACGAGCAGGTTCTTCGTGGTGAGCACCTCGGCGGTGCCCTTGCCGACCCGCGTCGCCTTGGTCGCGCCGTAGCCGCGGATCTGCCAGGTCGTCAGGTTCTCGGGGAACTTGACCTTGGCGGTCGCCTTCCCGTCGTCGCCCGTGCGGACGCTCGGCAGCCAGAGGGCGGTGTCGGCGAAGTTCTTCCGGACGGTGGCGGCCTTGTAGCCGCCCTCGCCGCCGTCGTCGGCCCCGCCGCCTCCACCGCCGGCCACGCCGCCGACCGGACCGCTGGCCGGCGCGGGGCTCTTCGCGGCCGCCTCGCGCGCGCCGCGCATGCGGCCGCCCTGGCCCGGCGAGGCGGCGCCATCGGCCTCGCCGGCCGCCTCGGCGCGGTTGCTCGACTCGAGCTTTCGCTCGGCCCCGAAGGCGAGCGCGCCGCCGGCGCGTCCGCTCCCCTTGGCGAGCTCGTCGCCGTCCGCGTCGCGGAAGTCGGCGCTCCGGTCGCCCATGCTGCCCAGATACCCCGGCAGGGCGTAGAAGCCGACCGCCTGATGCGGGTTCTGGGCGTGGCCGTTGCTCTGCATCTGGCGCTGTAGATTCGAGATGAAGCTCGCGCCGTGGCCGCGCCGTTGCCCCCAGAAGAAGCGACGGATGTCGGGGGTGAGCTCGGGCTGGATCTGCAGCACCGCCTCGTCGAACGCGAACAGGGCGACCTGCGCGTCGACGGGCTCGCCGTCCGGCGTCGTCGCCGAGATCGAGATCGTGCCCTCCTCGCCCGGCGCGTAGACCTCCTTGTCCGGCGTGACGGTGATGTCGACCATCCCCTTCGTCGGCGGGACGATCAGCTCGCGCGCCTCGCTGTGGACGCGGCCGCCGCGCACGATCGTCCCCTCGATCCAGCGGTTGGGGACGTCGCCGTCCTCGAGGGTGATCTCGAGCACCTGGGTCCGCGTCGTCATCTCGACGGTGCGCCAGTCGAGCAGGACGCCGCCGTTACACCGGTCGGCGAAGAGCATCGTCGCGCCGGGGCGCTCGGTCCGCGCGAGGACGCGCGCCGTCTCGCCGGGCGCGTAGCTGCGCTTGTCGGTGATGAGCTCGATCTCGTTGAACTTGTAGACCTTGCCCTCGAGGCCCGGGCCCTGGACCCAGACGAGCGTCGTGCCGACGACCTCGCCGCCCCAGGCGTCCTTGGTCTCGAACGAGAGGCGGTACTGGCCGGCGGCGAGCGTCTCGAACGAGAAGGCGGCCCGGCCCTCCTCATCGGTCTGCAGCTCGTGGCGCTCGACCTGCTCCTCGACGATCTCGTCGCCGTTCTCGCCCCGGAAGACGACGCGGGCGAGGCTCCAGTGGCCCTCCGCCTCCACGGCGCTTCCGTCGGGCGCCTTGGTCGCGAGCTTGGCGAAGACGGTGTCGCCGGTGCCGTACCACCCCTTGGTCGTCGAGAGGAAGGCGTACATCGACTGGCGCGTCGCCATCACCTCGCCGCCGCCGGAGATCGTCCGCCGACTCGCGTCGCGGACCTCGGCCTCGATCACGTAGCGGTGGTCGGTGTCGCCGTGGTCCTTCAGCGCCGGGGCCGTGTCGATCGAGATCTCGAGCGTCCCGTCCGGCGCCAGCGGACCCTCGCCGGTCTTGATGAGCTCGCGCGGGGCCGCGCCGCCCCAGAGCCAGCCGTAGCGGCCCCACCACGGGAACCACTCGCAGGCGTAGAGGCATCGGCCGTAGCCGCGCCCGTAGAGCCAGTCCCACGGTCCCGCCTCGGTCCAGTCGAACCGGAACGGCTCGCGGAAGACGCGGTACTTCACGGTGCCCTCGGACACCGGGCCGCCGAAGTGGTAGGTGCCGACGATCTTCGCCTTCACCTCGCCGCCGAGCCGGATCTGGTCCTGCGCCGCCTCGACGGTCACCTCGAACTCGGGCTTCTTGTACTCCTCGACCCGGAACTGGTTGCCCTGCACCTGGGCCCACTGCCCGTTCACCTGCACCTGGGCGTAGTACATCCCGAGGGGCGCGTTCTCGGCGAGGTCGAGGTCGACCTCGACCGCGCCCATCTCGTCGACCTGCTTGGTGACGGCGAGGGCCTCCTGGCCCTTCGGGTCGTTGATCTTGACCAGGACGCGGAGCGACCCGGCCGTCGGTTCGGCGTACTGACCGCGCCGCACCTGGCGCACCCAGAGCTTCACGTGAACCTGCTGCTCGGGCCGGTAGACGGGCCGGTCGGTCAGCATGAACGCCCGGTGCCCGCTCCAGTCCTGGCGCGGCCGGTAGTGGCCCCACCAGCCGAGGCCGGTGAAGGCGAGCCGGCCGCCCGCGCCCTTGGCGATCGTCAGGAGCTGCGTGTTGCGGTTCGGCGGGGCGCGGTGGCCGCCGACGGCCGTGCCGTCATCGCCGGTCACCGTCTCGCTCTTCGCCATGTGGTGATGGCTGCGACGGTCACCCTGGTTCCACTCCTGCCAGTACTCGATCACCTCGAGCTGCGCGCCGGCGATCGGCCGGCCGTGACGGGCGTCGGTGACCCAGAGGAGCTTGCCCTTGGGGACGTCCTTCTCGACGACGGCCATGTCGTTGATGAGGGCGAAGCCGGTCGTCGTCGCGTTCGTTCCGTCGCCCTTCGCCGATGCGGTGATCGCCCAGCAGCCGCGCTCGGTGAGCGGCGTCGCGACCTCGATCTTGTCGTAGCGCCGGTCGGCCCGCTGGGTGACCTTCGTCGACCAGGTCGTCTCCGTCTCGCCCTCGACGAGGTAGCTCTTCCAGCGGTTCCGGTCGAGGAGCCAGCTCGCGAGGTTCTGGAGCGCCCAGGGGTTGGCGTCCTTGTCGTCCTTCTCGATCTTCGCGAGGACGTCTCGGATCACCCGTTCGACGTCGATCCGCTGCGCCGAGAACGTGATCTCGGGGACGTTTCGGTGCGAGATCTCGAGGATCGCCGCGTCGCCGACGAGCTGGACGCCCGTCGGGTTCATCACGACCTCGGCCATCTTGATCCGGTACGACTCGCCGTTCGCGGGGCTCACCCACGGGCTCTTCGGGTGCTCCCTCACGAGGCGCTCGTAGGCGGCGAGCGCCTCGGGGAACTCCTCGCGGCCCTGGCGGAAGAGGCCCATCGCGAGGAGCGCCTCGTCGGCGCCCTCGCTCTTCGGGAAGCGATCGAGGAGCTGCGTCAGCAGGCCAATGATGTTCTCGTCGTCGGGGAGCTTCACGACCGAGAGCTGGCCGCCGACCAGCGTCAGCACCTCGTCGTCGGCGAGGTCGCCGAGGCTCATCCGCTCGGCCTGCTGCCGGAGCTGCCAGTCCTGCCAGACCCGGTCGGGCCCGTAGCGGGCGCGGGCGAGCATCGCCCGACGGTAGAGCGCCTCGGCCCGGAAGCTCTGCTCCTCGGTCTCGTCGAGCTCGGCCGCCTCGTGGAGGAGGAACTTCATCTTCTGGGTCGCCGAGAGGTCGGCGTCGTAGGCATCGGGGCGCGGCTCGAAGATCGGCTCGCCGTCCGCGTCGGCGGCGAGCCCCTTCGTCGGCTGCGCGCGCACGCGGTAGCGACGACCCGGACCCTCGGCGGCGACCGTGCCGTCCTCCTCGCCGTCCTCCTCGTACCAGGTCGGCCAGTGGGCGAGGTCGTAGGGGCCGAAGCGCGTGGCGGCGTCGACGAGGTCGAAGAGCGCGGCGATCCGCTCGGCGCGCTTCAGCAGCTCGCCCTCGTTCTTCGCGTAGAGGTCGCGGGCGCGCTCGAGGTGGGCGACCGCCTCGTTCCGGTCCTTCACGAACCGCGTGACGTAGGTTCCCTGGCCGCCTTCGCCTCGCTTCCAGGTGCCGCCCTGGCGCGTCCCGTGGTGGGGCAGCTTGACGAGCAGGTTTCCGACGAACCGCTCGGCCCGCGCCTCGCGCGGCTTGCCGGCGAAGAGCTTCGGGAGCTCCTTGGCCGCCGCCTCGGCGTCGGCGAACTTCGACAGACGGAGCAGACAGGCCACCCGCTGACTCGACGCGCGGAACGCCTTCTCGGGGTCCTTGGCGCCCTGATCCTCGAGGTAGGCGGCGTAGGCCTTCGCCGCCTCGAGGTAGTTCTTCTCCTCGAAGAGCTTGTCGCCTCCCTCGACGGTGCGCGGCCCGTCGTCACCGGTGGCGACGGCGGCGACCGAGACGAGGAGGAGCACGGCGAGCGACGCCGCGATGGCGCGGCCACGGCCGAGGAACGATGCGGTGAGGAGTCGTCGGTGCTTCACGGTCGATCTCCAGGCTGTCGAGAGGGTTCGGCGGATTCGACTTCGAGGGAGGATGAACGGACAAGGAGGTTGCCCGGCTGTTGGACCGGCGGCTCGGGCGGCGAGTTCCGATCGGTTCGAGTTTGGCCTCAAAGTTCTACCGATTCTCGGATTGCGGCGACAGAACGCCCGACCGGGTGTCGCCCGCGAGGGCGAGCGCTATCCTGGCAACGGAGCCCTCATGTCGACCCCCGCCGTCGAGCGACGCGAGCAGCATCACCAACCCGCCAGCGCCCCGGCCGGCCCGGGCACCTGGTCCGCCGGCGGCGACGCCCCGGCCTCGATCGGTCGCTATCGGATCACCGCGGAGCTCGGCCGCGGCGGGATGGGCGTCGTCTACCTCGGCTGGGATCCCCAGCTTCGACGGCGCGTCGCGATCAAGGTCATCATCGAGACGTCCTGGGTCGTCGAGCAGGAGGACATCGACCGCTTCCTCCGCGAAGCCCAGGTCGGCGCCCGGCTCGCCCACCCGGCGATCGTCCGCACGATCGACGTCGGGAGCGCGGGCGGCAAGCCCTACATTGTGATGGAGTACGTGGAGGGGCGCAGCCTCGAGCTCGTCCTTCGCGGCGAGCTCTCGCCCCGTCGCCTGGCCGAGCTCGTCGGCGAGACGGCGGCGGCGCTCGACCACGCCCATCGCGAGGGCGTCGTCCATCGCGACGTGAAGCCCCACAACATCATCGTCGACGATTCCGGCCGCCCGCACCTGACCGACTTCGGCCTCGCCCGGGACACCGCGACGATCAAGCAGCTCACCCTGTCGGGCGACTCGCTCGGGACGCCCGCCTACATGGCGCCCGAGCAGGCGCGCGGGGACAGCGCGAGCGTCGGGCCGCCGGCCGACGTCTGGGCGCTCGGGGTGATCCTCTACCGGGGATTGACCGGGAAGCTCCCCTTCGAGGGGCAGACGGCCTTCGCGACGATGCAGATGGTGATGCAGTCGGACCCCGCTCTGCCGCGGGCGATCGACCCGACGCTCCACCGCGACGTCGAGACGATCGCGCTCCGCTGCCTCGAGAAGGAGCCCGAACGGCGCTACCCGACGGCCGCCGCCGTCGCGCGCGAGCTCGCCCGCTTCCTGGTCGGCGACCCGATCGAGGCCCGCCCGGTCGGCCGGGTCGAGGCGGTCTGGCGCTGGATCCGGCGGAGCCCGGCGCGGGCGACGGCCGCCGTCCTCGCGCTTCTCCTCGTCCTCTCGATCCCGGTCGGCCTCGCCCTGCTCGTCGCGACGCGCGCCGGCGCGCGCGAGGCGGAGCGGGATGCCCTCGTCGCCGAGGCGAAGGCCGACTTCGACGCGGCGTGGATCGCGCTCGAGGACGCGCGCGCCGTGACCCCGCCCGACCACGGGAGGCGGTTCGCGTCGGCGCACGCGGCGCTGCGCGAGGCGGGCCGCTACCACGGCCTCGCGGGCGGGCTGGCGACCGCCGCCATCGCCGACGTGACGATCGCCCTCGCCGAGATCGCGCTCGATGCGGAGCAGTGGAGCGTCGCGGAGAGCGCGCTCCGGGACGCCGGCCGCTTCGCTGCCAACCCGGCGCGGCTCCGGGCTCTGCAGGCGCGGCTCGACGCGGCCCGGGCCGCCCGCGTCGAGGCCGTCGCGGCGATCCTGGCCGACGCGCGGTCGGGCGAGCTGGCCCGACGCACGTCGGGCTTCGACGACGCCGTCTTCGAGCTCGTCCGCCTCGAGGACGCCGAGACCGTCGGACTGGTCTGCGACGCGCTCGAGAGGGTGACCGAGCGACGGCACCGCGAGCTCCGGGAGGGGATCCTCGGGTTCGACCCGTCCCGCGGTCTGCGGTCCGACGAGGCCGACGACTGGCTCCGGCGCGGCGGCGAGCCGTTCCCCCCCGAGGGTCGCGACGCGACGGTGGTCACCGTGATCCTCCGGAAGGCCCAGGCGACGCCGACCCTCGCCGAGGCGACCCGGGCCGGGTTCGCGCGGAAGAGCGACGCCCTCCGCGCGCTCGCCCAGCTCGTGCCCGGCCGCGCCGGCGACGTCGCGACCGCGCGTCTCTGCCTCGTGGTGCTCGGGCGGGTCGCGCCCAACGAGCGGGTGCGCGCCGCGCTCCGCGGCTACCTCGCCGTCGAGGTCGACGAGGAGCGGGCGGTCCCGGGCGGCATCGCCGCCTGCCGCGCCGGCGACGCGGAGGCGTTCGCGATCGTCGTCGCCGCCTTCTCCAGGTTCGGGCCCGTCGGCCCGTTCTCACAGACCGTCGGCCGGGAGGTGGTCTTGCGTGGTCTCCGGCTCCCCGAGGCCGCGCCCGAGGACCGGGTCGGTGCGGGCGACATCGCGGCGTTCAACGCACGGCTGACGGAGCTGACGGTCGTCGCCCGGAGCGACCCCGTCGGCATTCTCCCGCGCTTCGACGCGCTCCTCGCGCAGTTCCCCGAGCACGAGGCGCTCATCCTGGTCAACCGCGGGCTCGCCCGGTTCCAGGCGGCTCAACGGGATCGGACGGGGCGGCAGCGTCACATCGACGCCGGCCGGGCCGACCTGGATCGAGCCATCCTCCTCGAGCCGAGTGAGGCCAACGCGTGGCTCAACCGGTCGTTGATTCGACTCATCGACGGCGACGACCGCGGCGCCCTCGCCGACGCCATCCGGGCGACCGAGGTCGATCCGTCGAGCTCGAAGTCGTGGTCGCAGCGCGCCCGCGTCGCGCTCATGCTCGGCGAGCCCGCCGAGGCCGGGCGGCTGGCGGACGGGGCGATCGCCCGCGATCCTCGGAACCGAGACCTCCGACTGGTCCGCGGAGAGATCCGCTTCCGGCTGGGCGACTACGCGGGGGCGATCGCCGACTTCGACGTGATCCTCCAGGCGGAGCCGGGCGATGCCGCGGCGCTCGGCCAGCGGGCTCTCGCGAAGGCGGTCTCGGGCGATCCGCACGGCGCGATCGCGGACGCGGACCAGGCGCAGGGGATCGCCCCCGAGCTCTACGACGCGTGGCACGCGCGCGGGATCGCCCGCCGCGCCCTCCGGCAGCTCGACCGCGCGATCGTCGACCTCGGCCGGGCGATCGAGCTCGAGCCGTCGGAGCCGGGGGCGTGGAGTCAGCGAGGGATCTGCCACGCCCTCGCTGGCGACCTCGACGCGGCGGACGCCGACTTCACGCGGACGATCGCCCTCGCGCCCGGCCATCCCGACTCGTGGCTCAGCCGCGCGCGGGTGCGGTACACCAAGCGCGATGGCCCCGGCGCGCTCGCCGACTGCAACGAGGCGCTGCGGCGGGCGCCGGACTACGCGCCGGCGCTGCTGCTCCGGGGGCGGACCCGCGCGGCGACCGGCGATCGAGAGCGCGCGGCGGCCGACCTGCGGCGCGCGCTCGAGCTCTTCCCGCCCGGCTCCGAGGATGCCGCGACCGCCCGCGAGCTCCTCCGCGGCCTCGGCGGCTGATCAGGAGTCGGCCTTCTCCTTCGCCCGGCGCTCGTCGAGACGCCCGAGGAGCGCCCGCAGGATCTCCGCCTGGTAGCGCGCGTCGTAGTCGGCCTTGTGGGCCTCGGCGTCGTCGTGCTTCGGGATCGGGAGGAGCCGCTCGAGGATGTTCTTGCGGCAGTCGTTCCAGGGGATCCCGAGGGTGCCCATCGCGAGCGCCTTGGTGTCGAGGCCGTCGTAGCCATAGGGGTTCTTCACGCCGGTGTAGACGAAGTAGTAGTTGATGTAGGACCAGTCGAAGAGCGCGTTGTGCCCGACGAAGACGGGGCGGCCCGGCTCGGAGCCGTGCCGCTCGAGCGACCACTCGCGCAGCCGCGTCATCGCCTCCTTCGGCTCGACGCCGGTCTCCTCGAGGTGCTCGCGCGGGATCCCATGGATCTTCATCGCGTCGGGGTCGAAGCCCGGGAAGCACGGCTTGAGCTCGACGTAGAAGTCCTCGGGGTCGAGCGCCCACTTGTCCTCGCGCCGGCGAACGATCGTCGCCCCGATCGAGACCAGGTTGAAGAGGCCGGGCACGGGGCCGGACGCCTCGACGTCGATCGACACGAAAGCCATGGTTGCTCCGAGGGACGGCGGCGGGGGCGGGCGGAACGCGAAGAGCGAGGCGCGCGAGCCTAACCGCCCCCGGTTCCGGCGGCAACCCGAGGCGTCCGCGGAGTCGGGCACGAACAAACGCCTGCCCTCTGGCCCTTGTCCGTTCCGGGGTGGTTCGGGCACCAATGGTGTCGTCGCGGACACCGGTCGTGTTCGCTCGCCATCCCCCGGGCGCTGGCTCGCGCCCCCTCGGAGGCTTCATGTCCGTCGTCCGGATCGGGTTCCACGGCTTCGGCCGGCTGGGACGCAACGTGTTCCGGGTTCTCTACGGCCGCAAGGCGCTCGGGCGGATCGACGTCCGGTGCATCGCCGACGTCGCCGAGATGGAGAACCTCGTCTACCTCCTCAACTTCGACTCGACCTACGGGCGGTTCGGCGAGGAGGTCACCTACAGCGACGACCACATGTTCGTCGGCGGCCGCGCGATCCCCGTCGTGCAGGCGCGCGAGCCGGGCGCGGTGAGGTGGCGCGACTACGACGTCGACATCGTCCTCGAGGCGAGCGGCAAGTACCGCCAGCCCGCCGACCTCGAGCGGCACCTCGAGGCGGGCGCGCGGCGGGTGATCCTGACCCACCCGCCCGAAGGCCCGACCGACTCGGTCTACTGCGTCGGCGTCAACGACGACTCGATCGATCGGACGACGAAGATCGTCTCGAACGCGTCGGTCACCTCGAACACGCTCGGGCCGGTCCTCAAGGTGCTCGACGACGCGTTCGGGATCGAGCGAGGCTCGCTCACCGCGATCCACGCCTACACGAGCGAGCTCCACCTGGCCGACGTGCCGCACCGCGAGATCCGTCGGTCGCGCGCGGCGGCGGAGAACATCATCCCGTCGGCGACCTACGCGGTGCGGATCGCCGAGCACCTCCTGCCCCACCTCGAGGGTAAGCTCGGCGGCATGATGCTCAACGTGCCGGTTCCCGACGGGAGCGTCCTCGATCTGACGACGATCATGAAGCGCCCGGTGTCGGCCGACGAGGTGAACGGGGCGTTCTACAGCGCGGCGAACAGCCGCATGAAGGGCGTGCTCGAGTTCTGCAGTCAGCCGGTCGTGAGCCGCGACGTGATCGGCAACTCCCACTCGGGCGTGTTCGACTCGCAGATGACGCGGGTGCTCTCGGGGAACATGGTCAAGACGCTCACCTGGTACGACAACGGCTGGGGCTACGCGAGTCGGGTCGTCGACCTGATCGAGCGCCTGGCCGCGACCCTCTGAGCGGGAGAGCTACCGTGATCAAGATCGGAATCAACGGGTTCGGTCGGATCGGGCGGTGCGTCTTCCGCATCTGCCTCGAGCGGCCCGACGTGGAGGTCGTCGGCGTCAACGATGTCGCCGACCCCGTCGCCCTCGCCTACCTGCTGCGTTACGACACCGTGATGGGCCGGCTCGACAAGAAGGTCGAGCTCGCCGACGGGATCCTCCGGGTCGAGGAGACCGAGGCGCGCCTCACCTCGATCCGCAACCCGGCCGAGCTCCCCTGGAAGGAGCTCGGGGTCGACCTCGTCGTCGAGTCGACGGGCGTCTTCAAGACGCGCGAGGCGCTCGAGAAGCACCGCGCCGCCGGAGCGCCGCGGGTGATCCTGACCGTGCCGCCGAACGATCCGCTCGACGCGACGATCGTCCTCGGCGTCAACGACGAGGCGCTCTCGCCCGAGGTCCGGCTCGTCTCGAACGCCTCGTGCACGACCAACTGCCTCGCCCCGCTCGCGAAGGTGCTCCACGAGAGCTTCGGGATCGAGAAGGGGCTGATGAACACGATCCACGCCTACACCAACGACCAGCGCCTGGCCGAGGTGCCCGACCACAAGGACCTCCGCCGGAGCCGCGCCGCCGCCGAGAACATCATCCCGACGACCACGGGCGCGGCGAAGGCCGTCGGGACGGTGCTGCCGGCGCTCAAGGGCCGCCTCGACGGTCTGGCGACCCGCGTGCCGATCCCCGACGGCTCGGCCGTCGACCTCGTCGCCGAGCTCAACCGCGACGCGACCGTCGACGAGGTGAACGCGGTCGTCCGCGCCGCGGCCGAAGGCCCGATGAAGGGAATCCTCGAGTTCAGCACCGAGCCGATCGTGTCCTCGGACATCATCCGCAACACCCACTCGTGCATCTTCGACAGCCTCCTCACCCAGGTGACCGAGAAGAGGCTCCTCCGGGTCGTCGCCTGGTACGACAACGAGTGGGGCTACAGCAACCGAGTGGTCGACCTGGCGCAGCGGCTGGCGGCGCTCGGGGCGTAGGAACCGACGTCGTCGCCCGAAACGGCCCTGGCCAGACTCCGGTCGGTTGTCCTCCGCGCGGGTCGCGACTTCAATGGACGGTCATGGACGCGTCTCCGAGCCCCGACGCGCTCTCGCCCGAGCTGACCCGCCAGGTCGACGCGGCGCGCGCCGCCGGACGGCAGCTCGGCCGCTACCTGCTCCTCGAGCCTCTGGGCGCCGGCGCGATGGGGACCGTCTTCCGCGCGTTCGACCCCGCGCTTCGCCGGCTCGTCGCCGTCAAGCTCCTCGGCGCGACCGGCCCGCGCGCCGACCGCGCCCGGGCGCGCTTCCGGCGCGAGGCGCAGGCGGTCGCGAAGCTGCGTCACGAGAGCATCGTCCCGATTCACGACGTCGGCAGCTCGAGCCAGGACCGGCCGTTCATCGTGATGGACCTGATCGCCGGCGCGAGCCTGCGAGCTCGCCTCGACGGGGGTCGTCTCGACCGGGCGTCGATCGCGCGGATCGGGGCGCGCGTCGCCCGCGCCCTCCATCACGCGCACGGCCAGGGCATCGTCCACCGCGACGTGAAACCCGAGAACATCCTCATCGACGAGGCCGGCGAGCCCCACCTCGCCGACTTCGGTCTCGCCCTCGACCTGACCCGCGACGGCCGCCTCACCCAGGAGAACGAGGTCGTCGGCACCGTCCTCTACATGGCCCCCGAGCAGGTCACCGGCGAGGCCCCGATCAGTCCGGCGACCGACATCTGGGCGCTCGGCGCGATCCTCCACGAGGCGCTCATCGGCCGCCCCGCGTTCCGAGGCGACTCGGCCATGGCGGTGATCTCGGCGATCATCCGTCACCGGAGCTACGACGCGCCGGACGGCGTGCCGGCGGCGTGGGTGACCCTCCTCGGCCGCTGCCTCACCAAGGACCCGGCCGACCGATTCCCCGACGCGGAGGCGCTCGCGACCGCGCTCGAAGGGCTCGCGACGGAGCGCCGGCCGCGTGCGGCCGCGATCGCCCTCGGCGCGGCGCTCCTCGCGGCGACGGCGGCCGCGGGGCTCGCCGCCACCCGTGGCGGCCCCGCCCCGACTCCGACCGGCGCCGCCACCGACGTGGCCGTCGGAGCGCGCCTCGCGATCGAGCTCGCCGAGCCCGCCGACGGCCTCGTCACCGCGGCGGATCGCGTGGCCGTCCGCGGCCGCGTCGCCGGCCCTCCCGACGCTCCGGCGCTCGTCATGGTCGCGAGCGAGCGAGTCGAGCTCGACGCCGATCGGGCGTTCGCCGTGGAGGTCGCCCTCGTCGACGGGCCGAACGAGATCGACGTCGTCCTCGCCGGCGGAGGCTTCATCCGGCTCGAGATCATCCGCGACCGGGAGCCGCCGCGGCTGGCCTTCGACCCGGTGCCGCGCCTCGCGGCGTGGCCGGCGAAGCCGAACGTCGTGATCGTCGGGACGCTCGACGAGGACGGCTGCGAGCTCCGTTGCGACGGCGCCGAGGTCAGCATCGAAGGGCGGTCGTTCCGGGCCGAGCGGCCGCTCGATCGTCCCGGCCGCAACCCGATCGCGATCGAGGCGATCGACCCGGCCGGGAACGCCACCCGCTGGGAGGCCGACGCGATCCTCCTCGACCGAGAGCCCGAGCGTCCCATCATCCCCGAGGGGACCTGGTGGGCGCCGAGCTTCGAGCAGGTCCGCTTCGCGATCGACGCCGGCGCGCCCCTCTGGTTCCGGAACGAGGTGGGCGTCCGGATGGTCCTGATCCCGCCCGGCTCGTTCGTCCCGCTCGACGCCGCCGGCGCGTCCCGCCCGCGCATCACCATCGCGGACGGCTTCTACGTCGCGGCGACCGAGACGACCAACGCCGAGCTCCGCGCGTTCGACCCCGCCTACCGGGCGCGCCCCCTCCCGCCCCACGTCACGACCGCCGACGAGGATGACCGTCCGGCGAACGAGATCTCTCGCGCGCGGGCCCGCGCGTTCGCGGCGTGGCTCGGCGAACGTCACGGCGTCCCGGGCGCCTACCGCCTCCCGACGAGCGCCGAGTGGGAGCTCGCCGCCCGCGCCGGGTCGACCGGCTCGCTCCCGTGGGAGGACGGCGCGACGATCGCCGAGCGCGCCAACACCGGCGGCCTCGACGGCGCCGGCGGCGCCGACGGCTTCGAGCACGCCTCGCCGGTCGGCAGCTTCCCGCCGAATCGCTTCGGTCTCTTCGACGTGATCGGTAACGCGTGGGAGTGGGTCGACGATGGCGACGACGCCTCGAGCGCGCGAGGCGGATCCTGGTTCGGCCCGGCGCGAAAGGCGCACCTCGCCGAGCGCCACTCCGGCCAGCTCCAGAGCGCCACCACCGGCTTCCGCGTCGCCGCCTCGCTCGGCGCCGCCCCGCGCTGAGCCCGCCCTGTTGCCCCGGTCGCCGCCGGCGGTCTCAATGGGCATCTCGATGGAGCCCGATCCGACCGCCGAATCCCTCCCCGCCGACCTCGCCCGCGAGGTCGGCGAAGCCCGCGCCGCCGGGCGCCGCCTCGGGCGCTACCTCCTCCTCGGGTCGCTCGGCGCCGGCGCCATGGGGACGGTCTACCGCGCGTTCGACCCCGAGCTGCGGCGACTCGTCGCCGTGAAGCTGCTCGCAGCCACCGGCCCGCGCGCCGAGCGGGCCCGGGCGCGGTTCCGGCGCGAGGCGCAGGCGGTCGCCCGGCTCCGCCATCCGAACATCGTCCCGGTTCACGATGTCGGCGCCTCGAACGAGGGCCGCCCGTTCATCGTGATGGAGCTGGTCGAGGGCGGAGCGAACCTGCGCGAGCGGTTCGCCGCGGGGTCGCTCGATCTCCGCGCCGCCGCGCGGATCGCGGCGCGGGTCGCCCGCGCCCTGCACTACGCCCACGCCGAGGGAATCGTCCACCGGGACGTGAAACCGGAGAACATCCTCATCGACGCCGACGGCGAGCCTCACCTGGCCGACTTCGGCCTCGCCCTCGACCTGACGCGCGACGGCCGCCTCACCCAGGTCGACGAGGTCGTCGGCACGGTCCTCTACATGGCGCCCGAGCAGGTCGACGCCGAGGCCCCCGTCGGCCCGGCGACCGACGTCTGGGCGCTCGGCGCGATCCTTCACGAGGTCGTCTATCGGAAGCCGGCGTTTCCCGGCGACTCGGCGATCACCGTGATCGCGGGGATCGTCCGGCACCGCGGGTTCGAGCCCCCGCCGGGCGCGCCGCCGCCCCCGCGCGGCTGGGTCGAGCTCCTGCGGGGCTGCCTCGCCAGGGACCCCGCCGACCGGACCGCGTCGGCCGAGGCGCTCGCGGAGCAGCTCGAGCGCCTCGCCCGACCGAGCGCCTCGCGCGCCATCGGCGTCGCCCTCGCCGCGGTCGCCGCGGTCGTCCTGCTCTCCGGCGGCATCGCCATCGCGCTCGGACTGAGCCGAGGGGCCGCGCCGTCCGACGGCGGCCGGACGACGCCCGCTGTGGACGGGCCCGTCCGGCTCGTCATCGTCGAACCGCGTGATGAGCTGATCACGCCGGCCGCCTCGATCACGGTCCGGGGTCGCGTGGCCGGCCCGTCGCAGGTCCCGGTCGTGTTGACCGTCGCCGGCCGCCACGTCGAGCTGGGGGAGGACCGCACGTTCACGACCGAGGTCGCGCTCGTCGCGGGAGCCAACGCGGTCGACGTCGTGATGGCGGGCGCGGGCTCCGATCGCGGCGTGGAGCTCGTGATCGTCCACGACCCGGTCGCGCCGCGCATCACGATCGACCCGCCGCCGCCCCTCGAGCTCTGGGGCGATGACCGGACCATCGTGATCGCCGGCCGTCTCGGCGAGGACGGCTGCCGCGTCGCCTGCAACGGCGCGGCGGCCGTGGTCGAGGGGCGCGCGTTCCGGGTCGAGGTCACCCTCCCCGAGGTCGGCCGGAACCCGATCCGCGTCGAGGCGACCGACGCGGCGGGGAACCTCACCCTCTGGGAGACGGACGCGATCTACCACGAGACCGAGCCGGCGCGGCCGGTGATCCCCGCCGACACGTGGTGGCGCCCGAGCCCTCGACAGGTCTCGTTCGCTCACGAGGCGGGCGCGCCCCTCTGGTTCCGGAACGAGGTCGGCATCCGGATGGTCTTGATCCCGCCGGGCCGCTTCGTTCATCGCGAGGACGACGGCGCCGTCCGCTACGAGGTGACGATCTCGCGCGGGTTCTACATCGCCGCGACCGAGGCGACCAACGCCGAGCTCCGGGCGTTCGATCCCGAGTTCCGGTCGCCGCCGTTCCCGGCCCACGCCCGGACCGCGGACGAGGACGACCGTCCCGCCATCCAGCTCTCGCGGGACGAGGCGCGCGAGTTCGCCGCCTCGCTCGGCGAGCGCGTCGGCGTCCCGGGCGCCTACCGTCTCCCGACCGGCGCCGAGTGGGAGCACGCCGCCCGGGCCGGGTCGACCCGAGACGTCCCATGGGGCCCCGATGCCGCGCGCCACGAGCACGCGAACACGGGCGAGTCACAGAGGGACGACCTCGTGCTCGACGGCCACGAGTTCGCTTCACCGGTGGGGAGCTACCCGCCGAACCGGTTCGGTCTGTTCGACGTCATCGGCAACGCGTGGGAGTGGGTCGACGACGGCAGCTTTTCCTACGGCCCGGAGCCGGTCATCGATCCGGTCGGCCCGGCCGACGGCGAACCGATGTGCCGCGGCGGCTCGTGGTTCAACGAGCCGTGGCTCTGCACGTTCGGGAACATGCACCGGATCGCGCGCGGACGGACGGCGACCAGCGGATTCCGCGTCGCCGCGTCGCTCCGAGCCGCCGAAGGGCGCTGAGCCCATCGAAGGGGTCAGGTCCAGGAATCACACCAGCGAGTCTGCCGCTGGTGTGACCTGGCCCCTCTGGTGTGAATCCTGGACCTGACCCCTCGGATTCCACTAGAGATCTGGCGTTTCCGGCCGGGCCTCTAGCCTCGCCGCGCCTTTCGCGCCGCGCGGATCTCGCGCTCGAGCAGGACCGCGCCGACGCGGCCGAACATGCGCTCGCGCCCGTCGACGAGGACGATCGGGACGCGCAACCGCTCGGGCGTCCCGTCCTGCGCCTTCGTCACCGTCAACGTGAACGGGAGCCGCGTCGCGACATCTCGCGCGGCGTCGAGGGCGTGGTCGCAGAGGGGACAGTCATCGGCGCTGATGATCGTGACGTCGGGGACGTCGGTGCCGTCCCCGCTCATCGCGTCGCGGCCCGCTGCAGCCGCTCCGTCCAGTCCTCGCGCTCCGCGGCGACGAGGTCGTCGATCCGGGTCGCGTAGAGCTCGGCGAGGCGCCGCGTGATCGGCCCGGGCCGCTCCGACACCGTCCGGTCGCCGATCCGCGCGACCGGGAGGATGTCCTTCGTCGTGCTCGTGATGAACGCCTCGCTCGCCGCCTCGAGGTCGTCGACCGAGAAGTCGCCCTCGACGACCTCGACGCCGGCCTCCGCCGCGATCTGGAGGACGAGGCCGCGGGTGACGCCGGCGAGGATGCCGCAGCGCAGGGCCGGCGTCCGGAGCGCTCCCTCGTGGGCGAAGAAGAGGTTGCTGGTCGTGCACTCGGTGAGCCGCCCGTGCTCGTTCAGCATGACCGCGTCGGCGGCGCCCGCCCGCCTCGCCTCGCGGAGCGCGAGGACGCTGTTGAGGTAGTTGCCGCTCTTGATGCTCGGGTCGAGCGACCGGGTCGGGTTGCGCATCCGATTGACGATCGCGAGCTCGATCCCGTCGCGGTAGGCCGCATCGGAGTAGCGCGGCATCGGGAAGGCGATCGCGATCAGGCGTGGCTCGTCGCATCCGTCGGGTGAGATGTCGATCGGCCCCGAGCCGCGGGTGACGACCACCCGGACGGCCGAGTCGCCCTCCCAGGAGCCGGCGGCGAGCGTCACCGCGACGGCGTCCTTGAGCTCGTCGCCCGACCACGGAATCGCGAGCCCGATCCCATCGGCCGAGCGGGCGAGGCGCTCGAGATGCGCGTCGGTCGCGAACGGGGTTCCCCGGTGGGTGCGGACGACGTCGTAAACGCTGTCGCCGAAGAGGAACCCGTGGTCGTAGACCGAGACGACCGCCCGGTCGCTCGGCACGACCCGACCGTCGATCGACACGACCGCGCTCCGCTCCGTGACGCGCTCCGTCATGACTGACTCCTTTCAAGCACGCACGAGCGCGATCATAATGGGCGCCCTCGTCCGAAGCGAGCCCACCGCCGAGACCGGCCAAGAGACCGTTGGAGCCCATCCATGTCTCAGCTCGACCACAGCCAGGCCTCCGACAGCAGCACCTCCGCGGCGAAGCGACCGCCGCTCGAGGACGCGCCGCCGCTCTCGGCCGGCGCCCGCTTCCGGGACGCAGAGGCGATCGGACGCGGCGGCGCGGGGATCGTCTACCGGGCGTTCGACGAGCAGCGGGGCGAGGTGGTCGCGATCAAGCGCCTCCGCGGTCGCGCCCGCGAGGCGCAGACGGCGATCGAGCGGTTCCGCCGGGAGGCGCGGATCGTCAGCCGGCTCCGCCATCCGAACGTGGTCGACGTGCAGGAGGTCATCGAGGAGGACGACGACATCCTCATCGTGATGGAGCTCGTCGACGGGGACGACCTCGAGCGGCGCATCCGGAGCGGCGGGCCCTTCCCCCAGCGCGACGCCTTCGCGATCGCCGAGCGGATCGCCCGCGGCCTCGTCTACGCCCACGACAACGGCATCATCCACCGCGACGTCAAGCCGGCGAACGTGATCCTCGGGCCGAGCGATGACCCCGACGACCCCGGCGTCCCGAAGATCGTCGACTTCGGCCTCGCCCGCGCGCCGGATCCGGCGGGCAGCGTCGGCTCGCTCGAGTCCCTCACCGGCGACGGCGCGCTCCTCGGCACGATCGATTACATGGCGCCCGAGCAGGCGCGCGATCCCCGGAAGGCGGACGCCCGGGCCGACGTCTACTCCCTCGGCGCGCTCCTCTACCGCCTCCTCACCGGCGAGAGCCCCCGGACGATCCGCGAGGGTCGCCTCCCCGAGGCGAGCCGCTACATCGTCATGCGCGCCCTCGAGGACGACCGCGAGCGGCGCTACCCCGACATGGCCGCGTTCCGGGAATCACTCGAGAGCGGACTGTCGTTCTTCGCGCCGGGCCGCGCCTCCTCCCAAGCAACGACCGAGGCGAAGCCCACCGACCCGGCGATCGACGCGCTCGTCGAGGAGATGGCCGAGGAGATGGCGAAGATCGCCGACCTCGACCCGTTCGAGGAGACGGCGACGCGGGCCGACGCCCCGCCGTCGTTCGATCCCTTCGCCGACTGGAACGAGGAGGACGACGAGCTCGGCGGCTCGCTCGCCACGATGTTCCGGGGATTCGGCGGCATCGAGCCATCGCGGACGCGGCGGATCGAGGTGGTCCTCGCCCTCCTCGGGCTCGAGAGCAACGAGCTCCAGGGCGAGTCGGCCGAGGTGGTCGGCCGGGCGCTCCTCCGCCGGGGCATCCACCCACTCGTCACCGCGACCGTCCTCGCGGCCCTGGAGCGGCCGCCGGCGCTCGTCCCCGACGACGAGCTCCGCCAGCGCCTCATCACGATCGCCGTGGCTAAGGTCGCGACGCTCGGCGACGGTCGCTTCGAGACCCACACGAAGAAGATGGACCTCGCCTGCGCCACGAACCTCGCCTACCGGCGCCTCCTGAACGCCGCCCTGACCAACCCGATCGTCCGGGAGGACCACGCCCACGGCGGCCGGTCGACGCGGCCCGACGGCGACATCGGGCTCGTCATGACCGCGACGACGTTCGCGATCGCCAGTCACGAGACGGGCGAGCTCGACACGCGGGCGGCCCGGGCGGAGCTCGCCGAGCGGATCGACCGGCGCTACCGGAGCCTGCTCGGCCTCATCGAGGAGGGCAAGCTGCTCACCTCGACCGAGGGGCCGCTCCGCGTCGAGCTGGACGTGATCGATGACGAGAAGCACGCCGCGCTCCGTCGCCTGGCGCGGGCCTCGTCGCGCGGCGAGCGGCTCCAGGTCGAGTCGATCCTCCGCGACCTCGGCATCCACGGAACGGTCGACACCGACAAGGCGCTCGCGTTCTTCGACCACCTCGTCGAGAACGAGATCGAGCCCGCCGACGCGCTCCAGATCATCCTCGCGTCGCAGCGCCGCGAGCTCGAGCGACGCCGGCAGTCGACGCCGCCGACGCCGCCGCCGACCGACGCGACGGATCCGACCTGGGCGACCGCGCCGACCCCGCCCGAGGCGCCGATCCCGCCGGCGGCCACCCTGGCCATTGGCGACGGCCTCGAGCTCGGCCGCCTCGCCCTCGCGCGGGCGAGCGGGCGCGTCTTCCCGGCGAGCCTGGCGGCGGGCGTCGCGATCGCCCTCTACCTCATCGCCGCCGTCGCTCTGCCCGGGCCCCTCGGCCTGGGCGCGCTGGCCGCCGGCTTCCTCGGCCTCGTGACGATTCCCTTCGCGGCGAGGCTCGGCCGAGCCGCCGGAGCGGTCGTCCCCGGCCTCCTCGCCGGCGCGGTCTTCGCCGGAGCCGCGCTCGCCGCCCCGCCGCTCCCCGCGGAGCGCCCGGCCCTCGGGCTCGCCCTCGGGGCGGGGGTCGTCGGCGCGGTCGCGATCGCGAACCTCGTCGGCGTCTGGCGCGACCGCCGCGAGCTCGCCGAGCGTCTCCGCGGGGTCGAGCGTCGCGCCGCCTGGCTCGACACGTAGCGAGTCGCCCGCGCGCGTGCCATCATCGCGCGTGGCCGACCCGAACCGTCCCGAAGACGCCGAGCCTCGTCCCGACCGCCCCTCGGGCGCCGGCACCCCGCCGGACGCCGTCGACGATCCGGCGAGCGCGCCGACCGCGCCCGGCCTGCCGCCGGGGGTGTCGACGACCCGACGGGGTCGCGCCTCGCCCACGGGGCCCCGCCCCGCGAGCGGCGTCGCCTCGAGCCCGGCGAGCGACGGCGACGGGCTCCCCGAGGAGGTCCGCGCGGTCCTCCACGACGCGACCCGTCGCCTCGGCGAGCGACACGTCCTCCTCGACGAGCTCGGACGCGGCGGGATGGGCGTCGTCTGGCGCGGCTACGACCTGACGCTCCGCCGACCGGTCGCGGTGAAGCTCGTCCACCCCCGCGCGCGCCACGACGCCCACGCGCGCCGGCGGTTCGATCGCGAGGCCCGCGCCGCGGCGCGCCTCCGCCATCCGGGTCTCGTCGCGGTGCACGAGGTGGGCGAGCACCGCGGCCAGCCGTTCATCGTGATGGACCTGATCGAGGGCGCCCCGCTCGACGAGACGCTCGAGGCCCACGGGCCGCTCGCCCCGCGTCGGGCGGCGACGATCGCGCACGCGGTGGCCCAGGCGGTCGAGCACGCCCACGGGGCGGGGATCATCCATCGCGACATCAAGCCGCAGAACATCATCATCGATGCCGAGGGGCGCCCGCGCCTGACCGATTTCGGGATCGCCCGCGACGTCGCAGCGTCGGTCGGGATCACCCGCGAGGGGGGCTTCCTCGGGACGCCCGGCTACGCGCCGCCGGAGCAGGCGATCGGCGATCTCGCCCGGATCGGACCGCGCTCGGATGTCTATGCGATCGGCGCGGTGCTCTACCACGCGCTCGTCGGCAACGCGCCGCGCCCGACCGAGGCCTCCCCGAGCGTCCTGATGGGGTCGCCCGGCGATCCGCCCGCGCCGCCGCGCGCCGTCAACCCGGCCGTCCACGCCGACCTCGAGACGATCGCCCTGCGGTGCCTCGAGGCCGACCCGATCGACCGCTACCCGAGCGCCGACGCCCTCGCGGCGGACCTGCGCCGCTTCCTCGAGGGCGAGCCGATCCACGCCCGCCCGCCCGGGCAGGCGGAGCGGGCGCGGCGATGGATCCGGCGAAACCGGCTGGCCGCGGCGACCCTCGCCGCCCTCGCCGTGACGATCCTCGGGGCGAGCGGCATCGCCGCGTGGCTGATCGCCGACCGCGAGGCGGCGCGCGCGCGGGTCGCCGACGAGCGCGCGCGGGCGCTCGCCGACGCCGAGGAGCGCGCGATCGCGGCGGCGCGGGCGGAGGCGCTCCGGAGCTGGGCGGAGCTCGAGGCCGCGCGCCCGACCACGGCCGACGTGTCGAAGCGACCCGATCTGGACATCGCGCCCGGACGCATCGCTGGATTCCCCCGGGACCACGATGAACGGGTCGCCGCGACCCGGTCGGCCGGGTCCGACGCCCTCCTCGCCCTCGCCCTCACCGCCGCCGCGGCCGCCGATCGCTGGGCCGGCGCCGCCCCGACCGACCCCGCCGCCACCGCCGCCGCCCACCGCGCGTGGCTCGGCCTCGGCGAGGTCGCCGCCGACGACGAGGCCTGGGGCGTCGCCGCGAACGCGTTCGAGAAGGCGGCCGCCTTCGCGCCCGAGCGCGATCGACGCGCCGACGAGGCGCTCGCCGCCCTCGACGAGGCCCGGAGCGCCGTCGCCGCCGAGCGCGCCGCGGCCATCGACGCCGTCCTCGCCGACGCGCGCTCGGGTCGCCTGGGCGCCCGCCCGGGCTCGGCCGAGGATGCCCTCTTCGTCCTCGTGCGGTGGCCCGAGCCGGCGACCGTCGCCCACCTCGCCGGTGCGCTCGACGCCCTCACCGACGAGATTCGCGCCGCGACGGCCGGCCTCTACCGCGAGGCGGCCGAGCCGACGGCTGACGAGGCGGCCGCCGGCCTCTGTCCGATCGCCGGCCTCCACGCGACGGTCGACCGGCTCCTCGACGCCGAGCCGTTCACCTCGCCCGCCGACGCCGACGCGGCCGCCCTCGCCGAGGCGGGCCGCCGCCTCGTCGAGCGCGAGGTTCGCGGGCGGAAGAACGACGCGCGCTTCCGGGCCCCCCGCGTCCTCGACCTCCTGGACGCCGCCGCGACGCGGCGCCTCGGACCGGGCGGCGCCCTCGCCGCGCGCCTCTGCTGCGACGCCCTCGGCCGGATCGGGATCCGCGCCGGCGCGGTCGGCGCGCTCGGGCGGTACATCGCCGTCGAGCCTGGCGAGGCGCGCGCGATCGCGGCCGCCCTCGCCCTCGCCCGCCTCGGCGGCCCGCGCGCCGAGCGTCTCCTCGCCGCCGCCCGGAGCCGCTTCGGCGACGACGGACCGCTCGCGCGCCGGGTCGGACGGCTCCGCGCCCGCGATGACGGCGACGACGCGGCCGACCTCATCGGAGACGGCGACGCGCCGGCCGAGGGCTCCTCGGACGGCGCGCCCCGCGACCTCGACGAGCTCCTCGCCCGCGCGCGCTCCCGCGTCCACGACGGCGACGCCGCCGGCGCGCGTCGCGACGCCGAGCGGGCGCTCGCCCTCGCTCCGGAGAGCGCGGCCGCCTGGGTCGCGCTCGCGGACGCCCGCCGCGCCGCCGGCGACCCCGAGGCCGCGATCCGGGACGCCGGCCGCGCGCTCTCGATCGACCCCGGCGCGGTCCGGGCCCTCCTCGTCCGCGGCATCGCCCGGCGCGCGATCGGCAACCTCGCCGGCGCGCAGTCCGACCTCGTCCGCGCGACCGAGCTCGCGCCCGGGGACGCCCTCGCCTGGCTCGAGCGCGCCGCCCTCGAGCATCAACGCGGCGCCCTCGACGCCGCGGCGGGGTCGGCGGAGCGAGCGATCGCCGTCGCGCCCGAAGACGCGCGCGCCCGACGCGTCCGCGGCGTGATCCGCGCGAGCCGCGGCGACCGACCCGGCGCCCTCGCCGACCTCGACCGCGCGATCGCGCTCGACCCCGGCGCGCCCGAGGCGTGGCGCGACCGCGGCGCGACGCGCCTGGCATCCGGGGACGCCGTCGGCGCGATCGCCGACCTCGACCGCGCCCTCGAGCTCGCTCCGCGCGACGCTGGAGCGCTGATCACGCGCGCCCGGGCCCACAACGCGCGCGGCGACTCTCCTCGGGCGACCGCCGACGCGACCGCCGCCCTCGCGCTCTCCCCCGACGCGGTCGCCGCGTTCACCGAGCGCGGGCGCGCCCGGACCGACGCCGGGGAGCTGCAGGCGGCGATCGCCGACGTCACCGCGGCGATCGAGCGCGACCCCGACGAGGCGAACCACTACAGCAACCGCGGCGGGACGCGGCAGATGACCGGCGACCTCGAGGGGTCGCTCGAGGACCTCGACCGGGCGGTCGCCCTCGAGCCGGGCTACGCGGTCGCCTGGGCGAACCGCGGCGTCGTCCTGACCAGCCTCGACCGGCTCGACGAGGCCGCCCGCGACTTCACCCGCGCCGCCGAGCTCGACCCGCGCCTCGTCCTCGCCTGGAACGGGCTCGCCGGCTGCCACCTCCGCCTCGGCCGGCTCGACGAGGCCATCGCGGCGTTCGATCGCGCGATCGAGCTCGCCCCGCGTTACCCCCTCCTCTACAACAACCGCGGCTTCGCGAAGCGCGACCAGGGCGACCTCGATGGCGCGATCGCCGACCTCGACCGGGCGATCGCCCTCGACCCGCGCCTCGCGATGGCGTGGAACCTCCGCGGCGTCGTCCGGCAGGACCGTCGCGAGCACGACGCCGCGATCACGGACTTCACCCGCGCGATCGAGCTCGAGCCGCGCCTCATGTTCCCGTGGCGCAACCGCGCGATCTCGCGCCTCGCCCGGGGCGAGCCCGCGGCGGCCCTCGTCGACATCGACCGCGCGGTCGCCGTCGAGGAGCGCAACGTCGTCACGGTCGGGTGGCGGTCGCTCATCCTCCTCGCCCTCGACCGGACCGAGGACGCGCTCGCGGAGGCCGAGGCGGCGATGGCGCTCGCCGACGACGAGCCGACCGCGTGGCGGGCCCGCGGCCTGGCACGGGCCGCGACCGGCGACCGCGCCGGCGCGGTCGCCGACCTCGAGCGGTTCCTCGAGATGGCGCCCGAGGACCCCGACGCCGGCGCCGCCCGCGCGCGACTCGATGAGCTACGGTAAGCGAGCCGCAGACCCGCGGCTCGAGAGGAGAGACGACCGGATGATCGACTGGCGTAGCGATGAGGCCGCCGCGCGCGCGGCGGCCGCCGAGGCGGGCAAGCTCGTCCTCCTCGACTTCCGGAGCCCGACCTGAGGCGCGTGCCTGCGCATGGATGCGGTCACGTATCCAGACCCCGACCTCCAGGCGGCGATCGCCGAGCACTTCGTCCCGCTGCGGCTCGTCAGCGGCGAGCACCCCGAGCTCGCCCGGCGCTGCCTCGTCCGCTGGCTGCCGGCCGTCGTCGTGATGAGCGCCGACGGCCGGGTGCACCACGTCTCGGTCGGGTGGCTCCCGGCCGAGCTCCTCGACCTCGAGCTGCGCTTCGGACGCGCACTCGCGGCGATGGCGTCCCGGGGCTACGACGAGGCGAAGGCGCTCTTCGAGGGGATCATCGCCGACCGTCCCGACCACGAGCGGGCGCCGGAGGCGGCCTACTGGCGCGCGGTCGGGGAGCTCCGTCGAAGCAAGGACTACGCTCTTGCGACGCCGCTCTTCCTCGAGGTCGCGCAGCGCTGGCCCGACAGCCTCTGGGCGACCAAGGTCGGCTGGATGGGCGAGCTGCTCGCCGACGCGTCAGGTTAGGCCGAGACCGACGGGGGCTCCCCGCTACGAGCGAGCCCGAAGCCTGACCGCGATACCGAGGGCGAGGAGCAGCGCCCAGGGCAGGAACGCCGCGGGGTCGACGTCTCCGAACGGCCCGGCCGCTGCGATGCAGCCGCCGCCACCTCCACCACCACCTCCGCCGCCGCCGCCACCGCCTCCACCGCCGCCGCCGCTCGCGCGCGGGGTCGAGCGGGGACGCGGACGCGGACGCGGCGCCGGATCGGGATTCGGGTCCGGGTCCGGCGGGGGCGGGCCGGCCGAGTCGTAGCTGAACGCGGGGTCGAGGCGGCCCTGCCGGCCGTCGGGGTTGATCAGGGTGATCGCGTACGGTCCGCCCGACCCCGCGGGCACCCGGACCCGCGCCTCGTCGACGTCGAGCACGGTCGGGTTCGTTCCGAGCTGATCGTCGAAGATGATCTGCGCGCCGACCTGGAAGCCCGATCCGCTGATCGTCACGGTGTCGCCGACGCTGACGGGGTCCTTCGAGATCCCCGTCACCTTCGGCGCGGGCGCGATCAGCTCGAAGCCGCCCGTCAGCGCGGCGCGGGCGCCGGCGCTCGTCTCGATGTGGACGTTGCGGAGGCCGAGCGGAGCGTCGGCGGCGATGTCGACCCGGAGCGTCGCCGAGCTGCCGTTCCCGTTGACGAAGAGGTCGACCAGGGTGATCCCCGGGCCCTCGATCGAGAACGTCCCGTCGGGATCGAAGCCGCCGCCGAAGAGGACGACGTTGGTCGTCTGGCCCGCGATCGTCGCGCCCGGGTTGATGCCGGTGATGTTGACCCCGCCGTTGTCGTCGACCGCGATGTCAGCGACGTTGACGGTCGAGCCGGCCCCGACGAAGACCTCGGTCGGGTTCGCCCCGCCGCCGAGGAAGTCGGTGCCGAAGCTCGTCTCGATCGTGATCTTGCTCGTCCGGGTCGAGATGTTCTGCGCCCGCACGGGACCGTCGAGCGGCTCGGCGTAGACGCGGTAGGTCCCGGCCGGAAGCCCGCGGATCCGGTAGTTGCCCGAGTTGTCGGCGAGCGCCGTCGCGGCCGGCTCGCCCGCATCGTTCTCGGCGACCACGTGCGCGCCCTTCACCGGCGCCCCGCCGTCGCTGCGGACGACCTGTCCGGCGATCGTGCCCGGGTTGAAGCCGGGCGAGGGGTAGATCGTCGAGACGCCGGCGACATCGTCGTCGCAGAGCGAGCGGAGGCGGAGCTCGTTCACGATCGCGAACGGGTTCATCGTCGCGCCGTGGATCCCGGTGTGGTCGAGGCCAATGAAGTGGCCGACCTCGTGGGTCGCGATGTTCTGGACGTCGAACGTCCCCGAGCTTCCGTCGGTGGAGAAGCGGTGGTCGCGCGTGTTGAAGATGATGTCGGCGTCGAGGATCGCGCCGCCGCCGCCGAAGTCGACCGGCGTGATCGCGACGAGGCCCGAGTTGTTCCCGAAGAAGTCGCTGCTGTTGTTGCGATCGAACTTGACGAGGTGGAGCCCGTTCGGCGTGTGGTCGTCGCGGGCGCGGTTGGCCGCCGAGGTGTCCTCCTGGAAGAAGACGCTCGCGGTGCCGACGTCCTCCCAGGCGGCGAAGGCGAGCCGGATCGCGGCCTCCTCGCTGTCGTCGCTGATCTGGTGGCAGCCGTCCTCCTGGATCACGAAGGTGACGGGGCTGACCCCACCGTTCACCCACCGGAGACCGATCGATCCCGTCTGGAGCGGGATGAACGCGAACGAGGCGACGCCGAACCCGGCGACGAGCAGCAGCAGCATGGCCACGCTCGCGAAGGTCGCGATGATCGTCCGACGACTCAAGAGCTTGCAGTTCACGGGCACGTTACTCGTCTCCTCCGTCGACTCTCGGCAGGGGAACCGCGGCTACCGGATGTAGCCGCGGACCTCCTGGAGGAGCGAGCGCAGAGTCCGTCGCGGCTCGCGATGATGCTGGGTGCGGGCGGCCGGGAAGAGTTGCCGCCCGGTCGCGCGGTCGACCTCGTCGAGGATGTTGAGGCCGGCGAGGTCCCGGTGAACCCACCGCTCGCCGGTCGCGCGATCCTGGGAGACCGTGTACTTGCCCTGGGCGAGGCCGATCGTGAACGCGAGGCCGTGGACGTCGTCGGGGGCGTCGCAGAAGACGACGACCTCCTCGCCGATGTCGAAGCTGGCGGCGCCGGCGATGAGCATCCCGCGGTCGCCGACGACGCCGCCCCACTGGCGGAAGGTGTGGATCGTCGTGCCCACCTCGCCCTTGATCACCTCGTCGACCGCGAAGCGGTACTCGGTGTAGATCCGGTCGTCCGCCGTGAACGCGGCGCGCTTCTCGACGCACCGGCCGTGGACGACCACCTCGGCGCGCTCGGTGAGCTGGCGATTGCCGAAGCGGAGGACGGTGGAGCTGCGAGCCGGCGCCAGGCCGAAGCTGCTCGCTCCGAGCACGACGGCCGCGACCGCCGCGAGTTTCACGACCCTTCTCATCACCCCTCCTGTGGGGTCCCGGGGGGTCCCGGGGATCTCGCCGGCCGTCTCCGGCCGGAACGAAAAGAAGGCAGGAGAGGCGCCGGGACGCACCCGCGTCGCTCCGATCGAGGTCGGGCTCCCGAAGGAACCCTCACGACCGGACGCGGAACGCGTCCCGGGGCCTTCCTACCATCCGGCGCACCAGTTCCCCCGCACCTCGAGAGGCACGGAGAATTCCCCCTGGTTCGTTGTCGGTTGCAAGTGCAATCGGAGTGCCAGCCTCCCGCACCATTGGTTGACACCAGCACCGGCTGAAACTCCGTCGTTTCAAGACTTACGCGAAGGGCTGCCGGGCGCGGCGATCCGTGTCGTCGCCGTTCGGAAACAGACCCTTCCCCGAGCTGGGAGGGCGAGGCCGAAACGAGGGTCAGGCCTTCGCATCCTCGCCGGTCGCCGCGGCCTCGGGCTTCTTCGCCTCGTCGGCGTCGCCGTCGTCCTTCTTCGCGTCCGCGTTCTTCGCGTCCGGCTCCTTCGCGTCCGCCTTCGGGTCGGGCGCCTTCTCGGGAGCCGGCGGCGGGGGAGCGACGGACGACTTGGCGGCGATCCGCTCGTTTTCGAGCTGTCCGAGCATGTCGCGAAGAGCGTTGACCTCGTCGGCGACCTCCTGGAAGTAGTCCTTGTCGCGGAGGGTCAGCGGGTTCTTCGCGCCGCCCTGGTTCATCTCGCGGAGGTACTGCCCGATCCGGTAGGCGGAGCCCATCATCCGATGGGTATGGATGATGGTGTAGACGCCGAGGCTCAGCGCGCAGGCGATGATCAGGAACGCCACGCCACCCAGGTAGAAGTAGATGTAGGCACTCGGCTCCTGGGTGGGCTGGCTGTTGCTCAGGAGGTAGGCGAAGAGCGCGAACCCGACCACGAGCAGGACCGAGAGTCCCCAGATGGCGAGGTACAGGAACTGAACGCGGCGGTTCACCATGTAGTCGCGTCGCCGCTCTTGGCCCTGGGTGGACAAGGCTCACGCTCCTTTCCCTTTGAGGGGCCGCGAATTATACGGGAGCCATCGGGGAACGGTCAAGATGCGACGCCGATCGAGCGCCCCGAGCGCGAAGCGCCCGGATCCCTTGACAAGTCGGGCGTCCAGCGGCTTGCATCGCGGTCCGATTCTCGGCTCTTGCCCCACCCTCATCGAACGACGAGACAAAGACTAATGACGCTCACCCGCCCCGCCCTCGTCGGCGCCCTCGCGCTCGCCTCCGCCACGTTCGCCGCGCCCGCCCCGGCGCGCGCGGATGACCGCCCGCTCTTCGGCGAACGCGGAGCGATCGACCGATCGATCCCGACCTGGCAGGAGACGCTCGGCTTCACGCCCGGAAGCCGTCCGGTCCGCTACGACGAGATCGTTCGCTACTTCGAGGCGCTCGCGAAGGCGAGCCCGCGCGCGGAGCTCGAGACCTACGGTGCCACCCACGAGGGACGACCGCTCGTCCACCTCGTCGTCAGCAGCCCGACGAACATGCGCACCCTTCCCGCGATCCGCGAAGCGGTCCGGGTGATCGGCGACCCGCGCGACAGCACGCCCGACGCCGACGTCGAGAGGCTCATCGAGAGCACGCCGTCGATCGCCTGGCTCGGCTACTCGATCCACGGCGACGAGGTGAGCAGCTCGGACGCCGCCCTCCTCGTGGCGCACCAGCTCGTCGCGGGGACGGGCGCCGCCACCCGGAAGCTCCTCGACGAGCTCGTGATCATCATCGACCCCGTCCAGAACCCCGACGGGCGCGAGCGGATCCTGTCGATGACGTGGGCGTTCCGGGGGAAGGTCCAGAACGCCGACCCCGACGCGCTCAGCCACACCGGCTTCTGGCCCTACGGACGCGGCAACCACTACCTGTTCGATCTGAACCGGGACTGGTTCACCCTCGTCCACCCGGAGAGTCGCGCGAAGGCGCGCGTCTTCAGCAAGTGGCGGCCGCAGCTGATCGTCGACAGCCACGAGATGGGCGCCTCGGACACCTACCTCTTCAACCCGCCGCGCGGCCCCTACAACCCGTTCCTCCCCGAGGCGACGCTCGAGCAGTGGCGCACGTTCGGGAAGGACCAGGCGGCGGCGTTCGATCGCCACGGCTGGAGCTACTACACCCGCGAGTGGAACGAGGAGTTCTTCCCGGGCTACGGCAGCTCGATCGCGATGTATCGCGGCGCGCTCGGGATCCTCTACGAGCAGGCGTCGACCGACGGGTCCGACGTCCGCCTTCCGTCGGGCAAGATCCGCACCTACAAGGAGAGCGTCGTCCACCACTTCGTCAGCTCGCTGACGAACCTGACCAGCCTCGCCGACCGGCGCGCCGGGATGCTCCGCGACTTCCGCACCGCGCGCGGTCCCGTCGGCGGCATGGTCTCGGCGTTCTACGTCGAGCCCGAGCCCGACCGCGGACGCGCCGCCCGCTTCATCCAGACGCTCCTCGACCTCGGAATCGAGGTCGACGTGGCCGTCGAGGCGCACGAGGTCGGCGCCCGCACCGACGTCCGGACCGGCGCGGCGATCGACCGGCCCGTCCCGAGCGGGACGTGCCGGATCCGGGTCGACCAGCCGCTCGGTCGACTGATCCGGGTGATCCTCGACCCGCACGTCCCGATGCCGACCGGCTTCCTCGCCGAGGAGCGGTGGTATCAGGAGCGGGGCAAGGGGACGAGGCTCTACGAGGCGACGTCGTGGTCCGCGCTCCTCGCCAACGATGTCCGCGCGAGCTGGCGCGGCGGCGAGCTCACCGGCGCGCACTTCGAGCCGCTGAAGGAGGTCGGTTTCCCGAAGAGGGCGCCGGTCGGGGACGCGCGCTACGGGTGGCTCATCGACGGGAAGCCGGACGAGGCGCTCCGGGCGGCGGCCGCGCTCCTCGAGGCTGGCCTGATCGTCCGCTGCGGTCTCGAGCCGGTCGCGATCGGCGAGCACGCGTTCGGGCGTGGCGCGTTGCTCGTCCGCCGCGAGGACAACGACGACGACGCCGACGCGACCATCGCCGAGATCGCCCAGCGGTTCTCGGTCCGGGTCGTCGGCGTACCGACCGCGCTCGCGACCGAGGGGCCGGACCTCGGCGGCCAGCGATTCCGACTCCTCGAGGCGCCGAAGGTGGCGATCGCGGTCGGACCGCAGGCGAGCACGACCGAGGCCGGCGCCGCCTGGCGCGAGCTCGACGCCGGGCTCGGCGTGCGGACGAGCCTCATCGAGGCGCGTCGGCTCGCCGGCGCCCTCGATCGCTACAACGTCGTCATCCTGACCGGGAGCTGGGGCGGCTCGTGGAGCGACGTGCTCGGCGAGAGCGGCCTGAAGAAGCTCGTGAGCTGGGTCGAAGGCGGAGGGACCCTGATCGCGCTCGGCGGCGGGGCGCAGTTCGCCGCGAGCGAGAAGAGCGGCCTCTCGGCGGTCCGGCTCCGGAGCGACGTGCTCGAGAAGTTCCCGGCGCCCCGGTTCGGGCTGCCCGATGACGACATTCGAAAGATCGAGCGGTTCACCGCGACCGGCCTCTCGGCCGACGGGAAGGCGCCGGCGCAGGCGCGCGCGACCGACCTGACGGCGGCGACGTGGCCCGAGGCGCTACGGATCCCCGGGATCGGCGAGCCGGTCCTGGGCGCGGGCGCGATTCCGTTCGCGGGCGACGCCGGCGCGCGCGCCCTCGAGCGCGGCGCGGCGTGGCGCGAGAGCGCGCGCGGCGAGGACGGCGCGGAAGAGAAGCCGACCGACGACGAGAAGAAGGCGGCCGACGGACGGCTCCGCCGCCTCAACCCACGCGGCGCGATCCTCCGCGTCGAGCTCGACGTCGAGGAGTGGCTCGCGTTCGGCGCGGGCGAGGAGACGACGGCAATGGTGCGCGGGTCGCGGACCCTGATCGCGCCGGCCGGCGTCCGGACGGTCGGCCGCTACCCCGGACCCGACCGCCTCCACCTCGGCGGGCTCCTCTGGCCCGAGGCCGCGGGCCGCTGGGCGATGACCGCCTTCGTCACGCGCGAGTCGAAGGGCCGCGGCCAGGTGATCCTGTTCGCCGAGGATCCGAACTTCCGCGGCTACTTCCGCGGGACGGCGCGGCTGTTCGGCAACGCGGTCGTCCTCGGGCCGGGGATGGGGGCGAGCCGGACGATCCCGTGGCGGCGGGAGCGGAGGGAGCGAGAGCGGGACTAGGGTAGAGACGCCGTTCCCGGAACGACGCAACCTCACGCAAAGGCGCAAAGGCGCAAAGGGGCTCTGCCAGGTCGAGATCTCGGATCAGAGCAACGATCCTTGGCGCCTTTGCGCCTTTGCGTGAGCTCACTTCGCTGTTCCAGGACAGGACCGTCCTCCAGCCCGCGCCCACATCGCCAAAGCCCCACCCCACCAGCGCTTCCACGACCGGGATGACACTTCGCTGACATTGCCCCCCGTATAATCGCTGCCAGCTCATTGATGTGGACCCCCGAGCGCGCCCGCGAGAGTGTGCTCCCATCCCAGGGAGAGTGACCGTGGCAACGACCACCCATCGCTCGTTCCGTCCCCTTTCACGCGCGGCGCTCGCCGCGGCGATCGGGATCGGCGTCAGCTCGGCCGCGATCGCCTGCGGCGGCGGCAGCGGAAGCGCAACCAGCGGGAATCCGCTGACCTCCGGCGCGCTCCGCGACGTCGTCGTCCAGCCGACGACCGGACGCGACGACCACACGGCGACGCCCGTCGGACCCGGTCAGGTGCTCCTCGCTGGCGGCGTCGACACGGTGAACGGAGGCTTCCTCGCGACCGCGGAGCGCTTCCGGCCGCTCCCCGAGGACTTTCGTCCGACGACCCAGCCGATGACGATCGCCCGGGCGCGTCACACCGCGACCTTGCTCCGGAGCGGCGACGTCCTCATCGCGGGCGGCGAGAACAACAACGGGCCTCTCGCGGGCGGCGAGGTCTTCGACGAGGGCGCCGACGTCTTCGTTCCGACGACCGCGATGACGCTCGCCCGGGTCGGCCACCAGGCGACCGCGCTCGCGAACGGGCTCGTCGTGATGACCGGCGGCAACGCCGGCGCCGCGCCCCACGCCCTGATCGAGATCTTCGACCCTGGCGTCCGCCAGTTCGCGCCGGCGGGCAACCTCGCCGCCGGCCGGACCGGGCATCAGTCGGTCCTGCTCAACGACGGCCGGGTCATGATCCTCGGCGGGCGACTCGCGAACGGAAACGTCACCTCGACGATCGAGATCTACGACCCGAGGCCGGGCTTCCAGTTCTCACGCGAGACGACGAATCCGATGTCGGTCCCGCGGGCCGACTTCACGGCGATCCGCCTCGGAAACGGAGGGATCCTGATCGCCGGCGGCACCGACGGCGTGAACGTGTTCGACTCGGTCGAGATCTTCAATCCGGTCACCGAGGTCACCTTCGTCCTGGCCGCGACGCTCTCGGCGGCGCGCACCGAGGCGACCGCGACGACGATCATCGACGGACGCGTCCTGATCGCCGGCGGCAACGGCGGCGGCGAGGTCAACGCCGACCTGTTCGACCTGTTCGACAGCTCGATCGTCGGCGCCGCCGGAGGCCAGAACTTCGCGAACCCGCGCTTCGCCGGTCACACCGCCGCGCTCCTGAGCGACGGGAGCGTGTTGATCCACGGCGGACCGGGCGCCTCGGGAGTCACGGCGGAGCTGGTTCAGTTCTGACCTGACGGCCGGACCCGCCAGCCCGCCGTGTACGAGCTCCCCGGCTGGAACCGGCTGCGGCGAGGCGCTCAGGGCGCCGACCGACGCATCATCCGACGGTATCTCGGTCGCGGCGGAACGAAGCGACTGCAGATCGGATGCGGCCGGAATCCGCGCGACGGCTGGCTCAACGCCGACGCGACTCCGAGCTCCGCCGACGTCCTCCGTCTCGACGCGACGAGACCCTACCCGTTCCCCGATGCGAGCTTCGATTACATCTTCAGCGAGCACGTGCTCGAGCACCTCACGTACGCGGACGGGCAGAAGATGCTCACCGAGTGCGCGCGCGTCCTCGAGCCCGGGGGCGCGATCCGCATCTCGACGCCCGACCTCGCGTTCCTGGTGAAGCTCTACGCCGAGGAGAAGACCGACGTCCAGCGGCGCTACATCACCTGGGCCGCCGAGCGATTCACTCCGGGCGCCCCCGCGCCGATCGACACGTTCGTCATCAACAACTACGTGAGGGCGTGGGGGCATCTCTTCATCTACGACGAGAAGGTCCTGCGCGGCGCGCTCGAGCGCTGCGGCTTCGAGGTGCGGCGGCGCTTCGACGTCGGGGAGAGCGACGACCCGGAGCTGCGCGGCCTCGAGAACGCGGACCGGATGCCCGAGGGATTCCTGAGCATGGAGTCCGTCATCATCGAGGCGGTGCGGCGAGCCTGAACGGCTTCGCCGATCGGATTCCTCACGCCAGGAACGCCCTGGCAACACCCGAGTCAATCCGCGCAATCCGCGCAATCCGCGGTTCCACTCTCTCGCGGCGCTGAAACGAACGAGAACCGCGGATTGTTGGATTGACTGGATTGCGAGCTGCCAGGCGCCCGGTCCATTGCCGACGCCCTACGTGAGAAATCGTCGGCGAAGCCGACATCGCTGCCATCCCCCATCCATTCGACCGTACACGACAAACGCCCCGCGACTCTCGTCACGGGGCGCTCGGCGTGAATCGAATCAGATTCGGTCGGTGAGGCGCCTAGATGCTGTCCTTGAGCGCCTTGCCGGGCCGGAAGCCAACCGTCTTGCTGGCCTTGATCTTGATCTTCTCGCCGGTCTGGGGGTTGCGGCCGGTGCGCGCGGCCCGCTTCTTCACCTGGAAGGTGCCGAAGCCGACGAGCTGGACCGACTGCTCCTTCTTGAGGCCGGTGCGGATGCCGCTGAGAACGGCGTTGAGGGCGCGCTCGGCGGCGGCCTTCGTCTCGAACCCAACCTCGGTGTCGGCGAGCAGCTGCTCGATGAGCTCCTGCTTGTTCATGCGAATCCCCTTTCGAAGCCTTTGGTCGTTCGTGATGGAGATGGTCCGGTCGAGGGCGTGAACGCTCGTCGATCTCGTCTCGGTCGCCGGCACTGCTCCGCCGATCCGATCGTGACGGTCGCTCGCGTCCTGTCCTCGCCGGTGTGAGTTGGAAACTGTGTGCGTCGGTGTGCATCAGGCTGGAGGCCGCTCAAACCCTGCGTTCCAGCCAAGTCGGGTCTTTATACCACTTGCCGAACCGAAGTCAAGCACGTTCTAACCGGGGGGAGGCGCGCCTACGCGACCGGTCGTCGATTGTCCGCTCGCAAACGATGCGCGAGGACGCGCGCGACGTTGAGCGCGATCGTGATCCGCAGCTCGTCGTCGCGCCCGAAGAGATCGAAGAGGGTCTCGCGTCCGAGCTCGAGGAGGACGGTCGACTCGCTCGCGACGACGGTCGCGCTCCGCGGCTCGAGGTCGAACAGACAGAACTCGCCGAAGAAGTCGCCCACGCCGGTCGTCTCCCGTCCCCGCGCGAGGACCGAGACGACCCGCTCCGCGGCGCCCTCGCGAATCGAGCGGCGCACCTCGACGCGACCTCGCTCGAGCACGTAGACCCGCTCGCCGATCGCGCCGGCCCGGATCACCACGTCCCCGGCCCCGTAGTGCCGCTCCTGGCACTGGGCACCGACCGCGTCGAGCTGCTCGTCGGTCAGCCCCTCGAAGAGCGTCTTCCGCCGCAGGCGCTCGACGTCCACCATGGCGCTGCTCGCTTTCGGGGACTCGACGAATCGCGCCCGCGATGCGTCCGGAAACGACGAGAGCCGACCGACCCGTGGGTCGAGCGGCTCACCTCGACGACGACCGAAGAGTCGACGATCCATCCATCCGAGCTCGCGCGAGCGCCGAGGCGCTCCGCGACGCTCAGCGGCGCTTCTTCGCCTTGCCCTTGGCCTTCGCCTTCTTGGCGGCCGGCTTCTTCTTCGCCGTCTTCTTCGCCGCGGGCTTCTTCGTCGCCTTCTTCTTCGCGACCTTCTTGGCGGCCTTCTTCTTGGCCACCTTCTTCGCGACCTTCTTCTTGGCCGCCTTCTTCTTCGCGGGCTTCGCCGCGGGCTTCGGCTTCGCCGGAGCCCGCGTCATGGGCCGTGAGGGCTTGGTCGGCTTGCCCCGCGGCGCCGGCCCGAAGTCGGCCGCCGACTGGTGGAGCACCAGCGGGTTGCCGTCGGGGTCCTTGAAGTAGGCTTCGCGCCCGTGGAAGAACTGCATCACCTCACCGACGAAGACGACGCCGCGATCGCGGAGACCGGCGACGGTCCCCTCGATGTCGTCGACCTCGAAGTGGATCGCGATGCGGTCCATCGGAGCGCCGAGCCGCGCCTGGGGAGGCGCGTTCGCGATGCCGACCGCGAGGCCGTTCCCCGCGAGCTCGGCCCAGAGATCCTTGAACCGAAAGCGCTCCTTGAGGCCGAGCGTCTCGGTGTAGTAGCGGACCATCCGGTTGAAGTCCCGGGTGGTGATCGCTACGAGTCCCCCGCGTGCCTTGCCTAACATTTCCGAGTTCCCGGCGCGTTGCGGGCCGAGGGAAGGGGGTCGACTCGCCGTTCGGCGAGGACGCCGGATCCCACCTCGGCAACCACGGCTAGATGGATCTAAGTCGTCTTGGACGGGCGGATTGTATCAGGTTCCCGCGCACCGCGCTAGCGCGCATCGAACGGTGACCTTTCCGGCGCTTCCGGGGCGTCCCCCGTTTTCGCTCTAGCCCGCTCCGCGGGCGGCTCCGCGGGCATCCGCGCCGTCGACTCCGGGCACCCCGCCGCCCTCGTCGAAGTGAATCGCGACCACGTCGAGCTCCTCGCAGATGGCGGGTGCGCCGAGAAGCTCCGCGACGCTCGGCGTCGTGCGGCCGCCGTCCCCCGAGATCATCTCCTTGATGTAGGTCCCCGATTGCGCCCGAACCTCCAGCTCGAGGCGGCCGGCGTCGTCCGGATCGAGCCTCGCCCGCACCCGCTCGAGGACGCGCGGCCGGACGAGGTCCGCCCGCCGGTGGACGACCCGCTTCGGCGTCTGCTGCTCGATCGTCTGCCCCTCGAGCGCCTCGACCGCCGCGACGTCCTCGACGCGGAGCTCCCGTTCGACCCGCGCCCGGGCGAGATAGCTCTTCGAGGGCGAGGAGTGCTTGACGACCCGCAGGGTCCGGTGCGACCCGATCCACGGCCCCCTCGCGAGCTGCACCCGGCCGGCGGCCGGCCCGGCGTCGAGCGCCGCGATCGCGGCGTCCGCGTCGATCGAACGACGGCACGGGTCGGTCACCTCGAGGACGAACGGGCGCCCGTCGCCGAGCATGAGGGCGTCGATGTCCTCACGCCCCATCCCGTGGAGGGTGCCGGCGGTGCCGTCGAGGGCCGGGACGATCACGGCCGCGAGCAGCTCCTCGACGCTGTCCGGGTAGCGCCGCCCGGTCCCGCCGCAATCCGGGCAGATCGGGGCGTCCGGCGGCGGGGTGGGCGTCCGGCTCCGCGGCGGGTGACGCCGCCCGCGCCGCTTCGGCGGGAGCTCCCGACCCGTCCCGCGGCATGGCCGGCAGTCCCAGTGGGTCTGCGGGACGGTCCGGTCGAGCTTTCGGTAGCGACCGTAGACGAAGACGGGCGCGATCTGGCGGGTGACCCGACCCGAGAGCGGGTCGAGCTTGAAGATCACCTCGGGGCGGTCGAAGGCGACCGTCCGGCCGAGGCTCTCCCAGCGCTCCTCGAGCTGGAGACCGACGGTCATGTGGAGCTCCCGCTTCCACGCGGCGAGGACCGAGTCCTCGCGATCGAGGCCGGCGGCGAAGTCGGGGCGGGTCGACCCGAGGAGAAACGTCTCGAACTCGAGGTCGGCCGCGACCTCGAGGACGGCCTCCCGGAACGGGTCCACGTGGGCCGCCGCCCGCTCCCGGGCCTCCTCGGCGGTGGGAATCGAGCCATCCATCGTCGCTCCTCTCGGCCGGGCGATTTCCACCGCCCCGTCACCTCGTTGCACTCGTATGCCAGGCGTGGCTATAATCCGCGCGCTGACCGTGTTACGTCGACTGGGGGATGCCGCTCACCCGCGTTCCGGGGGGCGCACCCTCCGTTCTCCCCCCGGCGAGAGCGCAGACCAAGGTGATCCTCCCCAGCATTGACATCATGGACGGCCGCGCCGTCCAGATCGAGGGCGGCGACCGAAAGGTCATCGAGCGGCCCGACCCGATCGCCGTCGCCGAGGAGCTCTCGCTCTTCGGAGACCTCCACGTCATCGACCTCGACCGCGCGTTCGGTCGCGGCGACAACGAGCGCATCATCCGCCAGATCGTCTCGCGCTATCCAGCGCAGGTCGGCGGTGGAATCCGCGATCCGGAGGTCGCCGAGGCGCTCGTCCGCTCCGGCGCCCGACGCGTCGTGATCGGAAGCGCGGCGTTCAGCGAGGAGGGCGTCGACCACGACTTCCTCTCCCGGCTGTGCCGCGTCGTCCGCCGCGACCGGATCGTGATCGCGCTCGACACGCGCCGCGGCGCCCAGCGGACGGCTCTCGATCCCGAGCGCGCCGTCGTCGAGCTCGAACGCTACGCGGGTGGGTTCCTCTACACGGCCGTCGAGGCGGACGGTATCCGCGAGGGGAGCGACCTCGAGGCGATTCGTCGGCTCCGCCTCCGGACGCGCCTCCCGATCTGCGCCGCCGGCGGGATGACCAGCCCCGAGGATGTCCGCCTCGTCCTCGACGCGGGCGCGAGCGCGATCCTCGGACTGCCGGTCTACACCGGTCAGCTCAACCTCGTCGAGGCGTTCGCCGCGTCGCTCGACTGGGGACGGGGCGCCGGGCTGCTCCCGACCCTCGTCCGCGACGAGCCGGGCCGGACGCTCATGGTCGCCTACAGCAACGCCGAGTCGCTCAAGGCGGCCCTCCGCGAGCGTCGCGGCATCTTCTACGCGCGTAGCCGCGCGGCGATCTGGCGGAAGGGCGAGCGGAGCGGTCACATCCAGCGCCTGCGCCGGGTTCGGTTCGACTGCGACCGTGACAGCCTCCTCTTCGTCGTCGACCAGGAGGGCGTCGCCTGCCACCTGGGCTACTACTCCTGCTTCCAGGACGTGCGCCCCGACACCCTCGAGCGGCTCGAGTGGACGATCCTCTCGCGCAGCCGGCGCCCGCGGCGCGGCTCCTACACCTGCGCCCTCCTCCAGGACCCGCCCCGCATCCGCGAGAAGCTGATGGGCGAGGCGCGCTCGCTGTGCGAGGCCGAGCGGAGCGACGAGGTCGCCAGCGAGGCGGCCGATCTCCTCTACTACCTCCTCGTCCTGCTCGTCAGCCGCGGCCTCAACCTCGGTCGCGTCCTCAGCGAGCTGCGCGGGCGCGAGCGCGAGGAGGCGCCGCCGTCGGCGAAGAAGAGCAAGGACAAGGAGCGCGAGCGACGCAAGGAGGGCGAGTCCGAGCGCCGGCGCGAGTCGGAGCGGGCGCCTCGCCTCGAGGCGTCCGAGGAGCTCGACGCGGCGAGCGGCCGGCAGCTGCCGGCGCCCGATCCGATCCCCGCGGGGAGCCAGCGTCTCGAGCCGGAGCAGGTCGCCTCGGCCGTCTCCGAAGCGCAACGCCAGGACCACGATCCGGCCGGGATGCCGCCGCCGGTCGCCCACCACGCCGAAGGGCGCGCCTCCGAGCGCGCCCAGGGCGAGGGCGTCCCGCCCTCGAGCGTGCTCGGCGATGGGATGCCGCCTCCGCCGGGCCACCCGCGCTCGTCCGATGCGCGTCACCGGACCGGGGGGCTCGACGGAACCGACCCGCACGAGGGCGTTCCGTCCTCGGGCGCGGGCGACACCGGTGGGCTCCCGCCGCCGCCGCAGGACGACCCGGCCGCCTGACGTCGGCGACGCTCCTCTCTCTTTCATCATCATCATCTCCACGGAGCCATCCGCGTGCCGCGGGTGGCGCGGGTCGTAATCGATGCCCGACGCACCCATCGCCCCGCACGCCGGCCGAGACGGACCGCTCGTCCGCACGACGCTCGACGCGTTGATCGGGCGGGTCGACCGGGCCCGGCGGCTCGAGCAGCTCGACGCCGAGCTCGCGGCGGAGCGCGACGCCGTCACGGCGCTCCGCGGCCTGGCGAACGGTGGGGCCGGCGCGCTCGCCGAGCTCGCCCGCCTCGAGGACGCCACGGCCCGCCCCGAGCGGGTGAGTCGCGCCGCCCTCGCCCGCGCCCGCGCCGACCTCGATCCGAAGGCGCGCCGCGTTCTCGAGCGGGTGGTCGCCCGCCACCTCGTCTTCGCCCGCCGCCAGGCCCGGGCGCTCCGCGAGTTCCAGTTCACGACGGCCGGGGTGACCCTCGGTCAGTCCGTCGTCGCCACCCGCCGGCTCGGACTCGTCCTGCCGGGCGGGACGGCCGGTCCGGCGGTCGGGCTCGCGGCGGTCTGCCTCGCCCGGGCAGCCGGAGCGCGGGAGGTCGTCGTCGCGGCGCCGCCGCCCGGCGCGACCGAGGAGCGGCCGGTCGGAACGCTCGCCGCGGTCGTCGTGGCCGGCGCGAGCGAGGTCCGGACGGTCGGGGGAGCCGCCGCCGTCGCCGACCTCGCCCTCGGCGTCCTCGGACCGGCCGTCGACCGGATCGTCGTGCTCGCGGGCGAGCCCGAGACGCTCGCCATGGCTCGCGCCGTCGCGCGCCTGCTCCCGTGCTGGATCGCCGACCCGCGGGCGCCGTCCCTGTTCGTCGCCGGGGCGCGCGCGCGCCCCGAGCTCGTCGCGGCCGACCTCCTCGCCGACCGGGAGCAGTGTCCGGACCGACCCCGGATCGTGGTCGCGACCGACGCGGCGTTCCTCGAGCAGCTCGAGGCGATCCTCCGCGAGGGAGACGACGAGGGCGGGGCGCCTGGACCGGTCGCGGACGCGGCCGTCGTCGCCGACCGCCGCGCCGCCCTCGAGGCCGTCGACGCGATCGGGCCCGGCCGCGTCGCCCTCCACATCGAGGACGCCCACCGCGAGCGTCGCCGCCTCCGCGACGCCGGAGCGATCCACGCAGGCGCGCTCACCACCCCCGCCCTGGCCGACCTCGGGCTCGGCCTGCCGCCGAGCGCGCTCGGCGCGCCGTCGGCGCAGAGCGCGGCGACGCTCTCGGTGCTCGACCTCGTCTCGCTCCGCAGCTTCGCGAGCGTCGACCGACGCGGGTTCACGCATGCCCGGTCGCTGGGAGACGCCTTCGGCGTCCTGACCGACGCGCGGAGCGCGCGGGCTGCGATCGCCGCCCGCGGCGGTCCCCGACGCGTTCGCCGCGCCGTCCTCGACGACGCGCTCCGACGAGATCGCGGGCTGCGCGACGATGAACGGTAGCGACCGGCCGCGGTCCATCGAACCCGCGCCCCCTTCCTCGAGTTTCACCTCGTCTGTCGACGAGGCGGATGAGGCGGGATCCTCGTCCAGTTCGACGCGCCCCTCGACTTGAAAACGCCCCACCGGGGGGCTACCATGAGCGCGAATGCAGGAGACGCGCGGGTTAGCGCGTGTTCGCACCTGCGACGAGGGACGCGTGGGAGCGCGAAACGGACGGACCGGAAGAGGCGAAGCGGGAACCGGACGCGACCGCGTCGGTCGCTCGAAGACCTCTCGCCCGCGCGGCGGCCGTGACGGCGCGCCCGACGAAGGCACCCCGGCGGACGAGACGTCGTCCCCCGCCGAGCCACGCGCGAAGAAGACGGACGCCGCCAAGCCGGCGCGGTCTCCGCGCGCGGCGAAGGCGACCCGCGCGCCGCGCGCCGCCCGCCCCCGGAAGGCGACCGCCAAGGCGACCGCCAAGGCAACCGCCAAGGCAGCCGCCGGCGGCGGATCGGCGAAGCCGACCAAGCCCGCGAAGAAGGGCGCCGCGAGCAAGCCCAAGGCCGTCCCGCGACGTTCCCGCGCCGGCGGGGCGACCGCGGCCGCGAAGACGCGCGCCAAGTCGCCGGCGCCCCCCCGCGCGAAGAAGAAGCCGGTCAAGAAGGCGAGCCCTCGGCGGACCGCGCGACCGCGTCCGGCGCCGCTGACCCTCCCCCGGCGCAGCGTGCTCGAGGTCGTGAACGAGCGCCACGGCGTCCTGGGTTACCGCTACCGGCGCCTCGCCGTCGAGCAGCGCGGGCGCCAGCTCCGCGTTCGCGAGGTCTCGGTCTCGCTCGATTACGACTGCCAGTTCCACCTCGAGACGCGCCTCGATCGCGTCGTCCGGGTCGCCACCCGCCGGATCGACGCCGAGGAGTTCCGCGAGCTGTGGTCCTCCTTCGAGCAGATCGGACGCGAGCCGACGCGGACGCGCCTCGCCCGGATCTCGCTCCACGACCCGGCGGCGACCGCATCGCCGATCGAGGTCGACGCCGAGGGCGAGACGGACGAGCAGACCGAGACCGGGCCGGCGTGCCTGACCGCCCGCTGGCTCGACGAGGGCGACCCGCTCGAGATGCCGTCCGCGGGAGCCGGAGAGGCGACGCCCGCGCCGGGCCACGACCTGCCGCGCCTGCGCCGCGTCGTCATCGACGACCTCGACCGCACCGGCGGCCCGCGCCGCCGCGGGAAGGAGCCGCCCCTGGCCGTGGTCGTGCGCCTCGTCCTCGACGGCCTGGACGCGCGGCGCAAGCTCCGGAAGCGACCGATCCGTCCGATCGACGCGCTCGTCGAGGAGTTCGCCCACCTGCGAGCGGTCCACTTCCTCAACCTCCGTCACTTCGAGCGCGTCGCGTTGCGCGTCTTCGGATACCTCGGGGACCGCGCCGCTCTGCCGGTCCTCGGCGCCGAGCTCTACGCTCCGAGCGCGGCGGTCCGGATCGAAGCGCTCCGGGCGCTCCGGGCGATCGGCGATGCGACCGAGCTGCGCGACGACCTCCAGAACCTGCTCTTCGACGACGACGAGCCGGTCCGGAGGGAGGCGCGCAGCGTGATCGACGCGCTCCCGCGCCCGCGCTGATCGCCGGCGACCGCTCGCTCAGAAGCGGACCTCCACGAACACCATCGGCGCGCCCAGGTCGAAGTCGACCTGCTCGTCCGCGTCATCGTCCTGCTCGACGTCCACGGTGAGGTAGTCGTAGCCGGCGCCGACCCGGACGCGGTCCTCCCACACGAACGCCGCGTGGACGCCGAGCTCGGCGAAGGCGGCGGTGTCCTTGCCGTCGTGCCAGGCGCTCGCGCCGAAGCGGAACGAAGCTCCGAGCGAGATGAAGTCGACCGGCCGCACGTCCAGGGTGACGCCGACGAACGGCATCAGCGTCTCGGTCGTCTCGTCGGCCCGGCCGCCCGCGGCGCTGCGGAGCTCGATGTCGGTGCGGAGGTAGCGGAAGCCGAACGGGACGGCGACCTCGAGCAGGTCGAGGTCGACGACGCGAAGCGCCCCGCCGAGCCGGACGTCGTGGAATCGGAAGCGGCTCTCGACGAAGTCGCCGGCCGCGAAGAGGTCCCCCCCGAGGAGGGCCGACTCGGGGATTCGGTTCTCTCCGCGGAAGCTGGCGGTCGCCCAGTCGGCCTCGAGTCGGAAGCGGCGCCCGAGGTCGGCGAAGACGCCGACGCGCGGGATCCACGCCGTTCGGTCGACGTCGAGATGCCGGGCGAGGCGGATCTCGTTGCCGATCCCGTCCCGGGTCTCCTTCTCGACCTTCGCGTCGAGCAGCCCGTAGGCGAGCTCGCCCCGCACGCCGAGCGGTCCGATCACGCCCGGCACCTCGGTGAAGTAGCGGCGGGCGCCCCGGCGCGAGCTCGATGCGTCGTCCTCATCGCGCGGCGCGCGGTCCCGGTCATCGTCGAGCGCTCCGCGTCGACGCCATCGGCCCGGCGCGGTCTCGACGTCGAGGTCGGGCGCATCGTCGGTCGCGCCGACCGGAGTGCGCGCCCACGGGTCGAGCTCGACTCTCCGGTCATCGTCGCGGCCGCCCCCGCGGTCGCTCGTCGGCTGGACGTCGTCGGCGACCGCGAGCGTCGGCGCGAGCGAGGCGCTCGCGCCGAGCGCCACCGCAGCAGCGATCGAGTTGAGGGCGTGCGCCCGAAGCAGGCGAACGGGCCGGAAGGCCGCGTCGGTTCCTTCGTTCTTCATGGGGGGTCTCTCCCCCCCGTCCCCGCCGTCCCCCTGGCACTTCGCGTGCCGAAACGAACGCGCGCACGTCGCGACCGCTCCGAAGTCACGACGCCAGAAGGGGCCGACGAGAAGATCGACCGGTCGGGCGACCCCGGCCGAAACACGAACCCGGCCTGGCGCGGATCACGACACCGATGCCGAGATTCCCGGCAGCGGCCGGCTGTTGACCGTGTTCCAGAAGAGGTCGACGCCGCCCCGCTCGCGCGCGCGGCGCGGGAGCGCGATCGCGCCGGCGGCCTTGCCCGTGTAGGTCATCTCGAGCGGGATGCCCATCGCGTGGTCGAAGAGCGCGACCGCGTGCCTGGCCGCGAACGTCGGGTGGCCGTAGCCGGCGCCGAGGGCGCGCTCCTCGAGGACCAGCTCGGCCCGGCTCGCCGCGCGCAGCGTCGCGGCGCCGCGACCGTGCCGCTCGAGGTGCGCGACCACCCGCTGGACGAGGCCGGCGAGGCGCGAGCGGTTCGTGATGATCGCCTCGACGACGGCGACGGCGACCAGATGCGTCCCCGCATCGAGGACGCCGGCGGCGGCGAGGCCGACGGCGAGGCCGGCGGCGGTGCCGAGCGTCCCGGCGGCGACGAAGATGCGGTCGGGCCGCGGGCACGCGCCGGCCGCGATCTGCTCGCCGAGCTCGAGGCCGGCGGCCACGTAGCCGAGCGTCCCGAAGAGGTCGCTCCCGCCGGGCGGCACGAGGAAGGGACGGTCGCCTCGAAGGGTCGCCGCCGCGACCTGCGCCGCGGCGACGGCCGGCACGAGCGCCACGTTCGGCGCCTCGCGGACGAACGCCCCGGCGGCGGCGAGCGCGCGACGGTTTCGCTCGACGTGGGCGGTCGGCGGCTGCGGGTAGAGCGTCGCGTGGACGTCGAGGCCGAGGCGCGCCCCGTAGATCGCCGTCGCGAGGGCGTGGTTGCTGCCGCGGGCGCCCGTCGTCCAGACGCTGCGCCGCCCGAGCGCGATCGCGCGGCCGAGGATGAGCTCGAGCTTGCGGACCTTGTTCCCGCCGTAGACCGGCGCGGTCAGGTCGTCGCGCTTCACCCACAGCTCGTCGCTGCCGAGCGCGGCGGCGAGGTGCGTGGGCGCGCGCTCGACGGGCGTCGGCAGGTCGGCGAGCGGGATCCGGTCGACGCGGCGCTGCAGGCCGGGGAACCGCGCGAAGAGCGGGTAGGGGAGCTGACTCACGGATCGATCGATGGGTCGGGCGGTCGCGGATCAGCGAGGGCGTCGCGGCCCGCGAGGCGGCGGCCCGCGACCTCCCGGCCCGCCCGTACCCATCGGCGGACGGCGACCGTCGCCCGGCGGCCCCCCGAGACGCGGAAGCGCGATCGTCACCGCTCGAATCGCGACGGGGCCCGCGACGGACAGGCGAACGGCGGTGGACTCGGCCAGAAGACACGGCCCGGCGAGCCCGACGATCTCCTCGCGCGGCGCGCTCACCAGCGAGACCCTCGAGGCGGCCGGCGTGTGCCCCATCAGCAGGACGAGCTGGCACTGCTCGGGCAGTCCGTCCGGGATCCTCGCCATCGGGAGATCGGGGAGCGGAACGTCGTGGCCGCGCGCGCGGGCGTGCGCCAGCGGCACGACTTGCTCCGGGGGCCCCTTCATCAGGATACGGTCGCCGAGCGCGACGGCGGCACCCCCGGCGACGCAGACGGTGACGACCGGGGGCCCCTCGCCGGGCAGGTCGCCGCGCGTCTCGAGCTCGACGACCACGCGCTGCGCTCCGGCCGGCACGGGGATCCAGATCGACGCCTCGGCGTCGTCGGGCGGGGCCGGCGTCGGCCAGGAGAGGCCGCGCTCCGAGTGCGTCCAGCGCTCGACCCGGGCGCCGAAGGCGCCCGCGAGGAAGCCATCCGCGGCGAAGTCGAGCTGGATGAGCCGGCGGCGCTCGAGGTCGTCGGCCGCGCGCCGAGTCCGGTCGGCGATCCTGGTGACGACCTCGCCGCCCTCATCCCGCGAGGTCGCTGCGACCCCGTCCGCCCAGGTCGCCGCCTCGCGCCAGGTCGTGATGATCTGCTCGACGTGGTCGCGCTCGATGCTCCCCTGGGCGAGCTGGTAGAGGAGGATCGGGCCGGCCATCCGACACTGGGCGAGCCGTTCGAGCGTGGCGAGCACCTCGCGGAGTGGGGCCCGATGCTCCTCGGGCAGCCCCTCGATCGCCCGCAGGGCGGTGGGAATCGTCACATCGATCGCCTGCTTGGCGTTGCGCCAGAGCGCGTCGAGGGTCGCGTCCGTCATGGTCTGGGTGATGAGGGTCAGGTAGTCGATCGTCTCGAGCAGCTCGCGGTCATCGCCTGCGCGCTCCCGGGCCAGCGCGAGCTTCTCGCCGGCCTGCTCGAGGCGAATCTCGCGCACGTCCCGGAGGGCCGAGGCGACGAGCTCACCGATCGATCCATCCGCCCCGTCCACGCCGCCCGGGATCGTCGGACCGGCGGCGGGCTCGACCGTCGGCGTCGAGCCCGCCGTCGGGTCCGGATCCGGGTCGGGAGTCGGGTCCGGGACGTCGACTGGAGCCGGCTCGGGCTCGGGAATCGGCTCCGGCGGACCGGTCACCGGCCCGCCCGTGCCCGCATCCGCATCCGTCGCTCGCTCGGGCGAGCTCGAGGCGCCGGTCGATCCGGCCCCGCGCCCGTCGTCTCCTCCGCCGCGCGCGACGTCGCGAGGCGCCCGCGTCTCCCCGTCGCGCAGGCCGAGCATGACGGCGAGCACCATGATCGCGACGACGGCGATCGCTCCGGCCGCCCCGATCCCCGCCCACATGGCCGGCGTGAGCGCGGCGCCGGTCGCCACGGCCGGCGCCCGGGCCGGTGGACGCACCGGCGGCGGCGTGGGCGGCGCGGTCGGCGGGCCTCGCCGGGCGCCCGGCGCGGTGGCGTCCGCGCGGGTTCCGATCGGAGCGCCCGCGGCGGCGACGCCCTCCGCCTCGGTTCCGCCGGCGCCGAGGAGGCGCTCGAGATCATCGGCGAAGGCCGCAGCGCTGCCGTACCGATCCTCGACGCGCTTCGCGAGCGCGCGCGCCACGACGGCGTCGACCGCGGCCGACCGGATCCCCGCGCCGGCGAGCCGCTGCAGCGGCACCGCCCGCGATGGCGGCTCGGGCGCCACGTTCATCACCGCGTGGACGAGCTGCGCGATCCCCTCGATCTCGATCGGCGGGCGGCCGGTCAGCGCCTCGTAGAACGTCGCGCCGAGGCCGTAGACGTCGCTCGCCGGTCCGACGCTCTGGCTCGCCTGGAGCTGCTCGGGCGCCATGTACTGCGGCGTCCCGACGAACGCGCCGGTCGCGGTGAGGCGCGGCCCCTCGTGGTCGAGGAGACGGGCGACGCCGAAGTCGGTCACCTTCGCGCGGCCCTCGGGGGTGACGAGGATGTTCGAGGGCTTGACGTCGCGATGTACGATCCGCCTCTCGTGGGCGAAGTGGAGGGCGCGTGCGGCGTCCCGGACGACCTCGACGGCGCGGCGCGGCGGCATCGGCGCGCGCGCGATGACCTGATCGAGCCCCTCGCCCTCGACGAGCTCCATCGCGAGGTAGGTGCGTCCGTCGGCGGTCTCGCCGCAGTCGAAGACCCGGACGACGCCGGGGTGGTCGAGGCGCGCGGCGGCGATCGCCTCGCGCTGGAGCCGCGCCGTGGACGTGCCGCCCGCCCGCGCGCCGCCGGTGGCGATCAGCTTGATCGCCGCCTCGCGGCCGAGCTGCGCGTGGCGGCCACGATAGACCTCCCCCATGCCTCCCCGGCCGATCAGGCCGGTGATCTGGTAGGGGCCCACCGCGGTGCCGATCATCCTCGCCCTCCGCTGCTTGCAGGGTAGCTCCGCTCGAGGAATCTTGCCCGCGGCCGCGAAACGGAGCTATACTTCGGCCCCAGAAGAAGATGAAGCCGAAGATGGGTTCGGCGGAGCGAGCTGGAGGCGGGCAGCGGTGAGCAAGACGGTCGCGGTCCTCGGCGCCACGGGCGCCGTCGGCCAGGAGATGCTGAGCGTCCTCGAGGAGCGATCGTTTCCCGTCGGCGAGCTCCGCCTCCTCGCGAGCCCGCGGAGCGCGGGCAAGAAGGTCATGTTCCGCGGGTCCGAGGTGGAGGTCGTTCCTCTCGGCGAGGACACCATCGACGGGATCGACCTCGCCCTCCTCAGCGCGGGCGGCGAGATCTCGCGCGAGTGGGCGCCTCGCCTCGTCGAGCGCGGCGCCGTCGTGATCGACAACAGCAGCGCCTTCCGCCTCGACGAGACCGTCCCGCTCGTCGTCCCCGAGGCGAACCGCGAGGCGATCGCCGGCCACCGCGGGATCATCGCGAACCCGAACTGCACCACCGCGATCCTCGTCGTCGCCCTCGCCCCCCTCCACCGACGCTTCGGCCTGACGCGCGTGATCGTCTCCACCTATCAGGCCGCGAGCGGGGCCGGCGCGCGCGCCGTCGCCGAGCTCGAGGACCAGACGCGCGTCGTCCTCGACGGGGGCGAGCCCGTGCCGGCGGCGTTCCCGGCGCCGATCGCGTTCAACCTCTTCCCACACATCGACGTCTTCACCGACAACGGCTACACCCGCGAGGAGATGAAGACCGTCCACGAGACGCGCCGGATCCTCTCGGCGCCCGAGCTCGCCGTCTCGACGACGTGCGTGCGGGTGCCGGTCCGCCGCGCCCACTCCGAGGCCGTCTGGATCGAGGCGCGCGAGCCGCTCGACCCGGAGCACGTCCGCGAGGTGCTGCGCGCAGCGCCGGGCATCGAGATCGTCGACGACCCCGACCGGGCGCGCTACCCGACACCGCTCCAGAGCACGGGACGCGACGCGGTCGCCGTCGGCCGGATCCGCGCGGACATCTCGCGCCCCGGCGGCGTGGCGATGTGGCTCGTCGGCGACCAGCTCCGCAAGGGGGCGGCCCTGAACGCGGTCCAGATCGCCGAGGAGCTGCCGTGAGGTGCTCCCCCCTTCCCGCCGCCGCCCTCGTCCTCGCCGGAGCGATCATGACCACCGGAGTCGCCGCCCCGCTCGGGCAGGCCCGCGCCGACGACGAGCTCTCCGGCCCGGCGAAGGAGGCGCTCGACAGCGCCCGGAAGGCGTTCGCCCTCCGCGGCGGTTCGCTCGCCGCGCCGAACGGCCCCGACGCCTACCGGGCGCGGCTCGACGAGACGATCACCCACGCGACCCGCGCGGCCGAGCTCGCGCCGAAGGCGGAGCGGGCGTTCATCCTGATCGCGAAGGCCCGTTTCCTGAAGGCGGAGCTCGTCACGGACGAGGACGACGAGGACGCGCTCTGGGAGCTCTACGAGAGCGGCTTCCACGCCGCGATCGCCGCCCTGCGGATCGACGCCAAGGTCGCCGCGAAGAGCGAGGAGGACGACATCGACGACGCCCTCTCCGAGATCCGGAAGGATCAGGGCGAGGCGCTCCACTGGTGCGTCAGCAACTACGCGCGGATGGTCGAGCGGGTGAACGTGTTCAAGCAGGCGTTCGCGGTCGGCCGGCTGCGGCGCATGGTCGCCCGCGACCTCGAGCTCGACCCCGAGGTCTATCACGGCGCGCCGCACCGCTTCCAGGGCGCCTACTGCGCGGAGGCGCCGAGCATGTTCGGCGGCAGCCTCGAGCTGAGCAAGACCCACTTCGAGAAGGCGATCGAGATCGAGCCGCGCTTCGTCGAGACCCGCTACATGCGGGCGAAGTTCTACGCCGTCGCGACCGGCGACCGCGAGCTCTTCAAGAAGGAGATCGAGGCCGCCCTCGCCGTGCCCGACGAGGCGCTCCCGGCCGCGCTCTTCGAGCAGCGCTACTTCAAGGAGAAGGCGCGGGCGCTGGCGAAGCGGGAGTCGGAGCTCTTCGACTGACTACCAGCGATCCCGCTTCTTCCCGAGGAGCGCCTTCTCCGCGCCGGGGTGGAACGGGAGCCGCCCGCGGAGGAGATCCTCCTGCGCGCGCGAGAAGCTCACCTCGTTCCACTTCGGGTGCCGATCGGCGAGCCACCCCATCGCGGCGCGGATCGTGTAGACGATCTGGGCAACCGCGTCCTCGTCGGCGTCGGGAGCGACGAGGAGGGCGCAGCGCGTCGAGATGGTCCGCACATCGCCCGACTGGAACGGGTAGGTGCCGGCGGGGATGGTCGCGCGGTCGTAGAGCTCGGAGTGGAGGACGACGTCCTCGACGTCGCGCGCCGAGAGCGAGACGAGCTCGAACGCGCCGCGGCCCTTGCCGGCGCCGGCGAGCGTCCCCAGCGGCGCGCCGCCGACGAAGAACGCGGCGTCGAGCTCACCCGCGGCGAGCGCGGCCAGCGCCGTCTCGGCGCGGCTGTGGTCGAGGACGAGGTCGCGAGCCGCGTCGAGGCCGACGAGCTCGAGGAGCGCCGTCGCGGTCGCGTAGGTCCCCGACCGGACCGCGCCCGCGTGGACGCGCTTGCCGCGCAGGTCGCGGATGCTCCGGATGCCGGAGCCGGGTCGGGCGAGGAGATGGACCTCCTCGTTGTAGAGCGGGAGGACCGTCTGGATCCGGGCGCGGAACGCCTCGGCCTGCGGGTGGGCGAGGGCGTCGAGCTGCACGATCGCGAGCTGGGTCTGGCCCCGACCGAGCGCGATCACGTTCTCGAACGAGCCCGAGCTGCCGCCGTGCTTGACCGTGAAGCCGACCCGGCCGAGCACCTCGGTCAGGTCGGTGCCGAAGCGGTCGTAGGTGCCGCCCTTGGGGCCGCTCCGGAGGCGAAGACGACCAGCGCGGGCGCGCCACCCGGCGCTCGCCTCGTCGTAGTAGGCGCGCGCGCCCTCGTGGACCCGCTCGCCGAGCTGACTGGTGATCACGCGGGCGAGACCGAAGTCGAGCTCCTCGCCCTTGGGATGCGCGGCGCGGAGGATGTCGGTGCTCTCGAAGAGCGCCTTCGTGATCTTCCCGACGGTCGCCGCATCGAGGCGGCGCGTCGCAGCGAGCCACGCGGTCGTGGCGGCCATCGGGACGTCCTCGGCCATCCAGGGGTAGACCTCGACCGGGACGACGGTCGGCCAGAAGACGTGGCTCACCTCGGGGACGTCGTCGAGGGTGAACGGGACGAGGCTGACCTTGCGGCCGTACTCCGAGGGGAGGCCGTTGAGGAGCGGGGCCGGGGCGCCCGCGACGTAGAACATCGCGTCGAGCTCGCCGGACTCGAGCTTGGAGAGGGCCTCCTGATACGACATGTCGGCGCGGGGGCGGATCCCGAAGTTCGGATCGATGTCGAGGGCGTCGAGGACGCTCTTCGCGGCGAGGTGCGTGCCCGAGAGGGTGGGGCCGACCGCGACGCGCTTGCCGCGAAGCTGCTTCGGACCGTGGATCCCTGCATCGGTGCGGGCGAGGATGTGGATCTCCTCGCGGTAGAGCGGCGCGACGAGGCGCACGCCGCGGGTCAGGTGACTGAAGTCGCGGTCGCCCGCGAGGGTGTCGAGGGCGTCGCCCTGGACGAGCGCCAGGTCGACGCCGCCCTCGCGGAGGAGGCAGAGGTTGTCGAAGGTGCCTTCGGTGGCGACGACCTCGGCGTTCACGCCGGCGCGCCGGCAGGCCTCGGCGATCGCCCGGGCCATCACGGCGTAGGTGCCGCCCGAGGAGCCGCCGGCGATGCGGATCTCGATGGGGCCGTCGGCCTCGCCCTCGGCGGGGGAGATCGCGCCGATGACCGCGCCGAGGCAGGCGACCAGGGCGATGAGCACGACGGCGGCGCGGCGGAACGAACGGCGGCGGCGCGGGAGGGTCGGGGAGGTCACGCGTCGGTCCTCTTTCGGGTGCGACGGACGGTCGACCGGAGGGATCCGGTCGGAAGCCGCGGATGATAGGAGGGCGCGCGTCGGGGAGTCAATCGAGGCGGCGGGGTCGAGGCCCGGCGCCGCCCGTGACGGGATCGCGGGGTCAGTGAGGCGCCTCGGGATCACGCCCACGATGCTTGCGCGAGAGGACTTGCGCGCGCGCGACGTAGTCGTCGACCAGGTCGGGCCAGTCCTCGGGAGGGACCGGATCGGCCGCGGACGCGAGCGGTCCGGCCCGGGGGTCCTGGAGGCGGTCGGTTCCCGAGCGGGCGAGGCGGCGGAGGGCGTCGAGGGCCGTGGTGGCCTGGCCGACGTCGCCGAGCGACAGGGAGAGGGAGACCGTCTGGTAGAGCGTGCGGATCAGAAAGCTCCCCTTCACCGACTCGCTCGCCCGCTGGAGGAGGTTGCGTGCCCGGAAGAGATGGCCGCTCACGGCCGGTCGGAGGTCGAGCCGGCGGCAGAGTCGGGCGAGGCGGAGGTGGTGATTCGCGCAGTGGCACAGCAGAAAGCGAGTCGCCTCCGGGGCGCCGGCGTAGAGGCTCTGGGCCGTCTCGATCGCGAGGCTGTAGGCGATGATCGCGTCGCGAAGCGTGCGCTCCTCGGTGAAGAAGCCCGCCGTGACCTTCTCGAGGGCGCGGGCGCGGCGGCTGCTCTCGTTGAACGCGCTCTCGATCGCCCCGGGCGGGAGGATCAGCGAGAGGGGGAAGTCGCCGCCGGGGGCGGGAGCGAGGAGCTTGGCCTCGGTGGCCGCGTAGGCGCACTCGGGACAGACGGTGACGGCGAGGAGCTCGAAGTCGCAGGCGTCCTCGCCAGGGAGGGGGGCGCGGTAGACGGGGAGGTCGAGGTCGTCGCGGACGACCTCGTAGGCGCTGCTCCGGAGGTGAAAGTGGACGAACGGCTCGCCCGTCTCGTGAAGGGGGCAGCCGACCCGACGCGCGATGAGCGAGCGGTTGCGCGGGCGGTCGGGCTCGGGGGTCTCGGCCATGGCCGGTCCTCGAGGAGGGGGCGCGAAGAACGGAGCGGGCCCCGGGAGGCCGACTCGCGTCCGGCACTATATAATGAACGAAGTCGGGATGGGGGTCGACCCATCGGTTCGACGAGGGAGCGCCGCGGTGGCGAAGAAGGGCAAGAGCGCGAAGAAGGCGGCCGGCGAGGAGCCGGGTGTCAAGGTCATCGCCCGAAACCGCAAGGCGTTCCGTGACTTCCACGTCATCGAGCGCTTCGAGGCCGGCCTCTCCCTCCAGGGGAGCGAGGTCAAGAGCCTCCGACAGGCGGCGGCGTCGCTCCAGGAGGGCTACGCCCGGGTGCGCGATGGTGAGGCGTGGCTGATCGGAGTGACGATTCCCGTCTACGAGAACGCCGGCTACGCCGGGCACGAGCCCGACCGGGTCCGCAAGCTCTTGCTGCGCAAGCGCGAGATCCAGAAGCTCAAGGACAGCTGCGCGAGGCAGTCGCTCACGATCGTGCCGCTCTCGCTGTATTTCAAGCGAGGATATGCGAAGGTCGAGCTCGGGCTCGTGAAGGGAAAGAAGCACGAGGACCGGCGGCAGGACATGAAACAGAAGGACGCCAAGCGCGAGGTCGAGCGAGCGCTCGCCCGGGCGAGGCGAGAATAGGCGAGAATAGGACGACCACGAGACGGCCCCGACGGCGTCTCAATGATGATGATATAGAAGGGAGAGGAAGAAGCCTCACCCCGAGGGAAACCAAGGGGGCGACCTGGTATCGACCGGGCAGAGGAAACGTGAGTTGCGCGTCGAGGTTGCTCGGAGGCCTCGTAAAACCCCGAGCAAAAAAGAGTTGCCAACAACTCTTTCGCTCTGGCTGCTTAAATAAAACGGCAGCCCCTACCGCAATGACGACGCCCGAAGGCAGAGCGGATAGGTCGAAAACGGGCTGGTCGGATGGGTGCTGCTCTGGAGCCCACCCGACGAGATTCTCCGGAGCTGGTCCAGAGGGATCCCGTCGACCGGAGCCCAACGGACGAGACCCAAATGGTCGACTACACGCGTAGACGCTGACGTGAAATCGTCACGGGACGCGGGTTCGATTCCCGCCGCCTCCATGTCGAACGAGGCCCGCTGGTTCGCCAGCGGGCCTCGTGGCATTGCTACGGCTCGCCAGTCTCCGAAACGCGCTCGACGAGCTCCCGCGCGACGAGCTCGTGGGCTGCCACCGGATCGTAGCTCACGCCGCTCGCGAGGAGCGGCAGGACGTCCTCGAGGAACGCTCGATCTCGGACCTTCGCGTCGAGATTCGCTGCGAGCTCCGCTCGCCCGACCGGTGTCCCTCCGTGTGCCATGTACCGCGCGAAGCAATCGACGACGATGGTCGGGTCGATGAGGCCTCGGTCGAGCGCGAGCCACAGATCGAAGAGGTCGCGGCCCTTCTTGCGCTGGTAGAGCGCGCGCAGCTTCGTGCCAAACAGCTCGTCGAGGCGATACACGGCGACGTCCGACGTTCCGCGATACCAGGGACTGTCCACGACGAACGGGCGGCGGTCCACGCCGAGCACGGAGAAGTGCTCGCGCGTGTTGATCTCGATCTTGAGCCTCATGCTCTGGACCGGCTCGGCCTCCGACTCGAACCGGTAGGTGAGCGTCACGCCCGACGGCCCGCGCTTGCGGCGAGGCTCGCCCAGCCACGGGTCCAGCAGCGCTCTGATGCGGTCGATGATGTCGCCGATCGGACCGGGCTCGGACTGCACCAGGTCGATGTCCTCCGAGTAGCGGGCGGGTGGCGTCAGGATGAGCTTCTGAAGGGCCGTGCCGCCTCGAAGCACGACCTGCTTCGCGAGAAGAGGCTCCCTGAAGAGCTCGACGAGCACGCGCGACAGGACGAGGTCCTGCTCGACCTGGGCGTCGTCGATCCAGGGCACCTTCGCCCGCCACGCAGTGATGTGGGCTCTCGGTATCATGGATCGACCGCGATCTCGGTATTGGGAATCACGTACCAGAGGGAGTCGGAACTCGCCGCTGGCCGCTCACCACCCGCGCCACGCGGACGAAGGAGCACCGGTCGACGCCGCCACGCGACAACGAGTCTCGCGAGCGGCCCGGAGAGGTCGGTTCGACCGAGACGCTCGAGGACGAAGCCGAGGCGTTGGACCGTCGGACGGCTCGTGACGCGCGCGGCGTCGACGAGCTTCTCGGGCCGCATCTGCTCCGCGAGCTCGACGAGGACGGCGACGACGTGATCGAGATGGCCGCAGGACTCCTGGTAGCGCACGAGATCGAGCGCCGTCGCTTCGGGAGTGGACACGCGCATGGTGCCGGTCTCCGTCTTCAGCGTGACGACCGACACGTCGGTGATGTTTCGGTTTCGATGAAACTCGATCCGCTGCCTCCCCGCCCGCATCCCTCGTACGAGCACGTCCGTCATCACCTGGAAGACCTGTGGCTGCTGATGCGACGCGCCGTGCAGAGACGCTGCCGTGAGGAGCGCGACATAGTAGGGCCGCCCGGCGTCGACCATGAGATCGTCGATGAACCAGGAGGCCGGCGGGGAGCCGGCGACTCGGTACTCCACCGGCACGATGACGAAGAAGCCGCGCCGGGGACTGACGATCCGACCCGGACGCCGCTTGAGGCGCCGAATCGCCGCTTGCCGCGAGACGGCCGACCCGCCCACCGCATCGCGAAGGTCGCCCGACGTGAACGTGTAGCGACCGCTCGCCTGCAGGTCATCGATGAACTCGCTCACACGTAACTCGGAAGAGCTGTCGACCATTCTGGATGCAGAACATAACAGACAATGAGACTTATTGCGTCCAAAATACCTAATCTTGATTGCAGTTGTTATTTTGGATAATGTTTGTGTCGTGATTGGGATGGTCGTAGACGCGACCGAGATGCGATCGGGGCTTCCCCGCCTGAAAGGATGGAGCGACATGAACGCAAGAACCGAGACCGCGCCGCCGATGACCGGCTTCGACGATCGGGGGCTGCCGTGGCAGGAGCTCAGGGACCGCGTGCTTCGCACGGTCGAGGAGGCGGGACTGTTCATCTACGAGCAGGGAGAGCAGCTCGACCTGGGCGATCTGACACGCCGACTCGAGCTCGAGCTTATACCTCGAGAGTGGTGTGAGCCTGCCGACACGTTCGCCCGGGTCGCCCTCCACTACACGACCCAGAATGCGCTTGCTGCCGATGACTTCTGCTACCTGGACTCGCGCCAGCTCATCTGCAGCATCGAGGTCGCCATCGACTACGTGATCGCGAGCCCCGACTCGCCGGGTGCGCCAGCGGACTTCGCGGACCGCGTCCGCGAACGGTTCGGCCGGCTCACGCCGTTCGTCAGCAAGGGCGCCCGCGTCGAGATGACCGTGTCGACGGACTTCGAATCCGATCGCGTCGCCGGCGCTCTCGTGCGACACGGGCTCGTCACGAACAGCCACCCCGACCGGTTCGACACCTCGTTCCTGAACGAGGTTGCTGAAGCACTACGCGCCATCGGCCCGTGGGAGAACGACAGATCGTCATGACTCACCTCCGGCCCACTCGGCATGACGAGCCGAGCTCGCCTATCGGAACCATCGCGGTGGGGTGAGGATCGTCGCGGGCTCCCTCGGCGCCACCTGGCCGTCGCGCCGCTCCAGCCATCTCTCGAATGCGCTCGCGAACGCGCTCCCGGCCACGGGCAGCTCCTCGAAGGCGAGGTGCCGGGTGAGGTGCTTCCGAGCGCGGTGGCCGTCGAACCGCGGGTCGCGCTCGCCGAGCGTCGCGTAGATCGCGAGCGTCATCGTCCCGACGAGCGGCAGCGGCGGTCCGCCCGGCTTGACCGCGGGGATGAACGCGGCGAACTTCGACGGGGCGAACTCGCCGCTCCTCGGGTCGTGGACGAAGTACTGGATCCGTCGCTGGCCCCAGAGCTCGGCTCCGGCCGGGACGTCGACTTCGTCGTTCCACGTCCAGACGTTGGCGACGACGTCGGTCACGTCGCCGGCGAAGTGGATCCGGTGCTCGCGCTCGCCGCGGGGCTCAATGACCGACGCCACCCGGGCGAGCTCGCGGCGGACGGGAAGGGCGACCGAAGCGAGCGCGTCTGCCGGCCGGTTGAGCTCCCTGATCCTCCCGGGGTCGAGCTGCGGCAGCAACGACACCTGGAACGCGGCGACCCCGTCGTGGCGGAGGTGGCGGGCGAACGCTCCCGAGATGGCGCGGCGGCCGCGGGCGATCGCCGGGCTGAACATCCCCACGAGCGCCGTGCCGTCGGGGAGCTCGCCGGCTCGATGGGCGAGGAGGAACTTGACCTGGTTCGCCACCGGGTCGGCGCGGCTGATCTCGAGCTCGACGACGACCAGGCGGCCGTCGGGGCCTTCGAAGAGGAGGTCCACCGCGGGCCGGAACCCGTAACGCGCGGCGAGGCGGACGGAGAAGAGCGGCGCCTCGCGGTGGCAGCGCCAGCCCGACATCCTCACGGACTCGAATGCGGCGGCCAGATGGGAAGCGAGCGCCCCCACGGTCAGCGGGCTTCGCCGTCTGTATCTGGACCACTGCCCGTGGCGGGCGGCGACCCGAAGTCGTCCTCGGCAGCGTCACCCAGGGCGTCGCGCCGACTCAGCCACGACTCGGACTCGCGATGGCCGTGGATGATCGCGATGACGCCGATCACCTCGACACGCACGACGTAGAAGATCATGTAGGGAAAGCGCCGTGCCGCGCGCGCACAGCGCATGTCCCGATAGCACGTCCGGAATGCGAAGGGCATCTCGACGATCGTCGCCAGCGTCTCCTCGACCGCCAGCACGAGCTCTCGGCCAAGCCCGGGCCGCTCGCGGTTGTACCACGCCACCGCGTGCCGCACTGACGGGCTCGCTCGTGGAAGCGAAGCGCCCGGCTCACGGCTCGCCGAGGAGCTCCCGGCGCACCTCTGCCCAGGGGACCGACCGCTCGGGGTGCGCGTCGAACTCGGCGAGCCGGCGCTCGAGCTCCCGGCGCTGGGCCTCGGTGAGCTCGAGGCGGTTCCGCTCCTCCTCGGGAATCCGATCCCAGAGATCCTGGACGTGCTCGATCTGCTCGTCTCGACGGAGGCGGTCGAACTCCTCGTCCTCGGGTCGCGGCTCGGCCTCTCCGGCGATGCGCGACCAGAGATGGTCGACGTACTCGACCTTCTGCTCGACGGTCAGGTGGTCGAAACGGGTCTTCTCTGCCTCGGTCATGACTCCCGTAGTCTTGCATCGCTCGCCGACATCGAGAGGGGCGAGGCAGACTCACGTCGAATCCCGTCGGCGGCAGGGTTGGCACAGACTCGCCGGACGCGACCGAACACAGCGGGAACGGCATCTCGCCACGGACTCTCGAGACTGCCTGCGACCAGCCGGTCTACGCCTGAAGCCGCTGACTTGCAGACAATTGCGTCTTTCACGCAGGCAACGCTTCGACTCGCGCCGCCTCGAGACGGCGCTCAGCGCAGCCAGCCCTTGACGGCGAACACGTACAGCGAGACCGCCATGCCGGCCGCCACGCCGAAGGCGACCTGCGCGAGGCTCGCCGACCATGGACTGCCGATCAGGTTCATTCCGAGCAGCCCGCCGGTGACCGTCGGGATCAGGGTCAGCGTCGTCAGGATCGCCAGCAACCGCATCACCTTGTTCATCTGGAACGAGGCCACGTTGAGCCGCAGGTCGACCACCGCCACGACCGAGGCCAGCAGGTCGTCGACGGCCTCGTAGAGCTCGTTCGCGTCGTCGGCGAGGAGGCCGAACAGCGGGCGCTCGCCCTCTCCGATGCCCTGGATCGCGAGGGCCTCTCCCGCCACCACGCCGAGCACCTTCTTGAGGTGCTTGAGGCTGTTGCGGACGCGAACGATCTCGGCTCGCAGGTGGAACGTCTGGGCGAGGAACGCGCGATCGCCCAGCTGGGCCTGCCCGGCCTCGAGCGCCACGTGGGCCGCCTCGAGCTTCTCGATGACGCGCGCGTACTGCCTGAGGACGGACTGCAGCAGCGCCCAGGTGGCGCGTGCCAGCGGCGGGTGGGAGGGATCGAGGTCCTGCAGGCGCCCGGTCGTGCTGGCGAGAAGGTCGGCGGGATCATCGGTCAGCACCACGACGTTGGCGGCGGAACCGACCAGCAGGACCGGCGCCCGCCGGAGCGAGGGCACGCCGCCATCGCCGACCGCGGCGACGAGCGGGTACCAGACGAAGAGCGCGGTGTAGCGCTCCATCCGCTCGATGCGAGGGAGCATGGCCTCGAACAGCCGGGTCCGGAGAAGCGCTGCCGGCAGGCCCTGGGACGACGCCACCGCGTCGACGCGGGCCGCGTCGATGCCGCTGAGGAACAGCCAGTCCTCGTTGTCGGTCCGGATGCGAGCGAGAGCCGCCTCCCACTCGACCTCCTCGAGGGCGAGCGCCTCCGCGCCGACCAGGGCGTGGGCTCGCTGCTGTCCAGCCGGCGCCCCCTTCGGTGACGCCCGCCGCTCGTCGCGAACGGCCAGCGCCGTCCCGGCGCGGACGCCGAACAGGGCGAAGCGCCCGAGACGCAACAGCCGCAGCGCGGGCGCGCTCCGGAACGCCGGGCTCACCAGAGGGAAGAGTGACCCGACCGCCAGCCCGATGATCAGCGCGTCGAGGATCCGCCACGGGTTGAGCACGAACGCCCGTCGCGAGGAGGCGACCATCAACGCGGCGAGATACTCGATCGCGAACAGGCCGACGATCGCCAGCTCGACGCCGTCGAGGAGCGCCTGGGAGCCCGGCGAGATCGAGAACACGCCCGGCGCGACGCCCAGGAACAGCGACGCGAGCGCCAGCGCGCCCATCACCGCGTCGTTGAGGATCCGGTCGACGCGCTCGAGCGAGCTGGTCGGGTTCTCGGTGCTGTCCACCTTCGACCTCCACGGTGACGAGCGCCTTCGGACAGGAAGACCGATGGTGCCGCCCGCATGATCATCGCGTCCCACGGCTCCCACGCAACCCGACGAGCGGTGCGAAGGCCGAACGCTCAGACGGCTGGCGTCAGCAACGGCTCAGGCCCGCTGGCGGGGCTCGGGTCGTCCGTCACCCGCCGATCGCGCGTCCGTGACGACCGCGCGTTGGGTAACTGCCTTCGCGCCGGGCGGGATCGGCCCCATTCTCTCTCGCTGGACCAGCTCACGGGTCGCTCGCCGCCCGCAGGCATCCCGGCTCCCGGTTCAGGATCCGGAGGACCTCGTCGACCGGCACGCGGCGGCGGAAGAGGATGACCGGCGTCCCCGCGGGCAGGTCCTCGACGTCGCCGTTGCGGTCGGCGTCGATGCAGAGGATCAGGTTCTCGAGGGCGGCGGCCCGGAGGTCGGCGAGCTTGCGGGCGATGTAATCGGGCGTCCAGAAGCCGGCGATCTCGAGGAGGAACCGTCGACCCGGGTCGTGACGGTGGACGAGGGCGAAGTCGGGGAAGATCAGCTTCCCGCCGGCGGGGATGGGCTCCGGCTCGCGGTGGAGGTCCCACTCGGGGGCGGCCTTTCGAAGATCGCGGGCGAACCGTCGCTCCAGCTTGCTGTCGTATCGCGTCGGCTCGGCGGCCGGCGCGATCGGGTCGCCCGACCCGAGGGTGAGGCCGACCTCGGCTCCAGCGAGGACGCACCGGGCACGGAGCCGGTAGCGATCGCACCAGGCGAGGAGCGGCAGGAGCTCGCCGAGGGCGCGGCCGTAGACGAGGGTGTGCCGGAAGAGGGCGAGCGGTCCGGAGACCTCGAGCCCGGCCGGCTCGCTCGAGCCCGCCGGCGCCCTCGGCACGGTGCAGATCAGCCCGCGGAGCTTCGCGTGGCGCACGACCGCCCGCGCGTTCCCGCGGATCTCGACGTGCACGCTGCGCGCCGACCGGAGGAGCCCCTGCGCCAGAGCCAGGTTCGCGCGCGCCTCGACCCCGACCGGCGTGAGCGGCTCGGTCGGCTCGCCGAGCCGGCGCTCGAGCGGCAGGTCGGCGAAGAGGGTCGCCTCGACCCCGTCGACCGGGACGCCGACGGCGGCCGCGACCTCGGCGACGACCTGCCCGCGCGTCCCGGTCGCCCGCGCCGCCGCGACGAAGAGCGCCTCGCGGAGCCTCCGCGGCTCGACGTCGGTCGCCGGTCGGACCGATCGGTGGAGACGGTCGAGCACGTGGATCGCGAGCCGGCGCTTCGCGTCGGGGCTGGCCGCGGCCAGCGGACCGCGCAGTCGCTCCCGGAGGTCGGCGAGCCGTTGCCCGATGAACGACTCGTAGATCTCGAGGAGCTCGCGCAGCCACGGATGGTCTCGCCCATCGAGCCAGCCGGGCACGACCTCGCCCCCGCGCACCGCGTAGACGAGCAACCGCTCAGGCAACGAGACCACGTCGGCGCCTCCGTCCCTGCCTGGCCTCGAGCGTCCCGCGCGCGATGAGCTCGTAGACGACCGCGCGCTTCCCCTCCGCAGGACGGAGGAGCCGGCCGACCCGCTGGACGTGCTCGCGCTCGCCCATCGCCCCGCCGACGACGATCGCGACGTCGGCGTCGGGCACGTCGATGCCTTCGTTGAGCACCCGCGCCGACACGAGCGCCCGGATCTCGCCCGTCCGGAACCGCTCGAGGGTGGCCGTCCGCTCGGCCCGGCCGATGTCGCAGGTGAACGGCATCACGAGGTGCCGGCGGGCGACGTCGTACGCCGTCTCGTTGTCCGCCGTGAAGACGAGGACGCGCGCGCTCCGGTGCCGACCGAGCAGGCGCGCGACGGCCTCGCGCTTCCTCTCGGGAAAGCGAAGCAGCCGATTCACCCGCCGCCAGGCCAGCATCGCCCGACGACCGTCGGGAGAACGGGCCGCGGCGCGCGCGAAGTCGGCCCAGCTCCCCCCGGGCGCGAGGCTCGCGAACCGGTCCCGAGCTCGCCGGAACGTCGCGTACTCCTCGTCGTAGAAGCGCCGCTCGGCCGCCGTGAGCTCGACCTCGAGCACGACGACCTCGAAGTCGGCGAGGTAGCGCCCGGCGAGGTCGCTCACCCGTCGCTCGTAGACGACCGGTCCGAGCAGGTCGACGAGCCGCTCCGCCGACGCGCCCGGCCGGGGCGGCGTCGCGGTCAGGCCGAGCCGGCGCGCCGCCACCGCCATCTCGAGCGCCTCGTCGCGGGCGCCTCCGCCGAAGTGATGCGCCTCGTCGACGACGAGCGTCTCGAAGCGGTCTCCGATCCTGGCCATGTGCCGCCACGCGCTCTCGAACGTCGAGACCGTGACCGCCTCGAGGCGCCGCGTCCCATCGCCGTAGCAGCCGACGCGACCCCGGTAGAAGCGCGCGATCTCCGCCTGCCATTGCTCGAGCAGAACACGCGTCGGGACGAGGCAGAGCGCACGGCCGCCGACGCGCGCGATCGCCGCGAGGGCGAGGCGCGTCTTCCCCGCCCCGGTCGGCAGCACGACGATCCCGCGCCGGTCGCCGAGCTCCCAGGCGAGGAGCGCGTCGCTCTGGTACGGCCGAAGCGAGATCGGCTGCCAGGCATCGCCCGTCGCGACGCGCGCCGCCTCGGTCGCGTCGACGAACGCGACCCCGCGGCGCGCGAGCTCGGCCCGGACGGCTCCGAGCCGGAGCGCCGGCGCCCGATAGCGTTCCACCCGGGGATCGTAGAGGGTCTCCGGGAGCGCCGCGGCGATCTGCGGCGCGAGACCCTCGATGAGGATCGTCCCGCGGTCGAAGCGAAGCGTCGGGGTCGCCATGCCCGAAAGCCTAACAGACACCCAATATCAATGCTATAACTTATCCCTAAATTCCAAGGTGAGCTGCTGCGACAGACTCCCGCCTGGATCAGTCCGCGCAATCCGCGTCATCCGCGGTTCCGTTCTCTCGGCGCCGAACGAGTGGGAACCGCGGATTGCGCGGATGACGCGGATGACGAGTTGCCGGTTTCGAGCTCACCGCCAGCGCGCGAGATCTGCTTCGTGTCCCGGGTGCGCGAGCCCGGTGGAGGCCAGAACTCCGGTCCGCTAAGCTCGTCGAACCGCGCGGCACGAGGTGACGATGACCGATCCGCTGACGAGCACGACCACCTGGAGCGACGGCGCCGAGCGCTACCGGTTCGCCGGCGCCGATGACGTTCCGCGGATCGCGACGATGCTCTGCGATCCCGAGGTCGGTCGCTGGCTCTGGTTCACGCCCGGCACCGAGGAGATGTTCGAGGCGTACTTCACGCCGTTCATCGCGACCCAGACCGAGCAGCTCGCCGCCGGGGAGACGCCGCTCGCCGCCGTCATCGCCGTCGACGAGCCCGACGGGGCCTTCCTCGGACAGGGAGCCGTCCTCGCGATCGACGGGAGCCCCGGCGGCTTCGAGATCGGCTTCCAGCTCCGTCGGGCCGCCTGGGGACGCGGCGTCGGGATGCGTCTCGCCCGCTTCCTCGTCGCCTACGCCCTCGTCCTCGGCGACGCGCATCGGATCGAAGGCGCTTGCCTCGAGGGCAACATCGGCTCGCGCGCGATCCTCACCCGCCTCGGCCTGACGCTCGAGGGCACCCGACCGGGCTACCGGCTCCGCGACGGCGTCCGCCACACCGAGCTCCTCTTCGGCGCCGAGACGACCGCCCTCGACGCCGACGCGATCCGGGCCGATGCGCGGTCGTTCGGGCTCGCGTGATCCCTTGACGAAGATCGGGCGAAACGCGCCGTGCCCGTGCGGGAGCGGCAAGAAGTACAAGCGCTGCTGTGGCGCCGCGAGCCAGGAGCCGGTCGCCCTCGCGCCCCCGGAGACGGACCCCGAGCTCGACCGCCTCGACGAGCTCGATGCGACGATCGACCTTCGCCGCCTCCTCGGAACCAAGGAGCACCCGGCCTGGACGCTCGACTTCGAGATCGACCCCTTCGATCCGGTGCTCGACGACGCCGAGCTCTCCATCTCCGCCGATCCTTCCGACGACCCGGTCTCGGAGCTCTACGAACGGCTGGACGCGGGCGTCCGGCGGCACGGGACGATGGCGGTGCGGAGCCAACTCGTCGAGACCCTCGAGTCGCGGCGCGGATCGGCGAGGACCCGCCGCGCTCGCGACCTCCTCGCCATCGCGATCGCCGCCCTCGAGAACGACCTCGTCGATCCCGCCGACATCGGGATCCTGCGCATCCTCTACGTGGAGTCCGTCCTGGATGCCCTGGACGATGGGCACCACGCTGGGACGGACGATCACACGGCGCTCGACGGCGCGCTCCTGGATCTCGCGGTCGAGACGGTCGAGGCGATGGAGATGGCGCCCCCGGCCGCGGACGGCATCCCGCGCCTCCTCGAGGCCCTCGAGCCGCTCGACGCGGAGAGCGCGCTGCCCTACCTCGAGGTCGCGATCCTCGGCCCGTCGGCGCCGGACGCGGACTGGATCCCCGTCGCCGAGCTCATCGCCCGGGCTCCGAGCCTGCGGTCGGTCGCCCTGCTCGAGCTGATGGCCATCCGGACCCTCGACCGGCGTCTGCTCGACGCGGTCCACGCCGCGATGGAGGCCATGGCCGAGCTCGCGTGGCCCGTCCTGCTCTACCGTCTCGACGACGACTCATCCGATACGCCCGAGCGCGCCTGGCAGCTCGAATCGCTCGTCCGCGCCGGCGTCCACGAGGTGTTTCCGTTCCTCGAGCAGGAGCTCGAGATCATCGCCTGGTCGAGCGGGTCGGACGAGCCCGACGAGGGGGTCGATCTCGAGTCGGTGCTCACTGGCATCGTCGCGCTCGGCGACCGGCGCGCGATCGGCGCCACCGCGAACATCCTCCACCGAGCCGCCGATGCGATCGACCCCGCCGTCCGCGCGGCGATCGAGCGCCACCTCCGCGCGGCCGGCTGGTGGGACGAGGTCGCCGCCGCGCTCTCGGCGGAGGCGCGCGGCGAGATCGTGTTCGTCGACGCGGGCGCCCCTTCGGGCGAGGTCCTCCGCCGCCGCGCGACCCGCGACGGCGACCCGGCGTCGATCGACGACCTGAGATCCCGACTCGGCATCGCCCAGGAGGAGTGGAACGCCGCCTACCACGAGGACCTCGGCTGGCTGAGGCCGAAGGACATCTTCTCGATCGGGCCGACCGACCGACGCCTGATGGAGGAGTGCACCCGACGGATGCGCGAGGAGCGCGACGACCACGCCGAGGCGGACGCGGTGACCCGCGCGATCGAACGGATTCAGGACGAGCTCTTCGAGACACCCGACCCGAGCCTCGACGGCCGAATCCCTCTCACCGTGATCCTCGAGGAGCGGGAGGCGAGCGCGAGCCATCCGGCGCGGAGCGAGGCGTATCGTCGCGAGCTGCTGAACCGGCTCTACCTCGGAGCGCGCTCGGCGTTCGACGGCGACGACCTCGCCCTCGCCCGCCGAAAGCTCGGCGCCGTCCTCGCGATCGACCCCGCCCACGCTCACGCGCTCCGGCTCTCCGCCACGCTCGAACGCCGGGAGACCTAGGTCGGTCGCGAACCGCTGACCGGCCCCTCCCGGCCGACGTTCCGCAGCAAGGCCGCCTGCGACGGAGATTTGCCGACGGGCGGGGCCCGCGGGCATGCGGCCTGCTTCGGCGCTCGCAGTTTCGCCCAGCGGTGGCTTCCCGCTCGGAACGCTCCGGGGTAGCCAGCGCGGGGGTCAGAGCGCTTCCTGCTGCTCGGGGGAACGGGGTTGCCGGAGCGAGCTCCTCTCCCAAGACAGCAGGAAGACGACACTGACCCCCAATGCGGGGCCCGGGGCCCTCTGCGCGATCCCTAGCCTTGATGCGCGGAGCGGCGCGGTCGGGGAGCTCTGGTTCGCGGAGGCGCGTCATCGAGGATGTCGCTCGCGACGGGCACCCGGGGGGCCGGCATTGGGGGTCAGTGTCGTCCGGTTACCGCTTGGGAGAGGCGCCCGCTTCGGCAACCCCGTCTCGACCAACCGGTAACCGGCGCTCTGACCCCCGCGCTGGCTACCCGGAAACATTCCGATCGGGAAACATCGGCTCGGCCCGCCCAAGACGTTCCGAAGCCGGCCGCCTGCCCGCGGCCCCCGCCCGTCGGCAACGACCTCGCCCGAGGTTCGGCAACGGCCTCGCAGAAGCGCGCTGGCTACTACCGGGAGCCTACCGCTGCCACAGGCCGTGCTGGATGTCGCCCAGGATGAAGATCGCCCAGGTGCCGGTGTCCCCTTGCTTCGTGGGAGGGTAGGCGATGATCGCCCCCGCCGCCTCGGCCGCCGCGACGGCCTTCGCGATGTCGTCGACCGCGAGGTAGGTCCGGACGATCGGCGTCTCGTGCTCGGCGAGCGGGGCGCGGACGCCGATCAGGGTCCCGTCGGGAGCCTTCGCGATCCGGGCCTGCCCCATGTCGGCGACCTTCGGTCCGAAGGAGAGCCCGTGCACCTGCTCGAGCGCCTTGCACTCTGCCGCGACGTCCTTGCAGACGATCTCCTGATAGTGGACGAGCATGCTCGGGCGTCCTTCGTCTCCATCATCGGACCGGGTCGGCGCCTGCCAGCCGGCGGCAAGAACGAGGGCCGCGAGGGCCAGCGGGATCCATGCGACGCGTCGTCTCATTGCCTTGTTCTCCGTCGGTCCCTTCTCGACTCGCTCAGGTGGCGATCAAGACGAAGAAGGGCTGGCGCGTCTTCACCGGGTGGAGCTTGCGCCAGATCGTATCCGGGATGACGCACGCCTCGCTGCAGAACGTGCACGTGATGTTTCGAGACGAGCCGTCGACCTCGAGGCCGCCCCCGCAGCTGATGCAGTGGATCTTCACGGCGGCCGCGCTCGGGGCGTCGTCGCCGCTCGGCCCGAGCGCCTCACCGGCGACGGCGCGGATCCGGTGATCGAGACCGCGGAACCAGACGGGGGCGCTCCGGGCCGACAGCGGCTCGCCGCACGGGCACGGAACGCCGGCTCCCGACTCGGCGGCGGTCGCGACGACGGCAGCATCGAAGCCGTGCTCGCACTTGGCGCACGTCGGAGCGATCTTCCCGTAGGCCCACTTGAACGACAGTCCGTCGCCCATCATCATCCCGTCCTGGCTCATCTTCCCCTCGGGGAGCTTGCCGAAGATGCCGAACGGGTAGCCCAGGAGCGTGCTCCAGCTCGAGGCGGTGAGCGGCGTCGAGCTCTGGCAGGCGTCGCATTGAACGACGTCGGCGGCGCCGTTGACCGGGATGCCCTTCCCGCACGACGGACACGTCACCATCAGCGACAGGGCGAGGCTCTGGATCGTTCCGCCGTCGTCGCCACCCGGCGCGGCTCCGTCGTCGTCGGGCTCGGCGACGCCCTCGACGATGTAGCGGAGGCGGATGCTCCCGAGGGTGACGACCTCGTTCGCCGAGAGCTGCTTCGGGCTCGGATCGCCGCCGGTCATGGCCGCCATCGCGTCCATGAACATCCAGCCCGTCCCGGCGTCGATGAGCGTCCCCTGGGCATCCATGAGGCCGCCGTCGGTGATCTGGATGAAGCCGGTCCCGTCGCCGCCGTGGTGTTGCCCGTAGGCCGCGGCGTCCATGCTTCCGATGATGACGGTCGAGCCCGGCTGCGACGGGAGCGCGTGCTCCTCGCCGGCGTGCTTGCCGTCGAGGATCTTGATCCTGGGCATCGATCGAGCTCTCCTCAGGGGCGCCGCGTGACCGGCGCCTTCACTGTCCGCCGGCGAGCTCCGCGGCGCGCTCGCCGACGCGCTCCTCGAAGTCGTCCCACGCGCTCCCGGTGATGTCTTCCATCTCGGTCGGGTCGAAGCGCCACTCCTCGAACTCGGAGTACTGCTCGTCGGTCAGCGTCCGCCGGAACGCGTCGCGGACGCCGCCCTTCACGCCCTCGATCCGCGCCGCGTAGGTCTGGTCGGTCCCCGGGTAGGTCTCGCCGACGACGCGCCCCCACCACGTCGCGAACCGGGCGCCCGCCTCGGGCTTGCCCGCCTGGCCGTAGGCCATCGCGTCGACGAGCTCGTCGAGGAGCGTGGTGCCATCGGCCATCGGCGTCTCGAGGATGTCGCGGATCTGCCACTGCCCCTCGCGCACCTCCTCCTCGACCGCCTGGCGCTGCGCCTCGTCGAGCTCGAGCAGCTCCGCGAACGTGTCGATCGACGGCTTCTTGTTTTGCTTCTTCGCGAGCTCATCGACGCGCTTCTCGACCGCCTCGTCGATCCGCTCCTCGACGGCGCCGAGCACCTCGTCCTTGACGGCCTCGCGATCGGCCTTGCCTCCTCCGATCGCGGCAGCCGAGGCATCGGGCGCCGCCGCGTCGCCGGCCGGCGCGGCCACCCCGCCCGACGCCGCCTCCGCTCTCCGGGCCGCAGGCTCGACCCCGTCGTCGGCCGCGACCATCGCGAGCTCGAGGGCGAGGATCCGGTCCGCGAGATCGGCGTTGTCTTCCGACGGGGGGCTCTGCCCGCCGAGCCGGTCCTCGAGCGCCACCAGGCGACGCTCGATCGCGACGAGCTTCTCGAGGACGGCGTGATCGGCGCTCCCCTCGAACTGACCGACCCAGAGGACCAGCGTCAGGCCACCCGCCAGGAGGAGCCCGACCATCACCGCTGCGAGGATCGACACCTTGTCCACCTGCTCGACTCCTTCCACGGCGTGCGCCATGCGGCGTCGCCTGCCGCCGACGTCATCCTGCCCCTTGGCGCGCGGAGGGTCAACGCGGCCGGGACGTCTCGGGCGAGCCTGTCCCGTCTCGACCGCGTGACCCGGCAGCGCAGACTGCCCGTCTTCGGCGAGGGGAGAGCGCGTGACCTCGATCGCCGACACGAACGAGCCGCCGTGGCCCGAGTCGTACGGGAGGGAGCTGCGACGCATCGCATCGATCCGCCCGCCGACGACTGGCCAGGCCAACATCCCCGAGCCCGCAAGGGCGACCCGCGCGCTTCGGGGCGGTCACGGCTCCCGGCGTTCCACGCGGACGACCTCGACGGGCGTCCCGCGGCGCCGGGCCTCCTCGACGATCTGCCCGGTGCCGCCCCGACCGCGGGCCGGCCGACCGTCCCAGAGGGCGAGCAGCACCGAGGCGTGCTCCAGGACGTACCGGCCGGATCGCTCGTAGGCCTCGTCGCGGGCATCGCCCGAGGTTGGCCCGGCGCCACGCTCGTCCGCGCGGCCGATCGCGTCGAGCCCCTCGGGGAAGATCAGGCGGTCGGCCCGGACGAGGAGGTCGGCGAGCTCGTCGGTCGACGACGACGAGGCGCAGTCGGTCCGGTAGTCATCGAGCTCGAGGGGGAGGGGCACGCACAGGCCCGCGTCGGGACCGCTCTCGAGCACGGCCCGCGCGACCAGGCGATCGGCGCCCTCTGCCAGCGGGCTCAGCGCCGCGAGGCGGCGGCTCGGATCCTCTCGGCGGAGCCGGGTCAGAATCGCTCCGACCTCGGCGGCGACCCGCTCGACGTCGGCGATGCGGCGATGCCCGGTGACGCCGACGAGGAAGGGCTCACCGCCGGGTGGGGCCGGGAGGGAGCAGAACTCCTCGGCCGACGCGGCGAGCCCCAGAGCCTCGAGGTTGCGGGCGAGTTGCTCGCGCACCACCTGGAGATCGCCGGTCCTCTCCGCGAACCGCTCGAAGGCCGCCGCGTACTCCCGCCTCGCGTCGCCGAACCTCCCCAGGATGACGTTCGTCTCGGCGGAGGTCATCAGGTCCCAGAACCCGAGAGCGCCCTGCCCGGCCCCGAGGAACCGCGCCATCACCTCCCGGCGCTCCTCGAGGACCCGACGACAATCCTCCGCCATCGCGCGCGCCTCGTCGTGGCGACCGAGCCAGAGCGAGGTGGCGGCCGCGTTGACGGCGAGGTAGGTGCTCGAGCCGCGCGCTCGCTTCCACCCCGATCGGTAGGTTCGCTGGGACCTGCCGAGCGCCGCCCGGTCCTCGGGGTCGCGCCGCCAGATCCGCTTGTAGACCCCCGCCAGGATCCCCATCGTCTCGGGGTCGTCGCGCCCGTCGCGCACGAGCGGCTCGAGCCCGTCCCGGGCGCGCTCGAGCTCGCCCGTCCGGCTCAGATGGAGCGCCTGGAGCTGACGCAGGCGAAGGTCGTCGGGGTGCGCCGCGAGCGACTGCGCCAGGAGGCGGTCCGCGTCCTCGAAGCGTTCACGGCTCAGGAGAACCTCCACGGCCACACCGGCGAGCACGGGCGCCCGGTGGAAGTGAGTGACCACCTCGGCCTCGAGGATGGCGTCGAACGCGTCGGTCTCCTTCGAGCGCGCCGAGCAGTCGAGCGCCTCGACGACGGCGCCGAGGTCGGGTGCGGCCGCGGCGCGGAGCGGGCTCTCCTCGCTCGGGTCGACGATGCCCTCGAGGCGGAGGCCGAGCTCGAAGCTGCAGAAGTACCACTCGAGCCAGCGCTCGGTGAAGAGCACGGCGAGGTTGGAGTCCGACGGCTGATGCCGACGGTGCAAGTGGCGCGTCTCGTTGCCGAGGCGACGGAGGGCGTGCGCCCACCACGGCACCGGCGCGGGCATCAGGTTGAGCTCCGCGAGCCGGGTCAGATTCGAGTAGGCGTTGCGGCTCCGGCCGAGACCGAGGGCACCGACCGCCTCGGCCGAGAGCGCCTCGAGGATCCGGGCGCCATAGAAGACCGTCGCCTCGATGAGCCCCTGGCGGTGAACGATCACCAGGTTGCCGAGATCCTCGCCGAGGTCGAACGCCTCGGTCCGGAACGCGACGATGCGCGGGTCGAGGGGGCTCCCCGACGCTTCCGGCCCGCTCATGGGGTCCCGCTCGTCGATGGCACCCCGGCCTCGTCGCGAGTCGTGCTCGGGGTCTCGGCGTCCGGGCTCGGCGCCGACTCGAGGCGCGCGAACGAGACGGTCATCCAGATCAGGACGGGGAGGGGCGCGAGGAGGATCCAGAACCAGGGCGTCGGCGGGTTCTGGAGCGGCTCGGCGAGCTCGATCTCCTCGATCGAGGCCTGGGCGAGCGGAACGACGATACCGCTCTGGAGCCGAGGCGGCAGCTGCAGCCGTCGGGTGATCTCCCCGCCGGCCTCGAGGACGTGTCCATCCTCGAGAAGCTCGAGCTCCTCACTCCAGCCGACGAGCCCGACATCGGCGCGCAGCCTCGAGACGTCCTCGGGGCCCGTGTTCTCGAGCGTCAACTCGACGGCGAGCGTCACCCTCACCCCGTCCGGGCTCCAGGTTCGGTCCTCGACCCCGACCTGGACATCGGCGAAGTCGACGTGCTGCCGGTAGTCCCGTGCGATCGACTCCCTCGACGGGGCCGAGTCGGAGACGGGAATGAGGACGACCATGACGTAGATCGCGGTGAGCACGGCGCTGTAGATCGAGCCGCGCCCCTGCCACCGGGGCGCCCGGCGCCGCGGCCTCCGCGCGTTGGCCTCGACCGCCTTGCGGGCCCGCGCCTTGATCCTCTCGACGAACGCCGCGTCGTCGACACCGGCGTATTCGAGCACCGCGTGACCGTCCTGTTCGGTCACTCCACTCCCGGCCCGGGCGATGTAGATCCGCGGCACCCGGGGCTCCGCCCGCAGCCGCTCCAGCTCCCACGCCAGGTTGTCGGAGCGCTCCGAGACATCGACGACGACGAGGCGGCACTGATCGATCAGCGCCTGCACGCCCTCACGCCATCGAGTGTCGTGGCCGACGAGACCCCAGCTCATCGAGCCGCGGAAGAGCATCACCGGCGGACGGAGCGCCTCGGTCCGCCCGACGAACGAGAGCGCGCGGCGGAGCGTCTCGGCGAGGTCGCCATGCGCATCGGCGGCGAAGGAGCGGAGGAAGAGGACACGCACGGTGCGGGCGTGGCGGAGCGCGGCGATCGCCAGGCCGAGCGGGAGCGATCCGAGCATCAACGCCACCATGTTCTGCCACGGCTCACGCTCGACGAGCTTCTCGGGAAAGAAGACGTCGACCACCGGTATCAGGATGAAGACGCTTCCGAAGAAGACCAGCGGCACGAGAGCCTTCGGGGTGTCCCGCACCGGCGACCGGAGACGGAGCAGGCGATAGGTGAAGAAGCCGATCGCGGTGACGCCCGTCCCGGCGCCGACGGCCGAGAGATAACGCAGGATCTTCGCGCCGGCGCCGTGGAACAGCAGCGACATGGCGACGAGCGCGATGCCGGCGCCGAGCACGACGAACGCCCGGGGCTCGCTCGCCCTCGTCCGGTGGAGCGCCTCGGCCGAGCCCGCTCGCTTCGCATCGACTCGGATCTCGTCGAGCGTCTTGCTCGGAGCGCTCTGCGCCGAGCGCGTCGGAGCGTTCGCGAGCGGCGGCACGCGGAAGTCGCGCGCGCAGCGCTTGCACTTGATCAGCCCGCCCGCGAACTGCCGCGGGACCTCGCCGCCCAGCTCGCAGTGCGGGCACTCGATCGCGATGACGTTCGACGCCGCGTCGCTCAACTCCGGGCCCTCCCGGCCAAGGCCGTTTGCAACGTCTGACCTCGAACGGCCGGAGCCCGGCGGAAGCGCCCTCGTCGTGACCACGGGATGGGTCCGCGGCCGTCCGGATCGATCAGCGGTAGGAGAACGTGCTCACCCGGCCGCCGCTGAACGAGACGATCAGGTCCTGGGCGACGCCGGACTTCGAAAGATGGCGGTAGACGAAGATCTCGCCGTCGGGCCCGGGCACGGTGTGGAGCGGCTTGCCCATCCGCTTGAGGACGTCGTCCTGGGTGGTGTGGCCCGGGACGATGCTCCGCACCTCCTCGAGGTCGATCGGCGCGCCCACGTTCAGGTTGGCGCAGGCCGGCGCGAGGAGGGTGACTCCGAGCACGGCCGAGAGCAGGAGCGAGCGCATGGTCGGTCTCCGGACGGGCCCCGTCACTTGAACGCCTGGAAGAGCTTCTGGCCGAGGTCGTCCGCGACCGCGCGGGCGCACTCCTGACCGAGGACGCCGCCGTCCTTCGGGTCGCCGACCTTGTTCGGCATCGCGAGGATGTCCTTCGGCACCGCCTCCTTGTCGCCGAACCACTCGACGAAGGCGGCCGAGTCGCCGGCCTGCGCGATCGCCTTGTCGGCGACCGACGCGCGCCCGGTCGCGATGTCCTCGATCTTGAAGTGGGCGGTCAGCTTGCAGCTCGTCCTCCGGGTGAAGACGGTCCAGTTGGCCGTCTTCTTCCGGTTGTAGATGACGCCCTGCTCGTCCTTCTCCTTGACCGTCACCTCGCGCGAGTCCTCCTTCTCCTCCCAGCCGGAGTCCTCGAAGGTCAGCGTCTGGATCTCGACGATGCATCGGACCGTCGCCTGCGCCTCGGACTCGACGATCTGGAGGAAGAGGGGCTTACGCTCCATCGCGGCGGTGCCGACGCCGCCGACGACGATGCGGGCGAGGTCGGGGTGGTCGCCCGCGTTGCTGCAGACGACCCACGCGAGCGCCGTCGCCTGCCCCTGACTCTCGTCGAGGCGCGTCTGCGCGTCGCGGTATCCCTCCTGGAAGCCGAGCGTCCGGACGAGCGCCGTCGCCGCCTCGCGGTGATTGCCCTCGCCCTGGTGCTTCACCCCGAGCGCGTAGAACTTCTCGGCGGCGCTCTTCGCGAGCCGGTTTCGCTCGTCCTCGCTGTGAGGGATCTGCCGCCCGCCCGGCATCGAGCGCACGAGATACGCCGAGGCGATCACCCGATCGCAGTCGGCGAGCGCCTCCTCGGGGTTGCCGGCCGCGATCATCTCGGCGACCTTCGCCTCGTGCTGCTCGCCGATGATCTTGGAGACCTCGCCGAGGAGGTCGATCGCCTCCTGGTTCTCCGGATCGCCCTCGAGGCACCGCCCGACGTACTCGAGCGAGGCGTGCGGATTGGTCATCCGGAGCTTGCCCGCCGCCTCGATGTAGGCGCCCGACTTGCACCCGGCCAGCGTCATCAGCGCGATCGGGAGAAGCACCCGGGCCGCTGACGAAACCGCTTGGGAATTCAGCATCTCTGGTCCCCCACTCCGCAGGCTCGAAAGTGGAATCTAACCAGGCCCGGGCGATGACGCAAAGAGCCACGACCACCCGTTGAACCTCGCCCGTGATCGCGGGGTATCAGGGTCATGATCGACGCGCTCGACCCGACCCTCCCCCTCGCCTGCGGCAACGCGATCGTCACCTGGGACCTCGCGAAGCTCACCGTCGCCGACTTCGCGCCGCTCGGCCTGATCGGCGCCTCGATGCTGCTCCACCGCTGGCGGAATCGACGGATCGCGTTCCACGACGCGGTGCTCACCCTCGTCCTCGGGGTGGTCGGCGGACCGTTCGTCGGCGGCCTCCTCGGCTTCAAGGTGTGGGTGAGCGCCTTCGGCTACACGGCCATCCCCGTCCTCGGGCTGCTCATGGGCTGGCTCCTCATCCGGTCGAAGCTGTTCGCGCCGGCGCTGAGCGAGGAGGAGCGCCTCGCCGAGGTGTTCGGCGATCTCGAGGACCCCGACCTGGTGGCCGGTGAGGTCGACGAGACCGATGACCGGTGGTCGTGGTGGGACCGCCAGCACGCCGCCGCGGCGGCGAGTCGGTCGGCCTGACCGCGGGTGCGGCGCACCGCCTCCCTCCTCGTCGCGATCGCCGCGTGCGTCGCGGGCCTCGGCGTCGCCTACGCGCGCCGGCACGCCGGGAAGGCGCCCCCGCCGCGCCCCGCGGTGAGCGGCGTCGCCGCCGTCGTCGAGCGCTTCGAGTGCTACCGCTGCCACGACGCGCCGGGAAAGCTCGTCCCCGCCGTCCGGGTGCGGCACTGCGTCGATTGCCATCAGGTGGTGCTCGCCGGCGGCCTCGATGACGACTACCCGCTCGTCGCGACCGCCGGCTGGAAGCGTCACATCCGCCAGCTCACCGCCGTCCCGTCGTTGACCGCCATCGACGCGCGGCTCCGCCGGGACTGGCTCGTCGCGTTCCTCCAGACGCCGCACGACCTCCGCCCGGCCCTCGCCGCGAGCATGCCCCGCCTCCCGATCGGCCCCGAGGACGCCGAGGCGATCGCCGAGCACTTCATCCCGCGCGCGTCCGTCGCGGCGCCCACGCCCGAGCCCGTCGCCCTCGGCGAGCCCGAGCGCGGCCGCGCGATCTTCCTCGATCGCGCCTGCCACGACTGCCACCGCTTCGAGGGAGCCGACCTCCCGACCCGCATCCGCGAGGACGCCCGCCCCGAGGTCCGCCTCTCGCCCGACCTCCGTCACACCCGCGACCGGATGACGCCGACCGCGCTCCTCGCCTGGCTCGCCGATCCGGTGGCGATGAAGCCCGACACGCTCATGCCGCCCGCCGCGCTGACGCCCGAGGAGCGGCTCGACGTGGCCGCGTTCATCCTCGAGGCCGACCTCACCCCGCCCGCGCCGCCACCGGCGACGCTGCCGCAGCGCCTCCCGCTGCTCGCGAGCGCGGTGAGCTGGGACGCGGTCGAGCGGCGGGTCTTCCGCCACGTCTGCTGGCACTGTCACTCGGACCCCGAGCCGGTCGGCGGCGACGGCGGCCCCGGCAACACCGGCGGCTTCGGCTTCGCCGGCGCCGGCCTCGACCTCGGCACCCACGCCGCCGTCATCGCGGGAGCGCGCCGCCGAGAAGACGGCGCGACGGACGTCCTCGCCGCCGACGCCTCGGGAACGCCACGGATCGTCACGGCGATGCTCGCCCGCCACGTCGAGGCAGCCGGCGGGCAGGTGCCCGGCGTCCGCGGCATGCCGCTCGGGCTCGAGCCGCTCAGCCTCGAGCAGATCCAGCTCGTCGAGTCGTGGATCGCCCAGGGAGCCCCCGGTCCGACGGACTGACTCCGACGGACTGACGAGCCTCTTCTGCGATGCCGTTGCCCAACCTCGGGCGAAGTCATTGGCGACGGGCGGGGCCCGCGGGCATGCGGCCTGCTTCGGAACGTTCCGAGCGGGAAGCCACCGCTCGGCCAGCCCGCGAGCCGCGAATCAGGCCGCTCACCCGCGGGCCCCGCCCGTCGGCAATCGCTTCGCCGAAGCTTCGGCAACGGCTCGGAGCGGGAAGCCACCGCTCGGCCAATCCGCGAGCCCCGAAGCAGGCCGCCCACCCGCGGGTCCCGCCCGTCGGAAGTCGCTTCGCCCAAGGTTCGGCAACGGCTCCGAACGGGAAGCCACCGCTCGGCGAGCCCGCGAGCCCCGAAGCAGGCCGCATGCCCGCGGGCCCCGCCCGTCGGCAATCGCTTCGCCGAACGACGGAACGGGATCGCGTGGCCTACGGCCCCCGGCCGTCCGGCGCCGCCTCGACGTCGGTGAGACTCCCCTCGGGGAGCCAGCCGCGCGTTCCGTCGGCGAGGGTGATTCGCGTCCAGCCGGGGCGACGCTCCTCCACCGCGACGGTCGCGCCCGCCGGGAGCGGGTGCGAGAACGCCGGCGGCGCGCCGAGGCCGTCGGCGCTCCGGAGCACCACGGCGTCGCGGCGGAGCACCGCCTCGATTGGACGCGCGAGCTCGAGCGCGGCGCTCGCGGCGAGCGCCGCCCAGGCTACGGCGGGCACGATCGCGAGGAGCCGCCGGAGCCGCCCGCCGGCGGCCGGCCCGGGGAGGAGGAGGAGCGTCCCGAGCGCGAAGGCGAGCGTGGCGACGAGGAGACGCTCGGCGAGCGAGAGCGTCCGGTGCCAGAAGAAGAGCGAGTCGAGCGCGCCCGCCTCGGTCGCGCGCGGGAGCCAGGCGGGGAGCTGCCCCTCGAGGAACGCGAGGTTGCGCCGCGCGCGGTCGTGGTCGGGGTCGACGGCGAGGGCGCGCCGGTAGGCGAGCGACGCCGTCCCGAGGTCGGCCGCTCCGAGGGCCGCGTTGCCCCAGTCGGTGAGGAGCGCGGGGGCGCGGGGATGGTCCTGCGCGGCCTCGCCGAAGAGCGTCGCGGCGCGGGCGAACCGCGCGAGGCGGACGGCGCGGTCCTCCGTCGCGAGCGCCTCGCCGTAGGCGTCACGCGCGGCGGCGAGGCCCGCCTCGGAGTCGCTCGCGCTCGGCTCCTCGGCGTGCACCTCGGTCGCGGGGATGCCGAGCGCCGCGAAGGCGGCGCCGGTGAGGGCGAGGAGCGCGCCCGCGGCGCCCGTGGCGCTCGCCGCGCCGCCGCCCGACCGACCGATCGGCTCCGCGCCCGACGCGCCGGCCGCGATGTCGCGGGCGGCCGCGCGGGCCGCGTCGACGAGCTCGACCGGGACCGGATGCGCCGCCGCCTCGGGGTCGAACGCGAGCGACTCGCAGCGTCCGATCAGCTTCTCGATCGCCGCGTCTCCCGACCCCGCGCCGAGCTCGCGTCGCAGCGCCCGGAGGGCGCTGGCGATCCGGCCGCCGCCCTCGCGCACCGGCGCGGCGGCGGCCGCGTCGATCGCGGCGAGGGTGCTCGCGAGCGCGGCCCGGCGCGCCCCGGCGACCGTCCGCCGACCGGCTGACCCTCGCCGGACCGTGACGATGCCGAGGAAGAGCGCCGAGAGGAGGTGGAGCGCGACGACGATCGGGAGGACCCCGCGGGCGGTCGCCGCGGCGGCGAGCGTCTCGTCGGGTCGGCTCAGCGAGAGATCCGCGCCGACGAGCGAGAGGCCGACGCGGCCCGTCTCCCGTACGCCGCCCAGCGCCGCCGCATCCGACGCAGCGCCGGTCGCGGCGTCGGGCACCCCGGCCGCCGGGCCGCTCGCCCCGCCGACGACCACGTCGCCCGCGCCGACGACGCGCCCGCCCTGAACCGACAGCGCGATCGGCCGACTCCGCACCGTCCGGTAGCGCCCGGCGTCGGGATCGAAGAACGAGAAGGCGAGCGGAGGGAGCTCGCGCGCCTGCTCGCTCCGCGGCCGCACCGACACCCGGAAGCGCTTCCCCCCGTCGGGGAGCGTCTCGCCCGGCGGCCGCTCCTCGGGGAACGCGAACAGGGCGGGGCTGAGCCCGCCGTCGGCGTGGAGCGGCGGCAGCGCGATCCCCTCGAGCTCGCCGCGACCGCGGACGATCACCTCGAGCTCGATCGGGTCGCCCACCGCGACGACGCTCCGGCTCGCGGCCACCTCGATCGTGAAGCCGGACCCGACCGCGCCGCTCCAGCTCGCCGGCCGGTCGGCCTCGGGGAGCGGCCGGATCTCGATCCGGCGCGCCACGTCGCGCGCCTGGACGAGCGCCGTCTCGGGAACGCGGAAGCCGAGGCGATCACGCCGGACGCGGCCGGTCTCCTGGCGCGCGATCACCCGCGCGGGCTCGGCGTCGAGGACGCCCGCGCCGGTGGCGGTCACCTCGGCCCGGATCCGGTAGCGGGTATAGGTCTCCCCGTCGAGCTCGGCCTCGCCGACCTCGACCGGGAGAGGCACCTCGCGGCTCCCCGCGGCGACCGGGATCGCGCGGCCGCCGCCGCCCGGCGGCGCCTCGACCCGGACGCGGTCCTCGAGGTCGAAGAGCGGCACGACGAGGGTGTAGTCCTCGACGTCGCGCGTGATGTACCAGTCGACCTGCACCGCGAACGCCTCGCCGACCCAGACCGGCCGGTCGGGCACGACGAGCCGGAGCTTCATCGCGTCGGTCTCGATGACCGGGCGCGCCTCGAACGCCGCCCGCCGCGAGGTCGCGCTCGTCCCCGCCTGCGCGACGGTCATCGGGGGGACCTCGTGGGCGCCCTCGCGGCGCGCCGTCACCCGGTAGCGGTAGACGAAGGTGATCGACTTCGCCTCGGTCATCCGCCCGCCGACGATCTGGACGAACGAGCTGACGCTCGGGTCCACCCCGAGGTAGACGACGTCGCACCCCTCGATCGCCAGCTCTCCGATCGTCGGCTCGGGCTCGCCCTCGAAGCCCTTCGCGGCGACCGACAGGGTGAACGGCAGTCCGACGTAGATGTCGCGGCTGCTGACCGAGAGCTCGACCTCGGCGGCGCCGGCGCGCGCCGGCGCGGCGAGGAGCGCCGCGACGGCGACGACGCTGGCGAGGATGACGGGGAGGCGCGGCGCGCGTCGATCGCTCCGTCGCATCACCAGTCCTTCTCCACCGGCTGACGCCCGCCGCGGCCGGCCTGGCGACGCCGCCGCTCCGCCTCTCGCTCGCGGATCGCCTGGAGCTGCTTCTCGGCCGACTGCGAGCGCTGCTCGCTCTGCTCCTGATCCTGCGGCTGCGGCTCCTGCGGCTCGTTCTGGTCCTGCGGGTCGGGTGGCTGGAGGAGCTCGATCGCCCTGGCGAGGTGCTCGATCGCCGCCGCCTGATGCTCGAGGACCGGCTCGAGCGCGCCGTCGTCCTCGCCGCCTCCCGGGGCGCCCTCGAGCTCGCCCGCGGCCGCGCGCATCTCGTCTCGGGCGGCGTGGACCTCGGCGCTCGCCTCGCGATGCGCGCGCGCGGCGTCGGCGGCCTCGGCGCCTCCGGCAGCGCCGGCGCCGTGAGGCGACCCGCCCGGAGCGCCCGGCCCGGCTCCGCCGGCCGCATCCATCTGCTCCGCCATCTCGCCCAGCGCCCGACCGAGCTCGTCGGCGACCTCGCCGTGACCGCGCTGGGGCGTCGCGAGCGGGCGCGCCGCGGCGGCCCGCTCCTCGGCGGGAGCCGCGGCGGCGTCCGCCGTCGCGTCGGCCGTCTCCTGCTGGTCCTCGAGGAGCTCGCGAACGTGCTCGACGATCGTGAAGAAGAGACGTCGGAGCGCCTCGAGCCGCGTCAGCGCCTCGCCCGCGTCGGCCCGAAGCGCGTCGGGGTCGTCCGAGTCGCCCTCGAGCCGGGAGGCCATCGACGCGATCGCGGCCGCGGCCGCCGTCCGCTCGGTCTCGGCGAGCTCGAGGCGCTGCCGCTGCGCGGCGGCGGCGGCCTGCTCGGGCCCGGCGCCGCCGCCCGGCGTCGGCGCCGGACCGGGGGGCGTCGGCGGAGCGGCGTCGAGGGCGGCGCGCTCCGCGGCGATCAGCCCGCCGAGGCGAACGAGCCGCTCGCCGTTCGCGGCGACGCCGTCGGTGACGATCCGCACGCGCTCCGCCGGCGACGGCCCGTCGCGCTCGGGATCGCCCTCTTCCCCGTCGCGGGCGTCGGGCGGCGTCAGCGCGCCGACCACGTCGCGCTGCTCCGCCCAGGCGAGCTCGATCAGCGTCTCGAGGTCGGCGAACCGCTCCGCCGCGCGGGCGAGGGCGAGGAGCGCCTCCTCCTCGGGCTCCACCGCGGCCGCCGCGTCGTCGGCGTCGAGCGCTCGTCCGGCCCGCTCCATCGCGGCGTCGGCCGTCTCGATGAACGGGAGCGCCTCGGCCGCCGCGTCGAGCATCCGCGCGAGCGCCTGCGCCTGCGGGTCCGCCGGCGCCGACGCGCCGTCGTCGGGATCGTTGCGCGACTCGACGCCCGCGGTGAGGCGCGCCGCGAGCTCGGCCGTCCGCTGCCGGACGTCCGCCTGACGCTCGCCGAGGTAGGCGGGCGTGAGCCAGGCCGGCGGCGAGGGCGGCGCGACCCCGAGATCCCCGGTGCCCGAGAGGCTCCCGCCGGTGAGGGCTGCGAGGGCGCGGGTCTCGCCGAGGATCGCGGCCTCGTCGCGGCCGAGCGCCCGGAGCAGCGTCACCGGATCGAGGAGCTGCTCCCGCGCGCGCTTGAGCTCGCGCAGCGCCGCGCTGGCCCGACGATGCGCCTGGTCGCCCGACAGGCGGCGGAGGCCGCGCCGCGCGTCGGCCATCCGCTCGCGCGCCCGATCGAGGAAGAACCCCGCGTTCGTGAGCTGCACCGCCCGGACGCGCTGCTCCTCGGTCCGCTCCTCCTCGGGCGTCGTCTCGATCTCGGCGACCTCGTCGGCCGCGAGGCTCGCGACGGTGCCGAGCTCGGCGAGGAGCTCCCGCTCGCGCCCCGCGAGCCCGCGGAACGGCTCGGCGAACGCGAGCGGCATCGACGCGGCGCCGCTGGCGTCGACCCGGCCGACGAGGCCGCGGACGCCGTCGCGGAGCGCGCGTTGCTCCTCGATGAGCCGATCGAGGCGCGCCTCGAGGCCGCCCTCCTCGCGGTTGAGCTGGTCGGCCAGCCGCTGGATCCGGCGCAGGACGAGCTCGAGGTTGATGCGGGCGTCGGCCTCGTCGGGGCGCTGGCGAACCGCGTCGCGGAACCAGGCGGCCGCGCGCCGGAGGTCGTCGAGGGCCGCCTCGAGCGCCTCGGCGTCGGGTCCCGCGGCGGCTCCCGGGTGGGGCGGCGCGGCCGCGGGGCCGACGCCGTCGGGCGGCGCGAGGCGGGCGTCGGCGCGGGCGACCAGGGCGAGGCCGAGGTTGTAGGCGGCGCGCCACCGGAGCTCGGCGTCGGTCCCGGCGCGGTCACGGGCGGCGCCGAAGCGCTCGATCGCCGTCTCGTGGTCGCCGGCGTCGAGCGCCTCGAGCGCCCCGTTGTAGTCCTCGCGGGGCAGCGCCGGCTCGCCCGCGGGCGTCTCGCCCGCGGGCGTCTCGCCCGCCCGCGCCTCGTCCGGCTCGCTCGCGGGCGGCGGCTCGGTCGGCTCGTCCTGGGCGAGGACCGGCCCGGACGCGCTCGCGGCGAGGGCGAGGATCGCGAAGAGGGCGTGACGATGATGGGGTAGCGAGAGTCTGCTCATGATGACGTCGGCAGGGCTCCGATCTTCCCGATCACCGGCGGCACATCAAGACCGTCCTTGCGGCCGGAGGCGGCCGTCCGGCATTCTCTTCCCTCGACCGGCCCCGACCGCGCCCCCCCCCACCGACGAGGAGACGGCCCCATCGAACCCTACGAGCGAGCCCGCCTCCGAGCTCCCGGGCCCCGCGGGCTCGCCGCGATCGCCGCCGTCGCGCTCGTCGCAGTCGTCGCCGGCCTCGTCGTCCCCGGCGCGCGCCCTGCCCGGGCGCAGGACCCGGCCCCGGCGGCCGGACCTGGTCCCGTCCGCCTGCGCGCCGCCTGGATCGGCCTCGACGAGCGGGGCGAGCCGGGCCTGATCGCCGCCCTCGACGCGGGACCGATCGCGCCGCCGTCTCCGGGGGCGCCCACCGCGGTCGCCGATGACGTCCCGGTCGTCCATCCCGGCGCCCGCGTCAGCCCGTGGCGGCGGCTCCTCGAGATGCCGCGGCGACCGGTCCGGCCGCTCCGCGAGCTGGCCGTCTGGAAGGGTCTCCGGCCGGGCTTCGTCCACCGGCGCCCGATCCGCGAGCGCCGCGGCTTCGCCTACGACGTCGTCGCGATCGCCCCGTTCCACGTCGTCCTCGACGGCGGCCCGGCCGCGAACGGGGCGCTCACGCCGCCGATCTCCGCCGGCGGCGGCCACCGGGCGCTCCTCCGCGACGGGCTCGCCGTCCGCGGCGTCCACGACTGCCACCACGGCACGAGCCTCGTCCTCGAGACCGCCATCGACGCCGGGCGCCACGCGGGCGCCGTCGACGACTTCGCCTGGTGGCGGGGCCACGCCCACGCGGTCCTCCGGGCGAGCTACCCGACCGTGACGGGCGCCGACGACGGCGTTGAGCGGCGGGGCGCGCCTCGCCGGAGCGCGGTCGCCCTCCTGACCGTCGCGCCCGACCGGACGCCCGAGGCGCGCGCGCTCCTCCGCGGCTACCTCGAGCAGGTGCGCTGGGGACCGCCGAGCAGCCACGAGGGCGGCACGCCGCCGACGCTCGGCGAGATCGACGCCGCCCGGGCGCTCGCCGACGATCCCGACGTGGCCGACGCCGAGGTGACGCTCGGGCCCGAGGTCGCCGCCTTCTACGCCGCGCTCGACCCGGGCGGCTCGGCCGAGGTCGCCTTCTGGCGCACCGTCGCGCTCGGGACGTCCGAGCCGGGACTTCTCGAGCGCGCCCTCCGCGAGCTCGGCGAGGATCGCCTCGCCTTCGACGCCGCGCTCCGCGCCCGCGTCGAGTCGGCCATCGCCGAGGGCGTCCTCGCCGACCGCGCCCTCCCGCCGCTCGTCCGGGTCGCGCCGGCACCGCCCGAGCCGATCGACCCGGTCGGCGCCGCGCTCGCGGCCGGGGCCTGGCTCGCCCACATCCTCGCCGGGCTCGTCTGCGTCGTCGCGTTCCGCCTCTCCCGACGGGGGGCGACCGCGACGCCGGCGCGCGCGATCGAGCTCGCGCGGGCGCTCCTGATCGTCGGCCTCGTGATCGTGTTCTTCGATCTCCGGATCCACGGCGTCGACCTCCTCCCCGATGCGGCGGGCTTCATCATCGCGGCGCTCGGCACCCGCGCCCTCGCCCGCGCGCGGATCCGCGGCGTGAGGCCGCTCGGACGCCGCTGGGCCGGCGTCGTCCTGCTCGCAGGAGCGTTCGCGGTCGCCCTCGAGCACGTCGCCGGCACCGATCCGTGGGCGGGCGTCCTCTCGTCGCTCCTCGGAGTCGCGTGGCTGATCTTCGGGCTCGCCCCGGCGCTCCGGCGCCTCTTCCGGGCCGGCGGACGGCTCCTCTGGGCGAATCTGACCGTCGCCTTCATCGTCCTCGCGGTGATCGTGTACGGCGGCGGCCTCCTCGCCCCGCCCGAGCTCCTGCGCCCGCCCGACGCCATCGACGTGCCGCGCTTCGCCCAGATGCCGGCGACGCTCGGGGTCGCCCTCTTCGGCTACCTGCCGCCGGCGCTCCTGCTCGTCCTCCTCCTCGCGACGACCGGCCGGGTCGTCTCGGAGATCGAGGAGGGACAGCGTCTCGCGGCGGAGGCGGTGGTTCGGCGGGAGGGGCTGGGGGTGGATCCGGAGGGGGATTTCGGGGAGGGGTGATCGGGGCCCGTTCGGGGCCGGAGCCGACGGCAACGGCCTGGCGACGCCCAGCCGATCCGCGTCATCCGCGTCATCCGCGGATCGGTCTTTCTCCCTGGCGAACGAACGGGAACCGCGGATTGCGCGGACTGCGCGGATTCCGAGTTGCCGAGGTCCGAGCCGTTCGCCAGCGAAGGCGAAGGGGTCAGGTCTCGGAACTTCGCAATAGCGGCGCTAATGCGAACATCCGAGACCTGACCCCTTCGGGCGCAATAGCGGCGCTAATGCGAACATCCGAGACCTGACCCCTTCGGGCGGACCCCTTCGGGCGGCATTACCCCTCGCGAGGGGCCACCCCGATCCCCGATCCCAGCAGGACCGCCCCGACGATCGCGAGCATCGCCGCGAGGAGAAACCCCTGGTAGCGCTCGGCGCGGACCGTCCGGACGGCGGACGCGGCGCCGGCGGTCAGGAGCGGCTCGACGTGGCGGCGGACGATCGACTCGAGGTCGAGGACGCCGGTCGCCGCCGGGACGTAGGCGCCGTCGGTCTCCAGGGCGATCGCCCGGAGCGTCTCCCCGTCGAGCCGGCTGACCACGACGCGCCCGTCCCGGTCACGGAGCGACTCGCGCGCGCCCGTGTCGGGGTCGACGATCGGGATCTCGCTACCGGCCTCGTCGCCGAATCCGATGCTCACGATCCGCACGCCGGCCGCGGCCGCCTCCTTCGCTGCGTCGAGGGGGTAGGACTCGTGGTCCTCCCCGTCGGTCAGGAGCACGATCAGCTTGGCTCCTCCGCCCGGCTCGAAGCCCTCGATGGCCGCCCGGAGGGCCGTTCCGATCTCGGTCCCTCCTCTCGTGACCGCGTCGGGGCCAGCCGTCCGGAGCACCAGCCGGAAGAAGCCTCGATCGGGGGTCAGGGGGCAGAGGACGCTCGCCCGCCCCGCGAACGCGATCAGGCCGACGCGGTGGCCCGGGAGGGCGGCGACGAGCTCGGTCACCTCGGCCTTCGCCCGCTCGAGGCGGCTCGGCGCGACGTCCTCGGCGAGCATGCTGCGGCTGACATCGAGCACGACCATCACCTCGGCGGTCGCCTCGCGCGCCTCGGTCGACTCGGTCGATCGGCTCTGCGGTCTCAAGAGAGCGATCACGGCCAGGACGAGCGCGAGCGCGACGAGCGCGATCCGGAGGACGCGACGCAGCCGCGACGGACCGACGGCGAGGCGCCGCTGCATCGCGGAGCTGACGAACCGGTCGAGCGCGTCGCGCCCGCGCGCGTCGAGGGCGAGCAGCGCGGCGAGCAGCGCGGCGACGGCCCAGAGGAGATGCACCCGCTCGGGATGGGCGAGGTCGAGGTCGAGCATCAGGGCAGCCTCCGGAGCCAGCTCGCCTGCAGCACGGTCGCGAGGGCGACCAGGGCGATCGCGAGGGCGGTCACCTCGGGGAAGAGCTCGCGGTACTGGAGGTAGCGCGTCTCGGTCACCTCGCTCCGCTCCAGGCGGTCGATCTCTTGGTAGACCTCGGCGAGGCTCGCCGCGTCGGTCGCCCGGAAGTAGCGGCCGCCGGTCCGCTCGGCGATCTCGCGCAGCGTCGCCTCGTCGATCCGGACGGGCACCTGGCGCAGCACCTCGCGGCCGGTGAAGGGGTCGGTCGTGCGCATCGGCGCGAGCCCCTCGGTCCCCGCGCCGACGGTGTAGACGCGCACTCCGAGGGTCGCGGCGAGCTCGGCCGCCTGGACCGGGGTGAGCTCACCCGCGTTCTGGACCCCGTCGGTCAGAAGGATCGCGACCTTCGACGCGGCCGCGCTCGCCCGGAGACGTTCGAGGGCGAGGCCGAGCCCGTCGCCGACGGCGGTGCCGTCCTCCGCCCGCGTCGTGACGATCGCCAGGTCGTCGACGATCGTCGCGAGGTTGCGGTGATCGAGGGTGAGGGGGCAGCGGCAGTCGGCCCACCCGGCGAAGGTGACGAGGCCGATCACGTCGTCGGGGCGACCGCGGAGCTCGCCCTCCCCCGAGACGAACGCGGCGAAGACGTCGCGGACCGCGTCGAGGCGCGTCCGCTCCCGGTCGGGGAGGGAGAGGTCGAGCGCCCGCATCGAGCTGCTGACGTCGATGACGCTCATGATCGCGATCCCCTCGCGCCGCACGCGCGTCACCTCGTCGCCGACCCGCGGCCCGGCGATCGCCACGCCGAGGGCCGCCGTCGCGAGGGCGAGGAGCACGGCCGGGAGCGCCGCGAGGCGCGCGCGGAGCGACCGCCGCTCGGCGGCCGGCGGGAGGATCGAGAGCGACGAGAAGACGAGGCGTCCCGCGGGGCGCCGCCCGATCAGGAAGACGGGCACGGCGAGCACGGCCAGGAGGAGCAGGAGCGGATCGCGGAGCTCCAGGGCGGCGAGGTCGGGCATCACGACGCGCCCTCCTGGCCGACCCGACTCTCCTCCACGAAGCGCCGGGCGGCGGCGAGGGCGTCGCGCGACTCGGCCTCGGGCGGCCGATAGGCCGCGAACTTGACCCGGTCGCATCGCTCGAGGAACCCGCGCAGGAGCGAGGCGTGGGCCGCGGCGAGGAGCTCGCTCCGGCCCGCCTCGCGGATGAACTCCTCGGTCGTGAGCTCGGGCGCCCGCAGGCCGAGGCCGTCCTCGAGGTAGCGGCGCACGACGCCCGAGAGCTCGACGTACCACCCGTCGGCGTCGTCGGCGCCGGGCAGGCCGCGCGCCTCGAGCGCGCCGAGCCGCGCGAGGGCGACATCGAACGCGCTCCGCTGCCGCCGGCGCCGGGCCGCGCTCATCAGCATCCCCGCGACGCCGACCGCGAGGCCGACCGCGACGGCGATCACCACGCCGAGGAGGATGAACGGGCGCCGGCGCTCCGCCGCGGTCGGGAGCGGCGGGAGCGGACCGCGACGCGGCCGGAGCGCGTCGTCCTCGCCCGCGAGGACGCTCCCGACCTCGACCTCGATCGCGTCCGTGAGGAGCTCGCGGAGCTCGCCGGGCCCGTCGTCGGTCTCGCGCCCGTCGTCGAACTCGACGAGGAGCGACGGGATCGTCTGCCGCCCGCTCATCGGCGCCTGGAGGGTGTAGCTCTGACGGTTCCAGGTGGCGCCGTCGGCGAGGACGCGCCGGCGCGGCGCGTAGTCGACGATCTCGAAGCGGCCGAGCGCGTCGCCGAACGGCGGCATCCTCACCTGCACGCCTTCGGCCGCAACGACGGTGAGGACGAGGCGGATCGGATCGCCGAGGCGCGGCGCCTCGGGCGCGACCTGGACGGTCGCCTCGACCGGCCCCTTCGTCGTCACCCGCCGGATGCCCTCGTCGGGCGCGAGCGGGCGCTCGCCCGCGCCGGGCCCGGCGTCGGCGTCGCCGACGGCCGCGCGGTCATCGCATCCGGCGGCGACGATCGTCAGGGCGGCGATCAGCCCCGTCACGACGCTCGCGCTCGCGCGGCTCACGCCCGGTACCGTCGCTGCCGCATCCGGAAGAACGCGATCAGCGGATCGACGACGTCGCCGGCCGCGTCGATCCGGACGAGGTCGACCCCGGCGCTCCGCAGGTCGGCCTCGACGCCGGTCACCCGCGCCGCGGCCGCCCGGTCCGCCGCCTCGCGGAAGGCCGCCGAGCCGGTATCGACCACCTCGGTCCGTCCGGTCTCGGCGTCCTCGAGGGTGAGCAGCCCGGCGGGCGCGGATGCCCGTTCGCGGGCGTCCTCGACGAGGACGCAGACGACGTCGTGGCGGCGGTTGGCGTGGCGGAGCGGCTTCTGCCAGCCGTCATCGATGAGATCCGAGACGAGGAAGATCACGGCTCGGCGAGGCAGCATCCGCCGGCAGTGCTCGAGCGCGGCGCCGACGTTCGTCGCCCGCCGCGGGTCCCGCCGGCTCGCCCGCCCGAGCCCGAGGCCGAACCGGCGGCGCAGCGGCGAGGCGGCCGGCTCGGCGCGCGCCTCGCTCCCCGTCGACCCGCCCTCGCCCGCGCCGCGCGCGATCACCTCGCGGATGACCCGGAGGGCGTGGCGCTGCCCCTTCCGCGGCGGGATGAACGTCTCGGTCTCGCCGTGGAACAGGAGCAGCCCGACCTTGTCGTCGTTCTGGATCGCGCTGAACGCGATCAGGGCCGAGAGCTCGGCCGCCGCCTCGCGCTTGCTCCGCTCGGCCGAGCCGAAGTCCTGGCTCCTCGAGACGTCGACCAGCAGCATCACGGTGAGCTGCCGCTCCTCGACGAACCGCTTCACGAACGGCGCGCCGCTCCGGGCGGTGACGTTCCAGTCGATCGTGCGGACGTCGTCGCCGGGGACGTAGGGCCGGACCTCGTCGAACTCCATCCCGCGCCCCTTGAAGACGCTCACGTACTCGCCGGCGAGGACGTCGGCCACCTGCCGGCCGGTCCGCACCTGGATCTGCCTCACCCGGCGGACGATCTCGGCGGTCAGCACGTCAGGGCACCTCGACGTGATCGAGGATCGTCGCGACGACGTCGTCGGCGGTCCGCTCCTCGGCCTCGGCCTCGTAGCTCAGCATGACCCGGTGGCGGAGCACGTCGGGGGCGACCGACTTGACGTCGTGCGGGATGACGTAGGCGCGGCCCTCGAGGAGGGCGGCCGCCTTGGCGACCTTGATCAGGTTGATCGACGCGCGGGGGCTGGCGCCGTTCTCGATCAGCGGGGCGAGCGGGGCGAGGGCCGGGCCGGCCGCCGCCGGATCGCGCGTCGCGTGGACGAGGTCGACGACGTAGCGCTTGACCTTGTCGTCGACGAAGACCTGCGCGGCGACGCCGCGCGCGGCGAGGATGTCCTCGGTCGTCCGGACGGCCGAGGCGCGCGGCGGACCGCCGCTGCCCGCCATCCGGTCGATCACCTTGAGCTCCTCGTCCTTGCTCGGGTAGCGGACGAGCACCTTGAGCATGAAGCGGTCGAGCTGGGCCTCGGGGAGAGGGTAGGTGCCCTCCTGCTCGATCGGGTTCTGGGTGGCGAGGACGAGGAAGGGCTCCTCGAGGCGGAAGGTCTCATCGCCGATGGTGACCTGCGCCTCCTGCATCGCCTCGAGGAGCGCCGACTGCACCTTCGCGGGGGCGCGGTTGATCTCGTCGGCGAGGACGAGGTTCGCGAAGACGGGGCCCTTCTTGACCGAGTAGGTGCCGTCCTTGGGATGGAACACCTGGGTGCCGATGACGTCGGCCGGCAGCATGTCGGGCGTGAACTGGATCCGCGAGAAGCTCGCCTCGATCGCATCGGAGAGCGCCCGCACGACCATCGTCTTGGCGAGCCCCGGGACACCCTCGAGGAGGACGTGTCCGCCCGCGAGGAAGCCGAGCAGGATCCGGCGAAGCATCGCCTCCTGCCCGACGAGCACCTTGCCCACCTCGGCCGCGAGCGCGCCGAACTGCTCGGCGTGTCGCTTGACCTCGTCTCCGATCTGTTCGACCGACATAGCGTGGCTCCCCTGTCCGCTTGCTTCCCGCCATCCATTGCAGGGTCGACCGCCGGGGGCAAGACCCGAGGCGACCGTCCCGTCTTGACATGGGCATCCACCTCGTTTACGACGACGCCTCTGGCGACTCCATCCCCTGCTACGAGGTGAGCCCCGATGATGCTCCGCCGACTCCGCGCCGCCCTCGCCCTCGTCCTCGCCGTCGCGGTCGCGGCGCTCGCCGCCGGCTGCTTCGAGGAGGAGGTGCGCGTCACCCTCGGCGCCGACGGCCGCGGCAAGCTCACCGTCGAGCACACGATGGGCAAGATGGCGAGCGCGGCGGCGCTCAGCTTCGGCGGGATCATGGGCGGCGGCGACGAGGAGCTCGCCCAGAAGCAGGCCGCGAGCTACCTCGCCCGGTGGGAGGGCGTCGCCGCCTGGACCGACCTCGAGGCGAAGCTCACCGAGGACAAGAAGATCACGTTCCAGGCGACCGGCTGGTTCGAGGACCTCGCCGCCGTCCGCCGGGTGAACGAGGAGACGGTCGAGCTCGCGTTCGCCGTGTCGCGCGAGGGCGAGACGACGACCGTCGCCGTCGACCTCGAGCAGGGCAGCGACCAGGGCCCGGCGCCCGAGGAGCTGCTCGACGAGGAGGTCGCGAACCTCAAGATGCAGGCGGCGATGCTGCCGGGCATGCTCGAGATGCTGGCGGCCGACTACCGCGCCGAGCTCCACCTCGAGCTGCCGGCCGCCGCCGCCGATGCCGAGGGCTTCACCAGGACCGAGGGGCAGACCGCCTCGCTCGTCCGCGACACCGACGGCCTCGGCGCGACGATCAACGCGCACATCGAGGCCGCCCTCGCGATCCGGAAGCGGGTCGACGACGGCGAGCTGACCCGCGAGGACGCCCTCGTCGAGCTCGCCGCGCTCCGCGCCGAGAGCGCGAGCGTCCGCTTCGCGGGCGGCGGGGCGCTCGAGGGCTTCGACGCGCAGCTCGTCGCCGCGAAGGAGACCTGGGACGGCTCCGCGTGGCGGCGCCTCGTCGCGAAGGCGGCCGAGGACGCGAAGGCGCTCGGCGAGATGGCCGAGCCGGAGCCGCTCGAGGAGCCTCCCCCCGAAGGGCTCGACCGGACGACGCCCGACGCCTTCGAGCCGAACCAGGCCGGCGGCCAGGCGAAGGCCATCACGGTCGGGCGCCACGAGAACCTCCTCCTCGACGAGGACGACTGGTACGCGATCGACGTGCCGGCCGACGGCGAGCTCCGGGTCGCGATCGAGTTCGACGAGAACCTCGGGATGCTCCACGTCGAGCTCCACGAGATGAAGCGCGGCGACCTCCAGATCGACACCGAGGGCTACGCGAGTCATCGCCGCTCCCTTCGGTTCGCGCCCGGCGAGGCGATGCGGGTGCTGATCCACGTCGGCGCGTACGACGGCGAGCCGCATCCCTACCACCTGTCGGTCGAGCTCGGCGCCTTCGAGAAGGCGGATGTCGCCGAGCCGAACGACACGGCCGCCCAGGCGGCCACCCTCGAGGTCGGCGCCGAGCTGCCGAAGCTCGTCTCCGAGGGGGACGACTACTACCGGGTCGACGTCCCGAAGGGCCAGATCGTGAAGATCGACCTGAAGGTCGAGGGCGAGTCGATGTCGTCGCCGGGCGTCATGGTCTTCGACGAGGAGGTCATGCGATCGCTCGGCTCGGAGGGGTTCGGCGACGACGCCGGCGGCATCCTCGTGCGCGGCGAGGGCAAGCCGATCATGATCCACGTCTCCGAGGCGTGGCGGGAGGACGGCAAGCCGCCGATCACCTACTCGCTCGCCGTCCGCGAGGCGGAGCTTCAGCTCGCGCCGGACGCGTTCGAGCCGAACCAGAAGCGGCGCCAGGCGAAGAAGATCACCGCGGGCGTCCATGAGAACCTCACGGTCGACCCCGAGGACTGGTTCTGGATCGAGGTGCCCGACGGCCAGCAGCTGAAGTTGCAGGCGGTCGCGGACCATGAGGGGCACGACGGACCGCTCGAGGTGAAGGTGTTCGAGGGCGGAACGCGCGGCTTCTCGCCGATGGCGTCGGGCGACGGGAGCGAGGTGACCCTCGTCGCCGGGACCGGGAAGGCGGCGAAGCTGATCATCCAGGTGAAGGCGCGCGAGCTCCGTCCCTACCGGCTGAACCTCACCCTCGAGGCCTGGAAGCCGGCCGACCGGTTCGAGCCGAACGACGACCGAGGGTCGGCCGCGAAGCTCGAGGCGGGCGCGTGGAAGGATCTCGTCCTGGCGGGCGACGACTGGTACTCGGTGATCGTGCCGAAGGGCAAGAGGCTCCGGGTCGAGGTGACGCCGAGCGACCCGCCTGGCTCCGGAAGCTACATCCAGCTCGAGCTGACCGACGAGCTCGGCAGCGCGATCGCCGAGTCGGAGCTCGACACGTCGCGCGTCGTCGAGCACGCCGCGGCGGGCGCCGACGAGACGGTCTGGGTCCACGTCCACGAGATGTCGGGCAAGCGCGCGGGCTACTCGATGAAGGTGACGCTCGAGTAGCGGGTCGCGCTATGCGGTGAGGCTCCGCCGGAGCAGGAGCACCTCGCTCTCGCCGTCGGGCTCGCTCCCGATCACCTGGAAGCCCGCCCGCTCGAACGTCGAGAGGGCGCCGCGGTAGCTCCGCGGCTCGTCCCACGGCCGGGTCGGGTAGGCCTCGACGGCGCGGGCGCCGGCGCGCCGCGCCTCGTCGATGACCGCCTCGACGATCCGGGCCGAGAGGCCGCCGCCGCGCCGGTCGGCGCGGATCGCGATGCAGCCGATGCACCAGACGTCGTCGGCCTGCGGCGAGAGGCGCGCGCCCTTCCGGCTCTCGAGGAGGGGGAAGGCGCTCCGGGGTCCGGAGCCGGTCCACGCGATCGGCTCGGACGCCACGAGCTGACCGTCGGCCCCCTTCGTCGGGGCCCCGGCGTCGCGCACGAGGAAGCCGACGTGGTCGCCCGCCTCGACCCGGCGGCGCGTCTCGGCGAGGTTCGGCCGGGCCGGATCGGCGCAGCGCGCGCCCCAGTCGTCGCCGAACGCGGTCCAGACGGCGCAGAAGCAGCCGCCGAAGTCCTCGCGCCCGAGCAGGTCGGCGAACGCTTCGAAGCGATCGCGCCCGAGCGCCTCGAGAGTCAACGTCATCGATTCGCCCTCCGCGAACCCGCGCCGCGCCTCGGTTGCGGCGCGCGAGGCCGCGCCGGTATGATCCGGCTCCTCGCCCCGATCCCTCCAGGAGAGAAGCCGACGTGTCCGACGCTCCGCGCCCGCTCGACGACCTCGTCGTCGGGCTCACCTTCGACGACGTCCTCCTCGTGCCGGCCCGGAGCGCCGTCACCTCCCGGCGCGACGTCGACACGAGCTCGCTCCTCCTGGGAGAGATCCGGCTCGAGTCGCCGATCATCGCCGCGAACATGGACACCGTCTGCGAGAGCGCGATGGCCGTCACCCTCGCCCGCGAGGGAGGGATCGGCTTCCTCCACCGCTTCCTCACGATAGAGAAGCAGGTGAAGAAGGTCGAGCAGGTCAAGCGCGCCGAGTCGATCGTCATCGAGAAGCCCTACACGATCGCCGCGGGGCGGCCGGCCGCCGAGGCGCGCGCCCTCATGGACGAGAACGGCGTCGCCGGCCTCCTCGTCGTCGAGGGAGATCGACGCCTCCTCGGCATCCTCACCGGACGCGACCTCCGCTTCGAGGACGACCTCGGCGGGAAGTCGGTCGCGGATCTCATGACCCCCGCCGAGCGCCTCGTGACCGCGTCGTCTCGGACGACGGCCGAGGACGCGCGGCGGATCCTGCGCGAGAAGCGGCTCGAGAAGCTCCCGCTCGTCGACGACGAGGGGCGGCTGGCCGGCCTCATCACCGCGAGCGATCTCCTCAAGCGCGCCCGCTATCCGCAGGCGACCAAGGACGACAAGGGGCGGCTCCGGGTCGGCGCCGCCGTCGGCGTCCGGGGCGAGTTCCTCGACCGGACCGATGCGCTCGTCGAGGCGGGCGTCGATGTCCTCGTCGTGGACGTCGCCCACGGCCACACCGAGCTCGCCCTCGACGCGGTCGCGGCGATCCGGAAGCGCACCGACGTCGCGCTCGTCGGCGGCAACGTCGCGACGGCCGCCGGGGCGCGCGACCTGATCGCCGCGGGCGCCGACGCCGTCAAGGTCGGCGTCGGCCCCGGCTCGACCTGCACGACGCGGATCGTGACGGGCGCCGGCGTCCCGCAGATCACCGCGATCTCCGAGGCGTCGCGCGCGGCGGCCGAGCTCGGGAAGCCCGTGATCGCCGACGGTGGAATCCGGGCGTCCGGCGACATCGTCAAGGCGCTCGCGGCCGGCGCCTCGACCGTCATGATCGGCAACATGCTCGGCGGAACCGACGAGTCGCCGGGCCAGACGATCACCCGCGGCGGCAAGCGCTTCAAGATCCACCGCGGCATGGCGAGCTTCGGCGCCACCCTCGGCCGGAAGGAGCGCCTCGACGAGGAGCCGATGCTCTTCGACGTGGTGGCCGAGGGCGTCGAGGCGATGGTCCCCTACCGCGGCCGCGCGGCCGAGATCGTTCGCCAGCTCATCGGCGGCCTCCGCTCCGGCATGAGCTACTGCGGGGCGACCAGCATCGACGAGCTCCACCGGGTCGCCCGGTTCATCCGGATGTCTCCGGCTGGGCTTCGGGAGAGCCATCCGCACGACGTCGAGGGGATCTGAGCGCCGTGGCCGACCGCATGTTCACGCCCGCCGAGGCGAACCGGACGCTGCCGCTCGTGCGGCGCATCGTCGCCGACGTCCTCGAGGCCGGGCGCGCGCTCCGGGAGCTCGCAGCCGACCCCGCCGTCGATGCGGACGACGCGCGCGTCGCCGAGCTCCAGGCCCGTCTCGGAGACCTCGGCGGCGAGCTCGATCAGATCGGGTGCCAGTACAAGGACTGGGGCTTCGAGATGGGCCTGATCGACTTCCCGGGCGAGATCGACGGCCGCCCCGTATTGCTCTGCTGGCGGAGCGACGAGGAGGCGGTGGGGTGGTATCACCCGGCGGAGACCGGCTTCGCCGGCCGCCGCCCGATCCCCGAGGCGCTCCTCATCGACGAGGGGTGAGACCGACGGCGATCGCGTGACGCCGCACCCGTCTCGTCGTCATCGCTCCCCCTCGCGCGCCGCCACCGTCTCGAAGATCTCCCGGACCGCGTCGGCGTGGTAGTCGACCTCCTCGGTGAAGCTCGCCTCCGCCGTCCGCGTCTTCGTGTCGACGTAGCCCAGGAGCAGCGCGAGCCGGCGGAGCGGTGGACCTTCGTCGGGGATGGCGTCGACGGGCCGCCCGACGGTCAGCCGGAGCCGCAGCAGCATCGAGGCGAAGAGCTGGTAGGCCGTGATGAGGGTGCGGTGCTCCGCGTCGTCGATCAGGCCGGCGCTCCGGGCCGCATCGAGGCGCCCCTTGGTGTGCTGGGCGAGCAGCTCGGGGTGGCCGCGTCCGTGGGTCAGGGCGAGGGCGGCGGCCAGGAACTCGACGTCGGCGAGCCCGCCGTGACCGCGCTTGAGGTCGCGGCCGCGGGTCGTCGCGACCTGCCGGCGGCGCATCGAGAGCGTCTCGCGCCACACCTCGTCGGGCGCGTCGCGCTCGAGGATCGCCTCGCGGATCGTCCCGTCGACCTCGGCCCCGAGGCCCGGGTCGCCGGCGACGGCCCGGGCGCGGGTGAAGGCGAGCCGCTCCCAGAGGCGCGCCGAGGGGATCGCGTCGCCGACGAGGTAGTCGCGCAGGCTGCTCCGAGTGACGGCGAGGTTGGACTTGCTCCCCATCGGGCGGAGCCGCGCGTCGACCGGGTTCGGCAGCAGCCCCATCCCCGGCTGGCCGATCAGCCGGGTGAGCGCCTGGGCGCGCGCCTCGAATCGGACGGCCGCCTCCGCGCCGGGGAGGGCGGCCCGGGCGGGGTCGGTGACGAAGACGAGGTCGAGGTCCGAGGCGTAGAGCATCTCGCGGCTGCCGAGTCGCCCGACCGTGATCACGGCGAACCCGTCGTCCGCTCGCTCGTCGCCGCCGGGCTCGGCGCGCCGGACGAGCCCGAGCCGGGCGCGGAGGACCGCCTCGGCGAGGGTGCTCAGGTCGCGCATCGTGTTCGCTGCGTTGGCGCGGCCGGCGATGTCGCGGATCCCGATGAGGAGGAGCTCGATCGCGCGCCGCTCGATGATCGCCCGGCTCGGGTCGGCGGCCCGGCGCGCCTCCTCGTCGAGCTCCCGGCCGAGCTCGGTCGCGTCGGTCGGTCGCGCGGCCTGGAGCCGGTCGAGCACCTCGTCGAAGACACCCGGGTGGCGGCAGAGGGTCTCGACGAGGGCGCCGCCGGTGCTCGCGAGCTCGACGAAGAGCTGCAGCGCGTCGCGGTCGGCCGCGAGGAGCTGGAGGAAGGTCGCCTTGGCGCCGAGGGTGGACGTGATCCGTCCGAGGTCGAGGAGCGTCCGGTCGGGGTCGGGCGTCTTCCCGATCGCGGCGAGCAGCTTCGGGGCGACGCCGGCGAGGTAGGTCTGCGCGCGGCGGCTCGCCCGCAGGAGCGGGTTGTCCTCCCGGCCGAGCCCGACGAGATGCCGGTGGCTGCCCGCCGGGTCTCGAAACCCGTGCGCCTGGAGGACGCTCGCCTTGGTCGTCGGCGAGGGGGACGGCGCGAGGACGAGGTCGCTCTCCGGCGCGCTCCTCTGCTCGTGACGACCCTCAGAGCCGAACAGGCCGTCGAGGAGACCGCGGACGACCTCGGCCGCGCGCGCCCGGACGCGGCCGACCCGCGCGTCGAAGCTCGCCTCGTCGTCGAAGCCGAGGCGCCGGGCGAGGCGCCGGCGGACGGGACCCGGCGGCGGCAGTCGCCAGCTCTCGCGGGTGCGCTCGGTCTGGAGAGCGTGCTCGAGGCGGCGCTGGAGGGCGTAGGCCTCGACGATCGCGTCGGCCTCGTTCTCGGAGAGGAGACGCGCGGCGAGGAGGCGGCTCGCCCCGTCGAGCGTCCCGCGCGACCGCACGCTCGGATCGGCGCCGCCGTGGAGGAGCTGGAGGAACTGGACGCACGCCTCGCAGTCCCGGATCCCGCCCGGCCCCTCCTTGATGTCGTCGGTGACGGCGGCCTCGCCGCGAGCGCCGAGGCCGCCGCCGCTCGCGCGGTCCTTCACCCGCCGACGGAGCCGGATGATCTCGCCGATCGCGTCGGACTCGAGCGGCCGGTCGAACACGAACGGGGCGAGGCCCGACGTGATGCGCCGCCCGAGGTCGAGGTCGCCCGCGACTGGACGCGCCCGGAGCCACGCCTGACGCTCCCACGCCCGGCCGCGCTGCTCGAGGTAGCGCAGGAGCGAGCGGCCGCCGCGGACGAGCGGGCCGGCGGCGCCGTCGGGACGCAGGCGCGTGTCGACGCGGAAGATCGGTCCCGCGTCGGTCTGGCGGCTGAGGATCCGACCGAGGGCTCGGGTGAGCTTCTCCCAGCGCCACGACGCCTCGCCGGCGGCGGCGGTGTCGAGGCCGTCGTCGTCGAAGACGTAGACGAGGTCGACGTCGCTGCTGTAGTTCAGCTCGCGGCCGCCGAGCTTCCCGAGGGCCAGGACGCAGAAGCCGGGCGTGCCGCTCGCCTCGAGGACCGCGTCGGGCGAAGCGCCGGCGGCGACGCCGAGGGCGATCCCGATGACCGCGTCGGCGAGGTCGCTCTGGGCGAGGCCCGTCCCGCCGATCGTCTCGCCGGCGACGAACTCGCGCGCGAAGATCGACAGGGTCTCGGCGCGGCGATGGCGGGCGAGGACGGTCGCGGCGGCGTCCTCGCCGGGGCCGGCCGCGGCGAGGGCGTCCACGATCGCCTCGCGGTGGCGCGTGACCCGGGCGGGCCCCGAGTCCGCCGCCACGTCGATCGACCCCGACGCGGCGAGGGCGGCGGCGAGCGCCTCCCCGTCGCGGACGAGGCTCTCGGTGCACGGCGGCGCCTGGCCGAGGAGGCGGACGAGGCGCCCGAGGACGGTCGGCTCCTCGGCGGCCGCGCAGAGCACGGTCGCCCGCGCGATGTCGCCGTCCTCGTGCTCCCGCTCGATGAGCGAGGCGATCCCGCGGAGGGCGAGCCCGGCGTCAGGCGCGTCGAGGAGTTGCCCGCCGAGGGCCGCCTCGACGAGGACCGTCAGGAGGCGACGGCCCTCGTCGCCGACCGCGGCGGCGACGTCGCGGAGGGCGGCCGCCTCGAGCGCCGCGGGCGAGACGCCGGCGGCGACGAGCCGCTCGACGGCCGCCGCGGGCGGCGCGTCGCGAGGCGAGTCGATGAGCGCGTCGATCAGGGGACGAGGCTCGGCCACGGGGTGATTCTACCCCGTGGCCGCCTCGTGGGGCGCGCGATCGATCAGAGGGTCGGCGCGCGACGCGGGCGCGGTCCCGGCTCGGGGGCCGCGCCGACGAGGACGAGGACGGCCGCGCCGACGCCGCGGAACGTCCACCAGATCGCGAGGAACCAGCCGATCACCGGGATCAGGCAGACGAAGGCGATGATGAACCAGCCGACGATCAGGGCGAAGGGCTCGGACCACCCGGCGCCGCTCTGCTCGGAGAGGCGGGTGCCGATCAGGCGCGCCATCCCGTGGAAGCCGGCGGCGGCGAGGCCCGCGAGGAGGAAGAAGGTGAGGATCGAGAGGGCGGGGACGTCGAGCCCCTCGGCGCCGAAGACGGCGCAGAGGATCAGCAGGCCGAGCACGTTCACGAAGCCGACCAGGAAGGAGCGGACCGGGTTCGCGTCGAGGACGAGGGCGAGCTGGCTCGTCTTGCGCGGGGCGAGGACGCAGAGGAACAGGTTCCAGGCGAGGCCGACGAAGAAGAGGAGGAACGGCGCCGTGATCCAGATCAGCGCGCCGACGAGCTCCTCGACGGCGGGCGGCTGCTTCTCGCCGTTCTCGTCGAGCCGCCGGAAGACGCGGCGGCGTCCGGCCGGGGCGTCGTCATCCGCATCCGCGGCGTCTGCATCGGGAGTGTCCGCATCGGCGGCGGCGGCCGGATCGGGCTCGGCGGGGTCGTCGTCGGCGTCCGCGGGCGCCGGCTCGGGATCCTGAGCCAGCGCGGGCATCGGCGCCGCTGCCAGGAGCAGGAGAGCGAGCAGGGCGACGAGCGCCAGGCGGGTCGTGGTCAGCATCGATCGTTCCCTTCCTCGGGACCGGAGAGAGCCCGGTGCGACCGGGCCCGGAGCAACGGGATGTTGGCGACGGCGAGGGCGAGCAGCAGCAGCAGCAGCAGCGGAAGCGGGATCGAGCCGACCCGCCCCTCGGGGATGAGGCCCCGCTCCTCGAGCGGCTCGGAGAGGCGCGCGACGCCGCGGACCGCCCCGTTCGCCCTCGCGTTGGCGTCGCTGACGACCTCGCGAAGGCTCGGGACGTCGATGGCGCGGAGCTCGCCGATGCTCGCGCCCGGCGAGACCCATCGGGCGAGGTCGGAGCTCGGGGCGGCCTCGACGAACGGGCGCGAGATCTGGGCGACCTCGCGTCGCAGCCCCTCGCGCGTCTGGGCGAGGACGGCGACCGCGATCACGCAGGCGGCAATGGCGACTCCGGCCGCGGCCCGGAGCCAGCGGACCGACGCGGGGAGCGGTCGGGCGGCGAACACGACGCCCGGGATCGCGCGGAGGACGCGGTCGACGAGATCGGCGGGCGCCGGCGGCGTCGGCTCGGTCGCGAGGAGGCCGTCGACCCGGGCGAGGGCGGCCTCGTGCGCGCGGCACGCGGCGCAGACGTCGAGGTGCGCGTCGAGCGCGGGAGCGGGAGCCGGCGCGTCGACCAGCCCGGTGGCGGCCGCGGTCCGCTCGTCGAGGGCGCGCCGGAGACGATCGCAGCCGGCCTCATCGCTGCCGCCGATCGCCGCGAGGACTCCGTCGGTGAGGGCGGCCGTCGCGCGGGCGTCGGGCTCGGTCGTGAGGATCGCGTCGACCCGCGCCATCTGGGCCGCGTACTCGCGGCACGGGACACAGCCGGCGAGGTGCACGTCGACGGCGGGATCGGCGGACGGAGCGGTAGGCGTGAGGCCCGCCTCGAAGGCGGTCCGCTCGTCGAGGACGACGCGCGCGTCCCGACACACCCGGTCGACCGCGGCGTCGCCGACGCCCGCGAGGATGCCGTCGAGCAGCTCGGCTCCGACCGTCGGAGCCAGCTCGGAGGCGAGGAGGCGGTCGACCCGCTGCAGCCCGGCCCGGTAGGCCCGACACGCCTCGCAGGCGGCGAGGTGGTCGTCGAGGACGGCGGCCGGCAGGGAATCGTTCGGGTCGAGGTCGGAGACGAGTCCGGCCGCCCCGGCCGTCCGCCGATCGATCGCGCGTCTCATCTCTTTGCAGTCACGCATCATGCGTCTCTCGGTCTCGCGCAGCGTGAGGCTGTGCTCCCTCCTCCGTCCAATACCGATTTGGCGGGGGCGTTGGTTTCGGGGTTTCTTGGGGAGTCCGTGGTTCCTTGGAACAGTCTGCTCTTACTCTGCGAGGCGTCGTCGGTGCAGTCGGGTTAGGCCACAGATTTCACCGATTACACAGATTGCCGCGGGTCGCCCCGTGTCGTTGCCGTTGCCAGCCAACGGCTCGTAGGCATCGGGAACGACCGCCTTCGGCAGCTCGAAATCTGTGCAATCTGTGATGTGAAATCTGTGGCCTCTATACCGACCGGGCAACCACGTGTGTTCCTGGAACGGCCCGCGCAACGGCAATGAACCGGAACGCTGGCAACTCGCATTCCGCGCAATCCGCGTCATCCGCGGTTCCCACTGATTCAACGCCGACAGAGACCGAACCGCGGATTTCGCGGATTGCACGGATTGGTTCGGGCGTCGCCGAGCCATTGCCGACGCGTCGCGTCGCGGCGCCCCGCCCGAGACTCCTGTTCCCGGAACGGGCGGGAGCGCAGGCGTCGGCAATGAACTGCGCGCCTGGCAGCTCGCAATCCGCGCAGTCCGCGTCATCCGCGGTTCCCGTTCGTTTTTCCTTCAGCGCTCGAGAGAGAGCGGAACCGCGGATGACGCGGATGGCGCGGACTGATCCGGTCGGCGCCGAGTCTCACGGCCTCTCCTCCCACCGCGCCAGCTTCTCCTTCAGGATCGCCCGCGCCCGGAAGAGCCGGATCTTCACCGTCCCCGATGGGATCCCGAGCAGCTCCGACACCTCGTTCACCGTCTTGCCCTCGAGGTAGTGGAGGGCGACGACCGCCGCGTAGGTCGGGGAGAGCTCGCGGACGGCGGCCCGGAGCGCGGCGCGGACCTCGGCGCCGGCCGCGTCGTCGGCCGGGTCGGCGGCGGTCTCGTCGGGCAGCTCGAGGCGGCGATCGTCGGCGTCGGCTCCCGGTCCCCGCCCGAGGCTGTCGAGGCTCCGCTCGCGGGCCTTGTTCCGGCGCTTCTTGATCGCGTTGATGGCCGCGTTGGTGGCGAGGCGGAGGAACCAGGGCCGGAAGGGACGCTCGGCGTCGTAGCGGTCGAGCCGGCCCCAGAGATGGACGAAGACGTCCTGCGTGATGTCGGCGGCGAGGTGGCGGTCGTAGGTCATCCGCCAGCAGATGGCGGCGACGACGTTCTGGTAGAGGCCGACGAGGCGGGCGAAGGCGTCTCGGTCGCCCGCGGCCGCCGCGACGGCGAGGGCGCGGTCGTCGGAGCTGCCCTCGGCGCCGCTCGCGTCTCGGGCGCTCACGACGCGCCGATCAGGAGCTCGCGATGCCGTCGATGGGGGCGCCGGCGCGCTGCGCGCGCCAGATGATGAAACCCATGAAGCCCATCAGGACGAAGGGCAGGCTCGCCATGAAGATGATGCTGTAGAAGTAGCCGTCGACCGGGTTCGGCCCCGAGGACTTGTCGGTCGCGACGCCCGCCTTGCAGCTCGGGCACGCCTCCGCGACGACGGGCAGGGCGCCCATCAGCGCGAGGACGACGGCGAGCACGAGGGTGAGGGTCAGCGCCGGCTTCATGAGCGTGCTCCGAGGAGAGCCTTCACCTTCCGACGCACGGCCGCCAGGGTGGCCGGGTCGTCCACGTCATAGTACCCGCGGATCACGCCCTCGCCATCGACGATGCAGAGACGCGTGCTGTGGGTGACCGCCATGCTGGCGTCGACGCTCGGGTCCTCCGCCCGCGCGATCGCGAGATGGAAGCCGTCCCGCACGGTGGCATCGATCGCCGCGCGCTCGCCGGTCAGCAGATGCCAGCGGCCGGCATCGACGCCGAGCTTCTCGCCCCAGGCGGCGAGCACCGCGGTCGAGTCGTGATCGGGATCGACCGAGAACGAGACGAGGCGGAGGGTCTCGGGGCTAGCCCCCGGGAGCTCGAAGAGGGAGTCCTGGAGCTCCCCGCAGACGGCCATGATCCGTGGGCACGGGCCGGCGCATCGCGTGAACACGAACGAGGCGACCCACACCTTGCCGGACAGGTCGCCCTTTCCGAGCGCGGCGCCCTTCTGGTCGGTGAGGGCGAAGTCGGGGACCACGCCCAGACGATCGGGCACCGCCGGCCGGCTCGCCGCGCCCTCCCCCGATGCGGCCGGCCCCGGGTCGGGGCAGCCGAGCCCCGCGCTCGCGACGAGCGCGGCGATCAGGACGAGGCATCGGGTGCGTCGAAGCATGGCGGTCGGGCTCAGTGCCCGGCGCCGGCGTCGGCCTCGTGCCCGGCGTCCGCCGCGTGAGACTCGGCCGCCAGCGGGGCGGCGTGCGTCGGCTTGTAGGCGACGTCGGGCGTGAGCGCGAAGACGATCACGGCGAACAGGATGCACGGCGGCACGAGCATGACGATCTTCCACTTGCCCACCTCGTACCAGAGGTGCATGAAGATCAACGCCACCATCGACGCCTTCACCGTTGCGATCGCCATGCCGACCACGATGTTGCCGACCGCTCCGAGGTGGACGCGCGAGACGAGCACCGTCACGACGGTGAGCATCATCAACGACGCGAAGACCTTGAAGTAGGTCGCTTCGCTCGGGTGGGCTTGGTCTTGGTCGTGGGCCATCTCTTCTTTCCTCTCCTCGGCGGTCGGCGCCGTTCTCGGATCGTTCCTCGGGTCGTTCGTCGCTCGCTCGCTACAGGAGGTAGACGAGCGGGAAGAGGTAGATCCAGACGAGGTCGACGAAGTGCCAGTAGAGGCCGATGATCTCCACCGTCTCGGAGTTCCGGGGGTATCCGGTGAGCATCGCCTTGATGAACAGGCAGAAGATCACCACGATCCCGCCGGCCACGTGCAGCCCGTGGAGACCGGTCGTGAGGAAGTAACAGGTGTAGAAGACGTTCGTGCTCGGGTAGATCCCGTGGTCGAACTTGTACCCGTACTCGTAGAACTTGATCGCCATGAAGACGCAGCCGAGGAGCGCGGTCGCGAGGAGGAAGAAGCTGACGCCGCTCGCGCTCCCCTTCTGGACCGCGCTGACGGCCTTCACCATCGTGAAGCTGCTCGTGATCAGCACCACCGTGTTGATGGCCGGAAGCCACCACATGACGTCCCAGCCGGTGTACGGCAGCCCGAACACGCCCGGGTTTCCGGCGCGAAGCACGATGTAGGTGCCCAGCAGGCCCGCGAAGAACATGATCTCGGTGGCCAGGAACAGCCACATCGCGAACTTCGCCTTGCTGAGCGGCATCTTGAGGTCACCCTCGAGGCCGGACGAGGCTCCGTGGCTCATCTCGATCGCTCCCCCAGGACCGTCGTCGGGGCGAAAACGCCCATCAGGCGACGGCCGGTAGATCCAACACCAAGAACGCGAACAGCGCGGGTAGGTACAGAACGCTCGCCCGCAGGAGCCGCCGCGCGTTGCCCTCGTCGCTCCGGACCGCGAACGCGATCGAGACGACGAGGAAGGCGACTCCGAGGACCAGCGCTCCCATGAAGTAGGACGGCCCGGCCACGCCGAGGACCGCCGGCCAGAGGCTCGCCGGCAACAGAACGAGGGCGAAGCTCGCCGCCTGCAGCCCGATCATTCCGGGCCCCTCTCGCTCCGCGTCGACGACGCTCAACATCCGCAGGCCCGCCCGCGCGTAATCGTCGCGGCAGAGCCGGGCGATCGCGAGGAAGTGCGGGAACTGCCAGAAGAAGACGATCGCGAAGAGGGCCCAGGCGCCGGCGCCGAGCTCTCCGCGCACGGCGGCCCAGCCGATCAGCGGCGGCAGAGCCCCCGGGATCGCGCCGACCACCGTGTTCAGCGACGTCACCCGCTTGAGCGGGGTGTAGACGCCGACGTAGAGGACGACGATCGCGGCGGCGACGGCCGCCGCGAGCGGTCCCGCCGTCGCGACGAGCAGGCCGAGGCCGGCCGCGGTCGCGAGCAGCCCGATCCCGAACGCGTCGGCCGAGCGCATCCGCCCGGTCGGAAGCGGCCGGTTCCGGGTGCGCTCCATCCGCGCGTCGACGTCCCGCTCGAGGAGCTGATTCCACGCGCTGCTGCCCGCGGCCACCAGGCCCGAGCCGAGCAGGGTCGCCGCGAGGAGGCCGAGATCGGGCAGGCCGCCCGCCCCGGCGACGGCGCCGACGGCGACGGTCCCGAGCGACAGGACGGCGATCCGCGGCCGCACGATCGCGAGCACGTCCACGACGAGACCCGGATCCGTGACGGATGCGGCGGGGGGCTCGATCGGGGCGGCGATCGCGGCGCGCCCGCTCGTGGCTTGCAGGCTCATCAGGCCACCCCCATCGCGACCCGCGCGCTCGGCGAGGCGTCGAGGCCTCCGGCGCGCGCCGGGGTGCCGGCGTCGGGGGCGATCTCGGAGGCCGCCGCGGACGACGGGGCGCCATCGCAGGCCGCGCCCCCGTCCCCGCCGGTCGGGCCGAGCGCGGGCGCGGGGGCCGGCTCGATCCGGAGCCGCACCGCGAGGAACAGGGCCGTCGCGAGGAGGATCGCGCCGACGGCCACGTGGGCGGCCGTGAACGCGACCTCGAGGGGCGGCTCGATCGCGCTGAGGCGCGCCTTGGCGGTCATCGACCAGGCGCCGACGCCGAGGACGACCTGCGCGCAGAGCGCCCCGCCCAGCAGCATCGTCGCTCCGGCGACGTCGCTCCGCCACGCATCGCCGTCCTTCTGGCGCGAGAGGGCGTCGCTCACCGCGATCGCGACCAGGATCACGCCCGCGACCACCACGAACGCCATCAGGAGATGGAGGTGGACGGCGCCGGCGAGCTGCTCGCCGAGGTGCCGGGTCACCGCCCCGGAGATGACCTGGAGGTAGATCAGTCCGGCCAGAGCGATCGCCACGAAACCGAGCTTGCGAGCGCCCGGATCCTTGGGGTCGTCGTCACGGCGGAGGCGGGCGAGCGGGCGCCGGCGGGTCAACGCGATGATGACGGCCAGCAGCCCGAAGAAGGCCTGCGCGGTGCAGCCGTGGACGATCGCCAGGGTCACGCTGCTCTCGGTGACCCGGAGGCCGCCGAGGACTCCCTGGACGCTGACGCCGACGACGGCGAGGGCGCCGAGGTACTTGACCGAGACAGGCGCTCGGCCGAGGAGCAGGGTGACGCACATCAGGATCGTCGTGATCCCGACGAGCGTCCCGAGCAGCCGGTGACCGTGCTCGTAGAAGATGTCGCCCACCATCGCTGACCACGGGTAGGTGAACATGTTGTGGCCGTAGGTGGTCGGCCAGTCGGGCACCGCCATGCCCGCCTCGCGGCTCGTCACGACGCCCCCGCTCACGATGAGCACGAGGGTGAGGGCGGCCGTGATGACGGCGAGACGCGCGGGCCACCGGCCGGTGCCGGTGTCCTCGGGCGTCTCCGCCGTCTCGGTGGCGAGTCCCGAAGGAGGGGAGCCCTCGCGGCCGGCTCCCCCGCGGGGGTCGGTCACGACGAGGCCTTCTCCGCGTTCAGGTCACGGGTCTGCGGGAGCCAGTCCTCCTGAACCTCGGGGGAGCTGTACTCGTACGGCCCGCGGTGGACGACCGGCAGGCTCGGGCCCCAGTTGCCGTGCGGGGCCGGGCTGTCGGCCTGCCACTCGAGGCTGTTGCTGTCCCAGGGGTTCTTCCCGGCCCTCTTCCCGCCGATCAGGCTGATGATGATGTTGAACATGAAGATCAGCTGGGTGAGGCCGAGGCAGATCGCGCAGACCGTGATGAACTGGTTCAGCCCGAGGAGGTGCTTGAAGGTGATGTAGTGATACGGATCCGCCAGGCGGCGCGGGAAGCCGGCGACGCCGAGCAGGTGCATCGGGAAGAACGCCAGATTGGCGAACGTGAACGTCAGGAAGAAGTGGAGCTTCCCGAGCGGCTCGTTCATGTGGCGCCCGAACATCTTCGGATACCAGTAGTAGATCCCGGCGAAGATCGCGAACACGCTGCCGCCGAACAGGACGTAGTGGATGTGGGCGACGATGAAGTAGGTGTCGTGGATGTGGATGTCGACCGGCGTCGCCGCCATGAAGATGCCGCTGAGGCCGCCGATGATGAACGTCGAGACGAACGCGACGGCGTTCAGCATCGCGGCGGTGAAGCGGATGTTTCCGCCCCAGAGCGTCCCGAGCCAGTTGAAGACCTTCACGGCGCTCGGCAGCGCGATGAACATCGTCGAGATCATGAAGGCGGTTCCGAGATACGGGTTCATCCCGCTCTGGAACATGTGGTGGCCCCAGACGATGAAGCCGAGCCCGGCGATTCCCGAGATCGCGTAGACCATCGGCTTGTAGCCGAAGATCGGCTTGCGAGCGAAGGTCGCCATCACGTCGGAGTTAATGCCCATCGCCGGCAGGATCATGATGTAGACGGCCGGGTGGGAGTAGAACCAGAACAGGTGCTGCCAGAGGATCGGCTGCCCGCCCGTGCCGGTCCCGCTCGCCTCGACGTTGTTGACGACGAGCTCGGGCGGGATGAAGAAGCCGGTGCCGGCGAGCCGGTCCATGATCTGCATGACGAGCGCGGCCGTCAGGACGGGGAGCGCGAACGCCTGCAGGATCGCGGTGATGAAGAGCGACCAGGTCGTGAGCGGCATCCGGAAGAGCGTCATGCCCGGGCAGCGCATCGTCACGATCGTGGTGATGTAGTTGAGCGACCCCATCAGCGAGCTGACGCCGACGAAGGACACGCCGGTCAGCCAGAGGGTCTGACCCATGCCCGAGCCCGGCGCCGCACTCCAGACGCTCGAGAGGGGCGGGTAGCTCGTCCAGCCGCTCGCGGCCGCGCCGCCCTCGACGAAGAAGCTGGCGACGAAGCAGCACATGGCCGGCCACATGAACCAGTAGCTGAACATGTTCAGCTTCGGGAAGGCCATGTCCCGCGCGCCGATCTGGAGCGGGATGATGAAGTTCCCGAACGCGCCCGCGAGGATCGGGATCACGACCATGAAGATCATGATCGAGGCGTGCATCGTGAACGCCATCGTGTAGAACTCGGGCGAGATCTGTCCGCCCTCGCTCCCGAACACGAGCGGTCCGAAGATCGGCATGTTCGACCACGGCCACGCGAGCTGCCACCGCACCGCGAGCACCAACAGCCCGCCGATGAGGAAGAAGAACAGCGTCGTGAACAGGAACTGGATGCCGATGATCTTGTGGTCGGTCGAGAAGATGTACTTCCGCACGAATCCGAGCTCGTACTCGGGCTCGTGCTCCTCGACGTGCGCCCCGTGGGTCGCGGCCGACGCTTGTGATTCCGCCATCGCTTCCTCTGTTGCCTTACGGTGGGTGATGCGTGATCGCCCCGCCGCGCTCAGTCCTCGAGCGCGACCGCGTTCGCTTCCTCGTGCGCCTTCTTCAGCCAGTCCTCGAACGAGAGGTGGAGGCCGGGGTTTTCGGTGAAGCGCCCGAGCCGACCGAGCTGCTTGGTCCAGGCGCGCTCGACCTCGAGACGCTTCTTCTTGTCGGGCTTCTCGGCCGCGTCGGCGGCGAAGCCGTCGAGCTGCTCCTTGAGCTCGGCGACCTCCGCCTTGAGCGCCTCGAGGTCCACGGTCTCCTTCGGGTGGACGAAGACCATGCCCTTCATCTTGTAGTGGCCCCAGCCGCACAGCTCGGCGCAGACGATCTCGTAGCTGTCCTCGGTCCCCGGCTTCGTCGTGAACCAGACGGGGATCACCATGCCGGGGACCGCGTCCTGCTTGATCCGGAAGTTCGGCAGGAAGAAGCTGTGGAGGACGTCGCGGCTCTCGAGGTCGACCAGGATCGGCGACTCGACCGGGATGTGGAGCTGGTTGAGGCCCATCACGTCATCGACGGTGTTGAACTCGCCGTCGAAGCCCGGGTAGGTGATCCGCCACTCGAACTGCCCCGCCATCACGTGGGCGTGCGTCTTCACGTCCGGAGCCCGCGTCTTGAACTTGATGTTCGCCCACGCGTCGACCTGAACGAACGCGATCCACGCCAGGACGGCGGCCGTCACGAACGTCCACAGGTACTCGAGCCAGTGAATCGTGTGGATGAACGTCCCCTTCTCGCCCCTCCGGAGACCGGAGTAGCGGAAGACGACGAAGCACAGGACGGCCTGGGTCGCGACGAACGCCAGCCCCGTCACGGCGAGGATGACGTAGAACAGCTTGTCGATCTCGTGGCCGTGCGTGCTGACGTCCTCCGGGAACCACCAGCCCTGCGACGGCGCGTAGGCGAAGATGGCGATCGAGAAGACCGCCGCGGCCAGGAACAGGATTCCCCACGCCTTATCCACCGGCTCTCTCCCGGCGAGACTCCGTCTCGCCTCACTGCCCGGGCCGCGTGCGCGCCCGGACGATTCGGGGGCTGGCGGCGGCGCTCCCGCGCCGCCGCGCGTGTTTCCGACCGTTCGCTACCGCGCCGCCTCGCGAGGCAGACTCTTCACGAAGTTCACCAGATCCCAGATCTGCTCGTAGGACTTCGACTCCTCGATGTCCTCCTCGCAGTCCTCGGCCGAGCACTCCGGCTTCGCGTTCTTGGTGCCGTGCTCCGCGCAGACGTAGAGCACGAGCGACCCGGCGTATCCCGGCATCTTGGTTCCGGAGATCCCGCTCGCGATCCGCATGTAGAGATCGATCGGCCGCGAGCCCCCGCGGAACTGCCCCTTGGTCAGGTTCGCCGGCGGGAGCGGGTAGCCCCAGTCATCGACGAACGAGGACGTGTCGTCGCCGTCGCCGGCGCCGTTCGGGCCGTGGCAGCTGAGGCAGTTGCCGGTCTTCCCGTCCCGGAAGAGGTCGCCGCCGCGCTTGATCGAGGCCGCGAGCAGCTCGGGCGTCGAGATGTCGACGGCGGCGCCGACCTCGACGACGGCGTCGGGGGCCCCGTCCATCCACGCCTCGGTGACGTACTCGAAGTTGCCGGAGACGTCGTCGGGCTCGAGCATCTCGTTCTGGAGGTAGGTGTTGAAGAGCAGCCCCTCGAGCTCGCCGCGCATCGAGAGGTACTGGACGTACCAGGCGAGCGCGTCGACGTCGACGTCCCAGGGCCGATCGAACGCCGGCATCATCGTCCCGTGCGCGCCGCGCTTGATGATCCGGACGAGGTCGGCGTGCGTCGGCTTGGTCCCGACCGGCGTCGAGCGGAACTTGAACACGCCGCGACGGAAGTCGCGCGGCCGCGGGTTCAGGAACGGCGCGGTCGGCCCGTCGCCCGCGCCCCACATGCCGTGGCAGTGGACGCAGTTGACGCGGAACTGGTCGCGCCCGATGGCGAGCGCCTTCCGTTCGATGTCGTCGCCGTATCCGAGGACGAACGGAGCGGTCGGCGTTCCGAAGTACATCTGGAGGGAGCCGTCGATCTGGCCGGTGATGGACGCGAAGCCGACGTGCGCGTCGGGCGCCGCATCGATCTTCCCTGACGTCGCCTCGCGGACGACGGTCACCGTGCCGCTCCCCGAGATCGTGGTCTTCTCGACGACCTCGAGGCCGTGGACCTCGGCCTTGCCGACCTTCGGCTCGTCGGTCGGCTCGGCGAGCGGCACCTCGAGCTTGTAGGTCGGCAGCTCGAGCAGCCGGTTGATCCTGGTCGAGCCGTCGTGGCGCGCGCTCGGGCGCGACGGCGTCGTCACCGAGACGACGAGCTTGCGCTCGGCGCCCTTGCCCTCGACCGAGACCGCATAGGTCGAGCCGTCGGCGGCGGTGTGCGAGCCGCGCTCGGGCGGACGGGTGATGATCACCGTCTCGGGCGCGTTCACGGTCGTCTCGTAGCCGCCCCGGCCGTCGGGGATCGACTCGATCACCGTCGAACCCGTCCGGGTCGTGACGACGGTGCCGTCGATCCGGGTCTCGGTGGTGAGGGTCTCGCCGCCGAGGGTCGTCTCCGTCCGGAACGCCTCGCCGAGCGCGACCGAGGGATAACCCTCCGGGAAGACGCGGGTGCGCGTCCCGCGAATCCGCCCCGGCTCGATCGTCGTGCGGACCGTCCCGTCGGGGCAGAGCTCGATGGTCCTCACCTCGGGCGTGCGCCAGGTCTTCGTGACGGTCTTGATGGGCGCCTGCGACTTCGACTCCTTCGGCGCCTCACCCTCGACGAGCGTCGTCGTGGTGAGGTTCGCGAGGCGCTCGTCGGTCGCCTCGTCGGGGTCGCCCTCGGCGTGCGGCAGGCGCTGTTCCACCCAGACGACCACGCCGTCCTCGCGCGTCGACACGCGATGCGTCGACGCCGCCCCGCCCTTGGTGCCCGGGGGCGGGATCAGCAGCACCGCGTGCGGGTAGCTCATGGTGCTGGGATGGGTGCTCACCCCGCAGCTCGGCAGCGTGACGAGCGCGAGCAGCAGCGCCGAGCACGCGATGAGCAGGACGGCGGGGTAGGTGGACCTCGTACGGACGCTCACGATGATGCGCCTCCCGATGATCCTCCGTCGCGGGCCTCGAAGGGGCCGGGCGATGGAGGCGACGACCGATCCGGATTCCAGACGGCGAGCCGACGCGAGGCAAGTCCGAGCGGGACCCGCGCGCCGGGGTACGACACCGGGCTCCGAGAGCCAGCGGGACGACCACCATAGCGGTCGGCCCCTAGGTGTCAACCGTGTGAAGGGGGGCGTGGACGCGATGCGGCGCAAATGTGGAAATTCACGCGCTGCGTGCGCTTGCGACAGGTTCCGGCCATCGTCTGCGTGCGCCTTCACGGGCCGCCGCCGGCCGGAGATCCAGCAACGAGAAGGAGCGCCGGCGCCCGCGGCCCGCGCGGCTCCCGGGCGTCGCGTCGGGCCCGAGCTCCGGCCCGCGCCGCCCGAAGGGATTCCCCGATGGAGTCCCCCGGCGCACCCCCCAAAGCCGGTCGCGGCGAAGGGCTTGCCGCGGAACTGGGCCGCATCTATGATCCGCCGATTCCCGGAGCGAAGAGAGCGCGCCTTGCCGATCCCTCAGCGACCTCGCGGAACGATGGACGTCGGGCCCGACGAGGTGGCCCGGCTCGGCCGGATCGAGGCGGCGGTCCTCGAGACGTTCGCCGCGTTCGGTTACCGACGGGTTCAGGTGCCGGTGTTCGAGGCGTTCTCGCTCTACGAGGCGCGCTACGGCGCCGACGCCCGCAGCCGGCTCTTCACGTTCCAGGGCGAGCACGAGGAGGCGCTGCGCCCCGACCTCACCGCCGGGGTCGCGCGCTTCGTCGCCTCGGGCGCGCTCGGGTCGTCGACGCCGGTGCAGCGCCTCGCCGTCGCCGGCCCCTGCTTTCGCTACGAGCGAGCCGTTCACCAGCGCCTCCGCGAGTTCCACCAGCTCGGGGTCGAGGTCTTCGGCGCGCCGGCGCCGCGCGCCGACGTCGAGCTGGTCCTCCTCACGGCGGCCGCCATCGACGCCGCCGGCGTGCCGGGCGCCGTCCTCGGCCTCGGCCACGCCGAGGTCGTCCGCGCGATCGTCGCCTCGCGACCCGAGATCGACGACCCCGACCGCGTCGAGACGCTCCTCGCCCAGCTCGACCGCCTCCACCGGATCGCCGCCCCCGGCCGGATCGCGGAGCCGAGCTGGCTCGGCGGACGCGCCGCCGACCTCCACCGATTCGCGGGCGCCCTCGCCGAGCGCATCGACGACGGCGCCGCCCGCGCCGCGGTGACCGAGGTGCGCGAGCAGATCGCGGCGGCCCTCGCGACGAGCCTCGAGCAGAGCGACGCCGATGGAGGCGCCCTCGCGCCGCTCCTCGCGAGCGCCGCGACCGCGCTCTACCGCGCGCGCTGGGAGCACGTCGCCGGCTTCTCCGCCGAGACGCGCGACGCGCTGACCACCCTCGCCGCCCTGACCGGGCGCCGCGCGGACGTGATCGAGTCGCTCGCCGCGATCGCCGGCGACGACGAGCGCGCCCGCCGGGCGATCGTCGAGCTCGACGCGATCGCCGCGACGATCGACGCGGCCGATCCGAGCCTCGCCCCGCGCCTCCGTCCGGCGGCGACGCGCGGGATGGGCTACTACACCGGGCTGGTTCTCGAGGCGAACGTGCCGGGCATCGGCACGCCGACCGAGGTGGCCGTCGGCGGCCGCTACGACGGGCTGATCGCCGCCCTCGGCGGGGAGGCGCGGCCGGCCCTCGGCCTGGCGCTCTTCCTCGAACGCCTCGCGGCGGCCGCGCCCCGGCCCGAGGCGGCGACGCCGGCCGCGCCGGTGGTCGCCGTCCTGTCGGCGCCCGCCCCCGACGCGACGGCCGGCGACCACGCGGGCGCCCTCGCCGTCGCGGCGCGCCTCCGCGCGGCCGGGATCCCCGCCGCCGTCGAGCTCGCCGCGCCCCATCGAGCCGATGCGAGCGACCGGACGGCCCGCGCCCGCGCCCTCGGCGCGACCACGTTCGTCGAGGTCGACGCCGGCGGCGCGGAGGTGGTCGTCGCCGACCCGAGCGCCGAGGCAGGAACCCGGCGCGTCGCCGCGGACGCGGTCGTCGACGCCGTCCGGGGCCGGTCGACCATCGATGAGGTGAAGGCCTGATGGCGACCTCGTCGACCTGGCTGACCGAGCTCCTCGCCGAGCGAGAGCGCGCCCGCACCACGACCGAGGTCGTGATCGGCTCGGGCGAGCTCCGGGTCGCCGACGTCGTCGCCGTCGCCCGCTTCGGCGCGCGCGTCCGCCTCGACGACGCCGCGCGGTCCCGGATGGAGCGAAGCCGCGCCGTCGTCGAGCGCCTCATCGACGCCAACGCCAAGGTCTACGGGCTGACGACCGGGTTCGGGCCGAAGCGCGACGTCCTCATCGGGGCCGATGAGGTCGAGGCGCTCCAGCGAAACCTCGTCCGGAGCCACGCGTGCGGCACCGGCCCCGTCCTGCCCGAGGACGTCGTCCGGGCGATGATGTTCCTCCGGGCGGCCACGATCGCGCGCGGCTTCTCGGGGGTGCGTCCGGTGCTGGTCGAGCGCCTCGCGGCGATGCTCGACGCGTCGGTCTACCCGCTCGTCCCCTCGCGCGGATCGGTCGGGGCGAGCGGCGATCTCGCCCAGCTCAGCCACCTCGCCCTCGTCCTCATGGGCGAGGCGGAGGGGCGAGTTCATCGCGGCGGCGCCGCGACCGGGACCGAGGACGGCGACGCGGCGGACGTCGACGGGATCGAGGGGGGGCGCCGGGCGCGCCCCGGGCTCATCTCGGCCGCCCGCCCCTCGGAGTTCGAGCCCTCGACGCCGGCCTCGCTCGTCGATCGCTTCGGGATCGAGCCGGTCACCCTCCTCGCGAAGGAGGGGCTGGCGCTGATCAACGGAACGCAGGGGATGGCGGCGATCGGCGCCCTCGTCCTGTGGGACGCGCTCGAGACGCTCGTCGCGAGCGAGCTCGGCTGCGCCCTCTCCCTCGAGGGGCAGAAGGGGGTGCGCGACGCCTTCGACCCGCGGATCCACGCCGTCCGGCCGGTGCCGGGCCAGGCGGAGAGCGCGTGGCTGATCCGCGCGGCGATCGACGGCAGCGAGGTGCTCTCGATGCCGCTCTCGCTCCCGCGCCTCGACCGCGCCGTCCGCGAGCTCGAGGACGCGATCGAGCACCTCGGCCGCCCTGGGGCCGCGGCCGCCGACGACGATGACGACGACGGCGGCGGCCCGGCCCTCGTCGACGACCTCCGCGCCCGCCTCGAGCGGACCGCCGGCGCGCTCCGGGCCATCCGCGCGACGCCACGCAAGATCCTCGACGACGCGATGGCGTCGGCCGGCCTCGACGTCGCCGACGGCTGGGCGACCTCACGGGCGGCCCGGCCGAAGCTCCTCCGCGCGCTCGACGCGACCCTCGCGGGACCGAAGCGCGAGCTCCTCGGCTGCTATCAGATGACGCTCGGCTCGGCCCTGCCGGCCGGCAGCGAGCGGGCGCGCGAGTTCATTGCAGCGGCGATCGGCGAGGTCGAGCTCGCCGTCCCCGAGAGCCCGCCCGTGCAGGACGACTACAGCTACCGGTGCGCGCCGCAGGTGCTCGGCGCCGTCAGGGCGAACCTCGACCACGCCCGGCGCGTCCTCGAGGCCGAGTTCGGCGCCGTCACCGACAACCCGCTCGTCTTCCCGCCCGACCCGCCGGCGGAGCTCACCGTCGAGGCGTGCCGCGACGCCGTCGTGAGCGGAGGGAACTTCCACGGCGAGCCGCTCGCGTTCGTCCTCGACCTGATCGCGATCGTGCTGGTCGAGGTGGCCAGCATCAGCGAGCGCCGCATCGCGCACCTGACCGACGGGCGAGCGAGCAACGGCCTGCCGAGCCTGCTCGTCGAGCGGGCCGGCCTCCGGAGCGGCTTCCTGATCCCCCAGTACACCGCCGCCGCCCTCGTGAGCGAGGCGAAGACCCGAGCCCACCCCGCGAGCGTCGACTCGATCCCGACCGGCGAGGGGACCGAGGACCACGTGTCGATGGGCCTCGCCGCCGCCCACAAGGCGCGCGCGGTCCTCGACCTCGCCGAGCGCGTCGTCGCGATCGAGCTCCTCACCGGCGTCGCGGCTGCCAGGTTCCGGGGCGCGCCCGAGGTGAAGCTCGGACGAGCGACGATGCCGCTCTTCGAGCTCCTCGACGCCAACGTCCCCCCGCTCGACGAGGACCGCGCCCTCGGCTTCGACATGGACCGGGTGCTCGGGCTGGTGCGGAGCGGCGCGGTGGTGGACGTGCTCGCGACGCTCGTCTAGCCCTGTTCCGTCTAGCCCGCATATGGGCTATCAACCTCGCTCAGGTCCGATGGGCTCGCCTTCGGCGAGCATGATGTCACCACGGAGGCACGGAGACACGGAGAAGCGACTGAGGGCGCCGTATCCCGGCTCGCGCGAGCCGACCGGCTCCAGGGATGGCTCCCTCTCGGTCTCGGTCACGCGAGGCGACGGGAGCCAAGAGAAGGAGCGCCGGGATTGGTCCGCGACGGGGCATCATCCGAAGTGCTCCGTGC